>PBLQ01000051.1 GCA_002721815.1 Myxococcales bacterium
CCACCAACGAGCCCTATTCATTCATTTTGAATGATGTTGGGACAAGCAGTGATGTTTACAAACCCGCCAAGCCAGTATTGACCTATCCCGCTATGTCACGTGGTTCGCGGGTGTCCATCGCTCATAATTCCACCACCGGCCAACGGCCTTGGTTCCTATGGAGTGATGCTGGCGGACCGAATAAAAAGACACTTTCCTACAAACTTACACTGAGTGGCAGTCAGGACATGACCAATGTGGTGTACGAAAAAGCGGCACTCGCAGGCTTGGGCCATCAAGTGGAAACGGATTTTTATACCGACGGTGCAGTTTATTACGTTCAAATAACCGCCACCGACAGCAATGGAAACAGTACCTCTTCCGACGTGTACGATTGGAAATATGTGGCGCCCGAGACCTCTTATTCCGTTCGAGTGCTCGATGCGGCCAATGGCAGTGTTGCCTATGCTGCCGACCCCGCCGTTCAAAACGTAGAGACTTGTGCCGCGGGGCAGGGATGTCACGAAATGGAGTTGCACGATGGACTCACCCAAGGCACTTATCAATGGACGGTGACGGCCAAAGACCCGGCTGGTAATGCCACCACCAGTGCACCTTTTACCATAGATGTGACCCGGTATGACCCTGCCATTATCACCAAAATGGTTTTCCCTGGTGTTGCCATTGCGAATGCAGCCCCAACTTTGATTTGGCAGAGTTCCTCAGATGCGTTGCTCTTTGACGTGCAAGTGTCCAGCGATGCGAACTTTGGGAATGTGGTGTGGGAGTCATTAGACATCCCAGCCGCTCAAGCCGTGGGCGAGAACCACTACGTTAGCATACCCCCGAGTACTCTATCGCCAGGCAATGTTTATTTCTGGCGGGTTTCAGCCCAAAACGACTTGGCAAGTTGTCGAGGGGCATCCCCTTGTGTGTCGGAATGGTCCAGTAAAAGGGTTCAGGTGATCGACACCAGCCCCAGTTACGAACTTCAACTGATGGCTGACGGCGATATGGTGACTTCGGTCCCCGGAATTCGAAAGCTCGCGGCGGCCCAGGATCCGTCACACACGCTGGAGGACCGGCATGCGTTGGTTGAGGGACGGTCTTACACCTGGAAAATCGTTGCCACCGATATGGCCGGCAATTCGGCGGACTCCAGCCAAACCTGGAATCTCACGGCTCATGACCTCTACGCACCGCCCGTTCCACAGCTGACTTATCCTTTGCTGGTCACGGCCAATCAGCAGCCGACTTTTATCTGGTCGCTGGTGTCTGACCCGAGTGGTGTGGAGTATAAAATGGAGTTGTCCAACGAGGCCAACATGGCCAATATCGTTGCGGACTCGGGATGGACACCCCATACCAACTTTGCCACCCCGCAGAATGTCTCTTTCGCAAAAGGCAGCACCATTTATACGCGCCTTTCCGTTCGAGATTTAAATGATGGAACCACCGGTACCGCCAATAATGAAGCCCTGGGCCCCATCAAAACCGTCCAAGTTAAAAACACTAATATTTCCTACGCTTGGTCGCTTTATAAAGGTGGCGTAGGTACCGATAACGGAAACGGCGATTTTTGGTCTCAGAAAACGCTGGTGGGTAACACCATGCACAGCTTGGGTAACGTGGAAGCCCTAGACGAAAACGCCGCTTATTATTGGACCGTCACAGCAACCGACTTTGCGGGCAACGCTACAGAGGCCACTGGCGCTTTTGATAACTCCGGCAATGCTTGTTCATCCGGGGCAGGGTGCCGCTGGTTGAAGACAGACCTGCAGGATAACTTTGGACCCATCATGGGGAACCTGGCGTATCCGCCAAATCATGAGACAATCCTGAGCACCTCACCCACTTTAGTCTGGACCCGCGCCACTGACTCCACCGGGATATCCGGCTACTACGTGCAAGTGAG
Organism: Myxococcales bacterium; assembly: GCA_002721815.1. Classification (GTDB taxonomy): domain Bacteria; phylum Myxococcota; class UBA727; order UBA727. The sequence continues at coordinate 1,895 of PBLQ01000051.1, forward strand.
CCGTCAGTCTAACTTTTCAAACCCCATCGTTGATGTGGGGCCTATTCCACCTACCGTCTACGAACGGATGGGCTATGACTTTGGCGCAGCGAACATTACCTTAGACCCTGGCGAAACCTATTATTGGCGCGTTTGGGCGCAAGATCCCTCGGGCAACATCAGCCAAAAACCGTATTCAATTTTTCACACTCAAAACAACCGACCCAGCTATGCCCTGGTTCTCTACGAGGGCAACGATACCACTTCAGCGGCAGGCACTCTCCCCATCGTTTCGAATTTTCAAGGACAACTCATCGTGGGTTCGTCCCCAAGCGCTCGTTCTTATCGATTGCCTTCCGCCTTCGCGCTGGATTCCGGGCCGTCTGGCAAAGAGTATGTCTGGACCATGAAGGCAACGGACAGGGCCGGAAACGAGACCTTTGCGAATTCGCCTTTCATTATGGCACTTGAGGATACCTACGCGCCGGAGGCCACCGCTGCATTGTTCCCAAGGCACAATGAAACCATCGTGAACCGGGAGCCGTGCTTTGCCTGGGAGCAAGCCACCGATCACAATGGTGTATCTTATACTTTCGAACTTCAAAAAAGAACCAAGGTCAATCCGCTCCAATACGGAACGGTTCTTTCCAAATCTGGCCTCGCCGAAAACAATCCTATGGTCTGTTTGTCAGACGAAAGCATGACTTTGGGATTGGGTGCGCATTATCGTTGGCGCATTCGATACAGCGATAACAATACCCCTTCGCCCAACCACGCATGGGGGACGTACAGTAAGTTTGTCGTATCCGACGCCACTCTTGAGTACAGCTTCTACTTGAGTGACGAAACAACCTTCGCCGACCCAATGATCGCCTCAGAGGGCATCAGGGTGGGTGAAAATAAGACAGAGGTCTCAAGAACTTTCTCTTCGGCGGTTCTTGAAGATGGCGGGAAAACTTATCATTGGCGCGTTAAGGTCACTGACCCGGCCGGTAATGAAACTTGGAACAATCCAACGCCCGCACCTGCAACCGATTACTTCACCTTAGCACTGTCTGATACCTTTCCTCCGGTCGTATCGACCATCACCTATCCCTATAACAACGCAAGACTCATCAACCAGGCCACCCCATTTACCTGGACGCAAACCAGCGATACCAACGGTCCGGTTGAGTACGCATTGCAAATTTCCGAGAATGAGTATTTTAACACATTGGTGCGCTTCAACGGCGAAACGGATTTGGTCACCACCAACAATGGCCAGGACGCATTTTACACTTTTAATCCAACCGTAGCGGCACTCACCAAAAACAAATGGTATTATGCGCGGGTCAAGGCGACTGATCAGCCGGTGGTCGACGGTAACGGAGACGTGACTAAGCCAGCCTATAGCTCTTATGGCCCCGCGATTCGGTTTAGAATCGATGGCCGCATTGAATACAAGTTGGCCATTCGTGGCGCAGGCGGCCCGATCATGTCCATCGATAAAATCACATCCACCACTCGAACACTCACTGAGCAAGAAGGCAGTGTGTTGGTTGCTGACAACCGCGATTACTTTTGGAAAGTGACTGCCAAAGACCCAGCGGGCAACGAGCGCGTTTCAGCAGAGTACAGCTTTCACTTGGAGGATGTTTATCCGCCAGTGGTACCCGAACAGGTTTATCCTGCGCACAACGCCTCTGTGGCAGATGTGACACCGACCCTCTTATTTACCAAAACCTATGATTTAAGTGCTTCCACAGATCAAGCAGGTGATGTTCTGTATCAAGTGGTGGTCGAAGGCAACTGTAATGCCATTGCAGAACATTGCGTTGAACAATCCTCCACCTGGAAAACAGTCAACGATTTCAGCAAAAGCGATGCTTTCAATGAAGGGACGGTACTCGGGTTTGATGTGCGTAGCTTGTACGTGGGTCCGCTCCACACCAATTTACAATATCTGTGGAAAGTCAACGTCAAGGACCAAAACGGATTCATAGCAACAACGCCGCAAAGGGCCTTTAGAATCAAAAGAAAGTCCGTCAACTACAAAGTTCGTTTGGTCGATACGGCCGGGTCCGCGTTTCACGAAACATCCGTGGGGACCACCCGTTATCAACTCACCGATAACGACCTACTACAAGATTCCCAAACCTTCCGCTGGTACGTGGATGCTTACGACGTTGCAGGGAACACCACCACAGTGGGTCCATGGTGGGTGACCATGGCGGACAACTACGGGCCTATCGCGAGTGTTGAGGGCAAACCTCTGACCTTGATATATCCCAGACACGGGCAATCGTATTTACAACCCCCAGCAGGATTCCTCTGGACCACCGTTTATGACCCGGGTGGGGTGGAATACTCCTACGAGATCGCAACGAATGAAGCGATGACAAACACCGTCTACACCTCCAGTTGGGAGGCGCTGACCCCAGAGTTCGGAGAAGAAACGGTGGGGCAGGCCTTAGGGACAGGGCTTAATTTTACGGCCAACACCAACTACTATTGGCGCGTGGGAGCCAGAGACAGCAGTGGGAACGTCACCTATAAAGGGCCCCACCGGTTTAAGGTTCGGGTTGCAAGTGCGAACCGTTACACGGTCACCGTCCGGCTCATCGATGATAATGGTGTGGTGGCTTCCGGTAACCCTTGGTACGAGCGCTCAGGGTATTTCAATCCGGTTGATGGACAGATCAGCCATGTCACGGACAGTTCGCGACCTTTGCCCGGACCGGGCGATTACCAATGGTGTGTGACGGTGAAGGACATTGCGGGCAATGAAACGCAAGGCAGTGCGATCGCTGACGGACCGCCTGGGTGCAGGGTCTTTAGTCTCACGGATGAGTTCGGGCCTACCCCGTCCGTGGCTGTCTACCCCCGTGTGGGCGAAGACCTCATCAAGAGGCGCGTGGGTTTTGTTTGGACACCCGGCGCTGATCACAGTTTGCCCATTTCTTACCAGTTACAGGTGAGCACCACCCAAGACTTTAGCTCTGGGACCACCACGCTTGCCACGGGCTTGGCCAATCCTGGATATCAAACGGGTTCAGGGGACATCTTGTTCAACCCTGGAACACTTTATTACTGGCGCGTGATTTCCGCAGACAACTTCGGCAATGCGACCACTTCCGAGACGTATACTTTTAGGGTTCGCTCCAAAACCATTCGTTATGATTTTGCCATCGGCTCTGCGCATTCCACCTCCACGCCTTCTTTCGCTGGCTCAGACGCCGTCTACCACCGAGACAATATCAATGTGACGACCCATACCATCCCAGACTCCATGCCTTTGGATGAGATTAACATCTACAATCCAGACGAGCGCTACTACTGGATGGTGACCGCCAAAGATGAAGCGGGCAACTCGCAAACCTCCACAGGCGCTGACAACATGTGCCAGGACAACACTTGCTTGGCCTTCAAACTGGATGACGATTTCGCACCGAGCATCCCAGTTCAGATTTATCCCAAACCTGGGGATGTCATGCTGAATCCGCGTCCGAGTTTCTCCTGGACGCCGTCTTTCGATAGTTCCGGCATCAAGGCCTATGTCTTCGAATTGGCTGAAGACCCTGATTTCAATGTCAAAGTGTTTGACCCGGTAGAAATTACCGTTACGGATGCGGCGGTCGATGCCAAATATGAACTCTCAGATGATCTGCAGCGGGGCAAAAACTATTTCTGGCGCGTGCGAGCACGAGACAACTACAAGTACAGCGAAGGCCTTTACCACGAATCCATCGGTCCGACGGAAGCGTTTGGTATTAAAGCGTTGGATGTGAGTTACAACCTGCAAATGGCCCATTCCAAAGTCAGCGATGGCAATGGCGGTGAAACCTTAGGGACGCTTGTCCTCGATATTCAAGGTTTGACCGATCCCAGCTATGAGTTGACCGTTCAGGAAGCCTTGGTCAAAAACCAGGACTACTATTGGACCGTAGTGCGTACAGACGCTTCGGGCAATCAGCAGCCCGCCAATGACATTTATAAAGTCCGCGTGGACAATTACAACAACCTCACACCTGGAGGACTCGCAGGTACTTACTACAGCGATATCGTGTATCCCGAAACCACCGGCGACCAAATCCTGTACTGGCCATTGAATGGTAACTTCGATGACTTCAGCAACACGGCCAACACGGCCACTTCCTATGGTAACGTCACTGCAGACGCGGGGAGATACATGGGTGGCTATGCCTTACAGGGCGGGGGGTCACGACTCGAACACGATTATGTTGATTTCGACGTAAACAAAATATCCATTGAATTCTGGGTGAAGCCCGAAGCCGTGAACCTCAGTGAGGCGGGATGTAACGATGGGGACGAGTGTGCAGACATCTACACTGATTTGGCCGGTTTGCATACCGAAAATGGCTGGGGCTCTTTGGTCGCATTAGACCACAAGGGCCGCCTCGTTTGGAAACAACCCATGCGAAACACCCCAACACCGAACGTTTGTTCTAACGACTTGGGCCAAACCTGTACCACGGATGAAGCTTGTGAAGGGGATGGCGTTTGCCAAGCCACCACCATGCCGAACGTGGGGACCTGGACACCAACGCATTGTACTGAGGTGACCACCACCTATACGCCAGTGTTAGACCAATGGACACATATCGTAGCGACTTACGATGGAACCTCCGCGCGCCTGTATGCCAACGGCGTACAGCAGGGCGCAGAGGCTTGTGCCATTTCCGATGCCACCAGCGCTAAGTTTTTCGTCGGGTCTGTGAACCTGGAAAATGGATTCACGGGCGTTGTAGACGAAGTCCGCTTATACCGCCGCGCCTTACTCGCGCCCGAAGTTCAAAACCATTCCAACAACCTTTTCTTCTCCAGTCAGACGCCAGCGCTGTCCAGGCAAGATGCACAAATCGATTTCCCATTGATGGCCGATGGCAACCAGCTGGGCGACTTTGCCACTGGTGTTGGTAACGACAGTTTCACGGGCCGCTGGGAAGGCTACATCCTTTTGGATTATAACGAAGTCTATACATTTTACGGTTCCGCCAATGACGGTCAACGGTTGTGGATTAATGGTGAGTTGGTCATCGATGATTGGGTGACGAACGGGATGACCGCCGATCCCAACTGCTCAGGGGATGAGGCTTGCGCCACGTTTGATGTGACCGCTCTGGCCACTGGGGCCGACTGGTATCCCTTTGTTTACGAGTTCTACGACAACTTGGATGAGGCATTTGCCAGATTGAGCTTCTCCTCTGCCAGCGAAACCAAAAAAGTGGTGCCCGCGGAACATTTCGCGACCATGCCCGACGGTTCGGACAGCACGCCGCCTGTTGTGGACAACTTCTTCGTTTCTGATTTGGCGCCTGGGTTCGCCACGGTGCAGGTGACCACCAATGAAAAGACGACCGCGAAAGTATATTACGGGAGCACCGTGCCCTCGAGCGGTGGCCCAGGGGCTTTTGCGAGCAATGTTACTTCACTCACGCCAGACGGAACGAATGAGTTGTCCGAATACAGCCACAGTATTTTACTGACCGGGGTTCCCAGCGGAACATTTTACTATCAAATCGTGGTTTCTGATTCTGCGGGCAATTCCACAATACAGGATGCCCAAATGGCCTGTGCGCCATCTTCAGACGATTTGACCACCGGCAAGTTGCGCGCCAAGTTCTACAGTGGGACGAACTTCGAAACAAAGCGGCTGACCACGCACACCACCTTTGTCGATTTCACCGAGGGCAGCTTGCCAGCTGATGTCATGACAGCTTTGGGCCAAAGCACCACAAACTTCTCCGTGAAATGGTCCGGGCTCTACCAAGCCCAGGCCGGGGACACCAACTTCAAAGTAACCTCTAATGATGGACAGCGCTTCTATCTGGACGGAAAACGCCTGGTGAATGATTGGACAGAACGTGCCAATGGGGTAGCGGGCTCCGTGGTGAAAACCGTTGACTTGGGCACTGGTGGTTGGCGCGCTATTCGTTATGAAATGTTCCAGAAAATATCTGACATGGTCGCTCAAGTACAACACCAAACGGGTAACAGTGTTTATGGAACCATTTCCGGGGCCAACTATGGTTATCTCTCCCATGATTTCATCGGGCCAAGATACTCCGATGTGACGTTGCCCGAAATCGTATCGCAGGCCAATGGCTCCAGCCTCACGCCGGTGACCCTCACAGAACCAGGCATCTTTGATTGCCGAGATCCAAACCCAACTGTTTCTCACAATGCGCCCGCAGGTGGTTTTGCACTGGGAACCCATCAGGTGACTTGGACCGCCGTCAATCGTTTCGGTGAGCAAACCACGAAGATCCAAGTGGTACGCATTACTGACACCACGCCACCCACCATCGCGGGGACACCCGACCTTCAGTTGTCCTGTGATTCGCCCAAGCTGGATGGCATGACGCCCAAAGATCGTTTGGCGCTCAACGAGCCCACCATCACCGATGATGCCGACCCATCACCCACTTGGACCGACAATGCGCCCGCAGAATTTGAACTGAGCAAGACTTGCGGTGGTTTTTCGGGGGCCTGTCCTTCCGGTATGCTCTGCGAATCTGATTGGAAGACTTGCTCGAATTCCGGAGCAGTTTGCGCGACCGATACGGATTGCGCTGGCGGCACCTGTGACAGTTCTTCCGTCTGTGTGACCCCAGTAACCGTTACGGCACAAGATTTGGGCGGCCTGACCTCTAGCACCACCTATAAGGTTGCTGTGGTAGACAATGCCAACATTACACTCGATCTAGGTCCCAACAATATTGAAGTTTTAAACGCCACCCCGGCCCCTGCCAATGGCACGGATTACGACTTGGGGCGCCGGTGCAGTGTGCCACAAGACGTTTTGGACAACCCGCAAGATTACGTGAAGGACTACGATGCCAACACCATGACCCTGGGCAGCCAAGGTACTTGGGTCCGCATTCGACAGCCTGAAATTCGGGGATTGTGCGAGGCAGGGGACAGCTCCATCACGATGGACCATGACTATCCAAAAACCAAAGTTTCAGGTTTCCTCTCTTCGGCCACGGAAGAGGCCGAGAAGCGGCTGACCCTGTGCTTGCCCCACAATACCAACGGCGCCGGACCGGTGGCCCTCACCAGTCAAATTACCTGGCAAGTCTATGACGGGGCCACCCCGAAAGGCGAAGATTGCACCAACCTGAATCCGGGGGAAGATTGCCCGCGGACCCTCAACGTTGCAGTTCATAACTCGGGTTACCTTATCTTGCTGACAGACTACACTGGCAAGCGTCCCGAAGATGCCGTATTCATGCAGGGCAACAGCGATGCAACACGGCCTTTCGTGAAGAGCCACGTGTGCCAGCAGTTGGGTGAATCACCTTGTGGTGCTTCTTTGGTGACGGCAAATAACTGGAACAACGATGCTAATTACAGCACCAACGGGATTCAATGGAAAGTGGCTGATGGTGATGCGAGCATGGCGCCATTCTGGTCCGAGAAAGATGACGCCACTGCGAGTTTCCACGCCACGTTTAACAAAGAAAACATTTATTGTCCGCTTTCATTAACTGCCGACATCGATACCACGGCAGGTACGCTGAAAGCATTCGGCCGCATGAGCAGTTTCTCCGCAAATGGCATGGTGACCAATGGCGACTATGCTTGCTTCGGTATCGATAACACCGCGCCTGCACATAACTTTGAGCTGACTCAGCGCTGGTACCCAGCCGATAACGCGAAGAGTTCGGCGAAATTGGACACCAACCCAATGGACAAAACCACCTATCCCCATTTCTACATCGGGAAACCATTGCCCATCGATATCGCGGCCACAGACCAGGGCGCGGTCCATAACGCGGGCATCAACAACATCCAATTGGTGTGGACCAACGTGGACACCGACACCACGACCACGCTGCTCGACGGACAGTGTGATACCGATCCTTTCTACCTCACCGGCCCCATGGGTGCGAACCCCTTGAATGGCGATTGCGTGGGAGAGGTGGTTTGCCCGAACAAGGCCGAGGCGTGTATCCAGGACCCATTTAACGGCAAGTTGAGTTTAGACTTGGAGACTTTGGGCCGCGGCCATCACAAACTACAGGTGAGGGTCTTAGATATGGCTGGCAATGTGGCTGAAAACGATTTTTACATCGAAGTGGTGGATTTGCCAGAGCAAATCAATGCTTGGATGGGCTGGTTGCAAGGGTATCAAAACCGTGGCGAAGGCAGCAGTGGGGCATTGGCGGCCGTAGATAACGCTTTAGATAACGTGTCGCGGGCCTCCAGTTTGTACGTAGACGCACCCGACGAGGGCATGCGACTCATGCGGGCTGCCTGGGACCAAATTGAAGTTGCAGATGAACAGAACCTAGACGTCTGGAAACTCACCACGGACATCCCGCAGGCCATTATGTACGAAACACGCCGTATCGCTGACGCCTACTACAAAGCGGCGCCTGCCACTTGGTCCATGTTGGACAATGGTGCGTTCAAGTTGCCGTGTAATAATGATGCGACCTGTTTTGCATCCGGTGAGAGCACGTTGGCAGGGGCTTGTGTCAAACCACATCCTGATGCCTCTAGTGGCTTCTGTCAGATCGGAACCTGCAGCACCGATGCGGACTGTACTTGGCAGCATGGTGATTACTGCGTCACACCGCCGGGTGCGACGAACGGGTATTGTGCCGTGGCTTACGCCATCACCGAAAGCCCCTATTTCGATGTTGACCGAGATAAGGTGAACCCCGCACGGTTCTTGGCTGCAGCGTTCGAGAAATACAGTGAAGCGGAGACCGAGCTGTCTTCTGGTTCAAACACGGCCCTCACCGATTCCATGGATAAATCTCTAGAAAGCTTGGAGCAGTTGGCCCCGCTGTACAGCAACCGAATCTATGCGGACTTGTATGACCAAGCAGTGGCCACTGTAACCAACTACAACGGCGATGAAGTGTCCTATGGTTTGACCTGTACCTCTCACGGTGATTGTGCCGGGTTACTTGGTGGTTACTGTTACATCGAAGGCACCAACGAATCGGGCGTTTGCAAGCGTGAGGAAGCCTATTTTGGTAACGCACAGCGTGGCGGACTGATCTACGGTGGTGATATGGGTGCCAGCATTGCCAGCTCCATTGTAGCCCAAGTGGAGCGGGTCATCGCCAGTGGCGCATTCCCGGCTCTCACGGTTCAATTGAATGAAGTATTGGCCTACCTCAGAGATTTCGCTTTTGGTGTCCATAAAAACGGTTGTGTGGCAGGGGCCACAGTGGCCAACTGCAGTAACTTGACCCTTTACGGTAACCTTGAAGCCGTGATTCGTATTTACATGAACGGTATTACCGCTCTGGAAAAACTGAAATTGCTGAACCCGCAACAATTCGAAACCCGAAGATGGCGCTTGGGTGTGATGAACACCATGATCGTGGTGATGAACTACAGCTTCTATGAAGGGCAAGTGGGGACCTATTACAAACAAAGGGATGGCATCCCGCTCGAATTTGAAAACGCCATTGTGGGCGGACCTTACGGCGAGCGTGTGCCGGGCGACCCAAAAACCTATGTGGATGAATCTGGTAACACCCAGAACATCCCCGCCAGACACTTGGTTGTGGAATGCTTGCTTCACCGCATCGCGCATCATTTAGGTCGGGGTGAACTGGACGAAGCAGAAGATTTGTTCCAGAACGCAAAATGCTTGTACGTGGATTTCTACAATGAGATGTTGGGCGCGGTGAACCCCACCGATCGTCTGTACAACTCCTACGACCTATGTCTTGAGTATGCCAGTGAGTATCAAGGCAATACCAGTTACAACTGGACCAGTATTTTCAGTGAAGCCAGTACTTTCTGGGGTTGCCCGGTTCAAGGCGTGCACCCCAGTGGTTGTCAAAAGGTGGATATTTCCGCCATTACCACATCCACCTTCGACCCCACGGATGAACCGAGTATTTGTGGCTCAAGTAACTTTCAAGCATGGACCGGTTGTGATGAAATGAGCTGCGTGTTCAGTGGCGGGACAGGGCAATAGAAAGAAGATTGGGTGAATGACTTGAGATGCGGGCGGCCTAACAATAATCTGACAATACCTCCACATTTTCTGTTTTGTTTCTGCCTGGGCCTTCTGCCCGTGCTTTCGGCTTGTCCCCAAGAAGAGCCTCAAGCAGAGCCTTGCAAAGACCCTGTGGCAGATTTTTTCCCATTGTCCACCAATGAGACACAAGTGACCATTGCGGGGACCAAAGACACAGGCATCGATGGCACGGCCGTGTGGCTGCAGCTCAACACCTGGGATGAGCCCAGGCCCACCTCTAAGATCAACAAGAACACCGATTGGTCCATTGAGGTTGAGCTGGCCGAGGGAGATAACGAATTTATCCTGTTACAGGAAACATCACAGGGTTTTTGCTCCACCGTGGTCTTCGGTGAGAGCAGCATATATCTGGACAGCCAGCCCCCCGTTTTTTGTCGCGCTTTGAACGTTCCTTCTGTTGTTTTGGTCGGCCCAGACGTTGAGACGGTTGCGGTTGATGTGTCTGGCGATCGGGAAAAAGGCGCAAAAGTTTTAATTGACGATGAGGTGAAAGCTGATGGGAACGAGGTGGCTTGGACCGCATCGGTCGATGTTGCGGTGGGTGTGAACGAATTCAGCCTCACCTGTGAAGATCAGTACGGGAACATAACTTCGGCCAAGACCTTTACCATTGAGGGCAGCACTGGGGACCCTCCCGCGGCGCCTCAAGCAGACGCTTATGACGCTTGTGCCTTGCTCGATGAAGCAGATGGTTACAAAACCATGGTGATTACGGGTTCAAAACCGGCGAATACCTCCTTAAAAGTTGATGGTGAAGTGAGGGGCAGCGATGGCTTCTATGAATCTGAAACGTGGACATTCTCCTTTGACGCTTTCAGGGGAGAGAACTGTTACAGTCTCACCCTCGAAGATGATCTGGAAAACAACTCTGAGCCCACAAATATCTGTGTGACCGGGGGCAATAATAATGTCACAACGCCCATCATTACCTCTCCGTCTGGGCTTGGCGTTGGGGCCCGGTACCATCTCACCAAAGCTGCAATGGTCGAACTTAAAGGCAGTAAAGGGGTAGGCACCAACGTGGTGGCCATTCACGAAGATGGCACTGAAGAGGAATTGGTGGCCCTCGATGGTGAAACCTCTTGGGTGAAGAATTACGATTTTGGCACAGAGGGTACCCATCGGTTTTCTGTGGCGGGTCGAACCGAGCTTTATGACGCTGATAACCCGTGTGGGGAATCCTCACTCGCAGCCGCGGCGGTGACCGTTGACATCGATATGACCGCTCCCACACCGCCCTTCATCGAATACCCTGCATGTTTGGATGGAGCGGGTTCTGGTTGCGATTTGGGCGAGCTGTTCATTGCGCCAGGGATGGACGAAGGACCTGTTCAGTTTTTTGGGTCCAAAGAGGCCGATTGCGAGCTGTTCATTGATGGCGAGAATTTGGTGATCAATGAGGAAACCATTACTTTTTATGGGCAAACGTCTTGGTCATTTACGGCCACGGTTGAAATTGGCGAAAACGCCATGGCGCTGACTTGCCTCGACGATGCGGGTAACTTGTCTGCGCCGCTCGAACTCTCTTATGTCGGAGAAGAAGGGTTGTTGCCCCCGCAGGTGTCATATGTGGGTGGGCAAAGTTTTTCTTGGCCTTCGGTCTTGAATCCATTTCCATTGGACGTGGCCAAAGGCGCGGGTGAGAAACTTTATATAAGGTACGATTCTGATATAGAAACCGAGTTGGTGGAAAGTTGTTATTTGCGCCCACAAGATTCTTTGTTTTGCCCACTCACGGCCACAGGGCTGTTGCCCGCCAGTTATGAGCAGGGCGTCTGTGCGCTCGACTATGCCGACGCTTGTGTGGAAGATAACGACTGCGTTGGTACGGGCAACTATTGTCTCACGGCACTCAGCGCAACCACCCTGTGTCATTGCATGGTCGACTTGCCTTCCGAAGACCGGTTTGAACTTTTCTTTCATGTGGAAAATGAGGCCACTGACGAATACAGCGCTGAGACCGATGCCGTGGCGGTGACGCTCGACCAAACACCGCCTGGCCCGGTTACCTGTGTGGTGGCAGAGGGTGTTTGCACTGATGAATCCGCGGATTGGTGCGCCCAAACCGATGTCAGAGAGTTGAACTTGCTCTGTGAAAAAGAGCAGTTCGCCAATGCCTGTGTGCGTTTGAATGACGAGCCGGCCTGTATGCCGGTGCAAGCCTACAACTCTAATCGGTCCTTTTCCGTGCAAATAGACCTCCAGTCCGGAGACAATAATTTTGTCTTCCTTTCGCAAGATATCGCCGGGAACATCAGCGACGCCAGCGATTTTGAAATTGCCAGTATTGCAGGTCCTGAAATCACCATGCATAATCCCATTAACGGCCAGGTCGTGTCTGAGACCACTTTTACGGTAGAGGCCCACGTTGATGCGCTCGACAGCACCATTGCATTTGTCGAGGTATGCACTGGCGCGAGTTTGACGGAGTGCGTGGAAGCCGAATGTGGTGGAGAAGACCTCAATGCAGCCACTTGTAATGCCGAGGTTGCGCTGGATGACGCAATCAATGGGATGCCCTATGACCTCTTGGTGAGAGTGGCCAATGGGGCCAACGTGCAATCCACTGAGTTGCTAACGCTACTTTACCTCGAAAGTGACCTGATGTTATCAGACGATAGCACGCAACTCAAAAATGATGACAACGCCTTGCATGCGAAGAGCGCCAAAATCATGATGGATGAGGCTGGCGTGCTCCACTTTGTTTGGCTCGATGATTGTATGGGGGCGGATGACTGTCCATTTGCGTACTTTTCTAACTCTTTCCCTTCCGATGTCTTTTATCGCCGTTGGGATGCGTCTGGCTGGTCCGACGATATGATCATCTCTGATGGCGTTACAGGCGCTGAAGGTGGGATGGTAGAGAGCGTGGATATGGCCATTGATGGGAATGGGGACATCCATTTCGTTTGGACCTCTACCACGGATCGCGTGGAAGATGGGTTCGACAGCACCGACAAAGATCTGTATCACCGCATTTTGAGGAAAAACGCAGACCGTCCCGAAGTCAACACCGAGGACATTCCCCTGGTGCGCACGCCGGTGGTTGAAGTGGGTGAGTCTGAACAAAAAGATGATGAATCGCCCGCTTTGTTTGTTGACGCATCAAACAACGTGCATTTGGTATGGCGAAGGACATTGGTGGAAGTGAACTCCGGGGTGTGCTCGGAAGACCCCTTGATGGACCCCTACGATAATCCGGATAACTGTACATTCGCCTTAGACCGCAGCATTATCAAGTACGCCTATTTTAACCCGAACACCGAAACTTGGTCTGTGAGTCGTGATTTAAGTAACGGAGCGGGCACTGCTGACCACCCGGACATTGTGGGTAATGATACAGGCACCACCCTTTACGCGGTCTGGCAAGATAACATGCCGGGGTCTTATGTCACCACCTCAACGGCGAGTCCTGCAGCCCTGATAGGCGGGACAGGAAGCGGCTATGAGTACTGTTTGCAGACGAATCTGACGGCGAGAGACGTGTTATCGGTCGGCACCCCAGAGGCGGAAGGGCTTTCATGTGATTCCGTCCTGTTGAGACTCATCCGCCTGCAGGTGGATGTAGACAATGCGAGCACCGATTTTGTGCCTGAGATGGAAGCGGCTCCCAGTGATGCCGCGCGCCTGTATCTCGTCTCCGATGCCATCACCCATCTGAACAATCGGTATCCGCAGCTCGCGGCTGGGGTTCAAGGGACGGAGTCTGGTGAGGCCATGGAAATCATTTGGCGGGCCACCAAGAATGACGAGCGAACCGCCATCAAGCCGATGCATCGGACCTTCAACCCCGCGGGCAGCGACAATGGGCAGTACTTCTCAGCGATTACAATGCTGGGAGATGCGACCGACTTGGCCATCGCCCAAGATTTGGCCATCACGGTGGACCAAAGCACAGGCGTTATTTATACGGTATGGGTCGACGGTGAGGATTTCTCAAACAAACAAGTCTATACTGCCAGCCTGGATGTGACGGCCGCTGCCTTTGACGCGCCCCAACTGCTCATGGACGGCGCAGGGCGCAACGTGGCACGGCCCAATATGGCTATAGACCCTGGGAAAACCGTCTATTATGTGTGGGACCAAGAAGAATTCATCGGTGGCGCAAGCAGCTGTCAGTTCGTCCCCAACGCTGCCGACCCTTGCCGTTACGAGATTCGTTTTTTCGCGGAAGGGGCAGTCCAGGCAGCGGATTAGACCCCTTGCAAGCCGCCATGAAACGCCTATTCTATGCCCATGAGTCTTGAAAATGACCCAGGGCGGCAATCGTCATCCCAAAAGCAAAAACTACTGGTGGTTTCAGCGGAATCCTCCGGAGATTTACATGCTGCAGATGTCATACGAACGCTGAAAACGCGGCACCCAAGCATAGAAATAGACGCTCTGGGCGGGGGGCACCTAGAGGCAGCAGGAGCCCGTTTGATTGCCCACGTGAAAGAACTGTCAGTCATGGGGCTGAGTGAGGTGTTATGGGCCTTGCCGAGAATCCTCAGGGTGCGAAAGAAGGTGGTCAAAGCCATCGATGAAAATCAGTACACATGTGCCTTGCTCGTGGATGCGCCAGATTTTAATTTCAGACTTTTCAAAACCCTTAAAAAGGCCAAAGTGCCCATCGTTTATTATATACCGCCTAAGCTTTGGGCCTCTCGTGCCAGTCGGCTTAAAATACTCAAGAAGTATGTGAGTACGGTTTGTACCATCTTTCCTTTTGAAAAAAGTTGGTACGAAGAGCGAGGAATGCAAGTGGAGTATGTGGGGCACCCCGTGGCAGAGCAGACCTCGGACCTCGCAGTGGACCGAAAAACCTTGGCTCCTGATGACCGAAAAGTTTTGGCGCTGCTTCCCGGGTCCCGTCCTCATGAGATTAAACGTTTGCTGCCATTTTTGCTGGCTTTGGTGAAGTCATTAAAAGCGAAGTCTTTGCCTTTGGATTTTATTGTGCCCCGAGCAAATTCTGTCGACCGTCAACTTTTTCAACCCCTTGAATCGTTGAATGTGACCATCGAGGAAGAGCGGACTTTGAAATCCTTGTAGAAGGCAGATGCGGCGGTGGTCGCTTCTGGCACAGCAACTTTAGAGACGGCACTCATGCAAGTGCCTCAAGTGGTGATTTACCGTGTGGGGTTGTTCACGGCCCTGTTGTTCCATCTGCTGGTCAGACTCAAGCATGTCTCACCGGTCAACATTATATTAAATCGCGCTGCAGTCCCCGAACTTTTACAAAGTAAGTTGACCCATCAGTCCTTGCTGGAGCAAGTTTCAGATTTACTCTCGCCCACGCAAAAACGCCAAGCCCAAATGGTGGCTTGTGCGGAAATCAAAGAAAAACTGTTGGGTGAAGGTGCGGCCCAAAAGGTTGCAGATATCATTGAGAGGGAATGGTCATGAACGCCTTGGTCGCGCTCGATCATGACCTGTTTCAATGGGCCAACGCTTGGGGTCCGGGCTTGCTGGGCGTATTTTTTGAAACCGTCACTTGGTGGGGGCATTTTGGGGTATGCGGCTCCGTCCTCATCTTGCTCATGGTGGCAAACCGGCGCATTTATAATGTTTCCATACCTTGGAAAGGATTGCTGCTTTACAGCGCTTTGGTGTCTGCAGCGGTGGTTTTCATGAAAATTGGATTCGACCGATCACGTCCCGCCGCGATCTTTGGGCCTGATGAATTCGTGGTCCTGGGGGAAACATTGTTGCGTCGTTCATTTCCGTCGGGGCATACCGCCACCGCGGCATGGGCGTTTTGCGTGGTGGTTTTCATACGCGCAAACCCGTTTTTCTCTATATTATTCGGAGCATTAGCTCTTCTTGTGGGGGTGTCGAGGATCGTGGTCGGCGCACATTTTCCGGCTGATGTCCTCATGGGATACCTCATTGCCGGGGGGACATTCTTTCCATTCTATGTTAGACAAGCCTCCACGCAAGGAGAAGAGCCACATGGCGAGTAACCAAACGATCATCAATGAAGCACTGGTTTGCATTCCCACCTATAATGAAAGGGAAAACATTCCGTCCATTGTGAAGGAACTGCTTCACGTGGCGCCAGTGGACATCCTCATCATCGATGACAACAGCCCTGATGGCACTGGGGCAGTGGCCGATTTATTGGCCGCAGAGGATGCCAGGGTCCATGTGCTTCATCGACCCGGAAAGCAAGGGCTGGGGAAAGCCTATTTGGCTGGATTTCAGTGGGCCCTCGAACGGCATTATGAGTTCATTTTTGAAATGGATGCGGATTTCTCCCACCAGCCTCGCTATGTGCCAGAGTTTTTGCGCGCCACTCAAGACCATGATTTGGTGTTGGGGTCTCGGTACGTTCCCGGGGGCGGCACAGAAAATTGGAGCCAGTTGCGCAAGTTTATTTCGCAAGGCGGGTCATTGTACGCAAGAACCATTTTGGGGTTGTCGGTTAAAGACCTGACCGGTGGTTTTAAGTGTTTTCGTCGAGAAGTTCTCGAAGCCATCGATTTAGATTCAGTGGAGAGCACGGGTTATTCCTTCCAAATCGAATTAACTTACCGCGCCGCGCAAAAGGGCTTTCGCATCAAAGAAGTTCCTATCGTGTTCTATGAACGCGTGGCTGGTAACTCAAAGATGAGTAAAGACATCGTCTTGGAAGCAGTGGCCAAGGTCTGGAAAATACGATTTAGTTAAAGGGGACGCCTTGGTTTGGCCCATTTATAAAAGGTTGCTCGTCTTCGTGCGGCCCTATTTGTCTCAGTTGTTCTTGGCCGTTTTTTTTATGGCGGTGTTGAGCATGACCACCATGATGTACGCTTTCTTGAGCGGTCCTTTGGTGGCCGCCATGATAACTGGCGGTCGAGAAGGCTTGGGGACTTTTGCCAAGTTGTTCCCATTTATGGCCGACACCTTTGAAAAAATGCCCCAAGAAGCTTTGACCACCTGGGTGCCGGGCATCTTGGTGGTCGTGGCCACGGTGAAAGGTGTCGCTTTTTTGGGCCAGCACTATTTGGTGCGCAGTTTAGGGCAAACGGTCATCGTCGATTTAAGAAATGCGCTTTTTTCAAAAGTCTTAAAACTCGCCCCGGCGTATTTTGACGACAATACCACCGGCGATCTCATGAGCCGGTTCACGGCGGACGTCACTCAGGTTGAAACCAGTGTGACGGAGGCCTTGGCCGATTTGGTCCGTAACGGCCTCATGGTGGTGGGGTTGGTGGCACAATGTTTTTTCCTCGATTTTCAATTGGCCGCCATCGCTTTTTGTTTGGTTCCATTAACCGCATTGCCTGTGGGCCAGTTCATGAAGTATTTGCGTAAACAGGCCAGAGCGGGTCAAGATTCTTTGGGTTATAGCGGTACCATGCTCGCAGAAGTCCTGGGGGGCATGCGCATTGTTCAAGCATTTGGTCGAGAACCCCACGAACTCGGCAAATACAAAGACGAAGGCGCAAAATATCTCAAGATCATGAAACGGGCCATTTTCGCTCGTGGGGTGTATTCGCCCATCATGGAAATCGCCGGGGTGTTGGGTTTTGCCATGCTCCTGGTTTACGCCACCGCGCGGATTCAAAGCGGCGACCTGGAAGCTGCATTTCTGTTGAGCTTTCTGACCACCGTATTGATGGTTTACCAGCCGGTGAAACAAATCGGACGGGTCTCCAATCAGATTTTAGTGGGTGTGGCCGCTGCTGAGCGCATTTTTGAAGTGATGGATGCCGAAGAGACCATCAAAAACAAGACGGCAACGGCGCGATTGAATGGGGTCGATACTGGCCTGCATTTTAAAGATGTGAATTTTTCTTACCCAGGGCGTGATGCCGTCCTTTCCCATATCAATTTGGAGATTCAGCGAGGACAAGTGGTCGCTTTGGTAGGGGCATCAGGCGCGGGGAAGTCCACTTTAGCAGCATTGGTACCGAGGTTCGCCGACCCCAGCACCGGCTCGGTGTTCATCGACGATATTGATATCACCGATTTAGAATTGGCCAATCTGCGTGGTTTGGTGTCCGTGGTGACGCAAGACACGATTCTCTTTTCTGGGAGTGTTCGGGACAATATTGCCTATGCAAACCCCACTGCATCCCATGCCGAAATTGAAGCGGCCGCACAGGCGGCATATTGCTCAGAGTTTATTGCGGCGCTCCCCCGAGGGTATGAAACCTTGATTGGCGAGCGTGGGGTTCGGTTGTCCGGTGGGCAAAAACAACGTTTGTGCGTGGCCCGAGCGATTCTGGCGGGCTCTCCCATTTTGGTGTTGGACGAGGCCACATCTGCCTTGGACACCGAATCTGAGCGCATGGTGCAGCGGGCATTGGACAATCTCATGAAAGGCCGCACATCATTGGTGATTGCGCACCGGCTCAGTACCATTTTGCATGCGGACCAAATCGTGGTGATGCAAGACGGTCGAATTACTGAACGGGGCACCCATCAAGAACTCCTTGATAAAAAAGGGGAATATTCCAAGCTCTACGAATTACAATTCCAAAAGTAGAGGTGGGGTTCCCGTTGACGATGGCGGCCTTTTCGCCTATGCAAGCCCTGGAAATAAAAAGGATTTTATTTGCTGTGGGAGGCAATAATGGCAGAAGACATGGTGGAAGGCGAAATTCCGGTTCATCGGTTGGTGCAGCAGCGCCTGGACAAGGCTGAAGATTTAAGAAGCTTGGGGCACAACCCCTATGCCAACCAGTTTAAACCTGACTGCCTGACTGCAACCCTCCAAGGGCTTTACGCAGAGCAAGATAAAGAAGCGTTGACAGACGTGACCACCAGTCACGCCATCGCCGGACGCATTATGGCGGTGCGCGGAATGGGTAAAGCGTCCTTTATTCACGTTCAAGACCGGACTGGCGTCATTCAGGCCTATGTTCGTAAAGATGTGGTTGGGGAAGACGTTTTTAAAGTGCTCAAGTTGGCAGATATTGGCGATATCGTCGGCATTGCGGGGACACCCATGCGGACCAAAACCGGCGAACTGACCTTGCGGGCTCAGCATTTTGAGATTCTCAGCAAATCCTTGCGTCCGTTGCCCGAAAAATTTCATGGCCTCCAGGACGTAGAGCGAAGGTATCGAGAGCGTTACACCGATTTGATTGTCAACGAGACATCTCGCGATATTTTCAAAAAACGTGCTCAAATTATTACGGGAATCCGGAAATACCTCGACGAGCGAGATTACGTCGAAGTTGAGACGCCCATCTTGGGTGATTTGGCGGGTGGTGCAGCGGCCAGACCTTTCGAAACCTACTTTAACGCTTTGGACCAAAAGTTTTGTCTGCGTATCGCCACAGAACTCCATTTGAAGCGTCTCATCGTGGGCGGCTTGGAGCGGGTGTATGAAATTGGCCGACAATTCCGCAACGAGGGGTTGAGCACAAAACACAACCCAGAGTTTACCTCCATTGAGTTTTACGAAGCGTACGCCACCTACGATGACCTCATGGACCTCACCGAAGACATGGTGGTTCAGCTCGTACGTGAACTCCATGGCACCGAAGATATTGAATACGAGGACAAAAAACTGAGTTTTGCAAAGCCCTGGCGGCGCGCCAGCATCGCGCGTTTGGTCGGTGAATCTTTGGGCATGGCCGACGAAGCCTGTGATGCGCTTGAACATATCGACAGCGTGGCGCAGGCCATGAAGGTGGCCAATGTTAATTTCGGGCACAGCGAAGAGCCGCTCCACATCGTACTCAAAGAACTCGAAAACAGCGAAGCAGAAGAGTGGGTCATTGGCAACGGCGCTGACGACCAGGACCTTCCGCTCACGGAACGGGCCCTAGGTGCTTTTCGTGCAAATCCAGAATCGTTTTACGCTGAGCTGGGCGGCCGCTTGGACGACGCCATGGCCCAAGATCGTGACAGACGCCGAAGACTTGCATTGCACTTGCTGTACGCCGTTTTCGAAGAAAAAGTTGAGCCTGCGATCGTGCACCCCACCTTTGTGACCGACTTTTCCGTTTCGGTAAGCCCCTTGGCGCGCCGAAGAGACGGTGACCCCGCAGTGGTTGACCGATTTGAGCTTTTTTGTGCCGGTATGGAAATTGCCAACGCCTTTTCGGAACTTAGTGATCCGGTAGACCAGCGCCAACGCTTTGTCGACCAATTGCGTCATAAAGAGAGAGGTGACGATGAGGCTCACGATTTGGATGAGGATTTTATTCGGGCCCTTGAAACCGGAATGCCGCCCACAGCGGGAGAGGGCATCGGCATCGACCGCTTGGTCATGCTGCTCACCAATTCGCCCTCCATTCGTGAGGTGATTTTGTTTCCACAAATGCGCAAAGACTCAGGGCAAGCCAACTCATGATGGGCGAAGGTACCTACCTGGTTTCTGCTCTGGGCGCGGCTGTTTTGATCCTTTGGATGAGCAGTGCAGCATTGGCCATTCGGTTTCGCGTTTTGCGGGGGAAGAATCTCGGGCGCGGATTGCCATTGTGTATTTTACTGGGCCCCTTATGGGTCGTGGTTCAGTTGGTTCAGATTCAACGGCATCCCTACAACGTTGAAACACACGCACCCATTAAATGGGGGGCCGGACGTTTTCGTGACGTGTTTTCGCCAGTGCATCTGCTGATAGGTGCATTGATTACGGCATCGAGTATATTTGCCGGTAAATTTGTAGGCTCTGAGCTTTTTGAATTTCAGGGCGAGCAGTTACAGCTCCCAATCGTCACGGGGCTGGCCTTGGGCGGTTTGGTGGCAGGCTTGGTCATGGGCCGAATGTTGAGCCGCATCGCATTTTTAGAAAGTCTCTATGTGGTCTTTCTTTGCAGTTGTTTGCCCGTGGTTTTCTTTAAAGACCTCAATACTCTTTTTACCTACGGTACGGCTGCCGCTTACTTTGTCTTGGTGCTCGTTGCTGCGGCCCTCATTTTGGTGGTGTCCTTGACCATCGGAGGGGCAATTGGCTTTTTGCTGTCTGGTGAGACGCAATCTAAAGCGTCTTGGGCTTATGAAAGTTGGATTGGCCGAAGGTTCCTTATGGGGAAACGCACCAGCAACGTGGTGTCTTTGATCACGGTCTTGTCGGTGTTTGCCGTTGTGGTGGGCACCAGTGGCATGGTGGTGGTGATGAGCGTGATGAATGGTTTTTCCAGTGATTTACGCTCAAAAATCCTTGGGGCCAATGCCCATTTGCTGGTGATGAAGTACGGAACGGACTTTACCGAATATCCAGAAGTGATGAAAAAGACCCGAGTGCTCCCGGGTGTGGTGGGTGCAACGCCTTTTGTGATCAATGAGGTGATGATTTCTTCTGATATCAACCTGACAGGTGCTTTGATCAAAGGCGTGGATGTGGACACCGTGAATGAAGTGACCGTTTTGGGCGACAACATGGTGAAAGGGGAGCTGGCGCACCTCAAAGACCCTTCAAAAATTGAAGTGCCACGCAGTTTAAAACCCGTTCCAGAACCTACTGGCACCGCTCCCGCTCAGACAGAGGGTGACGATGAAGAGGCTGTGGATGAGGAAGCTGCTTTGGCCGCCGCTTTGGCGGGAACGGATGCAGATCCTGCCAAAGGTCCCCCAGTCTTGCCGGGTATTGTAATTGGGCAAGAGATGGCCAAAAATTTAAAAGTGTTCATGGGAGACGTGGTGAACGTGGTCAGCCCAGTGGGCGAACTGGGCCCCACAGGGCCGGTGCCAAAAGCCAGGGCTTTCCGTGTGGCCGGCATGTTTTTCTCTGGTATGTATGAATACGATTCCAAATTTGTCTATATCGACTTGGCGGAAGCCCAAGACTTTTTCTCCACCAATGGCGGCGTCACAGGGGTCGAGTACAAGGTCAATGACATTGACAACACGCAAGGCCTTGGGCGCCAAATGTTATTGGCTTTAGGGGGGTATCCTTACCGAACCAAAGATTGGATGGAAATGAACCGCAATTTGTTCTCTGCGCTCAAGCTCGAAAAGATTGCGATGTTTATTATTTTGGCGCTGACCATGTACATGGCGAGCTTTTTGATTTTGGTAACCTTGGTCATGGTGGTCATGGAAAAAGGTAAAGAGATTGCCATCCTTAAGAGCATGGGGGCTACAGACACCTCGGTGATGAAAATATTTGTGACCTACGGCTTATTTATCGGGGTCCTTGGGGGCGCCGTTGGGCTGGGCATGGGATTCCTTCTGTGTTTGGGCATCCAGGAATTCGGCATTGGTCTGGACCCTGAGGTCTACTACATCACCAATCTGCCGGTAAAAATCGACGTGGTTGAGGTGTGCTTGGTGGGGAGTGCAGCCGTGGTGGTGAGCTTTTTAGCCACCATTCCACCTGCATTGTTCGCGTCGCGACTGTCCCCCGTGGAAGGGCTGAGGTACGAGTAGCACCATGGAAATTCAAGTTCAAAACCTCAGCAAAAGTTACTACCTCCATGGCGCTGAAGTACCAGTGTTACGCGATATCAATGTGACCATCCCGTCGGGCCAAGTGGTGACCTTAACGGGACCCAGTGGGGTCGGGAAAAGTACTTTGCTTCACTTGTTGGGGACTTTAGATGACCCCACAAAGGGTGAAATTCGTTTTGATGATGCTTCGGTGGCTGGGTGGAGCACCGAGCGGTTGGCGAATTTTCGGAACCAAAAAATTGGGTTTGTGTTCCAGTTCCATCATTTGTTGCCCGAGTTTTCGGCCATTGAAAATGTGATGATTCCAGCGCGTATGCTTCGGTTGAACAGTGACCAAGCACAAGAAAAAGCCAAACGCTGGCTCGAAAAAGTCGGTCTGGGCCACCGTCTCGAACACAAACCAGGCGAGTTGTCTGGGGGTGAGCAGCAAAGAGTTGCGCTGGCCCGCGCCCTCGTGAACGACCCCCAGCTGCTACTGGCTGACGAACCCACCGGTAATCTAGATGCAGAGACCGGGAAGGGCATCCATGACCTTATTTTTGAATGGAGCCAAAACAGTGGCGGGACGGCGTTGATTGTGACCCACAACAATGCGTTGGCAAAACTTGGGAGTAACCAGCTCCATTTGACCCGCGAGGGATTCCAACCATAAAAAAAGGCGCCCCTCGAGGCGCCTTTCTTGTGGGCAGCGAGCTGTTTTACTCAGCAGCTGCTTCGGTGTCGGCGCTTTCAGCATTGCCTGATGATTCGGACACCTGGCGGGCGGTGTCCAAAAGACCTTGTGCTTCGGCGGTGAAAATCAGGTCAGCTGCCAGCTGCAGGATGGCTCGGCCGTCTGGTTTAATCAGCATGCCAGCCTCATTCTTAGTTAGAGCAATGCTGGTGTCGGCAGGTACTGTGACCATAAACGTGAAACTCAGTTCTTTCAGCCGATCGCTGAAAACGGTTTTAGCATCGTCGTCGGTAAACTCGATTGCCAGTTCGTCGGTGGAGCCTGCAGGTTGGGCGCCCATGGTGCCGATTTTGCTGAGGTCACCGGATTCAATCAATGCATCGATTTTACTGATGCCGTCTTCAGTATCGCCTTCAGTGTCTAAGCCTGCCGCGCCCACATAGATTTCAAAGGGTACGGTGTCGATGGTGAGGCCATTTTCAGGCCATCTAATCTTCAAGTTTTCGACGGAGACGTTTGAAATCAAAGCGGGGTCTGAAACACCTTGTGCTGCCATTTGCTCTTTGAGGTCGATGGCGATGGCGTGACGCATTTCTTTTAACGAGTCGAGCGCATTCACGTTATTGAGTTGCTCTTCAACGTCGAATGTTTGGGGGTCGACAATACCGTTTTCGTCTTCGATGGTGATTTCAGGCGGAAGCTCGTCTTTCAAACCATCATAGTCCTCACAGGAGGTTCCCTCTTTGAGCAGTTCTTGAACCAAGGCATCCATACTCAAGCCATCGCTGACTTCAGAGGAATCGCCACACAACGCTTGCGCAGCGGCGTCTACCTGGCCGGTGATGTCCAAGGGAAGGTCTGGTGCGGTTAGTGGAATGGGGATATCGAAAGACCCACCGTCGCACGCAACCAGGCTCAAGGACATGCCCAGGGCAGCAGAAGTGAGAAGTGAAGAGGATTTTCGTAGCAACATGTTTTGGCTCCTATGCGCTGTATTTGTCTAAAAACCGTTTAATTGGGCACTTAGCCCGATCTTTCTCTGGTTTCCTACCAGTTTAGCAGGGATAATGGCAATGGCCACCGGGAATTTTTCCTGAGCCAGATGACGTTCCAACAAGGAAGGCCGGCCGCGTAAGGGTATAGAAAATAGAGGTTTTTTATGGAGGGCGCCACTTTGCGAAAAGGTCTGTAGCTGTTACATTAAGGTACCCACCTACTCAAGGAGTGCCCCATGCACATTTCAGCCCCGCCACCTTCATTGGTGGACATGCGCTTGATGCATCCAGTCGATGGCATCAAAAACCAGGATGCCCAGAGTAAGTTCTCAAGCGTTGCACCCAAAGATCAGGTGACCATGTCGCCCGCGGCACGCGCCCTCAAAAAAGAGGAGGAGCGCAAGTACATGGAGCAATTTGGAAAGCCCAAAACGGCCCTGACAGAGTTGTCCACCGAAGAATGGTTGGATAACCGTTTAAGTGCCAATAAAACCATGACCTCCGGGATTACCCTGACGCGCGCTGCGAACCTTAGCGATGAGTTCGCCTTGGATGCCCGGCTCTATCTCGATAGTGTTTTTGAGTTTGCTGTGTCGCAAGCCAGGAGCTTAAAGGCCGATAGTATTAACGATGCTGGGTCTGGAGACAGCATCAATCTTTTGATTAAAAAAGCTGCCACAGATCCCGCATTGGCTCACATGAACGAGGCGCGTCAGAAGTTTAAGATGAATACGGATTACGACACCATCCGAATGATGTCCAGCAAGCCTTCCAATGCCCAACCCAATAAAACGGATGAGGTGTCAGTGGATGATTTAGGTAAAAACCTCGACACGCGTTTTCAGGTACACAACATGAATAAGCCAAACCTGCCCAACGCCAACACTGCCATGGCCATGAAGAAGTACGCTGAAGTTGCCCAAAACCTAGAGGTTTGAACCATTTAGTCGCATGAGGCGGGCATCTGCGCCCCCTGAGAAATCCAAGTTTCGATGGCTTGAATGTCTTCTGTGGATAGGGGCGAAGTGACACCGGTGTAGGTCATGGGCATGACATTTCCAAGCCCTAGGTCGGTGAGTTCGCCGGCGGACTTGGCCACCTTCACATACAGCAACGAAGCTTCAGGGTCTCCAGGCACCACGAAGGTTTGGGTCGTGTGTGTGGGGCTGCTTACGTTAACGATACTGTTGAACACACCGTCCAGAGTGAGGTCGGGTGCAATTTCCTGGTTGTTGTGACAGTCGGCGCATTTGGGCAGGAGAACGGTGTTTTGCAGGTTGCAGAAGTCCACCGTGGCAGCAAGCCCCGCATCTGCCCCCGATGTCGGCTGAGAGGGAGTGCTCCCCCCATCGTTGATTGATGTGGGGGTGGAGGTGACATCCCCTGCATCCGGGGAGGTGCCCGAACCGACCGCCGCGCCGGCATCCGTTGACGGATTAGTTTCCTCCTCCTTCTCATCTTCATCCTGTTCGCAGCTGGTCTTAGCGCCATCATCGATCCAAGCTTTTACCATGGCAATCAAGTCGTCGCTTAAGCCCCCTGCGGGTAGGGGCATGGGCTGCCCGAGCCCCATAGAAGCCAGGTCCTCTTTCGTGAAGGCTATCTTTTTGTAGAGGAGTGATGCTTCACTGTTTCCCGGAATGACAAATGTTTCGCCTGCGTACATGGTACTGTCGGTGTTGATGGTGGCAATAAGGCCTGATTGGGTGAGTTCTGGAGGTGTCGCACCGGCTGCGTGACAGGTGTAACAGGAAGGCATCACTTGCTCAACCACATCACATAGGGTGGGGCTATCGATGGGCTCATGACCCCCACCGCTGTGTCCGCCGCCCTCGGGGCCGAGGGGTTTATCGTCACAGCCAAGGTGTAACAGGGATAAAGAAAAGCCAAAAACAAAAATGGTAAGATGTCTCATGGGGTACCTCGGTGCTGGTGGATAGGTTAGCCCAACCCCCAATGGCATTCAAGGTGACAAGTGGCGTCTAAAGCCCATCGATGACTGTCTCGTTTCCCAATTCGTATTTTTTAATTTTGGCCAGCAATGTTTTTCGCGGGATTTGTAACAATCTGGCGGTTTCACTGCGGTTTTCATTACAGCTCTTGAGTCCTTCACGAATCAGTCGCTTTTCCAGCGCTTCGACCTGCTCCCATAATCCCACCAGGAAGATGTCAGACTCAATGGAGGAACTCGATTCTTCGGTTTCAAGATCTTGCTCGGCCTGAACGATATTTTTGGAGAATGCGCCGGCCTCTAAAATGGGGCCATCACTGATAAGCACCGCCCGTTCAATTACATTTTTTAGTTCTCGTACATTTCCGGGCCAGGCGTAGCTTTCAAGACCTTTCAGGGCAGCGGCGCTGATACCGTCCACCCTGCGACCGATCTGGATGGCTGCTTCTTGCAAGAACAAATCGGCAAGATAAGCGATTTCTTCCTGGCGTTCGCGAAGAGGCGGAACGAAAAGGGTGATGCCGTTTAACCGGTAAAACAAATCTTCCCTAAAATTACCTTCGCTCACCATGTCTTCCAGGTCGCGATTCGTGGCGGCCAAAATACGAGCCTTGAATGACCGCTCAACCACATCGCCCACGCGTCGGAATGTCTTCTCCTGAAGGACCCGGAGCAGCTTGACCTGCAAGGATGCTGGCATTTCCCCGATTTCGTCCAAAAATACGGTGCCTTCATCTGCTTCTTCGAAAAGCCCCACCTTATCTTTGACCGCGCCGGAGAAGGCGCCTTTGCTGTGCCCAAACAGTTCGCTTTCCAGCAAATGTTCGGGGAGTGCGGCGCAGTTAATCTTGATGAGGGGCAAGTTTTCCCGGGGCCCCCTTCGGTGAATGGCATCGGCGATGAGTTCTTTGCCCACTCCGGTCTCTCCGTTGATAATCACGGAAATCGGCGCTTGGGCCGCCTTGTCCACGGTCTCCATCAGGCTTCTCATCTTCTCAGAGGACACCACCAGGGTTTGGTTGCCGATGAGAAGAATATTTCCCTCCAACGTGGAGTTGTTAATGGAGAATTCCGAGGAGACAGAATCGCTCTGGTCTTTCTCGATGGCCAGTCTCACCACTCGGCCCAAAAGCTGGTCGAGCCCTTGCGCGTCTTCAGGGAAGCTCAGCACCTTGGTTTGCAAGGTATAATTAAGCTTCTTGAAGCGGGTTCGGATTTGGCTGATGAGCTCCCGCGCTTCGTTTTTATGTTGTTCAGGCAGGAGTAGTTCCAAAATAGACGCGCCATAATGGCCCACCACCATCATGGGACGCAGCATTTCACGCAGGCGATAATAGATGGGCGCCATATCGTTTTTAGTGGTGAAGTGCTCCCGTGGGAAAACAAGAGCGGCAACGGAGAAAGTCCTTTTAGTAAAACGGTTTCTGTCGAACTCCTGATGTAAGCGTTCAATGAACGACTCGTGGTCCAGCAGGCCTTCGTGTCGGGTACTCCACGGCAAAACTTCGTGAACCGCGAGCATGGCCGTCCCAACGCCGGTTTCATCTCCAGGCTTGATCACCGTGGGGACCATCAAGCGTTTGCCATTTTTCCAGGTTCCATTACGCGAACCAAGGTCTTCCAGGTTAACCTGTGGCCCCTTCATGGTGAGAACAGCATGTTTACGGGAAACGCTGTTGGAGGAAATAACGATATCGCACTCGTGCGAGCGACCGATGCTGAGCTGACTGCCTTGGTGAAGGTCAAAAAAACGTGTTTCCTCACCAGGGACCAGGAGGGATATATAAAAGGACCGTTTTGGGGCTTTATTGCCATCTGGCTTGTCCACCAGGGGCATGGTTCCGGTATCCACATCAGAAAGAGACACTACTCCACCTCCATCTGTAACCTTTTTTCACACCTGTAACCATTTGACCAGCAAAACGGACAAACTTTGTCACCCAAAGACAAATCCCCGGCGAGCGCTCCGGAGGAGGTATTCTAACCATCTGTAAATTAGGCAGAAAAACCCCCACCCATTCGGAGGTCATTTGGCACGGGTTTTGAACTACTAAAGGCGGAAGGTGGTCCCAAAATGTCTTCTTTAGGTTTAGCACACAATGACAGTTTGAATTCTCCCCAGCCCGATTCGAGCCCGGTTCAGTTGGAAAAATCCGGCCTCGAAAGCAATGCGGCCAACACCGACGCCGAAATTTATAAGCTTTTTTATCGGGAGGTTGCGCGCGTTCCTCTGCTGACGGCCGAAGGGGAAATGGCACTTATCGAAAACATTCACAAACGTGAATATTGGATCTGGTTTCAACTTCTGGGCCTGAAACAGACCGTTAAGAATTTGGTTCAGGGGATGCATGAACTCCCAAATACCTTTAAGAAAAACGAAGAACTGCGACGTTTCTCTAAAGTAAGAAATTTACAGCTGCACGCCAAAACGAGGTCTGACCTGGCGCATCATCTGCGTAAAACCGACATTTGCCTTGCCTTGGCCTCGCATTTGTCGGGCACGGCAGCCGACGGCGGCAAAGAACTCAAAAAAAACCTTCAAGAGTGCCTCTTAGAGGTCCAGAAACTAAGAGATAAGTTTACTCGCTCCAACCTACGATTGGTGGCCAGTGTGGCAAAACGTTTCGATAACCGGCGACTGGGTTTCATGGATAAAATCCAAGAAGGTTCCATGGGGTTGCTGATTGGGCTTCAGAGCTTCGACACCAAAAGAGGCCTGCGGTTTTCCACCTACGGCCACTGGTGGATTCGCCAATCCATCGAACGCGGCATTCAAAATCAAGGTGCGACCATCCGGATTCCAGTACACGTGCACGAGCACATGCGGGCGTACAAGAAATGTTTGGCGAACCTGAGCGCTCGACTCGGTCGCGCGCCCTCTTTTGATGAGGTGACCAAAGACCTTGGTTTGAGCCCTCGCAAGATTCGGCAACTGGAAAAGGGACTGCCTAGGGCCTTTATGTCCCCACCGAAGGGTGAGGGGACTCAGCTCGAATCTCTGGCCCGGGTTTCTCACGAGGCAGGACCAGACAAGCCCGAAATGCTGCTGTCCAACAAGGTGAATGCCCGAGAACTCATGTTGGGGTTGAGCACCCTCAAACCCATCGAAAGAGAAGTTTTGGCCCGGCGCTTCGGACTGTTCGGTGAAGACGAGCAAACCCTCGAAATTGTGGGGGAAAAGGTCCGCTTGACCCGCGAGCGAATCCGTCAAATCCAGCTGGAGGCCTTAGAGAAAATACGCCTCTATTTCGAAGACCAAGCTTGGGCGCCCAGTCTCTAATTCCTTGGCAAACAAAAGACATCTAAGTTAAAAATGGTGGGCCATCCTTGAGGAGCGTTCCCATGAATTTTTATCGTTTGTTTTTTGGGCTATTTTTGTTCACCGGCTGTGGCTACCAGCTGGCCGAGGCTCCGCCAGAGGGGGACGCAGGGGGCGAGCAGGAGGAGGCGCCGGAGGCCGACCCAGAACTCCCCTTTGAATGTCCAGATGACCGAGAAGTCCTCCCTGGGGACAACGATACCTGGAACGTCGATGGACTCGCCCGAAGCTTTTATGCGGATTTCCCCATGGACATGTCGGCCAAGGTGGGGGTGATTTTTACGTGGCACGGTGTGGGTGATTCGGTGGCCAACTGGCGTGGACTGGTGGCGCCCGACCCAAATGCCGATCCAGATTTCCCCTTTGTGGTGATCACACCGGTTTCAACCCAGATGTCTCCTGTGGCTGAGCCCGCCGGCATTGATTGGGATATTTTCCTTAGCGGCGAAGGCGATGATAACCGCGAGGCGCGTTTGTTTGAGACCATTCTGGGCTGTTTAGACACTCAGTTTGAACTGGACACCCGGAGAATCTTCACGGGGGGCTTTAGCGGGGGCGCCTTGGTGTCCGCAATGCTCTATTCACGATACCCAGATGTTGTGGCCGCCGCAGCGGTCTTATCAGGTGCTTTCTTGAATGACCCGATCCAGGTCGAAAGCATCGACACGGGCCCGGTTGATGTTGAAATTGCATGGGGCGATCTGCTTCCTGATTATAAAAATCCGATTTTAATGAGCCGAGGTGGGCCCAATGACACTTATGGGCTTGCCTACGGGCCCCTCAACATTGAAGTCATCAATTTTGAAACCACCATGCAAGCCTCCCAAACTTATCTCGGAGAGGCGGGGCGCCTAATGATCGATTGTCCCCACACCTCCGGGCATTATTGGCCACCAGGTCTGACGGTGTCTGCGGTGATAGACTTCTTTAAAGCCCATCCCTTGGGCACCGAAGTCTTGTATGAAGGTAACGGAATACCCTTAGAATTAAGTGGGATTTGCGAAATTTTATCCGCTGCAGAATAGGCCGGTTTCTTCTTTTTTGGGCGAAGGTTTTGTATAATGGGGCTTCGCTAAATGGAGTTCTCCTTTGAAGAAGATTGAACAGAGCAACAAAGAAAAAGCGAGTTTGCTCGATCAGACCCGATGGGCCACCGATTGGGATTATAAATGGATTGAGGCTTTTTGTGGCTACTTGGAGGTATTCGAGGTCAGTCCAGGGGATGTCATCTTCGAAGAAGGTTCAAGTTCCCTGTTCATGATGGTGGTGGTCAGTGGCGCGGTTGAAATCTTAAAAGAAAACTCTGAAGAAGAATTAATGGTCATTGCCAATATCGGCCCGGGCCAAACCGTTGGCGAAATGTCTTTATTGGATGGCTCCTCTCGTTCGGCCAGTGCTCACGCCAACGAAAGCTCCACATTACTTATTTTGTCCCGGCAAAAGTTTGATGGGATGTGCGGGGACAGTCCTCTATTGGGTCTCAAAGTCATGCGGAAAATCGCTTTGCTGCTCAGTCAGCGTTTAAGGTGGACCAGTGGCCAACTGGTTGAGTACGGTTAATCGCTAAGGTCGCACACCATCTGGAAATGCTTGGATGGCTGCCTCTGACGGACACACCCCACGAAATACGCAGTGTTGGCAGAGATTCTGGTTCTCGGTGAGGGAGAAGGATTGCTCCTCAGCGATGTTACGGGATTTATCGTTTAGTTTGTTTTGCATGATCGTGATGCTGTCTCGAGCGCGCTCATGGGCTGCATCCCATGTGGCTTCGGTGGGGGTGGCACCATACAATGCAAGGGATGGCAAATAGATTTCGGCGAGGGTGACTTTGTCGTAGGGCCAGTGGGAAGCTGTTCCACCCTTGGTTTGAAGCCACAGGAGATAGAAGGCCAATTGAGGTGGGATTTCGTCGGCGCCACGATCCGTTGGGGGCCGTCCTGTTTTCCAGTCCAATAAATAAAGCTGCCCCTTTTCGTCTTCAAAAACCACATCCGGCTGGGCGTAGATGGGGAAGGGGCCTAAGGGGTGATCATTGATTCGCATTTCGTTGAAGTCGGAAGTGGGGGGCTCGATATAAACAAACCGGCCTGCTCGTTGTGCTTCGGCTATTCGTTGACGCCATGGGGACTGGAGAAAAGCATCGAGACAAGCGTCTACTTTCTCCCAAGCGCCGCGCACGCTATCGTCACTGAGGGGCACATCGTAGTAATGCTCTTCCAACCCGAATGATTTGGCGCGACCCGGTTGTTTGAATATGCGGTTATTGGAGTTCCGGTACTGTTGGCGCATGCGATGCCGGGTTTGCTCTCGCCATTGGTCCACATGGGGTCCTGTGTGCAAAAAAAGAGCGATGGCCTCATGAACTGCGGATCCTGCCCAGGCGCTCAAACCAGTCAGTTGGGTCAACAAATAGGTGGTTTGGACGCGGGCGGGCGCGTTGCGTTGCCAGCCCATCCATTTGCCGTAATATTGGAAGTAATATTGGCGCTCGCACCTTTGAAATGTGCCGTCTCTGGAGTGTGACCAGGAGAATTCTGGATACGGTCCAATGGCCATCGTTTTACCTATTCGCTAAAAGAAACCCCAATAGATACCGTCAACAACCCACCTTCACCAGAGTGTTCGATTTGAAGGTTGGCAATGTCCTCGGTAGACGCATCATTGTTGGCGTAACTGATGTTGAAAGTTTTGGAGGCGCTCGGAGCGATGCTAACGCCTGGGTTGCTTCCAATGACGGAACTGCCATCCATGGAAACATCAAAATCGTCAGATACCGTGGTGGCCGTAGAGTCTGCGTCCCAGTCGATGTTGCTGATGACCACGGTGGCATCGCCGCTGTTGGTGACTGTAAAGCTTCCAGAGGCCACCCATGTCGTGGTGTCCTCTTGGGTGCCAGTGGCCAGAAGACACACCCCAGAAAAACCGTCACATCGGTCGTCTGTATCGTAGTTGAGGATGCCAGAGACACCTCCGAGAAGTTGGATTTCGTACACCTTGTCGCCAAGAATATTTGATTCTAAACGAAGAACCGAACCGGCAGGAATGGTGCCACTCCCAGCGACTGGGGCCCATGTCACTTCGATGGTGGCCTCATCATCACCACCAGCAGCGGCGTCAGTGGCCTCCAAAATGAAACCTTTACCGTGGCCAACCACATCGCAAGAAAGCGCTCCCTCGAGGACGGGGTCGCCGCCGGTGCAATCCCCGTCACAAGTGCCATCGCCGGAAAGATCGATGCAAGAAGTATTCACGCGTGCTTCAGCAGAGCCGCTGTTGGTCACCACGATGGTTTCCTCTTGGGTGCTGCCTTCGCCGGCGTTTAAGTTGAGGTATTCGGGGGTGAAGACCAGACCTTGTTTGGCACCGTAGCCCATCAATGGCACCTCTAAAGTGCCACCTTCCACTGCGTCGGTGAGGATTTTGAGAACGTCTGAATCCGCGCCCAGATTTGTCGGCGAGTATTTGACTTTGATGGCCAACTGGTTGCTGCCATCGGTCACCAAAGCGCCGCAATCCTCAGTGCGACCCGCAGGAATGCGAAATGGCTCTTCACCGTCAATCTCTACGATGCTGCCATTAAATTCTGTTTGCATGACACCGAATTCGGTAGAGCCCTGATCAATGGCAATGAGGTTGATGCCCAAGGTTTCGGTACCCTCATTAATGATCAGAACTTCGAGGGTGAGACCTAACCGGTCCGCGATGGCTGCACCGGTTTCGTCAATGGTGACCGCGCCAAAGTCCACCTCGGAGCAAGGGGTTTCCACAGTGTCATCGGAACGAGAAGCACATCCGACAGTTGCCAGAGCGACTTGACCATCAGTGGGGATGCCGGTGAGTGAAGCGTAGAGCATCCCTTCGTCAGTGGGGATATCGGTGGTCAATTGAACCGTGCCGCTTTCGCGGTTACCCGCTGAGCCAGAGGCCACATATTTCACCAACAGTTTTTCACTGCGGCCAAGGGCCACCTCTTTGGGAGGAATGAGGATGCTGAAATCACCATTTGCATCGGTAATCTCTGCTGCCGATACTTCAAAATCGGACTGGCCTGTGTTGACCACTGAGAGTTCCGCTTGGCATTCGGTGCCGGCTGGTACAGGGCCGAAGTCAAAGTGAGCGGGTTCGATCAAGCCTGCAGGCGCCAAGTTGCCTAGATCATCGCCACAATCACAGGCAGCCATTGGAAAGACAAGAAGCAGAACGAAAAGGGCCAAGCGGGTCGTGGACAAACAGAACATGGTTGAAAACCTCCAAAAATAGGGTCGGTACAAATAGCCCTTAGCAGGCTCAATGCCCTCATTCAACGCCTTGCAGCTCTGGTCCGCCGCGGTCGGCCAAGATCAGCGCGGCGGCTGTTACATTAATTAAGATGAAAAAAACGTTGATCAGGGGAAAACAAAGCAGCAAAGCCGCCAGGGACCGATAACCACGCGTTAGGGGGCCCAGTTGCTCAATCGCGGCCTTGAGCCGTTTTGGTGCCACCACAGGGCGGGGACCTGCCATGAGCAACAAACCAAAATTATCCATCCCGGCAAAATGACGATTGACCAGAAACTCTACGCCTACGGATGCCAATGGCCCACCCGGAATAAAAATCAAAGCAAGGCCAGAAAGTATTTTGATGGGGAGCTGGTAAAAGGCCAACAGCAGGCCTCCCAAAATACCGGCACCTAAGTTACGCCAGAAGGTTGGGTGCCAAATGGGTGTGGTATCGAAAGCTTCACCTCGACGGATAAAATAGACCTTTTCTGCATACATGCCCAACAGTGGGGTCAGCAGGGCACGAAGCAATGGCACGAACATGAGATAGACGAGGGCTAAGGCCACAAAAATTCCAAAGAGTCCCACGCTCCAGCTCACGAGTCCCCACCAAAACCCCTCTTTTTGACCAATCCAAGCGTCGATCCAATGAAAAAATTCAATGCCCGCCCAAAACAGCCCACCACAGATGCCCACGGCACCCAGAAGTGGCAGCATAAAGGCCCACCACAACTTCAAAAAGTGGGCGCGTAAGAAAGAAAGACTGAGACTGAAATAGCCGCGGGCCGTGGCCGGTTTATCCATAAAGAGACCTCTGTTTGAGTTGTGAAAGATTTAATTCAAAAACAGCTCGTGTAAAAGGGGGTAAAGTCATGATACTGCTCGATTTGGAGATAATATGCGAAGAACCAAGATCATTTGTACCATCGGCCCTGCCAGCGATTCAAAAGAGCAGATTAAGGCGCTGGCCACTGCGGGCATGAACGTGGCCCGCCTCAATTTTTCCCACGGGGACCATGATTACCATCGTAAGATCGCAGCCCGTATTCGAGAGGTGGCCGAAGAAATGGGTTTGCCTTTGGCGATTTTACAGGATTTACAGGGCCCTAAAATTCGCTCCGGTCGCATGAAAGACGGAGGGGTCGATCTAATAGACGGCCGTCGCGTTACCATTACCACCGAAGATGTCATCGGAACCGCCGACATGTTTTCCACCACCTATAAAAATCTGCCTCAAGATCTGTCCTCTGGCGATGTGGTGCTGTTGGACGACGGCAAAATTCGGTTGTCCGTGCAATCCATCGAAGGTCTGAATGTACACTGCGAGGTGGAATGTGGGGGGCGCCTTACTGACCGAAAAGGCATGAACTTGCCCGGGGTGACCGTCTCCGAACCCTCGCTGACCGACAAAGATTTGGTCGACTTGAAATTCGGCATCGAATTAGGGGTTGACGCTGTGGCGTTGTCCTTTGTGCGTTCGGCGCGAGATATTCGTTTGCTCAGGCGTGAGTTGGTTTCTGCAAGCGTGCGCCCCGTCGTGATTGCCAAACTGGAAAAGCCCGAGGTGTTGGAACAATTTGAAGGTATTTTGGATGAAGCAGATGGCATTATGGTCGCTCGAGGTGACCTTGGCGTTGAGGTGCCGGCGGAGCGGGTGCCCATGCTTCAAAAAGAATGGGTCAAACGGGCCAACCATCGTGGCAAAATCACCATTGTCGCAACACAAATGCTGGAGTCCATGATTCACAACGAACGACCCACCCGTGCTGAGGCCAGCGACGTGGCCAATGCCGTGTTAGACGGCTCAGATCTGGTGATGTTGTCGGGTGAAACGGCCACGGGCTCTTTTTCGGTGGAAGCGGCTTCCATGATGAACCGTATTATTTGTGATACGGAACAAAGCAGCCGGTATCCCTACGAAAATATCAGTCAGCGACTTGATTTGTTCAGTGCTCAGGCACACCAAAACGCATTGGCATTGGCCGCGGTAAGGGCCGCCAAAGACTTGGGTGCCAAGGCCATTGTGGTCTACACCACCTCGGGCGCGACAGCGCAGCTGGTTTCGCAATATAGGCCTTCCGTGCCCATCGTCGCATTTGTGCCCAATGCCACCCATCAAAACGCGCTTTCCTTTTCGTGGGGGGTTCAAAGCCGAATTTTACCTACAGAAAATCAAATGGAGGCCTTGCTCGAGCGCATTGATGAAGAATTGCAGCGGGCCGAATTGGTAGAGCGCAACGAAACCATTGTGTTGCTCACCAAAGTACCCCTGGATAAAGGGCAGCGCACGAACACCATGCTTTTGCACGTGGTGGGTCGGGTTCACCCCATTACACTCATCCCAAAAAGCTAAAACCCTGTTTTTTAGGGTTTTAGCCCCGTTTTTGGGTGTCAGCATCCGGTTGACGGATAAAACACCTGGGTTAGCCTCTGAGGCGTATTTTGTTGTTTTTCGTTTGAAGTCTTAGGGCTTTGTGAACGTCCATGAATAAAACGAGCCAACTGTTAAAGGAGAGCCACATGCGTTTGCCCATTATTCTTTCTGTTTTATCCTTCCTGTTCATGTCTGCTGCCAGTCATGCTGATTCCGTCAAAATCGGATACGTGGACTTACAACGCGCCATGATGGAAGTGGACGAAGGGGCAGAGGCCACCCGAAAACTGAAAGCGGACTTCACCAAGAAACAAAAAATCCTGGACCAAAAAAAGACGGACATTCAAACCCTTCAAAAAGAGCTGGAAAATCAAAGTTTGATGATGAAGGCGGAAGTAAAACAGCAAAAAGCGCAAGAATTGCAGCAGAAAATGATGGAAGCGCAACAGCTTTACGTTGAACTGCAAACCGAGTTGAGCAACAGGCAAGTCAAAGTTCACGGCGGCATTCTGCAGAAGATGCAAACCATTTTGGAGTCCATGGGCAAAGAGTACAAGCTGTCCTTGATTATCGAAAAGACCGAAGGGTCTGTGCTCTATGCCAAGTCCGATATGGATTACACCAATGAATTGATTCGTCGATACAACGCTGCTTATGGCAAGAAAAAATAAGTAAGGGCGGCAACCATGCGCTTAAGTGATTTGGCGAAGGAACTGGAAGGGCGTTTGCTCGGTGACGGGGACCTCGAAGTTCACGCCATTAAAACCCTAGATGAGGCGAAGGCGGGAGACCTGAGTTTTCTCACCAATCCCAAGTACGCGGCTGCGGCAAAGGACTGTCAGGCCACGTGTATTTTGGTGACGGAAGCTTTTGCTGCCCATCATGCGCATGAAATGCCTTGTGCAGTGTTAGCGCTGGAAAACCCTTACTTGGCTTTTGCCAAGGTCTTGAACCTCTTTCACCCAGCGAAAAAAAGGGAAGTGGCCATCAGTGAGCGGGCTTTTGTTCACCCACAGGCGAAGATCGGCGAAGGTGTGACCATCATGCCCATGGCCTACGTGGGGGAAGCCACCATCGGTCCAGGGTCTGTTATTTTTCCTTTTGCCTTTATCGACGATGACGTGGCAGTAGGAGAGCGGTGCAGCATTGGGGCCGGGAGTGCGTTGATGCCCGGGACGGTTCTCGGCGATGGCGTGGTGCTGAACCCTGGGGTCATCCTCGGTGGCGAAGGTTTTGGCTTTGCGCCTGATGGGTCTGCGAACGTCAAGGTGCCCCAAGTGGGCGGGGTGCAAATTGGCGATGGCGTTGAAATGGGCGCTAATGCTTGTGCCGATCGAGGGGCCATCAAAGACACCGTGGTGGGTCAGGGCACCAAAATAGATAATCTGGTGCAACTAGGCCATGGGGTTCATTTAGGCAAAAATAATGTTCTGGTGGCGCAGGTGGGCGTCGCTGGCTCAACTGTTACCGGTGACGGGGTTGTGGTCGCTGGGCAAAGCGGTATTGCAGGGCATCTCAAGATTGGTGATAACGTCCGTATTGGGGCCAAATCCGCCGTGACCGGCAATGTCAGAGATAACCAAGCGGTAACCGGTTCTCCCCATATGCCACACATGGATTATCTGCGAAGTAGCAATCATATTAAAAAATTAGATTCTTATGCGAAACGTCTGCGAGCAGCCGAGAAGCAAATCGCAGCTTTGCAACAACAAATTCAAGAGCAACAAAACGCTCAGTCTGTCTAAGCAGGAGATATTATGTCCGGTGTCGAAGTTGACCTTCCAGAATTTCAGTTACCCATTTTAAATGAAACCATTAAGAGTATCTTGCCGCATCGGTATCCATTTTTACTGGTGGACCGCGTGGTGGAACTCGACCGCGGTCAGAAAATTCTTGCCTATAAAAATGTGACGGCGAATGAAGAATACTTCAATGGCCATTTCCCCCACCATGCGGTGATGCCCGGTGTTTTACAGCTCGAAGCATTGGCCCAAGCGGCGGCACTCTTGATTTTTTATTCATCGATGCAAGATGCGAGCACAAAAATCGCTTATTTAATGAGCATGGAAAATGTGAAGTTTCGTCGATTGGTGGTCCCTGGAGACAAGCTTGAGCTTCACGTGGAGGTTTTGAAATTGAAACGAGGCCTGTGCAAGGTGAAGGCGCAAGCCACTGTTGATGGCGAGCGTGCCAGCGAAGCCGTTATCACTGCCGCCATTCGAGATAGGGAGTAAGGTTATGCCAATCCATTCCAGCGCTGTAATTGATGAGACCACTGGGCCTGAAGGCGAAACCTTGAAGCCACAAATTGGTGAGAACGTGACCATTGGGCCGTTTGTGTATGTGGGCCCACACGTCGTTATTGAAGACGACGTTATTCTCGAGCCCCATGCGCGCATTGCGGGGCGTACCCGACTTAAAAAAGGCGTTCATGTTCATTCTTTTGCGGCCGTGGGTGGGGACCCTCAAGATCTCAAATATCACGGAGAACCCGGACGACTGGTGGTGGGTGAAAACACCGTCATTCGTGAAGGGGCCACATTGCATATCGGTACCGAAGGTGGCGGCATGGAAACCCAAGTGGGTGCCCGTTGTCTGCTGATGGCGTATTCTCACATTGCACATGACTGTGTTATTGGTAACGAAGTGATTCTCGCCAATGGTGCCACCCTCGCAGGGCATGTCCAGGTGGGCAGCAACGCCATTATCGGTGGGCTCTCTGCTGTGCACCAATTCAGCCGCATCGGTGCCCATGCGTTCGTCTCAGGCGGCGCTATGGTCACCAGCGACATTTTACCGTATTGTACGGCACAAGGCGATCGCGCTTCGCTGGTGGGTCTGAATACCGAAGGGCTTCGGCGAAGGGGTTTTAGCAGCGAAGAGATTCAGGTTCTAAAAAGGGCTTATCGGACACTCTTCCGTAATGGGCTGCCACTTCAAGAGGCCTTAGAACAGCTAGAACGAGAAGAGTCCTTCTCCGCCGTGGGCGAATTGATAGCTTTTGCTCGGAAAAGCCACCGTGGTTTGGCGCGTCCCAGGGCGCAGTAAACCATGGGAGAAGAACGGTTTCACCAGGCACATGATGCCCCATTAGGGATTGTCGCCGGAAATGGCGCTTTGCCGCAGATGGTTCTCGAAGGTGCCCGAGATGCAGGCCGAAATATTGTCATGGCTGGATTGCGTGGCGAAGTGGAGCAGGGGTTGCTTGCTCGGGCGAATGCCGGGCAGGAATTTGCTTTGGGCTCGCTGGGGGCCATTACCCAGTACCTGACCGCGCAGGGTTGTCGCGAGGTTATTTTTATCGGCGGGGTGAGCAAGGCTCGATTGTTTAACCATCTCAAATTAGACCGAGGGGCTTTGAAAGTGCTTTGGCGGTTGCGTTCTTTTCAGGACGACCACGGTTTACGCATTATTGCGGGATTATTCGAAGAAGCAGGTCTTCAGGTTTTGGACGCGCGGCTTTATTTGCAAAATGCGACCATCCCTGAGGGAGTCATGACGCAAAAAATAAAACCCACACGTCAACAAAAACAAGATATTCAATTTGGTTTTGAGTTGTTGCGACACTTGAGCCCCATGGACGTGGGCCAAACATTGGTGGTACGGGGTGGCGTGATCTTGGCGGTTGAGGCCATTGAAGGAACCAATGCTTGTATTCAACGCGCCGGCGAACTGGGCAGTCACGGCAAGCATCCTCTGGGTGCAAACGGTTTGGTGGTGATCAAAGGCACAAAAGATGGGCAAGATACCCGTTTGGATTTGCCCACCATCGGTCCCAAAACCATTGAGGTGGCCAGCGAGGCGCAGGTGAAGGTTATCGCTGTAGAGGCGGAGCGTACGTTGCTCGTGAAGGCTGAAAAGACCCTGCGGATGTGCGAAGACGCAGGGATTGCTTTGGTGGGTGTGCGAATCGTGCGGGAGAGCGAGACCCATGGCTAGTCCTGGTGGCGATATCGCTGTAATCGGGGGTGGCGTCGCTGGTTTGGCGGTCGCATACCATCTGGGTTTACAAGGCATTCGCGCGACCGTCTTTGAACAAGAAGCCTCTTTTGATATCCATTCGTCCGGACGAAATGCCAGTATTTTTCGACATATTGAGGGCGACCCGCTCATCGCCGACTTAGCGCGTCGAAGTCAGTTTT
Organism: Myxococcales bacterium; assembly: GCA_002721815.1. Classification (GTDB taxonomy): domain Bacteria; phylum Myxococcota; class UBA727; order UBA727. The sequence continues at coordinate 41,912 of PBLQ01000051.1, forward strand.
ATTTGAGTCAGCTGTGTGAAGAAGAATCGCAATGGTTAAAAAGAACCGGCGCCACCTATGTGGCGGCTGATAAAGAGGCGGTGGATGAACTGTCGCGCATGGCTGATTGGGTTGACGAGCCTTGCGCTCTGGTTGGGGCCAGCGAATTACGTGAGGCTGGTTTCACCGAGGAAGTCCAATTTGGTTTGCATGTTCCCAATGACGGTATTTTAGACAGTCATGCGATCCTCACCAGCCTCCGAGCTCAGGCCCGTTCCTTGGGAGCGACCATCCGTAACAACGTGATGGTCAACAAAATCGATCGTATGCCCTCAGGTCAGTTTCGACTTGAGTTGTCCACCGATGAAAAACTTGATGTTGCGCAGGTGGTGATATGCTCTGGTGCGTGGGCAGGCTTACACGGTGCGGCTCTGTCCATCGATTTGGATTTGGCCCCACTAAGGCGACATTTGGTGATCTTAGACGTACCAAAAGGTGCAGCGCCCAATGGGGTCTTTTGGCGGGTGGATGACCAGCCGTGCTATTTTCGACCCGAATCCGGCAAAGTACTTTTTTCACCTTGCGACGAAACCCTTTGGCCACCTGAAGCCCCTCAAAAAGACCCAGAGGCTTTAAATCTTGTGGTTGACGCCATTCAAAAAACCTTTCCGGGTTTCCAAGAAGCCCAGGTGGTGCGGTATTGGTCCGGGCTCAGAACGTTCGCTCCTGATCGAAAACCCATTTTGGGCCCCGACGAGCGCGTTCCAGGCCTGCATTGGTGTGCAGGCCTAGGTGGCCATGGCATGACCATAGGTTGTGGTGCAGGGGAAGCCGTGGTGTCGGGAATCCTCGGTAAAACGAATGATATTCTGCGGTCGTATTCACCGCATCGTTTCGACAAGCGCCAAGCGAACGCGGCTCACGCATCCGTCTAGCGGTTTCTTTGTTCCCACGTAGCGAAAGTCTCTGAGAGATAGGCTTCGGTTTGTGGGGTGTCTAAATCATCGAACAAACCTGGTTTTTCCATCATTTGTTTAAGCATCACCTCTTGTTCGTCACCGAGTCTCAATGCTTCGGCGTAAGGTGTGTGCGAAAAAGTGACCATGCTGTAAGTAGGGACGAAACGCTCTGGGAACATGGAAGCCAGTTTTTTCTCAAGCTGCTTTTTTTGTAGAAAAGCTGGGTTTCCGACGCTGTCTCGCATTTCAATGAAATTGCGAAGTGCCAGTTCAGCAATGGCATTGGCGTTTGCGATGCGATTGTTTTGATAGATTTGTAGAATTTGGTGCCAGTCGTCTCCGCCTTCGGCGAGACTCTCTGCGAAGATACGACAATCTTCCAAACCAGAATTCATACCTTGGCCATAAAAGGGGACAATGGCATGAGAAGCATCGCCAATCAACGCGACTTTGTCCTCGTGTACCCAAGGGGAGCACCGAATGGTCACCAGTGAAGAGGTCGGCTTGTTTGCGAAATCATCATCAAAGGTAGGCATGAGGTCGAGTGCGTCGGGGTAAACCTCTTGGAAAAAAGCGCGAGCAGCCTCTTGAGAATCGAGTGCTTCGAAGGACGCTTCTTTTCCTTTGAACGGCATAAAGAGGGTACAGGTAAAGGAACCATCGAGGTTGGGTAGGGCGATGAGCATTTGATCGCCCCGCGGCCAAATATGAAGCGCTTCCTTTTCAATCTTATAAGAGCCGTCAGGGTTGCCCGGTATAAAGAGCTCCTTGTAGCCATGTGGCAAATAATGCTGGCTGTAGTTAAACCGGTCACGCAACATCATTTTAGAGCGCACGGCGGAAAATGCACCGTCAGCGCCAATGAGAACGTCGGCCTCGATGGTTGTTTCGGCACCGGTATGTAGATTCTTAAAAGTGGCACTGGGTTTGTCCAGGTCCACATGAACGCAGCGTTCGTCAAAGCTTAATGAAACATTGTCGAAGGCGTCGGCACCGTTGATAAGTTCTTCGTTAATGCCCGAACGGGAGATGGCATAAATGGCCTGATCAGACTTGCCGTAAGGCTGCATGGTGAGTTCCCCGGCCACACTGTGCATCACACGGCCGTACATGGGGATGGCCACTTCGCGCACCTGGTCTGCAATGCCTGCATCGGCCATGGCGCGGAATCCGCGATCGGAGCAGGCGAGGTTGATGGAGCGACCTGCGGGGATTTCATGCCTACGCATATCGGGACGGCGTTCAAAAATTTTCACCTGGTGGCCTGCTCGAGCAAGATAGATGCCCAATAAAGACCCCACTGGGCCCGCCCCCGCGATTAAAATATTTTTTTTAGACATGATGACGCCTCTATTTTTTGGGTGAAACGTGACCGCATTGGTCACATTTCTGGTTGTCATCATCGCTGCGATAGCGTTCGATGACTGGGATTAAGTCTTTGGTGATGTCTTCCAGTTGGAAGGTTTCCTCGTAAAGGGTTTGTCCACACTCGTGACAATACCATCTCAGTCCGTCCTTTTCATGGTCTCGGCGTTTCCTTTCAATGACGAGACCGACCGTATTGGAGAATCTTTGCGGAGAATGAGGGACGTGGGCTGGCAGGAGAAAAATATCGCCTTCGCGAATGCGGATGTCTCGAAATTCACCATTTTCAACCACTTTGAGAACCATATCTCCTTCGATCTGATAGAAAAATTCCTCGGCAGGATCGATGTGGTAATCGCTTCGGGAGTTAGGGCCGCCCACCACCATAATCATAAATTCGGCGTCATTGTAGACCACTGCGTTTCCGATGGGGGGTTTGAGCAGGTGCCGGTTTTCGTCAATCCACTGTTTAAAATTTAAGGGGTTGAGTGTGCTCATGGGAAACCTCCGAAATGTGAGGCTTCCTTAGCCTTTTCTTTCCGTTCATTCAAAGGCTTTCGCGCCTTTCCCATTGCTCCCAGAGGGCTTCCCCACTATGTTGGGGATCTACGGAGGCGGCTGGTTCACTGGTGTGGCCCCCGGTCTTCAAAACCGGTGTGGGGTAGCCTTGCGCGTCCCGGGCGGGTTCGATTCCCGTACGCTTCCGCCATTTAGGACTGATATGAACGAAAAACTTCGCAATATTCCAGCCTTACACCAGCTCTTGCGCGAGTCGCTGGTGGCCGAGTATGGGCATGAGTACGTGGCGTATCAGGCCCGATTGCTGCTTGCACAGGTTCGAATGGCCGTCAAAAACGGGCACGACGTGCCCAATGAAGCCGTTTTGTTTCAGAGCTTGGAATCCCAGCTCTCGGCCGGGATTGACCCCGTTCTCAATGGGACCGGGGTGGTACTTCACACGAATCTGGGGCGTGCGCCTTGGGCCAAGCGGGCTCAAAAAGCAGCACAAGAGGCCATGGATTACGCTGCGGTGGAAATCGATGTGCGCGATGGCAAACGGGGCCGGCGTGGCGGTGCCGTTGAGGACCGTATCTGCGCCTTATTTGGTGCCGAAGCAGCATTGGTGGTGAACAACTGCGCTGCAGCAGTCCTACTGGGCTTACGTACTTTTGCCCGAGGTAAAAAGGTTCTGGTATCCAGGGGAGAACTGGTTGAAATTGGAGGGGGCTATCGTGTCCCTGAGGTCCTAGAGGAATCCGGCGCGGAAATGGTGGAGGTTGGCACCACCAATCGCACGCATTTGAAAGACTATCAACGTGTCTTGGATGCGTTACCCCCAGACTCAGGGGTGGTGCTGAAGGTCCATCAAAGTAATTTTCGCCAAGAAGGATTCGTAACCCGTCCCGCTGTACATGATTTAGCATCTTTACCGGCAATGCTGATGGTAGATATGGGTTCGGGTAACGTAGCCACTCAGGATGACGAACCCAGCGTTGCTGAACTGTTGAAAGCAGGAGCCCCAGTGGTTTGCTTCAGCGGGGATAAATTATTGGGCGGCCCCCAAGCGGGTGTGATGGTGGGTAAGAAAGAATATGTCGAAAAAGCACGTCGCTGCCCACTGTATCGTGCCTTACGCCCAGACAAAGTGACCCTTGCGGGCATTGGCGCTACCTTAGATGTTTGGTTGCGTGGCGAAAAACCGCCACTTTGGGAAATGATCGACTGTGATTTAGAACTCCTCAAAAAAGAGGTCGAAAAATGGGCGAGCGCGCTGGATGACAAGCTTCAGGTCTCGGTCCAAAAAGTCCAAGGGGCGGTCGGGGGTGGAAGCATGCCGGGCAAAACGTGGGCCTCTTGGGCGTTGTGCATCGAGGGACGCTCTCCAGAGCACATCAAAACTCGTTTGTTGCAACAGCGACCACCGGTTTATGGATTAATTAAGGATAATGCCTTTTACATCGATGCGCGCACCATTGTGCCATTGGGTCAGAGCCAATTAATGTTGGATGTGCTGCACGCGGCGTTCACCGCAAAAAGCTGATTCCGGGAATTTAAAGCCACTGTTCGAGCCGAGGCCCGGCCACCCGATGGTTTCCCTGACGTTGTGATACGCCAATCTTATCTAAATATTCAAAAAGAGGGATGGCGTGCTTTCTCGTGGCACCGGTGCGTTCTTTGAGCCATGCCACGGAGAGCTCTTCGTTTCGAGAAAGAGCTAAGGCTGCGAGTTTTGCCAATGTGGTCATGTGCTTTTGAGAAAAATAAAAATCGCCAACTTTGATGATGAGCTGGTTTTTAACCAGGTGCTGGGCAAGAACATTCATGGGAAAAGGTCCCCCAACTTTCTCACTGTACAATGCTTTGATGGGGTCTGGGGTGTATCGACCCTTTGTGATTTTGCCCAAAAGTTCTTTGGAAGCCTCATTAAGGGCTTCTTCATCTGGGGGGTTAAAGGAGGGGTGGTGCACAAAGGCTTTGTATTGTAACAATTTCTTTTCGGCGAGCATGGCGTCGAGAACATAGATATCCAAAGGGCTTTGGCGGATTTCAGCCAAAGGCACCCCTTCGCTTTGTGGGTTTTTCTGGTGATACTTTTGTACAAGCTGCACCAAATCTTTCCGGCGCTGGTTCAGCAATGGCTCAAAGAAATAATGTCCTTTAGGTTGGACAATGCCCAGGCGAGACAGAATGTCGGCGCTGGAAATCCCTACGGGGCCGGCCTCTTCGAGCAGCACGCTTAAAGGATTAGCGGTGTCATACAAAGCAAGTCTCACCTTCCGTCTACGTCGGTGGGGTGGGCCTGCATCAACCACTTGGCCTCCGCCAACAATCCCGCCCCATTTGGGTGTCATGGGTCCACGAAGCAGAAATCGTCCGTTAGGGATGAGAGGGATCGGCCGGTCTAAGCGAATACGCACCATTCCCCATTCGCCTGGTTGAATGCTTTCAAGCGCTTGAACATGGGCTAAAGCTTGGGTGGCATGGAAATAGAGGGATAACCCTCGCCGCCGTGCGAGAGGCTTGTTGTTATGTGTGAGCCAATGCACCTTGGCATCAAAGATTTTGCCGCTCCTCAACTCGTCACGCTTGGTTAACAATGAACCCTCTAGGATATCATCCACTGAAAAATCGGGACAATTAACAGCGGTGCGAGACGTGGCTTTGACTTCGGTTTGGGATGTGCCGTGTTGTTGTAATGCGCGTATCCTCGAGGACTTTTTTGAAGGGAGTAAGATGATCTCATCCTGAACCTCCAGGCGGCCCGCCATGAGAGATCCGGTGACAACAGTGCCATAGCCTTCTTTGGTAAAGACACGGTCGATTGGCAGGGCAGTGAAAGCGCTGGGCGCATCGATGGTGATTTTCGCAGCCAAGTCTTCAAGGGTTGTTTTTAGACCTTCGATGCCTTCGTTTTTGGGTGGGCAAACCAAGCACATGGGCGCATCTGCGAGAAAGGTTTCTTGTAGCTCTTCTCGAATGAATTCCATTGCAAATTCTGGGTCTTCAACTTTGTCTCCATGGGTGATCACCACGATGCCTTTTCGAATGCCTAACAAAGAACAGACGTTTATGTGCTCTCTGGTTTGGGGCATGACGCCGGCCTCAGTGGAAATGACCATTAAGACACCTTGGAGGCCTGCGGCACCTGATGCCATGGTTTTGAGCAGTTTGGCATGACCTGGAACATCGATCAGTGCCACCTCGGTGCCTTTGGGTGTGGTGAGTTGCGCAAAGCCCAACTCAATGGTGATGCCTCGTTTTTTTTCTTGGCTGAGGCTGTCACAATCCTTCCCCGTGAGGGCTTTCACTACTGCGGTTTTCCCGTGGTTAATGTGTCCTGCCGTGCCAAAAACGAACATCTCTTTAATTTCCTTGATGGTAGAGGTCTTTTCTGCGGTGGTCCATCACCGGCATTCTCTGGCGGATATCATTGGCCTTCTCGATATTAATTGGGGCAAGGGCGATGCCTTCTTTGCCGCCCACCTGGGCAATGACAGTGCCCCAGGGGTCGATGATCATCGCATGCCCGTAGCTGTGCCGATTTTTGTTGTGTCGGCCCACTTGTGCTGCTGCGACGACGTAGCATTGGTTCTCAATGGCGCGTGCACGCAACAGCGTCTCCCAGTGGGCCATCCCCGTGGGGGTGGTGAAGGCCGCAGGGATTAATAAAATATTTGCACCTAATTGCCGTAAAGCGACGTAGAGTTCGGGGAATCGGAGGTCGTAACAAACGGACAACCCGAAAGTGCCCATGGGGGTTTTGGTGACCTCGAGTCGGTCGCCGGGTGTGATGCCTTTGCTTTCTTTAAGCTCTTGACCCGTTGGCAGTGTGACATCGAACAGATGGGTCTTTTGGTAGGTTGACTCAATTTGTCCTTCGGGGGTGACCAAAAGATGGGTGTTGAACGGCCGGTCGCTGTTGGGGTTTTTTTCAGGGTAGCCACCCAGGGAGAGCCACAGTTGGTGTTTTCGTGCCAGAGCTAAAAAGGGTTTGAGGCTGCTTCCATCCAAAGTGTCCGCCACCTTTTTATTGTCTTGGTCTTCCACACCTAGAAACGAAAAATTTTCTGGGAGACAAAGCATTTGGGCACCCGCTTGTGACGCCGCTTGCACCAAGCGTTCACAAGCCGCCAAATTGTCTTCCATATGTTCCGTGGCAGTCATCTGCCCAACAGCCATTAAAAATCCCATGCCAGACCTCCGCAGTGAGACTGACACGGGACTTGGTTGGCTTGCAACTGGATTAATCACCTTTGAGAACAGGGAGTTAAGGAGCCTTGCGAATGGGTCTAAGGGGCATTGCCAAACGCAGGTGGGTAATTTAGCTTACGGGGGCAGAGAAACTCTATATGACGGTAATTACGAATAAAAATGATGTAACGGCCATTAGGCCCGAGCTTGAAGAAGCCGATTCGCAAGGCCTCACCGATTTTTTGAACCTGTCCTTATCAGATATGCGGGCATGGTTTGAAAATCACGGAGAGCGTACTTTTCGAGCCGATCAGGTTTTTCAATGGATTCACCGCAAGCGTGTTTTGTCTTTCGAGGGCATGACGAATTTGTCAAAAGATCTACGTCAAAAACTGAATGAGTCGGCCATTCTCCGTGCGCCCCAAATCGAAACCGTCCAAGAAAGCGCGGATGGGACCCGGAAGTATCAACTGCGTACCTACGATGATTTCATGATCGAATGCGTGTTCATCCCTAATGCATCAGCAGCAGGCCGAAATACGCTGTGCATCTCGAGTCAAGTTGGCTGTGCCATGGGTTGTCGGTTCTGTGCCACTGCCGCCATTAAACTCAAACGAAATTTAGGTGCCGGTGAAATCGTTGCGCAGTTGTACACCGTCCTCAACGATTTGGAGCAAAATGGGTATGAACTCGATAAGACCAAACCTCATGCTCAGCACGTGATCGCGAATCTTGTTTATATGGGAATGGGAGAGCCCCTTCACAATGTAGATAATGTGATTCGCTCCATTCGGTTGATTGGTGCCGACGACGGACTTAACTACGCGGCTCGTCGCATCACCGTCAGCACTTCTGGCTTGGTTAAAAACATGTTGCGTTTGGGGGAAGAAACAGACGCCCAGTTGGCGGTGTCGCTCAATGCAACGACGGATGATACGCGCAGCGAGATTATGCCGGTGAATCGAAAATGGCAGATTAAAGATCTGCTGGATGCTTGTCGCTCATTTCCCCTGAAGGCGGGGCGACGCGTGACCTTCGAATATGTGATGCTGGCGGGTATTAATGACAGTGACGAAGACGCCCGGCGTCTGATTCGGCTCATGAAAGGGCTGAAAAGCAAGATTAATTTGATTCCTTTTAATCCACATCCGCTGTCACCATATGAGCGACCCAGTGCGGAACGGGTGGCGGTTTTTCAGCGATTGGTCGCTGATGCAGGCTTCTCCGTCTTTGTTCGTACCACCCGTGGCGATGATATCGATGCCGCCTGCGGCATGTTGGGTGGCGAGAAACTTGAAGGCGCAAGGGAACAGGAACTGGTAAATATCTCCTTATCGGACGCCTCATGAGTTCCCCTATGCTTGGTATTATTGGCGGGTCGGGCTTGTACGAGATGCCTGACCTAGAGCATCGCGAAACCGTCGAACTCCAAACCCCATATGGACTGCCTTCTGATGACATCACCAAGGGCATGCTGCAGGGACAGGCCATCGCCTTTTTGCCTCGGCATGGAAAAAACCATCAACACTTGCCAGCAGAGGTCCCTTACCGTGCTAATTTGTGGGCACTGAAATCCATGGGGTGTGACTATGTCCTTTCCGTGTCCGCCGGCGGCTCTTTGCAGGAGCATATTGCGCCGGGCGAGCTGGTTTTGGTGGACCAATACATTGACCGAACTTCTGGCAGGGCAAAAACCTATTTCGGTGAGGGCGTAGTGGGCCATGTGCCTTTTGCAGACCCTATTTGCCCCTATTTTCACGGTTTGGCCTTGCGGGCGGCTCAAGACACCGATGTACCGTCCGTCCATCAAAAGGGTACGTATATTTGTATTGATGGCCCCACATTTTCCACCCGTGCTGAGAGCCGGCTGTTTCGGCAATGGGGTGCCGACTGTGTGGGAATGACCAATCTTCCGGAAGCGCGCTTGGCCCGAGAAGCTGAAATGTCCTACGCTTCGGCCATCTTGATAACCGATTGGGATTGTTGGAAAGACCGGGATGATGTAGAGATCGAAGCCATCATGCAGGTACTTCGAGACAACGTTAAAACAGGACAACAGCTCGTCCGCAACCTGGCGGGCATTTTTGCGACCGAAGAAGTCCAGCATCCGAGCCCTCAGCAAGGGGCAGCAAAATTTTCTATCGTAACCCAAAAAGAATCGATTCCCTCCGAGCGCCGTAAGGCTTTGGAATTGTTTTATAGAACTTATTTGAATTAACCATCTTTGGTTGGAGGACAGTATGTCAATTGTAGTTGTAGGCTCAGTCGCTTTTGATTCCATCGAAACCCCAAAAGGCAAGCGCGATATGGCGTTGGGGGGGTCAGCGAACTTTTTCAGTGTTGCAGCATCTCATTTGAGCAAAGTGCAATTGGTGGCAGTGGTCGGAGACGATTTCCCCCAAAACCACGTGGATTGGTTGCAAGAAAGGGGAATCGGGACAGAAGGATTGACCCGCGCTGAGGGAAAAACCTTCCATTGGAAAGGTCTTTACGGTGACGATTTAAACGAGGCACAAACCTTGGCCACAGACCTAAATGTTTTTGCTGATTTTGAGCCTGTTCTCCCCGGTTCCTACAAAGAAGCAAGCACGGTCTTTTTGGCGAATATTGACCCTGATTTGCAACGTAACGTGCTCGAGCAGGTGGATAATCCCAACCTGGTCGCCTTAGATACCATGAACTTCTGGATCGAAGGCAAGTTGGATGCACTCAAGAAGACGCTTGCCGGTGTGGATTTGCTTTTCGTTAACGATACCGAAGCTAAAATGTTAGGTGCGGCTGATAATGTGGTCACGGCTGCTCATAATATCCAAGAAATGGGTCCCAAAATCGTTGTGATTAAACGTGGTGAATACGGCGCCATGCTCTTTCACCAAAATGACATCGCTTTCTGTCCGGCGTACCCATTAGACGAGGTATTCGACCCCACGGGTGCGGGTGATACCTTTGCTGGTGGATTTTTAGGGTGGCTCGATAAAGTGGGCGACATTAACAGTCAGACCTTGCGAGAAGCGTTGGCCGTGGGCACCGTGATGGCCAGCTTTGTGTGCGAAGACTTTTCTTTTGATAAAACCAAGCAAATAGGGCTCACCGATTTGCATGAGCGCGTTCGAGCGCTGCAGAAGATCACGGCGATTCCTGAAAATATCAATATTCTATAAATGAGAATGCTCTTAAGGCGCGATCATGACTGAACCAAACATAAAAGACCTGGAGAACCGACTCGATAATTTGTCGCGAAGGAATCAAAAACTCCAGGCGCTTTTAGAAATCGGTAAAGAACTGGGCGCTGAGCATAATCTCGATATCTTGCTTGAAGACATTATGTCACAAGCGCGTGAGGTGGTTGAGGCGGAGCGGGTCAGCCTTTTTTTGGTGGATAAAAAAGAAAACTGCCTCTACACAAAAATCGCCCAGGACTTAGAGGCCTCTGAAATCAGAATTCCAATAGGTAAAGGGATTGCTGGTCAATGCGCCGAAACGCTAGAGCCCATTCTGATCAAAGAGGCCTATGACGACGATCGGTTCAACGCGGATATAGATAAAAAGACTGGTTACACCACGCACAGCATCTTGACCGTTCCCATGGTGGATGAAGAAGGGGCGTGCAATGGGGTTATTCAGGCGCTCAACAAGCGCACTGGCGGTTCGTTCGACCACGATGACCAAGAACTTTTATTAGCGTTGGGCGGCCAAGCTGCAGTGGCGGTGGACAATGCAAAACTTCATGGTGACATTGAACAACTCCTCGAAGGATTTATTCGTGCGAGTGTGTATGCCATCGAAGCGCGTGACCCAACCACGTCGGGGCACTCCGAACGCGTGGCATTACTGACCACAGGTTTGGCTGAGGCGGTTAACCGGTGTCCGCCGAAATCATTAAAAGCGGTGTCTTTCTCCAAGGACCAACTCCGCGAATTACGGTATGCCGCCTTACTTCACGATTTTGGTAAGGTAGGGGTTCGAGAGCCGGTCCTCATCAAAGCTAAAAAACTGTACCCCGAACAATTTGAAGTGCTCAAATATCGCTTTGCCTACGCCAAAAAAGAAAGAGAAGCGCAGTTCTGGATGCGGCGTTGCCACTTGCTAGAGGAGAACCTCGCGGTGGAGCAGCTCAAACAGCAATTGATGGCCCTCGAGGCCCAATTTGAACAAGGTCAAAAAGAACTTGATGGGTTTTGGGCGTTCATTGAAAAATGCAACGAGCCTACCGTGTTGGAAAGCGGTGGTTTTGAGAAACTTCAGGCGATCAGCGAAGTAAAGGTAGATATGCCACACCAGCATTCTTGTGCGCTTTTGCATAAAGATGAGATGGATTGCCTTTCCATCCCCAGGGGCAGCCTTAACCAAGAAGAGCGGGTGGAAATAGAAAGTCACGTCACGCACACGTTCCATTTTTTGCGTCGCATTCCGTGGACCAATTCGCTCAAAGATGTGCCTGAAATCGCATTTACGCATCATGAAAAATTGGATGGTTCGGGTTATCCCAGGGGGGTACCTGCCGAAGAAATTCCGGTCCAAGCCCGAATGATGACCATTGCGGATATTTACGATGCTTTAACCGCGATGGACCGCCCCTACAAAAAGGCCATGCCGCATGGCCGTGCATTGGACATTCTGGGGATGGAGGCCAAAGCGGGTAAGATCGACCCCATCCTGCTCGACGTCTTTATTGAAGCCAACATTCACCAACATCTGCAAAAAATGGAAGCAAACTCATGAAATCAATCACCTTACCGTTCATTGTTCTTGCCGTCTCATTCACCCTCATGGGTTGCGAAGAACGACCCAAACAAGAATTTATGCAATGGGTGGTTCGTGATGCCTGGGACCCCGTGTGCTCACCGTCTGCCGCGGTGGAGAAGTTCGTGGTCAAAAATGCCGGGTGGGAAAATAGGGACAGCCGTATTTGGCGTATGGATGTAGATGCCACCTTTAAAACCATCAAAGATTGCTTTGAACCCAAACCGCAACTCGCAGGATTGGAAGGGGCCGCGGCAGAAAAGTTGAAAGAATTGCCGCCGACCGTGCGCAAGGCCGCCTTTAAATCCTTCCCTTTTAGCAAAAAGGGTTTTGCGATTGTTAAATGTAAAGACAGCGCTCAAAAAGAGGGTTGGGCCAACCCAAAAACACCCGAAAGGTGTTGGACTGGTCCCAAACTTTTCGATGAAACGGTGGGGGTAAAGCTCGCACCCAAACACAAAACTGTGGTGGTGAAACCCCAGGGTAGTGGGGCTACTCCTCCTCGTCCCGAAGGTTCGCAATAACTGAGAAATCTTCGAGGGTCGTGGTGTCTCCGGTGACGGTGCCAGACGAAGCCAGCTCTCGAAGCAAACGCCTCATGATCTTTCCAGAGCGGGTTTTGGGTACCGCATTGGCAAACCGAATCTGAGCCGGCCGCGCAAAAGCCCCGATCTCTTTCGCCACCATGGCCATGAGGTCATTTTTTAACGCTTCCCCTGCTTCTTTGCCTTGGATAGGGGTCACAAAGGCCACAATGGCTTCTCCTGTAATCTCATCGGGACGACTGACCACGGCGGCCTCGGCGATTGAGGGGTGTTTTACCAGGGCGCTCTCCACTTCCATGGTCCCCAGTCTGTGCCCAGACACGTTCACCACGTCATCAACACGTCCCATGATCCAAAAATAACCATCTTTGTCTTTGCGGGCCCCGTCGCCTGCGAAGTAGTAGTTGCCATCAAATTTATTCCAATAGGTGTCGACGAAACGTTGTTCATCCCCCCAAACACCGCGAATCATGGAGGGCCAGGGCTCTTTCACCACAAGGTAGCCGCCTTCATCCACGTCGCAAGATGTGCCGTCTTCCCGAACCACGTCGGCGGCGATGCCGGGGAGTGGGCGCGTTGCAGTGCCGGGTTTGGTAGCGGTCACACCAGGAAGAGGGGTGATCATGATGCCACCGGTTTCCGTTTGCCACCAAGTATCCACGATCGGGCAACGTTCCCCTCCAATCACTTTGTGGTACCACGTCCGTGCCTCCGGATTGTTGGGCTCACCAACCGTACCGAGCAACCTCAAGGAATCCATGTCGTGGGCTTGGGGGTGTTGGTCGCCCAGCCTCATAAAAGTGCGAATGGCAGTGGGCGCCGTATAGAAAATACTCACGTCGTGTTTGGCAATCATGGACCAAAAACGATCTGGCGTGGGGTACGTTGGTGCTCCCTCATACATAAAATTGGTGGCGCCGGCAGCCAACGGACCATAGGTGACGTAAGTGTGCCCGGTGATCCAACCTGCATCTGCAGTGCACCAGTAGACATCCTCGTCTTTCAGGTCGAAGACCCAGTTACAAGTTCGCAAAGCGTGGGTCATGTACCCGCCGGTGCTGTGCACGACGCCTTTAGGTTTGCCAGTTGTGCCGGAGGTATAGAGGATAAATAAGGGATGTTCCGAATCCACGTATTCTGGGTGACAACTCATTTCTTGTTGGGGGACAGTGTCATGCCACCAAACATCTCTCCCTTCGACCATGGGAATCTCTTGGGCAGTACGTTGATAGACCAGGACTGAGGTCACTGTCGGGCATGCATTATCGGCCAATGCATCGTCAACGGCTTTTTTGAGTTCGACAATCTTGCCTTTTCGGTAACCACCGTCGGCAGTGATGACCATTTTGCATCCCGCGTCTTGAATTCGGTCGCGAAGGGATTCTGCAGAGAACCCACCAAAGACCACTGAGTGGGTGGCACCGATGCGAGCACAAGCCAACATGGCCACCACGATCTCTGGCACCATAGGCATGTAAATGGCAACACGATCGCCTTTGGCAATGCCTTGGCTTTTGAGCGCATTTGCCGCCTGACATACTTCTTGCAACAATTGGGCATAGGAATATTCACGAACATCACCGCCTTCACCTTCCCAGAGGATGGCGGTTTTGTTCTCTCGAGCGGTACCCATATGACGGTCCAAGCAGCTTTCGGTGGCGTTCAATTCACCCCCTACGAACCATTTGGCGTATGGCTTTCGGGACCAGTCTAAGGTTTGGGTCCATTCGCGATGCCACACCAGATCACGGGCGGCTTCGGCCCAGTACTTTTGGGAATCACTGTCTGCCGATTGATGGGCCTGCTGCAGACGGTCAGCATTGATGTTTGCTGCGGAACCGAATTGCTTGGGAGGGTCAAATGATCGGTTTTCGCCTAAATGGGACTGAATTAGGGTGTCACTCATAGAAGAATCTCCTCTTGGCCTTTAAAGAAAAATGCTTTTTAAACCGAAATTGAGGGCGATCCCAAGCCATAACCCTAAAAATCGACAGGTTGTGCCCCCGAAAACTTTGGTGGGGTATGGGGGCTGAGACTTGAAGATTTATCCATCTGGTTTTATTGAAGAATCAAGGAATGGGGTTCTCATGATGACGGTTTTTCGATTCGTTTGTTTTTCAACAGTGTTGGCCTTCGCGGGGTGCCACACCACGCAATCCAAGCCACCAGCCGACCTCAAAGCAGCCACGCCAGTGGCAGTGCCGCCCAAACCCAATGACCCGTTGATGTACAAGGCCGTCCTTGAGGCTTCAGGATCTTTCCAATGTTTTCCCGAAGGTACTTTGAAAGAAGAGGGCAAACCGCTTACCTGTGAGCCATCCGGTGCACTCCTGATGGGAGACAGTGTTATGGTCGCTTCTGACAAAAGCACCGTTGGCGAAGATATATCTCCAGTTTTCCGCCTGTCCTTAAACGAAACGCACCCCCAGCCTGTTCCGGAGGCCTATGCCTTGGAACCGATATTCAAAACCACTAGAAAGATTGAGGACCTCACCAACTCTGTAGACGGCCATTGGTCATTTGCCACCACGGGGTTCGATCGGTACCGAGAGGACAAGGTTTCCTGGGATGCCTTCAACACATTGCTGTACTGGCCCAGTAACCAGCCCGGGGCAGCCTCAATCGCCAATCCATCCGAACGAGACGGTACCATTTCTTCTGTGTCGCTCCGCGCTTCCATTCAAAAGGCAATGTCCGGTGAAGGCGCGGCCGGTCCCGCTTACTTTAAAGTAGAGGGATTGGTCGCTCTGCCCAATAACACCTTGCTGTTTGGGGTGAGGGAGCGGGGCGCATCCTTTAAGGATTTTAGGTACACCCTCACTTTATTAAAGACCACCTACATGGTGGAGGATGGCTTGGTGAAACTAAACGAAGATTTTGCTGAAGCCTATCGCTTTCAGCCTGATGAAATCGAGGGTCTTCCCAAAGCCACGGGGCTCTCCAGCATCACCTACGACCCGAACTTAGACCGATTGGTCCTTTTGACCAGTTACGAAACCGCTGCCAATCATCTGGATATCGGATGTTTCCTATGGAGCTTGCCCATCAAAGATTTGGCCGCAGGTACCCCTCCTCAGATCATCAAGGATGACAAAGGACAGCCGTTCACAATCCCTCACAAGGGAGAGGCCGTCATCATGATAGACGCTAACCACCTGCTTATCTTTCACGACGATGATCGAGTCACCCGGACCCTTGAAGACAGCGCCCTTCGGCCGGGTGCCCACGCACGAGCCATCCATGAAGGCGTATGGTCATTGGTTGGGCTGCGTTAGGTGGAGCCATGAAACGCCTTTTACAAGTCTTGTTTGTGCTGTTGCTTATTGGGTTTGGCGGCCTCTGGGGGCAAAAAATGCATCATCAAGAAGCCATTGATGCTTGTTCGCCCTGTTACAATGAATGCAAACGAACTTTCGCTGAAATCGGCGCGGAGGTGACCGGCGGCTTTCATTGGGCGTCATGCCGAGATTTCTGTCATGGCCGGGATTTGTGTAAAGATAAGTTTGTTTTTCAGTATGTGGGCGCAGTGAATTCCATGATCGAGCTGTTTGATTCAGAGGATGTCCTCACACAGCCAAAGCCTCCCCCAAAAAACCAAGTAAAGACAGGCGACGCGTTTGACGCTGGAAACAAAGCTGTTTTGCCGTCATCACCGGCCAAATCCTCCCAGCAAACGACACCAAGTCCACCGCCTCAAAGAAAGGGTAAGGCGGAGGTGAAGAAAAACTGGGAAGACGCCAAATCCCACTGTGCGTCACAAGGCATGAGATTGCCGGACAAAAACGAAATGTCTCAGCATTTACTTTCGTTGCCTCGTGAATCGAGAACCGGGCAGAAGTTTTGGGCCAGTGGCCCCCTTTATCCGGACGGGTTTCCACCCTTGGTGTCAATGTCGGTGGCCTCTTTTTCTGTTACGCCAGGCGACCCGAGTAACGCCCACGGTGTCTTTTGTTTTCCCAAATAGCGCTACTCTGAATCTTTAGGGGGCAGGGAGAAAGGCCAATATTCTGTGAGGGCATAGAGCGCCCCGCTGGCGAGTAAAAACAGGCCACCCGTGACCTGTAAGGCCGCGCCATAAGTTTCGTATTGTGAAACCGCTTTTTGCCCTTCTTGGTAGGCGATATTACGCTCTTCAATGGGGCGAGAAGCGTCAGATGTTTGCGACGCTGCGTAAAGGTATTGCACATAAGAGACGCTTCCGGCCGAGAAGGCCAAGACGCCCAAACCAGCGCCCACCATGCTGGTGGTTCGAAGTGGCCCCGGTAAGGTAGCGCGCCAGCTTTTGTAGGGGTCTTCCAGCTCTTTAACCTCCAAAACATCGTCGAGCATGGGGGCTACTTTTTGTAGAACTTTGTTCACGGGTCTAAAGCGGGCATGCTCTTTCCCGGCAATCATCATGTTACTCTCAAATAAGCGGAGTTCGAAGTCAGTTTCCAAGGGGGTGTTCAAGTTTTGAACCAGGTCGCCATCTAAAATATGATCCACGCCATAAGCACCCGCAAGTTCTTCCAGGCAACGGTCTGTTCTATCGCACCCAGTTTGTTCATCCAAAAGGGTTTTAAGCAGTCTGCCATTTACACCAATGGTGTTCGGGTTGTCTTGGAGAACTGAAAGCGCCATTTTATGACCGGTCCAGGTGACCGCTTCGTAGCGAGGGGGATCGTAGTTCCATGAAAGCACCAAAATGCTTTTTTTGTCCTGATCGGGGCCCAGCTGCGGTCGGAGAAAACGCCCTCGTGGCCCAATCTCTTTTTGACTCTCCCCAATCACACTGTTCGCCGTATGCGGGGCCTGCTTGATTGGGGCTTGGTGTCTGTTCGCAGCATATTTATGAAATGAGCGTTGCAACAGATTTCGTTTTTTTAGGGAGAGGAGTGAAAATGTAGTGCGGTAGTGTTTAGGGGTTTTGGATACGTGTATATCGAGTACAAACTGGTCTTTTTTCTTGGGGTAGTTTTCAAGGATGCACTTCCAGTCCGTCGCATCGCAAATCTGCTTGTGCCCGTCTGGGACCACGAAGTCCACAAAGTTTAAGGCAGGATTTGCCAAGAATTGCTTCACCTTGTGATATTCGGCCAAAATGACAGTGTCCGGCGCACCTTTGCCGCTTTTTGTGTAGTGAAGATGGACCTTTTTCTTTTTGCCGGAGGGCAGCGGCAGTAAAAAGCCGATTTTGTTGTTCACTGAAGTGGCGAAGGTTACATCGGGTCGCAAGCGGGTGGGGTGCTCATCTTGGTAAACCTCCAAATCGCCATTTTTCGAGGCATTCTTTACCAAAAGGAGACTTCCGGTTCGGGTGACAGATGCGTCACCCTCACGTTGTA
This sequence comes from Myxococcales bacterium, assembly GCA_002721815.1. Taxonomy (GTDB): domain Bacteria; phylum Myxococcota; class UBA727; order UBA727. The sequence continues at coordinate 59,519 of PBLQ01000051.1, forward strand.
ACACCACCCCCCCAGGGTAAATGATTAAAATATCGTGGTTTTTCTTCGCGCGCACTTTGATGGTGCCCTTGAGCACGGAGATGCCCATCACGCCCGCCTTGAGAACTCGAGTGACCAGGGTTTTGCGTTGTGGTCCTTTTGGTTTGTCGTCTTCAGGCCTCAGGGGTTGGTCGAGGGCTTGAACCCAGGGAGAACCGCTGCGGGGCTTGTCCTCTTTGGGCTTGATGACGACGGTTTTTCTCCTCACATTATAGTCATGGCTGCTTCGCACAAAGAGCACTTCTGATCGAGGCATGAGGGTAAACTTTGAAGGCCCGTTTTTGATGACCACGGGTGCATTTCCTGCGATCACCACCTGACCGGGCTTGATTTTTGCGATTTTAGGATTGAGGACATAGCCCGTGGATAGAGTTTTTACTTTGAAAAATGCTTTGCTGGTGGCGCTTGGCGACGTGGTTTTGATGTGCTCTAGGTCCGGAGCGAGGGTGGCGATTTCAAGTTCGATGCGCCGGTTGTGAACCCGGTCTTCGACCATTTTTTCTTCCACCAAAGGTTTTTGTTCCCCAAACCCCAAAGCGTCTAAACGGTCGCCCTCAACCCCTTGAGAACGCAAATAGCGACGCACGGTACGAGCTCTTTGCCTCGACAGCGTGAGGTTGTAGGCAGAGCTCCCGAGTTGATTGGTGTGTCCAAGGATATTGACTTTTACAATTTCGGGATTGGCTTTTAGCCAAAGTGCCAAGTTGTCTAGGGTAGACAGACTTTCCGGGCGCAGGACTGACGCATTAAAATAGAAACCAATGTTCTTATCGAAAGTTAAGATTTGCCCTTGGCGAAGGTCTTTCACTTCAAGGAGCGGGTTGAAGGGCGAGCGCATTGGATTATTGGCAGTGTGCGCAGTCCCAGTCATCAGCATCAAAGCCATGAGTAAACCGAAGCAAAGTCCGTGGATGGAAGGGGGGCGCTTGGGGTGGGGCAAAGCAAAAACCTTTGAAAACAAATAAATATCCAATCAGAACATCGGCACTTTTGAGTTTGCGCATGAATGCCGCCACTGTAACCAGATGTGGCACTGAATGCTACCAATGGCGACCAGCGGTCTTTCGGTACGGCTCAAAATAAGCGAGAGGGTCCAAGAGGTGAACAAAAGCCACTTTAAATCAGGACCTTGGGATCAATGATGTATTGAACGGTTCTCAATTAAGGCTTGACGGCCTCCAGTGCGTCCTTTTGGAAGCTCCATGAAAGGCTGCTGCCTAAGGCGCTGTTTTACAAGGGATATTTAGGTGCCCCGATGCAAAGATCCTCCTTTCCACATTCATTTGAGTGCGCTATGACCAAAATCCCTTTTCGAGGACTGAAATGCCAGATGATGTATTCGTAAAACTTGTGATCGTGCTTGGCCCCCTTATCTTGGCCATTTCGGTGCATGAATTTGCGCATATTGCCACCGCGAGATGGCTCGGGGACGATTTGGGGACGCGTTTGGGCCGCTTCACGTTGGATCCTTTGAAGCACATCGATCCACTTTGGACCGTAATTTTGCCTGGAACATTGGTGGTGATGTCTGCCATGTCAGGGGGTTCGGCGCTGCCGTTTTTTGCTGCGGGCAAACCGGCCCCCTATAATCCCAACGGATTGACCAAAAGATTTGGCGGTCAACGGATTCCATTGCGGACCGCAGAAATGCTGATCGCGGCAGCCGGCCCGGCGTCCAATCTGTTATTGGCAATCCTGAGTCTGATTTTGGTCGCAGTTCTCTCCAAGCTGGAGATCGGCGTTTCGGGAGAACACCCGCCAGTGGTATTGCTCCTTCATTTCGTAACCCTCAATGTGGCGCTGCTGGTTTTCAATATGATTCCCGTGCCCCCTCTAGACGGGTCCAAAGTTCTTTATGCGTTCTTGCCTGGCGAGATGGCCGAAAAATATGAAGCTGTCGCCTCTTCCATGAGCATGATCGTTCTTTTTGTCATTATTTTTATGGGCGCCCATTTCATTTCCATCCCTGTGTTATGGATTGTGGGTGTGCTACAAACCATCATCCTATAGAAGGATCATTATGTCTGCTGTTGAAGTACAAACCACGACCTTTCAAACCGTTACCCTGGAAGAAACACCAGAAAATGAGAATGCTTCTGGTCAATTATTCTTGGGATTTGAAGGCAATTATGGTGAGGACGCAGAAAAGAAAGTAGGGCGGGATGAATACGTGGTATCCGCCTTCGGTAATTTCGAAACCAAAGATGCCGACGGCTATATGCCCACCTTGGACTCCGACCGCCTGCGTGTGGGCGTGCCGCAATTTGAGGGGCCCTTAGACCTTTTGCTGTTTTTGATTCGGCGTCACGCCATGGACGTTTTTGATATCCCCATTGTCACCATCACCGAAAAATATCTTGAAGTCATTGATGAAATGAAACAGATGAACCTCGAGGTGGCTGGCGAGTTCCTAGTGATGGCTGCAACTTTGGCCAATATCAAAAGCAAAATGTTGCTACCTCGCGAGGAACGCCCCGAAGATGAAGAGGAAGATGATGGCATCGACCCCCGCTGGGCCCTGGTAAAACGTTTATTAGATTATCAACGTTATAAAGCGTTGGCAAAGCAGATAGGGAACATGCAGGTACTGGGACGTGATGTTTTTGAACGTCCTTGGTCAGCACCGCAGTTCACGGGTCAAGATGATGATGGCACTTGGGCCCTCAAAGCCGATTTGGTGGAGGTGCCGGTGAACGAACTGGCATCACTGTTGCGGGGCGTGCTCGAAAAAAAGAAAATACCCATTAATCACGAAGTGGTTTTTGAGCGTATCTCCGTAGGCGCGCGCATCAATGAAATGGTTGAGCTCTGCCGCCTTCGGACTTCATTTACATTTGCACAGGCATTACGCCTTTTTCACGCCAACAATCGAAACAGCGTGATTGTGACCTTTTTGTCCGTTTTAGAAATGGCACGCATGAAATTGATCAAAGTCGCTCAAGACCCCAGCTCGGGAGCCATCTTGGTTTTGCCTCGGCAGGAAAACTTGGTTGACATGGATGAGAACTCTTTTGATTTGGTAGAACAGGTGGAAGTATGACGAAAACAGTGGAAGTGGTTGAAGAGATCGAGACCGAAGCGGAACTCGCAGCCGAAGAAGAGCAGGTCGCTGACGTTGAAGCGGCCTCCGAGACAGAAGCGACTGAAGTGCAACAGGACGAAACCGTTGAGGGTTCAGAATTAGAGGTGTTAGATGGCGCTAAAAATATGCTCAATAAAACTA
>PBLQ01000052.1 GCA_002721815.1 Myxococcales bacterium
CCTGCCGGGCCCACCATTTACCTCTATAGGGGGGGTTGACGGTTGCTCTTGTTCATTATCCTCTATGCACATGCACCCTATCTGGATCACCGCAGGCTAAGAGGTAATTAATGAACGTCCCTGAACAGTTGATGGCTTTGGCCAAAATTTCCTTAGTAGAAGACGAACTCGTTGGCTTGCGCCAAAAAATTAAGGTGCTCCCTCAGCCGGCAGAAGCGATCGATCTCGAAATGGACGGGACCCAAAAACGCTACCTTCAACTGGCCAAAGATTACGACATTATTCTTAGTGAGAGACGCCAGTTAGAGCGCAGTCTCATCGAAGAAAAAGACAAAGTTCGAAAATGGCAAGTACGCGCCGAGGCCATTCGTAAAGAGCGTGAATACACTGCGCTGATGAGCGAAATCGGCTCGCAAAAGCGCTTGATTAACGACATTGAAGATCAACTCATCGAAAAAATGCAGATTTTGGAAGACACCGAAAAACCATTGCATGAGCTTGAAGACGCGTTGAATGAGGCGAAGGAAGCGTCTGTGAAGGCTTGGGGTGAAATTAAGCCAAAACTCGACGAAATCAATAGTCGCTTAACCACCATTACCGCAGAGCGCGATGCATTGCTCGACGCTTTGCCGAAAAGCCTGATCAACAAGTACAACCGAATCGCTGAAAAGCGCGGCAATGCCATCTCAATCATTCGAAATGAAGTTTGTACGCAATGTCGCTACAAGATTCCGCCACACATGTGTCAAATGGTTTATCGTGGTGATGCGGTAGAAAGCTGTCCGTCCTGTCAGCGGCTCATGGTCTCTGAGTTCAATATGGAGTCCGCGGCGGTTACCGAGTCCAAACCGGTGGAGCAAAACGCGTAAGCTCAGCTCTTTTCTTTCACTCTAATCGAGGGGGCAACATGCGCATTGGTATTGGTTCGGATCACGCTGGGTTTCAACTCAAAAGCCACATCATAAAAAAAATGAACGAAATGGGCCACGACGTCGTGGACATGGGGCCGGAGAGCGCCGAAAGAGTGGACTATCCGGTCTATGCAAAAAAGGTGTCTGTTGCGGTGGCTTGCGGTGATGTCGAACGCGGTATTTTGGTGTGTGGTAGTGGCATTGGAATGGCCATGACCGCGAACAAAAGCAATGGTGTTCGGGCAGCGAATTGCGTGAGTGAATTCCAGGCCCGCTATTCCCGCCTGCACAACGATGCCAATGTCCTGTGTTTGGGCGAGCGGGTTGTGGGAACGGCTGTTGCAGAATCTATTTTAGAAATATTTTTGGCAGAAGAATTTGAAGGGGGGCGTCACGCAGATCGCGTCGCCCAGATCAACCACTAAGGAGCCAGGATGTACGAAGCCATTAAGCGTGAAGATCCAGAAGTTTTTGCCCAGCTGGAAAAAGAGTATCACCGGCAGTGTGATGGTTTAGAACTGATCGCCAGCGAAAATTATGTCTCCAATGCAGTCTTGGAAACGGCCGCATCCCTCATGACCAACAAATACGCAGAAGGCTACCCGGGTCGTCGCTATTATGGTGGTTGTGAATACTATGATGTGGTTGAGAACTTGGCCATCGATCGCGCCAAAGAGTTGTTCGGTGCTGAGTATGCCAACGTTCAGCCGCATTCTGGAGCAAATGCGAACCTGGCGGTGTATTTCGCGGCGGTGAATCCTGGCGATACGGTTTTGGCCATGAGTCTGGATCACGGGGGGCACCTCACGCATGGTTCGAAGGTCAATTTTTCCGGCCGTCTCTACAATATTGTTCCTTACGGCGTGAAAGAGTCTGATGGCCTCATCGATTATGATGAAGTGGAACGTTTGGCCATGGAGCACAAACCCAAAATGATTCAGGCGGGTGCATCTGCCTATGCGCGCACCATTGATTTTGAACGCTTTGGCGCCATCGCCAAAAAAGTGGGCGCCAAATTTTGGGTGGATATGGCGCACATCGCGGGCTTGGTGGCAGCGGGCGAACATCCCAGCCCAGTACCGCATGCTGATTACGTGACTTCAACCACGCACAAAACATTACGTGGGCCTCGTGGCGGCATTATTCTGAGCAAAGAAGAACATGCCAAGAAAATCAAAAGTCGTGTTTTCCCCGGCGTGCAAGGGGGTCCATTAATGCATCTGATCGCCGCAAAAGCCGTGAGTTTTAAAGAGGCTTTAACCCCAGACTTCAAAACCTATCAAAAGCAGACCGTGGCCAATGCCAAAGCGTTGGCTACCGGGTTGCTTGAACAAGGTTTCGATTTGGTGTCTGGCGGCACGGACAATCATTTGGTGTTGGTGGATTTGCGTCCCAAAAGTCTGACTGGTGACGTGGCCGAAGAGGCTTTGGGCAAGGCGCACATCACCGTGAACAAAAATAAGATTCCATTTGATCCTGAAACGCCCATGGTGACCAGCGGCGTACGCTTGGGAACACCAGCTTTGACCACGCGCGGGATGGACGAGGCGGCGATGGGTGAGGTGGCCCGATTGATCGGTGAGAGTCTTTCGGCCCCGAACGACGATCACGCGCAAGCCGCCGTGGCAGAGCAAGTGAATGCGCTTTGCCGCCGCTTCCCCATTTACGAAGATTTCCGTTCGGAGTTTTCAAGCTAGTGAATAAAGGGGGCGTCGATGCGCTGTCCATTTTGTGCTGCAAATGACAATGGGGTGGTTGACTCACGGATGACTGAGGACGGGCGTGCCATTCGTCGTCGACGGAAATGTAACTCCTGCGGGTCGCGCTTCACCACGTACGAACGCATTGAAGAAATGCCGATTTATTTGGTCAAAAAAGACATGCGACGCCAATTGTTCGTCCGACAAAAAATCATCAAAGGCATGACGCGTGCCTGTGAAAAACGCCCCATTTCCACTGCTGATATTGAAAAAGCAGCTTTAGACATTGAGAAAAAAGCCTACGAACTCGGCGAAAAAGAGATCGCTGCCCAGTGGGTGGGTGAGCAAATCATGAAGGCGCTCAGGAAAATTGACCAAGTGGCCTACGTGCGTTTCGCAAGTGTGTATCGCTCATTCCGCGATGTGGAAGAGTTCGCCAAAGAACTAGAAAACCTCAAAGATGAGGGTGGCGCGTCGTTGTCCAAGGAGTGAATCCCCAGATGCAAGACTGGATCTCACCTTTTCACCATGTCTTAGAAGGTCTGGATGCATCCCTGAGTTTGAACCAAGAGGCGCTGACCGAAGACGAGCAATGGATGGGAGAGGCCCTCAAGCTCGCACGTCATGGATTGGGATTTACCGCTCCCAATCCGCCGGTTGGATGCGTCATCGTTTCTAAGGGCCAAGTGCTCGGCAAAGGTTATCACCGGGCAGCCGGGCAACCCCATGCAGAGGTAGAAGCGGTCCGAGATGCTGCCAACGCGGTGGAAGGGGCCACCGCTTACGTGACTTTAGAGCCCTGCAATCATCAAGGCAAAACCCCCCCGTGCACATATTTACTCATCGAAAAAAAAATTGCCCGAGTGGTGGTCGGTACCGTGGATCCCAATCCCAGAGTGAATGGGGCGGGGCTGCAACGGTTGCGGTCGGCAGGCATCTCGGTGGAGGTTTTGGGCGGTAGCATTGCACAACAGGCGGCGGCGCTCATCGCACCTTTTCGGGAAGCGATCTTTTACCAGAAGCCCTGGATCACGATGAAGTTAGCGGTGTCGTCCGATGGGGCCATCGCCGCTGAGCCCGGTGTTCGCACTGCCATCACCGGTGCCGGTTCTTTAGCCATGGTACACCGACTCAGAGCAGCTTCAGATGCTGTTTTAGTGGGGGCCAACACAGTTCGCATCGATGATCCGCTGCTCAATGTTCGCGATGTGCGGGAATGGGATTATCCTTTTCAACAGCCGCTGAAGATAATTTTGGACCCGCAGTTAAGCCTTTCGGGCCGCGAGCGTGTATTTTCTACTGAAAACTCGAAGGTATGGGTCTGTCATCTTCCCGACGCATCCAACGAGCAAAAAAAGACCCTCGAAAATGTGGGCGCACAGTGTTTACCCATTGCAGCGCAGCGGGACACCCGAAGGCTAGATTTGAAATCCCTCTTTTCAGCCCTGGCGAAACGGGACATTCACTCGGTCCTTGTGGAGCCTGGGAAAGCGCTATTTGAAGCATTGGCGCGTGAAAACACGTTTAACGAGCTTTTTTGGTTTGTCGGCCCGGACGCATTAGGTAAAAATTCTGTGGCGCCCGATTCAGATCTATTGCAAAACCCTAAGGTTCGTTCATGGCTCAAGGCGCCTGGGTTTGGTGCGGTGTGGAGGCACATCGGAGAAGACGCTCTGGCCATTTTTCCTGGAAATACCTGATATTTTAAACAAAAAAGTTCTTAGGGGGCATTGACCGACGGAATTGATCTGCATAAATCGCTTCTGTTCTATAGAAACCACAAGACCCTGCACCACAAATCGGAGAAAATTATGAAGGTCTGTAAACTCAATCTTTTGTACTTGCTTTTGGCGATGCCTTTGCTGGCCGTTGGTCCTTTGGGTTGTCCGGAAGACGCGACCCCCGTCGATGAAGGCGGCAAAAAAAGCGACGATGACGACGATGACGACGACGACGATGAAGAAGAAGAATCACTCGTTGCCGCCGGCGGTGTATGTCAAACCAATCCTACTGTGGATTTCAGCGTTGGTAACTGCCAAGAGGGACTGATTTGTGTTCCTGGTCTGAATGCCGGCTGGGGTACCTGCCGAGTAGACTGTTCAACTTTGAACGCTGAGGGCCAAATGGATGAGGATCCCGAGGTCTGCACCGGTGGTGAAACTTGCCAAACGATTCTGCCCAGTACTTACAATAAGCTGACCGGGCAAATCACCGAGGGCATGTTCGCGCTGGTTTGCATGCCGCAAACCACCAATGTTTCGAGCCCTTGTTACGGCATCTACGATGAAGACTCTTGCTCTGAAGATCGCAGCTGTCAGATTGCAGGCACCGAGCGTGTCTCCAACGCAGACGGCTCCTTCCAAGACATGATCTTCACCGATTTGCGTTGTCGTGACGCCTGCGATCTCGAAGGCGTAGACGAAACTTGGGAAGACCCCTTCGGCAACGAACTCCCCAACAAAACCTGTTCGGGTGACGAAGTTTGTTTGTGGAACCAAGATCCCTTGGCTGGCTCCAGTGTGGTTTGGGCAGCTGATCCACCTTCAAGCGGTGCCTGGACAGAGGGTGTTTGTACCGAAGATGAAGATTGTGATGAAGGTTACCAGTGTATCGACACCACTGACGACTTGGCCCACTGCGGTTACTTCGACCGTACGGGTTGGTGCGGGACCCCTGTGGACCTGATCACCTCCACCCAGTGGGAAGCAGCCCAAGGAAGCGGCTTGCCTGAGGAAGTGATTTGCGACGAAGTGGACGCCACCTTGTTGTGTGATGACCGTGCATTCCGCGACACTGACGTGGATGCTGAACTTTACTGCATTGGTATTTCCAGCAGCAGCAACCAAGGTATCTGCATGGCTTTCTGTAATATCCCTGCTGACCCAGGCGATTTGGAAGACGACGGTTTCTCTGGTGCTTGCCCAGCAAACCACGAATGTTCCGCGGACTTGGGTGTTGCGCTTATCTTCGGTCCTTGGACTGATGAAAACGGCTTCGTTGACGACCGTGACAGCGCCAAAACCTGCGACCCAGTGGAATGCCCAGAGGGCCTCGAGTGCGAAGCTTGTATTCACCCTGGCGCCCAATGTGGTAGCTACACCTTAAACCAAGCTGGCGATGTGTTCAGCGGTTGTTTCATGCCTTACAGCTTCTGCCAAGAAATCGTCGAAGACGACCCAGTGGTTGATACTGACGGCGGCGTTGTTGTGGAAGAGCCTGCAACTGACGCAGGCACTGCCGATGATACCACCGACACTGCAGACGCAGGTATGGCCGACGACACCACCGAAGCTGCAGACGCAGGCACCACCGACACCGGTGACACCAATGCCACCGCAGACGCAGGTTCCAGTGATGACGGTTCCGACGACACGGCCGCAGACGCAGGTTCCACCGACACCGGTGACACCAATGCCACCGCAGATGCTGGTTCCAGTGACGATGGCTCTGACGATACCGCTACAGACGCTGGTTCCAGCGACGACGGTTCCGATGATACCACTGCAGACGCAGGGGCCGATGATACGCCTGCAGTCATTGACTTGACGCTCAACCTAGACACCAACTGTGCCGGTTTCGATACTGTGACCAGTGTCCGCCTCAGTGGGCCATGGTGGAGCTGGGATCCAAATAACGGTCCGCTGGCAACCGACGATGACGGTGACGGGATCTATACCGTGGTTATCCCGAACATGACCGCAGACATGGAATACTTGTGGTACGTTAATGGGACTCAAGAAAGCCTCTTGGGCGTTTCCACCGAGAGCTGTGTTGGTAATACGGACAATGCCAGCTATGCAAACCGTGTATATGTTCTCGGCTCTGGGGACCGTAACGAGACATTCGGCCAATGCCAAGCATGTGATTAAGGCGGGTGTGGCCACCCCAGCCACAGACGGCGGCCTCTGAGCTCAAACGCTCAGGTTTCGATTCTCAAAAGCCCTTCATTTTGAAGGGCTTTTTTAATTTTGGTGGTCAAAATCCTTAAAATCCGCGATAATTCGAGGGGTGGATCGATTGAAGGATAAAGGTATGAAATTGCGTCAGCTGTATGTCGTTCTGATGGTTTCTGTATTGGGTGCATGCCCTGACACAGGACAGGGGAGTTTTGAACCCGAAGGGCCAGGGGGCAGCTCTGGCGTTATTTGTCCTCGCAACTCTACGTTGGCCGCTGACAATAACTGTTATTGTGACACCGGTTATACCTTGAGTGAAGATGGCACCATGTGCGTACTCAATGGTGATCAGGTGGGTTTGTCGTGTACCTACAGCGGTGATGCATCCGAAAACCCAAGCAACAAATGTCCCACGGGTTTGGCCTGTTTCATCGTGACGCGCGATGGTGCTTACGGCTCCGGGCTGAGCAAGCCCTTTTGGGAAGACCAGTTTACCCACTATCACGAGTCGGGTGTCGACGAGGGTTTTTGTACCTTTATGGGCACGTGGAATGCACCGCCGAGTTGTCCGTCGGGGACGGTCCTCAAACTTTTTGAACCCGATGTAGCAGCCTGTGTCCGGACCTGTGAAACTTCGGTGCAGTGTCCGCGAAGCGATGACGTGTGTGACATTCGCTTTCTCGATGTCCAAGACTTTCAAACCGGAGCCGCCATCCCCCATTGTGTGCGTCCTTGTGAGTTAGACATTCCAGACTGTGTGCGAACTGCCGTTTTACAACGGGGGGACCTCAACAATGCCATCGCCATGCACGTTTGGGCTGATGACATCACGGGCGCCTCGGTTTGCAATGCCACCACTGGCCTGTGTTCCGACAACCCAGGCCCTGGTGAGGGTGGGCTGGGCGAGCGGTGTTTTTCTGCCAGTGATTGTATCGAAGGCACGTCTTGTTGGCAGGGTCCCTTGTTGGGCTTGGCAGAGGGCCAGCCCGGATTTTGTGGGGGCGTGTGCAAGCCCAACAGTCAACAGCCTGAGAGCGGCTGCCCAGCGGGGCATGTGTGCCAAGCGGGCTTTACCTTCGGACACGGGGATCCTTTAGACGCAAACACCCAGGATACCAATGGTTTTCTAACGGCAGGGGCCGGTGGGACCTACGGCGAAGCCGGTGGATTTTGTTTTATTCGCTGCACGGATGCGGTGGGATGCGGCACAGACCCGGATATCCAATGTGGACAAGCAGAAACCGCTGTTTTCGCGCAGCCTTGGAACAGCGTGTCAATGTGTCTGCAGTCATCTTTGCGAGCGGGCGATTAAGTTTAAGGCATTGTATTTAAAAAGGAAGATAGGCAAAACGCAATTTGTACAGTCTCTGCCATACGCACCCGCTCAAGGATACCGGCAGAGCGCTATTTCCCCGTGAAAAAGCCGGTTTCCCTATTGTTTTTATATTTTGATGTGCCTTCATGTGGGTGCACTGATCACATACCAAGCAATAGGTGAACAACATGACACGAACATGGAACTCCGGCATCGCAATAACTGGGCTTTTTACGCTCTTAACCTCTGGCTGCTTCGGCGTTGGCGATATTGATCGTACGCAACCCGAGAAAGTTAGAAAATGTATTTTCTTCGAAGAACCTTGTGCTGATTTGACGCAAGAACGTGGTGACGACTTCGTTCCTTACACCGAACGGACGCCTGCCGAATATTATTTCCGACCGACCGTCATCGACATTGCCTCCACCAGTGGCCTGAGCTTCATCGGTGAGCAGGGCAATAACGAACTGGTCGTTTGGGACATCCAACGTGACTTCTTGTTCGCTTACCGTGCGTATCCATGGTTGGAAGACAGCCGCACCAACACCGCTGACGGCTATGTACGTCCTGACACTGGCGCTTATCAGGGGTCGCCCGTAGCAGCATTTCGCATTGTGAGCCACTTTGACGTTCAGCGCCAGTACAACGCTCGAACGGGTGAGCAGATGAACGTGATCACTGAAAATATGATGGACCGTCATTGGTATGACCGCGATTACATTCGCGTGGACTGGTCCAACAATCTGATCAGTGACTTCCAGTTCGGCGCCGCAGCAGTGCAGCAAGCGCCAGTAGGGATGTACATCCAAGCCGAGGGTGACATGCCTCAATCACAAGGCAACTTGGACGCGGCCGTGATCAGCCGTGACTACATCGATATCGTTCAGCGCATGACCGCACAACCTGAGGTCAATCAGTTGTACACCAACTACTTCGGGTTCCCCATTTTGGAATGCTGGTTGTACAGCAGCATCATGAATGACTGCATGGGCGTCAACTTGAAGGTTCGAAACTCCTTCATGCGTAAAACAGACCGCAAATACACTGCTTTGGAATATGACGACATGCGCTTCAACAAGTTCGGCTACTTCCGTACGGAGCGTTATACCTACGATCCTGACTATGGTTACGTTGACAGTGGCGCATCTCGATTGGTCAATCGCTGGAACATTTGGGGCGACAGCTCAGAATGTTACGACGCAACGGCTGAGCGTCCTTACGCCACCTGTAAAAAGGGTGATCTGAAGCCCATCGTTTACTATCTCAATGCCGACTTCCCCAACGAGTACAAAGAAGTGGCTGAAAGCAACGCTCAAGAATGGAATGCCCTTTTCACTGAAACGGTTCTTGCGGGTACCGGTTGGGATGCCTCCGAAATGGAAGACAAGGACATGTTCATTATTTGTCCTAACAACCCTGTTAAAGCGGGCGACCCAGTAGAGTGTGGCGAGACCGGCTTGAATCCACAAATCGGTGACTTGCGTTACTCCATGTATTACTACGTGCCTAACGAGCACGCTTCATCCCCCTTAGGTTATGGTCCTTCTGCCGCAGATCCACTGACCGGTGAGATCATTCAAGGGAATGCATTTTACTATGGCGCTCCCGGGCGTTGGATTGCTCGTCGTACCTTGGACATCTACAAGTACGAAAAAGGCTTGATCTCTGCTGAAGACATTGGGGCAGGTGTCCCGGCTCGTGCGGCCATCTCAGCAACCATAAATCAAGAGTCCTCACGAATCGCATCTCGTGGTAGGTTCATGAAGGAGCGCGTTCTCGAGAGCATCGATAAACTCGGTATTTTGGAGCGCGCCGATATCTTGCGTGAGAAAGTTCGCACTGGCGAAGCCTATCACGACATGGGCGAAGCCAACTTAGCGAAGCTTCAAGACACCGCCCTCAACGAATACGCGGTAACCGAAGAAATCCGGCAAGCTTTTGGTCCTGAGTTCATGGGTCCTGACGGGGATTACGTGCAGGCTGAGGGCATTACCATGGATAAGCTCTTATCCAAGGATTTGTTTGACTATCGAGACATGCGTCAAGAACGCTTGTTGAGCCCCAAAGCGGGTGGATGTATTCTGATGGCCGATGATAAGTTCGACGTTGGTTACTCTGGCCTGTTCTATCAAATCGAAAGCCGTTTTGGCACGGGTCAGCAATTTCTCGACAACGAAGAAGAAGCTTTCACTTGGTTGGTGGCTCGCACCATGGGAGATACCCAACTTCACGAAATCGGTCACACCGTTGGCTTGCGTCACAACTTCGCCGCCAGCACTGACCCTGTGAACTTCGAAGAAGGTTTCTGGACTCTCAAGGGTTTCTTGTTGAAAGACGACACCCGTCCAAAGCCAGAGTGGGAGTATGACAATACCGATTTGGTTCAGTTCGACACCATCCTCAACGGTGGCATCGAAGATCGTGGCTTGCGGGATTACCAGTTCTCTTCTGTGATGGATTACCAAAGTGTATACGGTGTGAACACTCGCTTAGGCATGTATGACCAAGCCGCGGTAACCTACGCCTACGCTGATATGGTTGAGTTATTTGATACCGATGAAGCTGGCGTGGATGTAACGGCGGAGCGCGCCGACTTGTTGAAGCGCGGTACCATGCATTACACCTTTTACCCAGAGGCCATCTCCAACGCAGGAACATATGCAGAGCGCGTGGCTTCTATCTACAAGCGTAAATATAAGAACTACCGATTGGTAGATGAGGCCACTGATGTTGAAGTGCCATACGCCTTCTGCTCGGATGAATACCGTGGTGGTTCTGAAGTCTGTAACCTTTGGGACATGGGCCTCGATAACTACGAGCGTGCATGGAAGAAAGCGGCCGACTATCGGAACTACTACATTTACAATGCGTTCAAGCGTGAGCGGGTCGGCTTTGGCGTGAGCCCCTTTGATTACATTGCGCGCGTCTACAACCGATCGTTCGTACCGCTTTTGGACCAGTACAAAAACTGGGTGAACGAGGAATTGATCATTCGTCGAGACGACACATGTTATTGGTACGAAGGTGGCCAACTGCAAAGCGATCCCGATCGTTTCACTGCAGATGCCTGTGGTCTTCACGGCTACGTGGCTGCAACCGAAGTCATGAACCTGTTGGCTGAGGTGATTCAAGCACCAGCCCTAGGCTGCTATTCCCGTCTTGAAACTGGTTGCTACGAGATCGACGGTAATACGGGTCGTAATCCGTTGGATGACTTGGAAATGGTGAAAATCAGCGACGATCCAGAAGCTTGTGACACTCACGTGATTGCACCCAACGAAGACGGTGAAATCGAACGTATTACCCGCAAAGTGTACGGAAACGATCCTTATCATCACATCGACGACTCCACCACCTGTGCCGGTTGGACGGGCATTGCAGACCGTGACAGTGGCGAAATCATCACCATGGAAGCCCTTGAGTTTGGTATTGAAGATGGTGCAAGACCTGAGCGTACCACTTATGACCGAGACGTTTTTGGTTACTACTTCTACTGGAAGCCGACCGCTATGGGTTACTGGTGGGACAAGTGGATGGCCATCAAGGCTTTGAGTGACCCTTACACCGATTTTATCGGGGTTGATTCCTCCTCTGACCAGGCATCCTACGCCATTTCCTTGGCCACGTTGTTTGCAGAAGACATCAATAACTTGGTGGGCGGCATGATCATCGAGCGCCCAGACCGTTATGCCGGCCGCATCGGCAATGATGGCAGCACATACGAGCCGCTGAAGGCCATTGGGTTATACACCAGCGACACCATCGATCGAGATACGGCGACCCAACCGTGGGTGGATCCAGATCAGCAGTACACCCTGCAGTTGATTGCGATGATGAACGTTGCTTACCAAGCATGGAACATTGATGACTTTGACTTTGCTAACAGCATGCGTGTTGAGACCACCTACGATATTGATGAGGTTGTCTCTGCAGAGCTGCAAGCGGATTCAGAGCGGTTTGTTCAAATGACCGAGCCTTCTACCGGCCAGGTTTTCTTTGCCGTCCGTAGCTTGCGTTACCTGGACCAAGCCCAAGAGAAGCCTTATTTAAGCGTTGCGTACCAATACATTCGTGACGTGAAAGATCAGTTCTTCGTGGGTGGCGCAGAAGGCCCTGGCACGGAGCTCATTGAAGGCATCCCTGCTTGGCGCATTGAGCAAGAGACCCGCATGATGCGTATCATGGCGGCATCCTCCGGAGTCTTCGGTGGTGCGTCGGTCTGGTCGGGCGACGTTCAGTTCTAGGTTGAAGCCAGCCGAGATGACAAAAAGGGACCTTATGGGTCCCTTTTTTTTTGGAAAAAGTAAAAAGAAACAAGTGCTTACGGTTTAAGGCATCGGATCTTCAGTCTAAGCATCCAAAAAGACAGAAAAATTCGTCAAAATCACGACTTTCGCGATAGAATTGGGGAAGAACTCTCCAAAGGAAGTGCCATGGGCGCCAGTCTCAATCGAATCTCCATAAAGCGGTCCGAATTAATGATGGACATCGAGCGCATGGCCGCCAAGCGCTTGGAGGACAAAGGACCGGCTGGAAAACTGGATGGAGGCGATGTGAAAGCCTTGCTCGCCCGGGCCTATCATGATGGCAAGGTGGACAAAAACGAGGCGAAACAGCTCAACTTCGTTCGAAATCATTATAAAGATCAAATGGATAGCTCGGCACGGACTATTTTTGATGAGTTTTCCATCGCCTGGATGCAGGATACGCGGGACCAAATCCAAGAGTCAGAGCGCGAGAATGCAGAACTCATCAAGCAGGATAACGCCGATTTCAATCGCATCCTGAACGAAGGGGACAAAATCCACGAGCAAAACCTCGAAGTGCACGTTGAGAAAGTCTCCGATCACCGCGAATCAAAGGCGAGACAGCTCGAAGAATCGCCCCTGGAAATCAACCAAAAAGAAGCGGCCACCCTCAACGTATTTTTTGGTCACAAAAAGAGCTAAATCCTCCAAATATCAGCAGAATTACCGATGCATTTTAACCTCGTCGCAGTAGAGTGCCGTGGGGGTATGTGATAGGAAAACTGGTCGTTTTTAAAAGCCAGGGATCTGATGCTTTTTAGAGGAGAAATAATGCAGACAAAACCAAAACGAATTCGTGAAGTGGGCGTCATCGGCGCCGGGGTGATGGGCGCAGGGATTGCCGCTCAGTTGGCCAATGCGGGCCTTAAAGTACAACTCTTAGACATTGTACCGCCCAAGTTCACCGATGCTGATAAGGCCGCCGGACTCACCGAAGATTCCAAGGCATTTCGCAACAAGTTCGCCGCTGGCGCTTTAAAAAAGTTGGCGAAGCTTAAACCAGCTAATTTTTATCACAAGTCTTTCGCTCAGCGCATTACCATCGGCAATCTGCAAGATGATCTCGAACGCTTGTCTTCCTGTGACTGGGTGGTGGAAGTGGTGCTCGAGAACATGGGCGTGAAACAAGAGCTGTTCGCCAGGTTAGAAGGTGCGATTGGCGAAAATGCCATCGTATCCTCGAACACTTCCGGGCTTTCCATTGCCGGGATGCTCGAAGGCCGCTCCGACAGTTTCAAAGAGCGTTTTTTGGTCACTCACTTTTTTAACCCACCACGGTACTTGCACTTGCTCGAGTTGGTGTCTGGTCCTGATACCCGTGATGACGTGAAAGCAGCCATTGCCGACCTCAGTGAAAATGTGTTGGGTAAAGGCGTGGTCTGGGGAAAAGACACCACCAACTTCATCGCCAACCGCATTGGCGTGTTCGGCATGATGGACACCATGCGGGTGATGCAAGAAGACGGTTATACCATCGAAGAAGTGGACGCCGTCTTTGGACCTGCTACGGGCCGCCCTAAGAGTGCCGTGTTTCGCACTGCCGATGTGGTAGGACTCGATACCTTCGTTCATGTGGCCCAAAACTGTTGGGACAACCTCCAAGACGACGAGTATCACGATGTCTTTCAGGTGCCCCAAATGATGAAAGACATGGTGTCCAATGGCTGGACCGGCCAAAAAGCCGGTCAGGGTTTTTACAAAAAAGAGGGCAAAGAGATTTTCGCTTTGGATCTCAAAACCATGGAATACCGCCCCAAAGCTAAAGTCCGTACCGACTCTTTGGGGGCCGTACGAAACATCGATGACGTGGGTGAAAAGATCAATCTGCTGGCTTACGCAGAAGACACCTCAGGCCAACTCACCTGGAAGGTTTTGGCACGTACCTGCATTTACTCGGCGCTTCGCTTGGGCGAAATCGCAGATACCGTTTTGGATATCGACAACGCGGTGAAATGGGGTTTTGGCTGGGAGCTGGGCCCCTTCGAAACATGGGACGCCGTGGATGTGGCCAAATCCGTGGAGTGGATGCAGGGCGACGGACTGGAAGTTCCCTCGTTGGTGACTGACATGTTGGCCAATGGCCGTAAGTCCTTTTACGACTACAATGAGCAAGGCCAGAAAACCTTCTGGGATCCGCGCACGCAAGAGGCGGTGGTCATCGATGAAGGGGAGAAGGTACAACGACTCACCATCCTGAAACGAGATAAAAACAATGTGGTCAAAGATGGTTTTGCCACCACCTTGGTCGATCTTGGCGATGGCATTCTGTGCTGTGAATTCCACACCAAGATGAACGCCATCGATGGCGACATCGTTAATGGATTGAACGAGGCGCTCGATTTGTGTGAAGACGGCCAGTTTGATGCGTTGGTATTGGGCAACGACGGCGCCAACTTTTCTGCCGGTGCTAATTTGTTGCTCATGTACATGGCGGCCCAACAAGGCGAGTGGGAAACCATCGAAAAGATGGTGAAGAGTTTTCAAGACGTGTGTCGTCGCTTAAAGTATTCCTCAATTCCCACCGTGTCCGCACCCTTTAACCTCACCTTAGGTGGCGGGGCCGAAGTGAGCTTGTGGTGTGATGCCATTCAGGCCCACGCCGAACTCTACATGGGTTTGGTCGAAGTGGGTGTCGGCCTGATCCCAGGCGGCGGTGGTAATATCGAAATGATGGCGCGAAACCTAGCGCGTGCTGTGGATAAGCCTGAAGCATTGGTCGATCCATTGCTGCAGCGGGCATTCGAATCAGTGGCCATGGCTAAGGTGGCCACAAGTGCAGACGAAGCGCGGGCCCATCTCTTCTTAACCGAAGGAGATGGCATCACGTTGAACCGCCGACACTTGTTGTTTGCAGCCAAACAAAAAGCATTGAGCATGGCCAATGGCGGCTATCGCCCCATGTTGGAGCGGACTTATCGACTGCCAGGTAAAACTGGCTTCGCGACCTTCCAGATGGCGGTGAAAATGATGGCTGACGGCGGCTTTGTGAGTGAACACGACCAAAAGATTGGTTTGCAAGTGGCCAAAGTGATGACGGGTGGGGATTGTGACCCACGCGTCCCAGTAACCGAACAAGCATTGCTGGATCTTGAGCGCGAAGCGTTCATGTCCTTGGTGGGCGAAGAAAAATCCCAAGAGCGCATTGCTTACATGCTGCAAAACAACAAGCCGTTGCGAAACTAGGCCAAAGAATCAAGGAGACTAACATGTTACAAGATATTGCAATCGTTTCTTCCAAACGCACGCCCATTGGCCGCGGCAAAAAAGGTGCCTTCGCCAACGTGCGTCCCGACACGTTGGGCGGGGTGACTGTCAAAGCCGTTCTCGAGGATGCCGGTTTGGCCCCCAGCAAGGTGGATGACATCATTGTGGGCTGCGCCATGCCTGAGGGCGAGCAGGGCATGAATGTCGCACGTACCATTGGCTACTTGGGTGGTTTGCCGCTTGAAGCCAGTGCGGCCACCATCAATCGTTTTTGCTCCAGTGGTTTGCACGCCGTGAACGACGTGGCCAAATCCATTGCGGTGGGTGAAATTGACATTGGTATCGCAGGCGGCGCCGAGAGCATGTCCTTGGTGCCCATGGGCGGTTACAAACCCGCACCTCACCCAGGATTGATGAACGACGTACCTGGCTTTTTTGCCTCTATGGGCATCACCGCAGAAAATGTGGCCTCTCGTTACGACGTGAGCCGACAAGCCCAAGATGAGTTTGCCTTAGAAAGTCATTTGCGTGCCTTGAAAGCACAAGAAAATGGCTGGTTTGACGACGAAATCTGCCCCGTGGAGATTAACGGCCAAACCATCAGCAAGGACGAAGGCCCCCGTGCGGGTTCAACCCTTGAAGCTTTGGCCAAACTACGCCCTGCGTTTCATGCCAAAGGCACGGTCACTGCAGGTAACTCCAGTCAGGTGAGTGATGGTGCAGCTTCTGCATTGATGATGAATGGCGACAAAGCGAAAGCCGAAGGCCTCAACATTATGGGATACTTTCGTGCATTCTACACCGTCGGTGTCGACCCAGAAGTGATGGGCATTGGTCCGGTGCCGGCAGTGCAAAAGCTGTTGCAAAAAACCGGTTTGACCATCGACGAAATCGGGGTGGTGGAGCTGAACGAAGCTTTTGCGGCCCAGGCGGTTTACTGCATGCGCGAACTGAACATCGACCACGAGAAGGTCAATCCTGTGGGCGGCGCCATTGCATTGGGGCATCCCTTGGGTTGTACCGGGGCACGTCAGGTGGCCACCATTTTGCGTGAGATGAAACGTCGCGACGCTCAATATGGCATTTGCACCATGTGTATTGGTGGGGGCCAAGGGGCTGCGGCATTGATCGAATTGGCGAAGTAAAACTCGTCAATCACTTCAATCAACTACTTTCAAGCCTTTCTTTCGAGAAGGGCTTTTTTGTTTGGTGCTATTTGCCCCGCGCCTCAAAGGCTGCCATTTGCTCGGCCGTGGCCTTCTTTTGGTATTTCTCTTTCCATTCAGGGTAGGGCATGCCGTAGATCTTTTCTCGCGCCCGATCGTAATCCATGTCCACCCCTTCTTGTTCGGCAGCCGCCAGGTACCACTTGGCCAGGCAATTGCGGCAAAAATCGGCCAAGATCATCAAATCGATGTTCTGGACTTCGGTGTTGCCTTGTAAGTGCTTGATTAATCTTTGAAAAGTTTGGGCCTCAAGGTTTTGTTCCATTTGCGGGTCCATGTGCAGCTCCTTTGACGTGAAACGCGTTGCCCGCCAATAGTTCGACAAAACGCCGCCCAATTGCAAGAGCACCGATTGATCTTGAATTTGGGGGTTCAGTGCTTAATTAAAGGATGATCGAAAGGATTTTGGATGCGAGAGAGACGACGATTTTGGCTGTGCAAGCGCCTCAAGCCAACGACCAAAGCCAAGCGGCCACCGGTGGCTCCCAAGACCCACTTGGCGAAAAAACGAAAAGTCCAACCGCTTCTCATGATCAAAAGACGCAAAGCCTTCGTGACGGCCAAGTTATCATTGCGAACCGGTTCGGTCACCAGCTCTCAAACCCAACCCAAAACCGCCAATTACCCTCGAAAACTGCGTTCCAATGCCAAGAGCATGTTTACCAAACGGCTCAGACGCCCTGGCAAATGGCGACGGTTGCACCCCACATTCAAGGGCAGGCGAACGTGAGCCGGGCCCAGCTTCGAGCGGCCGGGGCGCTTTTGTGTTTGGTGGGGTTGCTGGGGTGTGCTTCAGTTCCCAAAGTGGCCGTGACACCCGAATCTTTATCTGAAAAACAGGTCACCTTTCAAGCCGAAGGGGTGACGTTGGCTGGTGCTTTGTGTTGGCCCGACACACAAGACGAGAAGGTGCCTGCAGTATTGATCGCTCATGGCAGCGGCCCTCAGTCTCGAGATGGTTTCATGGCTGGTCAACTCAACATGGGGGTTGGTTTTAAAATTCCAGTGTACGCCGAACTGGCTTGGGGATTGTGTGAGGCTGGCTTTGCAGTGTTGCGTTACGACAAACGGACCTGTGGGCCATTCAACAGCTGTTACGAAAATGAATATGTTCTTCAAAAAGGCACCATGCCTCAGGATTTTGTCGACGATATGAAGGCAGGCGTCGACTTTCTGCAGGGGCATGAAGGGGTCGATGAGCGTTACTTATTTGTGGTGGGGCACAGCCAAAGTGGACAGTTCATCCCAGCATTGATGCGCGATGACAAACGAATTGATGCGGGAATTATGTTGGCGAGCCCCTATCAGCCCATCGACAAGGTTCTGTTGGCCCAAACCAAAAGTTCCGAAACACTCATGGGGCAGTTGGGCGTTCCCGACTCTGTGGCCAACCATCAACTGGACAAACTGAGAAAACTCAACGCAGAACTTAAAGCGCTGCGAGAGCACACCTATAAAGAGGATAACATCTCAGGCGTGCCCACCGCTTTTTGGCAGGAGTGGATGGCCATGGGTGAAAAAGCCCCTACCCAAGCGCGTTATTTGCAAAAACCACTTTTGGTCCTTTCAGGGGATTACGACTGGAACATTCCCCCACAAGAAACCCGTGATTGGGAGGACAGTCTGGCCCACAGCAAATACAAGAAACGGCACAAAATTATGATCCTGTCGAACATTACCCATGCCCTCAACGAGGTCGTTGAACGTGATATCACGCAATTAAAGCCCGAACATATCGGCGAACAAGTATCGCCCACTGTGATTGAAAGTATGGTGGCGTTTTTGAACGACGTGATCAGCGAAAAACAAAAAGATTTGGACGCAAAAACCCACAGCCAAACCAAGGTGAAAAAAGCGCCAGATAAAACGCCTCCCATTGCAGAAACCCCGGTGAAAACAGAACCCAATCCCAACGCGAAGACGGACCCAAGCAAAGATAAGTTAAAGAACGCGTCTCAAAAACTGCCAACCCCGTCCTCGGATTGAGAAGCACACAATGACCCCAGTTCCATCTCACCCCATTGCTTTGGTGGTCGGTTCAACCGGCGTGGCAGGGGCCTCTTTGGTGGACGTTTTGGCGGAGAAAGGTTGGCGTGTGGTGGCGTTGTCACGGCGCTCACGCAATCAAAGCCAAGACGGCGTGACCCATGTTGCGGTGGATTTGTTGGATGGCGATGCACTGAAAAAACATTTGGGCATGCATCACATCACCCATGTGTTTTATGCGGCGCAAAAAAAAGAGGGTTTGTTGCGCACTGATAAATACGTAAATATCCGTAAACTTCGTCGACAAATTATGTGGGTGGGGCGTTTATTGCCGTGGATAAAGTGGATACCTGGCGTGATGCCGTTGTTTTATTGGTTCACCATGAAAGAGGCGGGCGCGCTGGACCCAACAAAAAGCAATTTGCAAATGTTCAAGAATGTCATGGCAGCGTTGGAATACCATCAGGCACCGCTTCAGCATTTAAGCTTCATCACAGGCGCCAAAAGTTACGGGATGCATTTGGGCCCCCAGTTGTACCCCAATTATGATTTGCCTTTTGATGAAGACCGTACCGCGCGTGTGCCAGGTCCTAATTGGTATTATGAGTTTGAAGACCATGTGGCATCTCAAGACTATCCGTTCAGTTGGAGTTTGTTCAGACCGTCATTCTTGATCGGTGCGGCTTCGGGTTCGCCCTTTAATCTGGGGACCACATTGGCCGTGTATGCCACCATTCAAAAACTGAAAAATGAACCTTTGGTGTTTTGGGGAGACCGAGGTGCGGCCCAGTGCGATTGGGAAATTAGTCCTTCTCGGCAACTGGCAGAAATGATGATTTGGTCTGCGGATGAGCCAAGGGCCCATGGCCAGGCCTTTAATTGCACCACTGGAGAGCCGTTCAAATGGATAGATCTGTGGCCTCGGTTGGCCGCCGCGTTGCAAATGCCTTACGACATGACGGACAAAGGCTTCTCCATGAAACAGTTTGTGGATGAAAACGCTGTTTTTTGGGACCGCGTGACCGCCGAGCATGGTTTGGTGCCGCACCGCCTCGATGCGTTGGTGGCATGGGAGTTCATCGACAAAGCCATGGCCATCGATTGGGATGTTCGTTTTCGCATGGATAAGGCGGAAAATGCCGGTTTCAAGGCCTTTAAAAGTCATGAAGAAGTGTTTTGGGACGTGTTTAGGCAGTTACAGGACGCCCAAATTATCCCCAATAGCCAATGGGTGCTGCCAAAAGGTTGATGAAATGGCTCAGGCAGGGCACATTTGGGGGGACACATAAATCATAAGGATATTTCATGCATCAATTATTAGCCGCTGGGTCTTTGCCATTATTACTATTATTGGGCTGTCCCTCAGAGATCGTTGAAGAAACCCCTGTTTCCAATGAAGAGGTACATGAGCAAGAGGAAGAGACACCTGAGCCTGCATCTGATGCTGGGCAAGTGCCCCCACCTGCGGTTCACGATGCCGGTCATTCTGATTCGAATCTGACATCCACCAGTGATGCTGGCGCCATGGCGCAAGCCGAGGTCTCTGATGCCGGTTTTGCATTACCAGAGATGTGGTTTAAATGTGACACCGATGCTGATTGCGTCCTGTACGAAGAAGGATGTTGCGACTATTGCAACGGAGGCACGTTGTGGTCAGTGAATGAAGATTACTTGGACGAGCTGCAGACGGTTCATCCGGATCCCACTGCCGAAGAATGCATGGATATGATGTGCACCAGAATGTATTGCCAGCCTCGGGAGGCCGTGTGTTCCGAAGGCATGTGCAGTGATCGCATGGTGCCTTTGGGTGGTGATGATGATGCAGATGATGCGGGCGCGCAAACCGGTACAGAGGATGCACACGATGCCGGGGGGCCATCGGTCCTCCCAGGTGATGTGACGGCCACAGATGCTGGTTCTCAGCCAGCCTCGTCGGTGATGGACGCTGGACACCCGCCGAACAACACCTTAAGTGATGCTGGGCAAGTCGAAGAAGGTGACCCTGCAGAATGGTACACTTGCCAAGCCAATTCGGATTGTGTGTTGGAGCAGCGCGGTTGTTGTGACTGGTGTGCAGGTGGGCAGCTGTATTCGGTGAATGAAGACCATTTAAGTGCCTTTGAAGCGGCTTACCCACCCACTGAAACGCCTTGTTTGATGCCCAATGGCGAACCGATGGCTTGCCCGATGATCATGTGCTTGGGACAGGAAGCCTATTGCAATGCTGGGACGTGTGATCACCGATTAGCGGGTTCAGGCGACGACGTGACGCCCATTGATGACACGGACGAAAATCAAGATGGCTACCCTGATATATGGTTCTCATGCGAAGAGGTGAACGACTGCGTTACCTATCAACCCGAATGTTGTGATGCATGCAGTGGCGGTGAGCTTTATGCGGTGAATACGGCCTATTTATCTGCTGTTCAAGAAGCCATCCCCAGTGATTATGACACACCAGGGCTGTGTAGCAATGTTCAATGCTTAGGGGTTTTTTGTACGATCAGTCTTTCCTGTGAGAACAACGTTTGCGGGGCGGAAGTGGATTAAGACAACCCAACGTGGATTATTCCGTTGCCTTCTCTTGGTTGGGGTTGTCACAACCTTCACAGGGAGCGTCCGAAGTTTTGGGTTCGGTGGTCTTTTTGCACGGTGCTGGCGATGACGTTTCAGCCTGCTCTTTTTGAGCAGGATTTTCACATCCTTCGCAGGCAGGCTCTTCAGAGGATGCTTGAGAGGGGCAGGCACATGCTGCGTCAGAAGGCACCTCGGACGGGCAATCGCAGACTTCTTGTTTGGGTTGTTGGGTGCTGGTAAAAGTGGTGTCAGCATCTGCGCCCCACCGCCAAATCACGCCTGAGGTGATGGTCCAACTTTCACGAATTTCACCCGCCACGGGCATGGCGATTCGCCAGTTGGCCACGAGGTCTTTGGTGAGGTTAATGCCTGTTTCAAGAATGACACTCACGGGGCCAAGGCCTTGGGGCCCACTGACGCCGTAAATGGCTTCGCCGATGACCGTGACATAGCCATCCTTTCCGAGGTAGCTGGCACCCAAGGATGTTTTGAGTTCTTGTGTGCTGTGCGGGCTTAGGGCGTAGCTGTTGGTCGCATCGTCATGATGATGATCGTGGGAATGGTCGTGTCCGTCATCGTGATGGTCACTGGAGCCGCCCCCTTCAAGGCCGTAGGTGTATTGCGTGGCGCTGGCCAGTAACCACCGCTTTGCCAAGCGAAAGGCCAAAGTGGCATGTGGGGTGATGGCGTAGTGGCCCCCACTGGTTCCGGCGACACTGTCGCCTGTGGGAATTTCAAATTCGGAGCCCAACAGCATGACAAACTTGTTGTTGCTCGATTTGAAGGCGGTACCTTGAAGGTTCAATTCTAAATCGCCCAGTCCGGAAACCTGTTGGCCATTTTGGGTGATGGTCATTTGACTGTAAGGCAATCGCGCACCCACGCTTAAAAAGTCGAAGGGCGCATAAGAAATGGACGGCACCAAGCTCAGCGCTTGGTGGGTTCCGAACACTTTGCTCTGGGCATCCAAGCGAAGCAGATTGACGTTCTGTCCCCAGAGGGCACCGGGTGTATTGCAGCCATGGTGCGCTTGGGCTTTTGGAGGTGCCGCGAACAAGATGGCCAGCACAGCAACCAAGGACGAA
The DNA here is from genome assembly GCA_002721815.1 of Myxococcales bacterium. GTDB lineage: Bacteria > Myxococcota > UBA727 > UBA727. The sequence continues at coordinate 22,208 of PBLQ01000052.1, forward strand.
ATGGGGCTTTGTTTACGTTTCATAAAGCACTCGTATCCGAGCCCTGCCAAACTGCAAGTGGTTCGGGGCGATCTTGGGTGCGTTACGCCAGAAATAGCCGTGCTGGATTAGTTTTCTGGAGGTTGTGGTGGTGGCTGTGGCGGTGGCTGTGGCGGTGGTTGTGGTGGCTGCGGCGGCGGTTGAGGGGGGGGATCTTCCTCGTCCACGAGCCCTGCGTCTTTGGCTGCCAGTGCGCCAGCATCCATGTCAGCATCCATGCCCGCATCGATGTCCGTTTGGGTATTATCGGGGGGTTGCGTTCCTGCATCGTGAGAGGGGCCAGGGACAGATGCGTCGGTGTCCCCAGAGCCTGTGTGCGTGTGACCCGCGTCGATGGGATCCTGCGCTCCGGTCTCTTCGGAGCCCGCATCCGAGGAGGGCGGCGGTGGTGTTGGGGTGTCATTGCTGCCCGCGTCCATTTCGGGAGAAGGGTCTGTTTGACTACCTGCATCGATGACCGGTTCCGGTTGAGGTGGTTCGTTATTCTCGGTTCCCGCATCTGTTTCGGGTGCGGGTTGCGGCGGCGGTTGAGGGGCTGGGTTTTCAATACCAGGCGCTTCTGCAGGGACCCTTTCAGGGTAGCACCCAGTGAGGCCGGTAGCGGCCAAGCCACCAATCACCATGGTTTGCCACGGCGCCAAATGGGCCCCTCGGCGTTGGAGGGGCGGTGTGGATGGGGGGAGCGATGGTTTTTTATATTTCATGACTGGTTCTTTCTTTTTCTAACCGACAAGAGCGGAATCAGGAACAGCAGTCCCAACCAAGACGTATTTTGAGTGGATTGGGTTTGGCTACAGCCGCAGCCTTCACTGGCCTCTTCCTCTTGTAGCTCTTCTTCTTCCTCTTCCTCCTCTTCTTCCTCCTCTTCTTCTGCTTCTTCTTCTCCTTCGGGGAAATCTACAATACAGGTGCCGGACAAAGAGCAGCTGGACCCTTCGGCGCATCGAACCGTGCCGCCGTTACATGGCTTGCCCGCGGCGACTTCACAGAAGGCCTCTCCACCAATAGCTGGCCCGCTGGTGACACAGGTTCCGGCCAGATTGGGGGCGGTACAATCGTAGCCTTTGGGCTGGCCCACAGGCAGACAGCTCAGGGCAAGGAAATCACCCATGCAGGTGTCGGTAAAAGCATTAGGGTCGCAGGCGGTGATATCGTCATTGGTCACGCACGTTCCATTGGAGGCTTCACTGCCGATGGGGGCAGCCATGGTACTTAAAACGTTGCAGGCGCTGGTGGTAGATACCTGTCCATTTTCGCCACAGGCCACCAAAAAGTCATAGCCCGTCATGCATGTTTCGTCCTCACCGCCGCCGGTCACGCAGGCACTGGACCCGTTGGCACCATCCGCGCAGGTCCAGCCTTGAACAGAGCAGTCATAACCCATCACATCGGGCACGGCGAAGGAGGTGTCGTTGCTCACCAATTCGCGACAGAAGGTGGCCACATCGCCCTGGCAGGTTGAATTCGTTTGGCCGATGTCACAACTCCCCAAGGAAGGACGACATCTTTCACGTAAACGTAACCCTGAACCATCATCTTCAGCGCCCACCACGCAGCTTCCGCCTTCTTCACACACATATAGAGAGGAGGCTTCAGGGTCGACAATGGTCAGGTAACCCCGGCAATAACCCCCGTCTTTGCTGGGGACACATCTGGGTTGCTCGGCACGCTCTTCACAAAAGCCTTCGGTTTCAGAAAGGCATCCACGAACACCACAAGTCCAGTCAGGACCGAAGGATGGATCGTTCCAGTAATCATCGCCATTGCAATCGAGCTGTTCTACCACGTTATCGTTGCAGCGGGTCCAGGTGGTGCCTTCGCAGAGCATTTGAAATGTATCGGGATCGCAAGCTTCGCCCACGCCAGGTTGGACCATTGGGCCTGCATCTGCGGGGGTTGAATCCGTGGGTGTTGTTGTTGATCCCCCGTCAGGGGGAGTGGTGTTGGTCACCGGCGGCACGGTCCCAGCATCGATGGTCATAATAGGAGCAGCGGACCCAGCATCGGTGGTCACAGCGGGAGCAGCGGACCCAGCATCGGTGGTCACAGCGGGAGCAGCGGACCCAGCATCGGCATCTACAGGCGTGTGGACCGAGGCCCCACCATCTGTGGCGGGTGGTGGTGCAGTGGTGCTCGTTCCAGCATCAGTGGCAAATCCTTCGGTGGATAATCCCAAGAGAAGTGCGAATATGAGATGATTAAACCTGTTTTTCATTTTGTGCTCCCATCCTTCGAAGGCTTGGTATTTGCAAATACGTCGACCTTCACAAGGATTAGCTTCTTTTTGAGGTTGCTGAAAAGCATTTTACCGTATCTTTTGCCAGGTCAAACGTTGCTCAGGGCCCTTTATCGCTCCTTGAAAGCACCGCGGACCCTGGGAATGGTGGGGCCCCAGGCCATCGTGCGTAAAACCAAAAAAGCCGCCTAGGAGCCCAGGCCGCGTTTTTTTCAGTCAGGGAGGAGACGGGTTTTTGTAAGTGCTTGAAAATAAGTAGTTTTATTGTTCATGCATCTGCATGGCGCCCGACAAAGATCCGACCCTTGGTCAACGCTATATATGCTATACAGTCCCCATGAATCTTCGACACTTTTAGGTGGTTACATGTTCTTGCGTTCTCTTTTGGCTCTCTTTAG
>PBLQ01000053.1 GCA_002721815.1 Myxococcales bacterium
GAAAAGGCACCGGATGTGGCAGACCGGTCCCATGAGAATTCAGACTGCAGCGGAACGAAATAGACGCTGAACGAGTAAATTATTCCGAAACATGGGGCCATTACCAGGGTGGCGGCAGCAATAACAAACCAGCCATAAAATATATGTAAACGTGCTTTGGTCATCGTGATCACCAATCCGTTGGATGCCATGGTTTGGGCCATGAAAGAGGGCACTGGCTTCGAGAAGAATAAAATTGTGGGGATGGCAGGCGTTTTGGATTCAGCCCGATTCAAAACCTTCCTCTCGTGGGAACTGGGCATCAGCCGAGAAGACATCCACGCTTTCGTATTGGGTGGGCATGGTGACCAAATGGTACCCTTGACCCGTTTCTCCAATGCTGGCGGTATTCCCCTCCCCGACCTGGTAGAAATGGGACTGTTGGAGCAAGAGAAACTCGATGCAATCGTGGATCGTACCCGCAAAGGTGGCGGTGAGATTGTAAAACTGCTCGGCAACGGCTCCGCTTTTTACACCCCCGCTCTATCTGCCATCGAAATGGCAGAGGCTTACCTCTTTGACCAAAAACGAATCCTCCCCTGTGCGGCCCTGTTAGAAGGCGAGTATGGGGTCAATGATTTGTTCATCGGTGTGCCGGTTATCATGGGTGCCGGCGGCGTGGAGAAAATTGTTGAGCTCAAACTTACCACCGAAGAACGAGCAGCGTTCGACCAATCCATCGCTTCGGTAGAAAAACTCATTACCGAAATCAAAGCCTTGGCCAAATAAAAGAGGGTCGACCAATCACCAAAAAAAAAGGGCTTCCGAATGAAGCCCTTTTTTTCGTTAAGCCGCTTGGGGTTGGTACCTTCTTCGTTGCGCTTGAATCCCTAGAAGGAAGCGTACCAAAACATCCGTGTCGCGGTTACTTAAGCCATTCAGATGGATGGCAGCTATGGCCTGCTCACCGGTTTCATCTGGATAAGTGCGTACCACCTCTCCTTCGGCTTGAACGAAATGATCATTCTCTAAGCGAAGACAGGCCTGAATTCGGTCACCGGCTTGCATGGGGGTATTCGGATCGACCTGCAGGGCAATACCGTTCCCACTGAGATTTTTGACCTTGGGCTGGATTGCTTTGTGTTGACCGTTCTGAGCGAGCTGAAATCCGATGAAAGCCTCCACAGGGGGGTTATCCACTCGGAAGAACCGCCGGCGCTGATAGGAACGTGGCTGACCAATGATTTGCAAACTGAAGTAGCTCAAAAAGTCATCCACCCATTGTAGCCGACCTGTAACCTCGGTCATCCCGTGCTCGGTAGGCGTTTCGAGTTTCAGTATGGTGCCTGAACGAAACCCTGTTTGGAAACTGGCAGAAACCCTCGCCCGGCATGCCACCGTTCTTTGGTAATCGTTCACCGCGTCTACTGCGGCCAATACCATTTGGCCCGTTGCATCGGTAATTCTGACCTCATTCCCTTTTTGTAAATACTGACGTAATTTCATAGAAATCCCTTTTGGCTGATGTAGGACAATCTCCCATCTGGCCCTACATTTGCCAAGTTTTTGGTCGCTGTGGGTAATTTGGCGCTATTTACGCCGGTGTACGTCAATTTCTTCGGCTCAAACCGCTCAGATCTAAATAGGAAATGTGCGGAAGATCACTTTTTTTGAGATTTTTCGCAGTTGTCGGAGCTGCAGTACCCGTAAAGCTCCATTTTATGCCGGGTAACCGTGAAGCCAAAAGATGCCGCAACTTTATCCTGGAGTTGTTCAATCTCTTCATTGACGAATTCTACGATTTTACCACAACTCAAACAAATGAGATGGTCGTGGTGATCTTCCTGATCGTCCACCACTTCAAATCGCGTTTGACCGTCGCCACCAAAGTTACGAGATTCGGCCAAATTTGAGTCGACCAGCAACTTGAGGGTGCGATATACCGTGGCCAAAGAAATACTAGCGTCACTTTGCCTCACCAAAAGAAGAAGGTCCTCGGCACTGAGATGATCGCTGGAACCGAAGAAAATCTCTGCAATCTTTTCACGCTGCCGAGTGGATTTCATTTGATTGGCCGAGACGTACGCCCGCAACTGGGCCATGCGTTGCTCCACCTTTTCTTGCACTGATTTTTCTTTGTTCGTTCCCATTCTGAAAAAACCTAATCTTAAAGCCACATCAAAACAAGGAAGATTGACGAAGGATGTGGATTTTAGTGCTCAAGCCAACAAAGCGCGCCCAATCAAACACCGCTCTACCGGCACCCCCATTAAACTCAAAAAACCCATCTCACATTCGGCTTGGCGAATTGCATCTTCGTCAGATAACTCGTGGTCCAATCCTAACAAATGCAACAAACCATGCGCAATGAGCACAGATATTTCATCCAAAAGGTCATGACCACAGTTGAGCGCTTGTTTGCGTGCTTGAGGGATAGCGATAACCAAATCTCCCAGGATATGCTCGAGGCCTGGCATAGGCTGCCCTTCCCATGCTGAAAAGGAGAGCACATCGGTCACTTTGTTCTGATGACGATACATCAAATTTAACCGCTTCATTTCAGCGTTGCTCACAAACACCACCGTTGTGTGCAGTTGGTCAAGCCCGGTTGCCCGAGCCAACTGTCGCAACCGTCTTTTGAGCGGTCTTTGGACCGATACTGGCAACCCCTCAAAGCCTTGAAACGCAAAGCCCTCGAGCACTTATTCTCGCTCCTTGACGCTCGCTTTGAATGCGGCGTTTTCGTAGGTTTGAACAATCTTCTGTACCAAAGAATGGCGCACCACATCTTTATCTTTAAGCTGTACGGAACCCACACCTGGGACATCCGACAGAATACCCATGGCGTGCTGGAGCCCGGACAACTGACCCACCGGAAGGTCTGTTTGGGTCACATCGCCAGTAATGATCATTTTACCGCGATGCCCCAAGCGCGTTAAGAACATTTTCATTTGGTCGACACTGGTGTTTTGGGCTTCATCCAGAATCACGCATGCATCATTCAGTGTGCGCCCCCTCATAAATGCCAATGGCGCGATTTCGATGGTTCCTTTTTCGGCGAGCTCTTCCACTTCTCTTTGGCCCAAAAATTCATGTAACGCATCATGCAACGGACGCAGGTAAGGATTTACCTTTTCTTCCAAGTCGCCCGGTAAAAATCCGAGTCGTTCCCCCGCTTCCACGGCTGGTCTCACCAAAACCAATCGGGAAACTTCTTTGCGACGCAGTAACGCTACGGCGTGGGCAACCGCCAAATAACTCTTGCCGGTTCCTGCGGGCCCAGAGCAGAACATCACGTCATGGGTTTGTAAACCTTGGACCAAAAGCGCCTGTCCTGGGCTTTTGGGCGAGATGCGTTTCCCCCGGTACGTGGTAAAGACCACCTCTGAAGTCATGGCCGCAGTATCTATATCGTGGTCTAATTTCATGGCTTGGATTAACCCCATGACCTCTTCTGGGCTCACCGTTTTTTTGTTTTGCGACATCAACGTCACGAAACGATTCAGGACTTCGAGTGCATTGCCAACTTGGGCTGGTGCACCCTCAAGTAAAAGCATGCCGTCGGAGACAGAAATATCTACACCCAGTTGGCCCGACAGTAGTTTTAAGTGACCGTCTTCATTTGCAGTCAAACGATCACTGATAGCGATATCTTCTAGCGGCAACTCCGCCTGAATGGTCCCTGGAGGTTGTTCCATCAAGCGAGCCGAACATCCAAAAGCCACTCAATGATGGCTTGCTGTACGCACAAGCGATTGCCTGCCTGCTCATAAACCACAGAGTGACGGCCTTCCAAGACTTCTTCGGTCACTTCTTCACCACGACTCGCTGGCAACTTGTGCAAGAAGAGGTAATCATCATGGGCACCTTGCAGCAACGAGGAACTCACACGAAAAGCACTGCGCACTTCTTCATCATATGAGTCCTGAGGCCATTGGTCAGTGATCACAATGTCAGCGTCCTCTACGGCGGCAGTGGCGTCAGTAAACATCTTTATGGGCGCACCTTGCGCAATGAATCGTTCAAGCTTAGACTTTGCGTTTTCGTCTTCCTGAGGCAAAGCAAAGTTCATATTGATATTGGCCATCGCGGATAATCCAGCGTAGCCCATGGCGGTTGATGTCATGGGGCCTATCCAGGTCCACTGGAGGTCAAAAGCATTTTCTCGACGTTCAAACACCGTAAACAAATCCGTCAGTACCTGACAGGGATGATCGATGGCGGTCATCCCGTTAATGACCGGAATCCCAGCATACTGGGCGAAAGTTTCGACGTGTTCATGATCTTTAGCACGTAACAGTAACACATCAGCGTAACGCCCCATCACTCGGGCCGTATCTCGTAGCGTTTCACCGTACTTGAGTTGCAGGTCGCGCGTTTGCATGGTCACTGCACTTCCACCCAACATAGAAATCCCTGACTCAAAGGATAAACGGGTACGGGTGGACGGCTGGCCAAATACCATGGCCAAAACACGGCCCTCTAAAGTTTTCGGTACGTGCCCTTGTCGGCGCAGGCGTTTGAGCAATGAGGCACGCGCCATGATCATGCGTAATACGTTGGGATCGGGGATGTCACTGATTGTGCGAAGATGTTGCATGAAAATGCTTCCTTCCTGGAATTCGATGGTTGCCCAAGGACTCTGGCAGGACCCAGCCTCTGGCTCAAGGGTTTAAATGCGAAAAATCGATCAAGATGAGCCCGGGTGGAATTGTGATGGGTGCCCCCAAAACATTGGAGGTGGCGACCGCCCAATTCCCATCGGCATGAACCGAAAGAAATCGCTCCTCGAAACGGACACCTAAAAATCCATTCCCTGCCGATACCGCCCCTGGCAAGACATAATCGACGCCTTGGCTCTGAAGGTCTTTCTTTGCCAATCGGCGACCCGCAGAAAAATAAATGGCGTCGCCATTTGCTGAAAAAACAGGGGTTTGGAAACCACTCCACTGGGGTGCGCCCTTGAGGGCAGCGTGGTTTGCCGCAGACAAAAGAGGAACCCATTGGCCCATTGGCATCATGAATCGCCAAAGGCTTGTGCCCGCCTGGGCTTGGCCAACCGAAGAGGAGACCCCTAATCGTTCCTGCCACTGCGGGGTCAGTAAGGCCACTTGTAATTCGACCACCCAATCCTTGCCTTTGGGCCCAACCCGTGGCCGCCAAAGGGGGCAAGCCCCCCTGATACCTTCTACGAAAGCGACCGTTTGGGCCTTTTGACCTGCAGTTGCAGGGGGCTGGAAAGGAATTTTGGCAATCCGCGCACAGTCCGCAAATGCCAGGACGTTGCCATCCTGCACAAAGGTTGGCGTGCGAGCTTGCTGGACGCCCTCAACCGGAATCGTCGAAAGTCGTCTGCTTTTTAAATCAAAAACGCCAAATTGAGGGCTTAAGCCCTGCTCTTTTTTGGGCCCTCTCACGCCAAAAACCAGATGACGACCATCCGGGGAAAGGGCCAAATCCCCCAAACTGCGCCAACCCCACTTCTGCTTCATCTTTTCGTCTAAGACCACCAAAGGCTTTGCTGCATCGGAGGTATCGGAGGACTGAGACCATATGGCCCATCTGGATCGGGTTTTTCCTACAAAGTAAATCTGTTTCTTGTCAGGAGATAGCAATGGACTGCGAATGTGACGCATGTCTTTGTGTCCGGAGTAAAACCGGGTCACTCCCAAACGCGGCGCCAACAGCGGGATTTCTTTGATTTGAGCATCCCAATCTAAAACAAGTGAGTGGGTTTCAGCTGCAGCACCAGACGGGTCGTCTGAAGTATTTTTGGGGCAACCTCCGAGAACCAACGCCCCGATTAACATTCCCCATGTGAACAACTGTTTGTGCATACAAAAATGGCCCCATGAATGGGGCCATTTGGACGCCAGACCTTGTGTCTAGCTGCAACCGCTGGTGGACCCGCAATTCAAGCACTTATAACATGCACCATTTCGAATCATGATGGAACCACAATCGAGACAAGGTGGCGCATCCGATTGTAACTCGAATACATCTTCTGGGGCTCTGGTGGGCTTGCTGATGGCCCCCTCAGGCTTTCCTTGCTTCATCAAGTCCTGCGCCTTGGCCACCAACCGACGCTCAGCCTCGTCCGCATCGATGTTTTTGGCGGGCTCATTGTCAGCAAACTTTTCCACTTGGCTGCCGTAGGGGTTTTCAGCGTCTAAGAACTTAAACCCAAGCCAGCGGAAAATATAATCGGTAACACTCTTGGCAATGGGAATGTTTTGGTTGCCAGTAAACCCACTTGGCTCAAAACGGGTGTGGGAAAATTTATTCACCAAAACGTCCAGCGGGACACCGTATTGTAATGCCAAGGAAACAGCGGTGGCAAAAGCGTCCATCAAGCCACTAATGGTCGACCCTTCTTTAGACATGGTGCAGAAAACCTCACCTGGCGTTCCATCTTCGAACAATCCCACAGTGATGTAACCTTCGTGTCCCGCAATGTTGAACTTATGGGTGATGGCCACCCGCTCATCGGGCAATCGTTTGCGTTCGATCATCCCAAGCTTGGCACCCAGTTCTTTTTCCGCGTTCATATCTTTGGCCGCCTCGATCAAGTCTTCGAGCGACACGGGACGGTACCCATCTACGGGCAAAGCGGGTCCAGTGGCCACATCCTCATTTGCGGAAGACTCTTTGGTCGTGCTCAATGGCTGTGATCGCTTGCACCCATCGCGGTAGATGGCAATGGCTTTGACACCCAATTTCCAAGCTTGAAAATAGATATCTTCAATGTCCTGAACGGTAGCCGTGTATGGCATGTTCACGGTCTTGGAAATGGCACCAGACAAGAAAGGTTGCGTGGCCGCCATCATTCGCACATGTCCCATGGGGGAAATGGACCGCGCGCCATTGGTTGCACGGAAAGCACAATCAAAAATCGCGAGATCCTCCTCTTTCAGGTGAGGCGCCCCTTCAATGGTTTCTTGTTCTTCGATGTAGTTGAGAATGGCCGAGCGCTCTTCTTGAGAATAGCCCAACACCGACAAAGCCAGTGGAACGGTTTGGTTGACGATTTTGAGCATACCGCCACCCACCATTTTTTTGTATTTCACCAGAGCGATATCTGGTTCAACACCCGTGGTATCGCAATCCATCATGAACCCGATGGTCCCCGTGGGTGCCAACACCGTAACCTGTGCATTGCGATAACCATTGGTTAATCCCAATCCAACTGCACGTCCCCAAGCATCGCGCGCTTCGTTGAGCACCGGTAACAAGTTTTCCGGCAAATTGGCATCGTTGATGGCTTCGGAGGATTCCCGATGCAACTCCATCACCTCAGAAAATGGTACCGCGTTACTGTGGTACCCTTCGAAAGGCCCTTTCACTTTAGCGATGGTGGCCGAAGTGGCATAGGCCTCTCCTCCCATGAGTGCGGTCAGTGCTGCGGCGTAGGTGCGTCCTTCCTCTGAGTCATAGGGCAGCCCAGATGCCATGAGCAGTGCACCCAAGTTGGCGTACCCCAAACCTAAGGGGCGAAAGGCGTGGCTGTTTTTTGCGATAAGCTCGGTGGGATAGGAAGAATCATCCACGATGATTTCTTGCGCCAAAATCAGTGTGGCCACCCCATTCTTAAAGGCTTCAGTATCAAAAGAGCCATCGCCATTTCTGAATTTCATCAGGTTGAGCGACGCCAAGTTACAAGCGGAATCATCCAAAAACATGTATTCAGAACAAGGATTGGAGGCATTGATCCGCGCGGTTTCCTTACAGGTGTGCCAACGATTAATGGTGGTGTCGAATTGGACCCCCGGGTCACCACAAATCCAAGCAGCTTCCGCCATTTTACGCCAAATACCTCTGGCATCCTTGTCTTCCATGGGTTGTTTGTCTTTGACCGTCAGGGTCTTGTAGTTCGTGTCTGCTTCCACCGCGCGCATGAAGGTATCGGTCACCCGCACACTGTGGTTGGCGTTTTGAAAGAACACGGAGTCGTAGGCACCGCCCGGCACATTGAAGCCACCGTCATACCCGGCATCGATCAAAGCCCATGCTTTCTCCTCTTCTTGTCGTTTACAGTCTACAAACTCTTCAATGTCTGGGTGCTCAACATCTAAAATCACCATCTTTGCGGCACGACGGGTCTTGCCTCCTGATTTGATGACACCTGCGAAAGCATCGAAGCCGCGCATGAATGATACTGGGCCAGAGGCGGTTCCCCCACCACTGAGCAGTTCTTTGGAGCTTCTCAAAGTCGAGAGATTTGACCCTGCCCCTGAACCATACTTAAAGAGCATGCCCTCGGTCTTGGCGAGTCCCAAAATAGCCCCCATGTTGTCTTCCACAGAGTTAATGAAGCAGGCGGAACACTGGGGTTCTTTTTCCACACCAACATTGAACCAAACGGGCGAATTGAAAGCTGCCTTCTGCGTGACAAGTAAATGGGTCAGTTCATCCTTGAAGGCTTGCGCGTCTTCGGGTGTCTCAAAATAGTTCCGGCTTTTCCCCCAGCCGGTAATGGTATCCGCCACCCGAGAGACCAATTGACGTACGGAGGTTTCACGCTCGGGCGTGCCGGGAGCCCCCCGAAAGTACTTGTTCACCACAATATTGGTGGCGGTTTGGGACCAGCTGGTGGGCACTTCCACGTCTTTTTGTTCAAAAATCACTTCCCCGTTACTACCGGTAATGGAGGCCGTGCGCTTTTCCCACAGCACACCGGCCTCTTCGCTCATGGGGTCCACACCTTCGCGCGTGAAATACCGATTGACCCGAATACCCTCAGGGCTGGCGTTTAGAAAACGCGCTTTCTCAACCGTAGAAGGGTTGTTATTTGTTTGGGCATTGGTTCGTGGTGTTAGGCGGGCCTGATCGAGCATGTAACCTCCGGTAACGGGTATTGAAAAAAGTTGGTTTTAACTTCGCTTGGCGCTGACCGAAAAAAGCACAAACTTCTCCCGTGCACGTACTGGGACCTTTTGCTCCCAAGCGCCAATATTCCTTCCAGTTGTGTGTAGATCGTCAGCTTTTCAGAACGTGTGTGAACGCTCATCCTCGCCTTCGAGCTGATTGAATAAAAACAGCAATGCCCCCACAAAGTCAAAATACTGACCAAAGAAAACCACAATATGTTGTGAGTTAGGCACTTACGCCCCCAAGATCTTGATCCATCCAAACGATCGGATTAGTTCAGGTTCACGCACCACCCCGTTCTGGGGATTTAATCATAAATTTAAGGAATTTAACTTCGCTCCTTAAACTTCCCCGCCACCTAAATATGTCACTAGAACTCTCACGGCTAACCCATTGTTTTTGATCGGTTCCGTCATATTTTGAGGACTGAACACTTGCGCCCCTTTGTTTGCCGATACAAATTCAAGGGCAACGATTTAATCCCATTAAATTTTTTTTCAACTCTGGTTTTTAAAGTTTGGTGTACTTGCCTGTTTCTATGGATTCTTTCGAACGTGGACAAAATAATTATTCATTTTATGGCGCCAGTCATCGCGATTTCATCCGCATTCCCAATAGAATCAAATAACAGGTCGTTTTTGATCCGCATTTTTTGATTCTTGGGCATAATTTAACTAGTTTTCCCCCTAGGAGTAACCATGGAATCCACGGAAGCGTTGCCCGCAGGGTACCGCGTCTTTTCTAAATATGTAGTGGTCGCAAAGCTGGCCCAAGGGGGAATGGCGGAAGTCTATTTGGCCTACCGCAATTATGGCGAACCAGACGAAGAGTTACTGGTACTGAAACGCATCAAGCCTCACCTTCGTGAAAATCAACAATTTGTGGATATGTTTAAAAATGAAGCCAAGGTGGCAGGCGTTCTTAAGCATCAGAACGTGGTTCAAATTTATGAAATCGGTCATGAACGTGGTGAGTGGTTCATGGTCATGGAGTACCTGGATGGCCGTGACATGTTGCAACTGGGTCGCGCGTGCCGCCAAAGAAAAAAAGCGGTGCCCTTCGAAGTGACCGCTCGGCTACTCTCGGAAGCATGCGGCGCCCTGGCCCATGCCCACAATTTAAACGACCCCCAGGGCAAACCCCTCAATTTGGTCCACCGCGACATGTCACCAGAAAACATTTTCCTGACCTTTGATGGGGATATCAAGCTGCTCGATTTCGGGATTGCCAAATCAAAGGACTCTGGTGAGCTCACCCAGGCCGGACAAGTGAAAGGCAAGCTGGGCTATGTTTCCCCCGAAGCCATCAAAGGAAAAACCGTAGACGGACGCAGTGACATCTACGCTGTGGGCGCGACACTTTATTTGTTTTTGACTGGACGCCCTGCTGTTAAAGGCAACAATCCCCTGGAGGTTTTTGAACAGACCCTCCGTCCACCCATTCCCCCCACCGAACTCAATCCACATATACCCAAAGAGCTTGAAACCATCTGTATGAAAGCCATGGCGATCAATCCCAAGGAGCGCTACCAAACCGCCCTGGCCATGCAAAAAGACTTAGAGGTTTTTCTGAAGTCACGAACACTCAAACTCGAGCGAAAACAAAGACAAAAATTCATGGCCATGCTCTTTCCACCCGAGAAGGATAACATGCGCGCGAAAGTGCATGAGTTACTCAAAAACTTTAAGGTGGAACACAAGGCCAACAAAAACCATTTCGCAGAGGAGACCAACACCTCTGAAACCGACCTTTCGCCGGATGGGCCCAGCGGCTCTCTTGCAACCAGCTATGACACCTCTTCTTTGGTGAGCACCGAAGATCCAGATGCCATCGATTTGCTGGATCCCATTCCCAGCGTGAGCGGCGATGACGGTCCGCCCACGCGTCCGCCGAGTACCGACTCTATTGAAATGCGGGTTTTTCAACCTGTCGAAAACCAACCCGCCGGTTTCTCCTTAGGCGGTTTTGCCATGGGCATTCTTTCTGGCGCGGTATTGGTTCTTCTTGGACATTTCTTTTTGTTTGGATTTTAGAGGAAACCCATGCGCGCAAGATTACCAACCAGCCCTTTATCTTTGTTCTACCTGTGCGGCGGTCTTTTGGCATTATCTAACAGTCTCAGCGGCTGCTTGGCTTATAACACCTGCACCGAGGAAAAAGGAGCAGTGATTGGAAACGTTTCCTTGGAACTAGACTTGCGAGAAAGCAGCGTTCGTAAACAGGAAACGCCGGTGGGTAATATGGTCACCGATGCATTTTTAGAGGTGGCCCGCAATGCCATCGGCTGTACCAGCCTACCCACCAATGTGGGTGAAACCTTGGACCTCGATGAAACAGGCCCTGATGGCACCCCTTGTCCGGTGATTGCCATTCAAAATGCAGGTGGCATCCGTCAGGAAACGGGCTGTGGCCTACGCGACAATATCCCTGCCGGAAACATTTACGCCAAAGACATCGAAGACATGCTCCCCTTCAGCAACGAACTGTGGACGGTACGGCTCAAAGGCAAAGACCTTTTGCTGCTGTTGGAGCACTCAGTAGACGCATTGGGAATTTTAGGAATCGGCTCGGAGGCCGGCTACTTCCTGCAGGTTTCCGGGCTGTCCTTTCATGTTGATTGCACCAAAGATCCACAGGTTTTGTCTGCGGATCAAAAACAAATCGTGACCCTTGGTGAACGGGTATCCAATGTATTGATTGGACAAGGGGCCGCCGTCTCCCCTTTGGACGACGAGACGGAATATGAAATACTCACCAACGCATATATTGCGGGCGGCAACGATGGCTTTTTAGGTTTTTTGCAACGAGATACCGATGAAAATGTTCTGGTAGATGCCAATGGAAATGCATTAACCAAGGCCAACCGAGACCAAGACATCATCCAAAGTGATGCATCACCCTTATTAGACAGTGAGGCGGTCAAAACCTGGATTCGGTCTTATTACGACCAAAACCAATCGGTTGGACGCATTCCCCAAGGACGCATCACCCTCGAGGACAGCTGTTTTAATTGACATTAAAAACAAACACTTAGACTTTGTTCACTTGTCCGCCCACCACGAATGTTTATGATGAGAACTCACAAGGGATGGCTCACACATGCAACTTGAAAAATTAACCAAAAACGCCAAAACAGCTTTGGAAAACGCAAGACAAGCCTGCGTGGCCGCTGGGCATCAGGAACTCAATGTGGGCCACTTGCTCTTGGCCTTGTTGGATTTCCCCGAGAGTAATATTCCTAGCCTTCTCACCAACCTTGGCGTCAACTGTGAGTCCCTCTCCCAAGCCCTGCGCAAAGAGCTGGCCACACTGCCACGGGTGACCGGAACCGACGCAGAAGTGTTTTTTGCACCGAGCACCAAGAAAGCGTTTGAAAAAGCAGAACGCGAGGCCCAGCAGCTGGGAGACCGCTACCTTTCAGCAGAGTTACTCCTGCTGGCGCTTCTCGACGTGGGCATCACCGCCCGCTTACTCAAAGAACAAGGCGTTACAAAAGCGCAACTTAAAGAAGTGGTGATGAAATATCGGGGCGCTTCCGCGGTGACCGACGACGACCCAGAGTCAAAAAGGGAAACCCTCAAAAAATACACCCGTGATCTTACCGCCGATGCCCGCGCAGGCCATCTCGATCCGGTGATTGGTCGGGACGAAGAAATTCGTCGCGCCATGCAAGTATTGAGTCGGCGGACGAAAAACAACCCGCTGCTCATCGGCGAGCCTGGGGTCGGCAAGACCGCCATCGTCGAAGGCATCGCACAACGTATCGTCGTGGGCGACGTTCCTGAAAGTCTTAAAGACAAACGGGTCCTATCACTCGACCTCGGCATTTTATTGGCTGGAACCAAGTTCAGAGGCGAATTTGAAGACCGTCTCAAAGCACTTATCAAAGAACTGCAAGAAGAACACGGCTCCGTCGTTCTGTTTATCGATGAAATCCATACCATCGTGGGTGCCGGTAGTGCCGAAGGTGCCCTTGATGCCAGTAACATGCTCAAACCCGCTTTGGCGCGTGGCGAGCTCAGATGCATTGGGGCCACCACCACCGACGAATATCGAAAACACATTGAAAAGGACGCTGCCCTAGAGCGACGTTTTCAACCCGTTTTGGTGGCGGAGCCCATTCTAGAAGATGCCATCGCCATTCTAAGAGGCCTCAAAGAGCGCTACGAGGTACACCATGGGATTCGAATTACCGATGGGGCCATCGTCGCCGCTTGCCAGCTTGCGCACCGGTACATTGCCGACCGAAAAATGCCAGACAAAGCCATTGATTTAATGGACGAGGCGGCCTCTGCCCTCAAAATGCAAATGGAATCGGTCCCCAGTGCCATCGACGATCTCGAACGTGAAATTGGTAAACTGGAACTGGCCAGGCACGCACTCATGCGCGAGAAGGATGAGGACAGTCAAAAGAGTCTTAAAGACATTGAGCAGCGGCTCGAAAAGACCAAAGAGTCTGCCGCTGTTTTACGCAAGCAATGGGCTTCAGAGAAAGACAACCTACAAGCGATCAAAGACAAACGGGCACAGGCCGAACAACTTCGACACCAAATCGAAATGGCCCAAAGCCAAGGCGATTTTGATGAAGCCGCGCGGCTTCAATACGGAGAGCTCTACCAACTTGAGCTCGATATTAAATATGCGCAAGACCAACAGGCACAGCAACAAGACCCAAATGCATTCATCAAAGAAGAAGTGACCGACGAGGACATTGCCACGGTGGTTTCACGATGGACGGGTATCCCAGTCCAAAAGATGCTTGAAAGTGAGCAACAACGGTTACTCCACATGGAAGAGGCATTGGCAGCACAGGTTATCGGGCAACATGAAGCCATTGAAGCTGTTTCAAATGCGGTTCGTCGTAGTCGTGCGGGACTTTCCGAAGAAAACCGCCCCACGGGCTCCTTTTTATTTTTGGGGCCCACAGGGGTTGGTAAAACCGAACTGGCGAAAACCTTAGCGAGCTTCTTGTTCAACGACCCCCAAGCCATGGTGCGTCTCGACCTGTCCGAATACATGGAAAAACACGCTGTGTCCCGGCTCATTGGGGCCCCCCCCGGCTACGTGGGTTTTGACCAAGGTGGGCTGCTCACCGAACAAGTCCGGCGCAGACCTTACTCCGTCATTTTATTGGACGAGGTAGAAAAAGCCCATGTTGAAGTCTTCAATGTCCTGTTGCAGCTGCTCGAAGACGGTCGGCTCACGGACAGTCATGGCCGCACGGTTGATTTTCGAAACACCGTGGTGCTGATGACCAGCAATCTTGGGAGTCAATACCTGACTGAAGGCGTTACCGATGTCGCAAAAGACAGGGTTAATGAAGCCTTGCGCAATCATTTTCGTCCGGAGTTTCTCAACCGCATTGATGATATTATCCTTTTCCACGGGCTGACGCCGGACAACTTAACCGCCATTGCAGACATTCAGATTCATGCCATCACCGAGCGGCTCAAAAACAAACACCTCCAATTGGAAGTAGATGCCAAAGCCAAAGCTTATTTGGCCCATAAGGGTTATGACCCTGCCTACGGCGCTCGTCCCCTTAAGAGGGTCCTTCAAAAAGAGCTGATCGATGTCATTGCCAAGCTGGTACTCGAGGGGCGCTTTCTGCCTGGCGACACCGTCTATGTGACGGTCGTGCAAGACCAGTTGCACATCCAACGTGGCGCCTCAGAGGGCACACAACCTCCGGGTGAGGCATAATCAGCTAATTTTGGGAAAAAACCCATAAATTTGCCCGAATTCGGTTCACCCATTAAGTTACAGAGGTGAAATCGACGCTCCGAAATTTAGCGATTCAACTGAACCAACCGGGGGCCATCTGCTGGATCTTATTTCTTGCTGGACTCCCCTTTTTGGCCCAAACCCCTTTGCTCAATGACGGCCCTGAAGTGGTTTCAACGGCCCTAACTGGAGGAACCCTTCACCCGCCTGGTTTCCCGCTGCAAAGCGGCGTCGACCAAATCGTGGTTTGGCTGCCCTTTTCTTCCCCCTCCTACCGCTTGGCCATGGTCTCCTATGCCGCCCATTGTGGCGCCGCTTATTTCTTTTTCAGGATTCTGCTTCATCTCAGTCTGACCACCCTTTGGCGATTCCTGTTGGGCTGCACTTTTTTTGTGGGAGGCCCCCTCATCTTTTTGGGTACCCAACCCGAAGTCTTCGCCCCCTCGCATTTTATGATCATGGCTTCGGCGGCCCTTTGGTTTCATTTTGCCCAAGGCAATGACAAGCCCGTCCACCCCATGTTAGGCATTCAAACCAGCCTCCTGATTGGGCTTTCAGCCCTAACCCACCCCATCACCGTTTTGGCGCTGCCTTTTTGGGTCGGGCTGGGTATGAAGGTGATTCGTGACCGCACCAGTTACCACGATTTACTGTTTCTCTTTTTCCCAGGCTTTTTAATTTGGGGTTTTGGGTACAGCACCTTGATGTTGCCCCACCAAGGATTTTGGCCACACTGGGGAGGCATTACCACCTTCAGCGAGGTGATGGATCACTTTTTGCGTTCCGAATATGGCACGTTCTCTTTACAAGAGGACCAATTGGGTGAGCCTCAAAACGCACTTTCCCTGCTGTTCTTCCACAATGCAGCGTGGGGTCTCGGCCTTTATTTGTCCATGGCTTTGGTCTTTGTCCTGTTACCGTTTCTGCCGCGTGGCTGGACCTATACCGGTTACGCGCCTGCCACCTTCGCGTTTTTGTTGTCTATGGGTTTTGCGGCCATGGCTTCTACCTACGGCGATAATGAGACCGCCAACTGTGTCGCTTATCGGTTCACGGCCATCCCTTGGATGTTTACCCTTATCTGTGCCGCTTGCTTTTTGGCCAAGGCAGACATCAAACCCATGCGTAACAAAATCCTAGCGGTTCTTGCATTTTTGCAACTTGGGGTCATGCTCTATCATGAAACGCCAAACCTCATCGCCATGCGGGACAACACGTTTCATTTGTTCCATCAGCGTATCCAAGATTCTTTGGCCCCAGACGACCTATATATCTCGCATTCAGACATTGAGGCATTCCTCTCAACGGCCGAGCATCCCATGGAAACCCTTTTCCCCTTGGAGCACAGCCTTTACCCCAAATCCTGGTACCGAGAACAACTGACCCAGCTGCGTCCTTATTTGTTTGGAACCATGAAAGAATGGCCAGATACTGCGGGAGAGCTCTATGTGCAGCAATGGAAGTCAGGACATACGCTAAAAGCCACCCAAGAACATCTGGTGGCCATTCCACAGACCACGCCCCTCCTAGACGGTCTTTTATATGAAACCCTTCCGCCGGACTCCCAGGCCCCCAGCGATTTGCAAAGGGTCAAAAATCATTTAAGTCTTTGTGACGATATAATTCAAATGGGGCCCGTGCCTGGATCACCCTTTACCGAGGACAACTACAGTTATCTCAGGACCCGACGTTTTGCTTTTGTCCATGGCCTTCGTTACTTTTATTTGCGCGCTTTCGCAGATGCCTACGAACTGGCCCTTAACCTTCAGCTGCCCAGTGCCCTGAACGAAAACCTTCAATTGATCATCGAATCCTTACAAACGGGTCAAGATTCTGAAATCTGGATTAACGCCTGTCAACAACTACAGAATACGCCACATTTATTTGCCGAGCCGAGCAGCGACGGCACTTAATATTTCCCAAATGACGGTCACACCTGTCAGCGCCGTGATATCATGATGGTCATAAGGCGGCGACACCTCAACGAGGTCGGCCCCTACCACGTTAATATGTGAGGTGGCGCGCAGGATTTGCTGCGCCTCCCAGGTGGACAAACCACCCGGCACGGGCGTGCCAGTACCGGGCGCACAACTGGGGTCTAAACAATCAATATCGAATGAAATGAAAAAAGGCCCATCGTCCAGCTGCTGGATGTGTTGCACCACAGCTCCTACCCCTTGTTGTTTAACATCGTCCACCGTGAAAACGCGGTATCCATATTGGGTGGGCACATGAATGTCTTGCTCCGTGGAAAAGGGCCCTCGAATGCCCACTTGGACCACCGCATTCTCTCGAAACCAACCCCGTTCTTTGCCCAAACGCATGAAAGTACCGTGGTGGACATCGCATCCCCATGCTGCGGGGTATGTATCGGTGTGTGCATCAAAATGAATGATGCCCAAAGGGCCATGATGCGCCACCAAGGCATCCAGTGTCCCGATCGTGGTAGAATGGTCTCCCCCAACCACCATGGGAAACGTACCCGCTTTCAGCACCTCGGCAACGCGTTCTTTAATTTGCGCATGGGTTTTGGAGATATCTTGCGGGGTCACAGGGCAATCGCCCGCATCCCCCACCTTCATGCCTTTAAAGATATTGACGTCGTGTTCCGGGTGATGTCCGCGACCAAGGGAGGACATACTCCGTATTTTTTCTGGTCCAAAACGAGCACCCGGTCGATAGGAAGTACCACCGTCAAAAGGCGCGCCCAGCAATGCCACATCGGCGGCCTGCAATGATGCCTCGTCGGGCAAGAACGGCAATCGATAAAAAGTCTTGATGCCAGAGAACCGCGGGTAAACACGGCCATCTACCGGTGAAAAATTGTTCACGCTCATTTCTGTTTTCCTTGGGACGCGCCCCAGTGCTGTCGAATAAAAGGCCCCCGACCTGAGGCCTCGTAATACCGGTCATACACTTCGGGGTGCAGACGGTAATAGTCCTGATGATAGGTTTCAGCCGGCCAAAATTTATCAAAATCTTTAATGGTGGTGGTAATTTTCAATGGCGCAAACTTTTTAGAAGCCGTTAAAGTCGCCAAGCTTTTGGTGGCGCGCTCCCGTTGTTCAGGGGTTCGAACAAAAATACTCGCAATATACTGGGGCCCGAGATCAGCGAACTGCCCGTTCCCCTGGGTGGGGTCGATATTGCGCCAAAACACCTCGAGCAATACGTCAAAAGAGACCTGCTCCGTATGGAAAACCACCCAAACCGCTTCTTGATGACCAGTTTTTCCGCTGGCCACATCTGCGTATGCAGGACGCTCTTCTGGACCGCCGGTATAACCGGAAATAACCGAAAAAACACCCGGCACTTTTTCAAGGGCCGATTCCATACACCAAAAACAGCCGCCCGCAAAAATGGCTACGTCTAATGGAGGTTGCGGCAACACCAATGCGTCCCGGCTCGGCGCCGCTCTTTTTGGCGCTGGTTGAGAGCTGGGCGCCTTTTGGGGCTTTTCACGTAAGGCCTTTTTGGGGGCCACGCCAGGGCCAAAGGCGGCCAAACAACACAGGGCCACGCCCAGGAAGATCAAATGAAACCATTTCATGATGTAGTTCCTTCTGGATTGCGTCGCGGTACTTTAACGCTCGGCATTCTAAAGGGCGTTTGCAATAAAGCGTAAGCGCCATCGCCCAAACGCCCCACCACTTGCATGGCCTCTTGATTGGCCATTTTCTGGTCGGGCATCACGATGTCATTGGCCATGTGCACCCTGATAACCTCAGCCACCACCAAGTTGATCTTTTTCTTGTTCCCGTAACGGTGCACATCGACCAAACGGCATTCGAAGGCCGCTCTCGCATCAGCAACCCGAATACAAGATATTGTATCACACGGTACCGAGGACACCTGAGCGACATCAAACTCGGACACCTCCGGGGGAAATGCACCACTGCTTTCGTGCATGGCCTCCGCATGGTGGGCTTCGACTAGGTTAATACAAAAAATCCCTGTCTCTTCAATGGCGCGAAATGAATCTTTAGGGCCATCACGATTGTCCCCAATGGCCACAGAAACCAACGGTGGGTCAGAACACATGCCGTTGAAATAGGAAAATGGTGCCAAGTTAGAAACACCATTTTTATCCACGGTGGAAATCCATGCGATGGGTCGCGGCACCACCAAGCTGGTGAGCAGAAAGTAAACCTCTTTCGAAGACAGGTTGTTAAGATCGATGGCCTGATGTTGCATGAATGTGATCAAACCTCCATTATTTCGGCTTCTTTCGCATTCAGTATCTCGTCTACAGACTTAACGTAACCATCGGTCAGGTCTTGCACCGCTTTGAGACCACGTTTTTCTTCGTCCTCAGAGATATCACCGTCTTTGGTGGCGGTTTTAAGCATGTCATTCGCGTCGCGGCGCGCATTTCGAACCGCTACTTTGCCATCTTCGCATTTATTACGGGCTTGTTTCACGAATTCTTTTCGGCGTTCCTCTGTGAGGGTCGGAATCGGGACGCGCACCACTTCCCCATCGGTGGCTGGGGTCAAGCCCAGGTTGGCCTCAAGAATACCCTTCTCAATCTCTTTCAGGAGATCTTTTTCCCAGGGTTTCACCATCAACATACGCGCGTCGGCAACGGTGATGGAGGCGACTTGGTTGAGAGGCGACGGGGTACCGTAGTAATTCACTCGCACAGGGTCGAGCATTCCCACATTGGCCCGGCCAGTGCGAATGGTACTCAAACTTTTCTTCAGGGCTTCCATGGCCTTTTCCATCTGGGATTTGGCATCTTGTTGGATATCTTCGAGCATGACGTTCTCCTAAAAAGGGCTACTCTGCTTTAACTACAGTGCCGACGTGTTCACCCATAACAACACGACGAATATTGTTAGGGTCATTAAGGTTAAAAACATGAATGGGAAGCGCATTGTCCATGCACAGGGAAATGGCTGTGGAGTCCATCACACGCAGGCCTTTTTGTAACACTTCGAGATAACTTAATTCATCAAACATCACCGCATCGTTGTGCTGAACGGGGTCTTTATCGAACACCCCGTCTACTTTGGTGGCCTTGAGGATAGCCTCCGCTTTGATTTCCATGGCGCGCAAACTGGCCGCGGTATCGGTGGTAAAATAAGGATTGCCCGTGCCTGCGGCGAAAATAACCACGCGGCCTTTTTCGAGATGGCGCATGGCTCGCCGTCGGATATAAGGTTCGCAGAGTTCTTGCATTCCGATGGCCGACATCACCCGGGTGTGCACATCAATGCGCTCTAAGGCATCTTGCATGGCCAATGCGGTCATCACCGTGGCCAACATCCCCATGTAGTCTGCATGGGCCCGGTCCATGCCTTTAGTGGACCCTGCGACCCCACGAAAGATGTTGCCACCCCCGATCACCAAGGCCAGCTCAATGCCCGCTTGGTGCACAGCCCTTACTTGCTGGGCCAATTCAGAAATAATGGCTGGTTCGATGCCGTGGCCCTGATCCCCTTGGAGGGCCTCTCCCGACAATTTGAGAAGAACTCTTTTAAACGGCTCGCGGTTTTGCGCCACTTGGGCCTCCTGAAAGGTAAATGCTCGTTTTTGCTCTAACATTGCTGAGGTGATCAGGTAAAGTGCTCATTTTAATCAAAAACACCACTGAACACTTGCACCACTGCACACTTTTTGGCATTATGGGGTCCGCGATGGTATTGCTCCATTAATCCAAGAGAGGTGTGAAATGGCCACGACCGATTCAAATTTCCCAAAAGACCTTACAGAACGGCAATTTAAGGTTTTGAGCTTCATTGAAAAAGAGATTCAAGAGCAAGGCTACCCCCCCACCATTCGTGAAATCGGCCGCCAGTTGGGCATTCGTAGTACCAATGGGGTAAATGATCACCTCAAAGCCCTCCAGCGCAAGGGTTATATTGCGCGGTCAGACCATAAAAGCCGAACGCTCAAGGTCCTCAAATCGAGCTTACCTGCGCAGTCGGATACCCCCAACAATGTGATTTCCATGCAGCCCAAAAAACCGGCCAACATTCCTGCAGTTTTGGGGGCTCCGGCCTCATCTGGATTTGGGGCGCCTGCCAACGATGTGGCCAATATTCCAATGCTCGGTCGCGTGGCTGCCGGCTCGCCCATTTTGGCCATCGAAAACATGGAAGATGCCCTCCCGGTTCCGGATTGGCTTTTATCGGGATCATCCAAGCAAAAACAATTCGCGCTGGAAGTTCACGGAGATTCCATGATTGGTGACGGCATCTATGACGGAGACGTGGTCTTCGTGGCACAAAACAACACGGCGAAGGCCGGTGACTTGGTGGTGGCCATGATCGACGAAGAAGTCACCGTGAAACGTTTTTTCCCAGAAGGCGACCGCATTCGTCTGCAACCCTCGAATCCTCGTTTAGATCCGATATTTGTAGACAAGAGTGAAGGCGTTACCTTTGCTGTTTTGGGGCATGTCACCGGCGTTTTTGGTCGCTTTCCCCGCAGAGGGCTTTAGCTGCTCAGCGACTTCTCGGTCTTGGCTTTTGGCCAAGCCGGCCTCTCTCAAAAGCCCCATATAAAAAAAAACAATATTAATGACGAGAATCGTTGACCCTCGGAAGCGCTTGCCGTTATTTTGTCATGGTTTTTAAGGGGTTAGTGATTTCTTCCCCCCACTTGGCAGGATGAGCGTTTGAAACAACTCGTAGATATCGTCATGCAGGGCGACTTGCTCACCGTCCTACGCCGTTATGCGGACATCGGCTTGGCCTTTTTGGTCGCTGCGGTGGTGGGCATGATGATCGTGCCGGTCCCGCCTTTTATTCTCGACCTCCTGTTGGTGCTTAACATTTCAATCTCCATGGTGATGCTGTTGATCGCCATGTACATTCCCAGCGCCCTCCGCCTGGCCGCCTTTCCCACCATCATCCTGGTGACCACTCTTTTTAGATTGGCATTGAATGTGTCCTCTACCCGACTGATTTTGCTCGAGGCCTTTGCTGGCGAAGTCATCGAATCATTCGGCCAATTCGTGGTGCGGGGTAACTTTGTGGTGGGTGCGGTGATCTTCTTGGTCCTCCTGCTCATCAACATGCTCGTCATCGCCAAAGGTTCTGAGCGCGTGGCAGAGGTGGCGGCCCGATTCACCCTCGATGCCATGCCTGGCAAACAAATGTCCATTGATGCCGACTTGAGAGCTGGTGCGCTCGACCTCGATGAAGCGCGTCAAAAGCGAAAAGACTTAGGGCGCGAAAGTCAGCTGTTTGGTTCTATGGACGGGGCCATGAAGTTCGTGAAAGGCGATACCATCGCCGGCCTGATCATCACGGCCATCAACATCATCGCCGGTATCATTATTGGGGTGACCCAAAAAGGCATGACCGCGGGCGAAGCGGTGGAAACCTATTCCATCCTCACCATTGGTGACGGATTGGTGTCTATCATTCCTGCCCTTTTGATGTCGGTGTGTGCGGGTCTTATCGTGACCCGTGTGGCCTCCGAAGAGGAAGATGCCAATCTCGGTATGGATGTGGCCACCCAGGTGTTCGCGCAACCCAAAGCTTTCACCATCGCCGGTGGCTTCATCTTTCTAATTGGTTTGGTTCCTGGCCTCCCCACCGTTCCATTCTTCATTATGGCCTTTGTCATCACAGGTCTGTCCTACGGCCTGTTCCAGGCGCACAAGACCAAAGGCGGCTTGGGTGGTGAAGTCGATGATCTGGTGGAGCAACGCGAAGACAATCTCGAAACCCAAAAACAAGAGGCTGTCAAAAAAGCAAAAGCGCAAGAAGGCCAAAGCTCACAGATGATGCCGGTGGTCACTCCGGTCGCCCTTGAAGTGGCTCAGGACTTGGTGCCGTTGGTGGATGACACCACAGGGTCTAACTTTCTCGGTGAGTTGGTCCCAATGATGCGCGATGGCCTTTTTTACGAATTGGGCGTACGCTTTCCAGGGCTCCGCGTCCGTGCCAACGATGGCGATATTCCCCCTGGTGGCTATGTGATCATGGTGAATGAGATTCCCATCGTGATGGGCAGTGTGGACCAGGACAAGTGCTTGGTCAACGATACCCCTGACCGTCTTCGGTTGCTGGGCATCATGGCAGAGCCCGCGCAGAACCCCGCCAACGGCAACGCCTGTGCTTGGGTACCCATCTCAGAAAAAGCCACCGCTGAACAATCTGGGCTCACCACCTGGGACGCTGCAGGCTATATTGTCCTACACCTGGCTGCAGTACTGCGTAAGAATGCCAATGAGTTTATTGGTATCCAAGAAGCGCAGAACATGTTGGAGCAATTGGAACAAGCCTTTCCTGCGTTGGTCAAAGAAGTGGTGCCCAAAGCGGTGAGCATCTTCCAGCTCACCGACATTTTGCGTCGCTTGGTGGAAGAAGAAATATCCATTCGTGACCTTCGGTCTGTGCTCCAAGCTTTGGCCGAATGGGGGCCCGTCGAAAGCGACACCGTCATGCTCACCGAGTATGTGCGCGCGGCCCTTAAGCGCTACGTGAGTCACAAGTACGCGCGTGGGCAAAATACGCTCATCGTTTACCTGCTCGACCCTCAAATCGAAGAAACCATTCGCTCCAGTGTACAACACACCTCTTCGGGCTCGTACTTGGCTCTGGAGCCCGAAATAACCCAAGAAATTCTCACCGCAGTTCGTAACGAAGTGGGCAATCTGCCGCCCAGCGCCCAGCAGCCGGTGGTCCTGACCACCATGGAGATTCGCCGTTATTTTCGCAAACTCGTTGAACTCGAATTTCCTCATTTGGCAGTGGTGAGCTACCAAGAGCTCAGTCCTGAAATGAACATCCAACCTATTGCGCGGATTACTCTGGTTTAAGACATGACCGACCTCGGTGCATCCATTGTGATCATTGGTCTTGGGCCCACCGGGATTGGGGCCGCCCTACGTCTGCAAGAATTAGGACACAAAGATTTTTTGGTGATCGATCGGGCCCCCCAGGCTGGGGGGTTGGCGGGTTCGGTGGTGGACCCTCAAGGTTTCACTTGGGATTACGGCGGTCATGTTCAGTTTTCCCACTACGAAAAGTTTGACCAAGCCATGGAACTCGCCCTGGGTACCGATGGATTCTTTCAGCATCAGCGCGAAAGCTGGGTGTACATGAAAGATCGTTTTGTCCCCTACCCATTCCAATACAACCTCCACCGACTCCCAAAAAGTGATCAGCAAATGGCATTGGCTGGATTGCAAGCGATTCAGGGCCAACCTCAAAACAAAACTAATTTTGACACCTTTTTGCGAAGTTCCTTTGGCGACGGACTTTGTGATATTTTTCTCACGCCATACAACTTTAAGGTCTGGGCCCACCCTGCAGAACTCATGAGTTGTCAATGGACCGCGGAACGGGTGGCACCCGTTTCCTTAGAAAAAGTTCAAACCAATATTGAAGAACAAAAAGACCAGGTGAGCTGGGGACCCAACAACACCTTTCAGTTTCCTAAATTCGGCGGCACGGGCGCCATCTGGCGAAGTTTGGCCGATAAGATCTCGACCAACAAAATGCTGCTCGGAAGCAGTGTACAATCCATCTGCGCTGAAGAAAAAATCATCACCTTAAGTGATGGCCGAACCGTGGCCTACGACCAGCTCGTGAGTTCCATGCCCCTGAATCAGCTGGCAGCGGTCCTGGGCGACAAAGAGCTTATGGAGCAAACCAGCCAGCTCTTATTCAGCGCCACCCATATTTTTGGCGTGGGTCTCCAGGGCCAACCCCCCGAACATCTCAAAACCAAATGCTGGATGTACTTTCCAGAATCCGACTGTCCCTTTTATCGAGTGACGGTCTTCAGCAACTACAGCCCCAACAACACCCCTCGACCCGGTGAAACTTGGTCACTGATGGCCGAAGTGTCCGAATCAGTTCACAAAACCATCAATCCTGACACCCTGTTTCAAGAGGTCATTCAGGGCATGAAAAACACCAAGCTTATTCAAGAAGGTGATGGCATTCTCAGCGAATTTCACCTTCGGCTTCCCCAAGGCTATCCCGTGCCGGGCCTCCAACGGGATGCCGTTTTGGGCCAAGTCCTCCCCACTTTAAAAGACATGGACATTTACTCCCGAGGCCGTTTTGGCGCTTGGAAATACGAAGTGAGCAACCAAGATCATTCCTTCATGCAAGGCGTCGAAGTGGTGGAGCACCTGCTCCATGGCCGAGAAGAAATCACCCTTCATCGGCCAGACGACGTCAACAAACAACACAACCCCTTCCCTTATCCGGATTGGAAGGCATAAAATGGCGGGCACCAAAACATCAAAGTGGTCCTTTTCAAAGTCAGGACCTCTTGCGGTGGTACCCGACGTGGTGTGTCTCACCTACCGGCCAGACAAAGGTGCCACGGGGGGCCCAGGCGGTGTTTTACACCTCACAAAAATGCTCCTTGGCCCCCGAGTTGATGACCTCAAAGTCGTTTACCATTTCAAAGACTCCGCCCAACCTTTTGGTATCCCGGGCCCCATCAAAAAAGCCATCAATCGTTTGGGTTTTTGGCCAGATATGATGGAAGCCGCGCGATTCGGGTTTCAAATGGGGTGGCAATACCGACATTCCTCCTTCATTACTCACGACGCCGGCACCGCATGCGGACTCGCTCTGGCCCGCCGACGTTACGCCTTGGTGTATCATCAGCAAGGCGCCCTCGCTTCGGAAAAACTGGGCCAAGGAAAGAAGCTCAACGCAAGAGAGATTCAAGCCCTCAACTTGGTGGAGGCCTATGCTTTCAAACAGGCGCATACCGTTCATTTTCCGAGTAACGGTGCCTACCGATCTTTTCTCGACAGTTCAGAAACATTAAGAAATGGTGATTTCAATTATGGAGGGCCTTTGTACAACACGGTACCGCCGGTGATTGAAACCGAAATCTCCGAGTCCCCACCGTGGATGGCCCAACTGCCCAGCGGACAACCCTTATTTCTCTCCGTGGGCGCCTTCACTTGGGAAAAAGGCGTGGACCAAGTTGCGTCCTTTATGCACACCTTGGGTGCGAAACTGAACTCCCCGGTGACTTGGGTTTTGGTGGGTAATGGCCCTTTTTGGGATAAAATCGAACAGCGCTGCCGCTCTCTTCCCGAAAACATCACCCCCATCATGGTACCCGGACCCGTACCTCATGCCCTCATCGGAAAGCTCATGCAGCGGGCAGACCTCTTTTTCATGGGCCACCGCCGCTCGATTTTCGATTTCACCACCTTAGAGGCCATGCAGGCAGGCTGCGGCCTGGTTTTGTCTCCCGTGGGCGGTAACCTCGAATTCGATCTGCGAAAGAACGTTATTTGGCTTTATCCTGAAGACCCGGAGCGCTCCGCTCAGAAAATCCTACAGACGGACTGGCACTTGCTGGGTCAACGCAACCAGCGCCTGTTTTTCGACCGGTTTTCACCGAAGGTTTTTAAGGAAACTTATTCCGATCTCTGTCATACTCTGCACCAGGAGGCTGACTGAAACATGGGCACCATTGCCATCATTCCCGCTCGAGGCGGCTCTAAAGGCCTCCCAAAAAAGAACCTCAAAGAACTCGGGGGGATTCCTCTGCTCGGCCGCACCATTTTAGCAGCCACAAAAAGCAAAAGCGTGGACACCGTTTATGTCACCAGTGACGACCCGCAAATCCTGGCGTGCGCCCAACATTACGGCGCCGAAACCATTCTTCGGCCAGAAACACTGAGCGGCGATACGGCCAGTTCAGAATCCGCCCTCTCCCATGCTTTACAGGAAATCGAAAAAAACACAGCATTGCCCCAACACTTTTTCTTTCTGCAATGTACCTCTCCTTTTCTGAACTCTCAAGATCTCGATGATGCCTTTGACGCCTATCGAGCAAAGCAAGCCGACACTTTGTTCAGCGGCTCGCCCTTTTCGCATTTTGTCTGGCGGCAAGCAGTCCAATCCGACGACTTCACCGGTGTGAACCATGACAAATCCAAACGTTTGCGTCGCCAAGATCGAGAAGCCGAGGTGCTTGAAAACGGCGCCCTTTACTTAATGACCACCCAAGGATTTCTCCGCCACCAACACCGTTTCTTTGGATGCACGGTGACCCATCTGATGCCAAGCATTCGTTCCCTCGAGGTTGACACACCCGAAGATTTCACTGTGGCGCAATGCCTTTTGCCTTTGGTAGAACCCGATGGTCTGCGAAAACTGCTCAAGGGCGTTCAAGCTTTGGTGAGTGATTTTGACGGGGTACTAACCGACAACAAAGTCCATTTGAACGATGAGGGACATGAAACAGTGCGACTGGACCGTGGCGATGGCATGGGCATTTCGAATCTAACCAAAACCCAAATGCCGGTTTTGGTGCTGAGCAGCGAACAAAATCCAGTGGTCAAACACCGCTGTGACAAACTGGGCATCCCCGCCATTCAAACCAAAGAAGCCAAAAGTAAAATTCTGAAACGATGGTCTGAAGAACAGGGCATCCCATTGTCCACAACAGCCTATATTGGCAATGACGTGAACGACCTCCCCGCCTTTGAAGTGGTTGGCGTGGCATTGGCAGTGGCCGATGCCCATCCCGCTGTCCTACAAAAGGCTGACTATATTATTCCCAAAAAAGGTGGCCACGGTGCTGTACGCGCAGTGTGTGACGCTTTACTCCACGAAAGGGGTTCCCAATGACACCAAGCATTCAAGTGGGCGATTCAACCATCGGCGAAGGAAACCCCGTCTATTTGATCGCCGAAATTGGCATCAACCACAACGGCGACTTAAAGAACGCTTTTGGGCTCATTGATGCAGCCGTTTTGGCGGGCTGCAACGCTGTCAAATTTCAAAAACGTACGCCTGAGTTGTGTGTTCCCAAAGATCAATGGGACATCCGACGCGACACCCCCTGGGGCGAAATGACCTATATTGATTATCGCCACAAGGTGGAATTCGACCAAAAAGACTACCAGGCCATCAGCGACTACTGTGCACAAAAAGAAATCCATTGGTTTGCATCATGCTGGGACGAAGAGGCTGTTGCCTTTATGGAGCAGTTCAATCCCCCCACGTACAAAATCGCCTCGGCCAGCCTCACTGACACCCCCTTGCTTCAAGCCCTCTTGGCCACCCAAAAACCACTCATTCTATCCACCGGGATGTCCACCCAAGATGAAATTGATCAAGCGGTAAAAACCCTCTCCGCCAACCCATTGGCCATCGCGCACAGCACGAGCTCCTATCCATGCCCCGCCGAAGAACTCAACCTCAAGATGATCCACACACTTGGGGAACGCTTCCCCGCCGCACCCATCGGATATTCCGGCCATGAGGTGGGCTTACAAACCACCATTGCCGCCGTGGCCATGGGTGCCACATTCGTCGAGCGGCACATCACACTAGATCGCACCATGTGGGGCAGCGACCAAAGTGCCAGTGTTGAGCCATGGGGCCTCATGCGATTGGTCCGCGATATCCGCGTGGTAGAAAAATCCCGGGGAGATGGCATCAAGCAAGTCTACCCCAGCGAACTCAAAGCGCGACAAAAATTAAGGCGTCAAACCAACTCATGAATCATTCGGCCCTCGACAACTGGCAACGTCTCACCGACGCACTTTGGGATCTCACCGAGGACCACCCAGTCATCGCGCTCTTGTGCCGAACCTGGGCATTCCAGATCGCCAATGAAGTCAACCCGAAGACCACTCCCGCTTTTTCAGAGCAAACTTCTCATCCCCCCTTTAACATCCAATCACGCACGCTCACTTGTGACGTGGTTTTTGCGCCTTGCCTCGACCGAAGCAACTACTTAGGGACCTGTAACGAGGTCCTCAAAAACTTCAAATCCAGCAACCCCGATTTATCCGCCGGAATTCTCACCACAGGCCTCTCCGAAAGAGCGCTGAACCAGCTCATCAAAACCAGCGAATGGCCCCTTCTGTCCGGCCCTAATTTTCGTGCGCCACTTTTACGCCACCTCCCCCAAGTACATCACATCACCCAACGCATCGAAGAACGTGTCAATGCCATCAAGGAACTCGCTCCTTTTTTTCGTCGCCATCGTTCAGATAAATTTCAGAGAATAAGCGGAGACATCGAACGAATCGCTGCATTTAAACATTGGCTCACGGCCATTAATTGCAAGTGCGTGGTCATCCCCAATGAGCAACTCGAACCCGCTTCTCATTTGGTCTGCGCGGCCAAAGAACTTCAAATAGAAACCATTCAACTTTTGCATGGTATCCCGACCCAACTCTACCATCCCATGCTTTCAGATCAGCTCTGGCTTTGGGATGAAGCGCAGGCACAAACCTTTCAAAAATGGGGTCTAACGAAAAGTCGAATTCACGTGAGTGGGTTTTTGGAGCCCATACACATTCCCGATGCACCGGCCACCAAAAGCCAAACCCCTTCGTCACGCAATTGGCTTTTTGCCAGTCAATGGCAAGGCGCCGCGCTTTGGGGACAAACCCATTTTCACACCGCTGCCAAATGGGTGGCCCAAAGCCAGTTGCCATCTGACACCCAATTAACGGTTCGGTTTCACCCTCAAGACACTGAGAGCGACAAAACCGCCATCAAAAAACTATTCGAACATTGGACCGTGGCGCCACGTTTCACCGACAAACAAACCCCGTTGGGCGAGCAAATGACCCACGTTCAAGGGGTGATCACCGCTTCATCCTCTGTAGGCTATATCGCGGGTGTCATGGGGCTCCCCACCGCCATCCTTTGGGACCCAGCCATGACCGGCCTTCACGGAGACACCCATTTCCCAGGCAGTACACGCATTGAAGGGCCAGAAGCGCTGACACAATTTATTGCAGAGAACAATGACAGACGCTTAGAAGGCAACCCTTTCACCCAGCACCAACAAAGTGCTCTCACCCATACGGTGGATATACTCGGTGATGAGGCAAGAAAGAAGTCCCAAGAAAAATGGAGCGTTTCAGCAACCCACACCGGCGAGCATCTGCTGCCTGACCCTGGCAACATTCATTTTGGCATCGTCATTCCCAATCTGAACCAGGGGTCATTTTTAGAGGAAGCCCTCAAGTCGGTCATCGAGCAGGACTGGCCCCATCGGTCCCTGGTCATCATGGACGGCGGGTCTACCGACAACTCCATTGAAGTCATCCGTGAATACGAAGAACAAGCAAAAAACGTACGCATAGGACCTGATGGAGGTCAAACCCACGCCATCGCCGCTGGTTTCCACCAAATTCCCGAAGCCACCCACCTTCTATGGCTCAACAGCGATGACCGTCTCCTACCCGGGGCCCTGTCAACCTTTGCACGCATGATCAAACGTGAACCCAGACACGCGCTTTACATTGGTGCCGGGTGGCAGATTTCTGGTGATGGTCGCCGACGACTTGTCCTTCGCGATGAGATACGATGGCCCACGGTGCGGCTGTGGCCCCAACAATATTTTCTTCAACCTGCAACCATGATTTCTAGGCCAGCCTACGAAGCGGTGATGGGTGTGAATCCCGATGTCCTCCACGCCATGGACTATGACCTGTGGCTGCGCTTGCTCCACCATCACTCCGCCAAATGTTTTTCTACGCCGGTGTGTGAAGTTCAAATGCACCCCCAACAAAAAACGGCCCGCATTCGCAATGAAGTTCTTTGGGAAACCCTTGCCCTGTGTTTTGACGACGGTGGCCGTAAAGATGCTTTACAACTGGGTTCCCACCTTCTCCGGCACGAACCCCAGTTTGCAAGTTGGGCGGCTGAAAAAGGACTGCAACTCTTTTCGCGCCTTAGTAAGTTTGGCAAATCTTAGTCAAAAAACCATCAATGGCAGTACCCATCACTTGCCAAGAGGGTACGCCGTGTTTGTGAACGGGTCCGTGCGCCAAAGCTTCTACAACCCCTTGAGATAGCCCTGGCCCCCCTTTGTCAGGTTCGAACAAGGTGCCACCCACTTCCCCAGCATGCTCGGCTTGGTTGCCGCACCGAGGCATGGCTACCGGCTTCCCAAAAGTTGCTGCCAAAAACGGGATGCCCGAATTGAGACCACGGGTTCTTGGCACCACCACACAGTCCGCGGCCAACACTTCTCCAACCAATTCATGGTCGCTCAACCGTCGCTGGTAACAGAACACTTCATGAGACTTGCTGAGTTTATTGAGTCGCCAATAGGTGGGTTTGCGGCGCCCATTGAATGTCTCGCCGCCAGCTAAAACCCACTGCACATGGCCCTGGTGGTAAGCAATGGCGTCAAGAACCATATTGACTTCGGCCTTGGTCCTTAAGTCACCCGGAATGAAAATACGGGGCACCCCATCTCGCTTCAAAGGCAAGATTTGTTCCGCATGTTGGAAGGTTAACAACTGTTCAAACAAACCGTGACTCACCCGAAATGCCGCCGGTTGTTGCTCTTCTAACCCAAAGCGCTCAGTCCAATTATCCAACGAAAATTGTCCCAAGTGAATCACACCATCGGAATGTTGGACCAAGTGTCGGTACAGCGCGATCCAATGCCGACCCGCGTTGCCCAGAACGCAGCGGGGCATAAAATTGTGTAACACGCCCATCACTGGCACTTTCGCCTTCCATTGGCTCAGCATGGATTCAAATGACTCCCGCTGTTTGAGGGTGAGATGGCCCAAGCGTCCCCCCAATGAATGCCGAAAAAAGCCTTCGGGCCACATCCATAAAAGCAAGTCTTCCTCGGCCGGCCCACGCCAAAAAGAGGCTGAGTCCACTGTGACCGTATGGCCCATAGACCTTAAAGTTGCCGTAAAATCATGGATATATGTGCGATATACCCATATGTCTGGTATCAAAATGCGTATGGTTTCAAAGTTGCCATTCGGGCTTAGCCGTGATGTTATAAGATAGTACGGGAAAAGGGAAAAGTTCAGTTTTTTATGCAACACAATGCTCTGGCCATCGTCATTCCTGCCTTCAACCGCCCTCAGGCCTTAAAAAGGCTCTTGGGCTCCTTGCAACAGGCTCGATATCCCACTCAAATCGAGGTCCCACTCTATTTGGCCATAGACGCCGAAACACCCGGCCAATGCAATGCGGATGTGTTGCAAATGGCACGGGCCTTTCCATGGCCTCACGGGCCAAAAACGGTTTTGGAGACAGACCAACCCTTGGGATTGCGGGACAACATTCTGCGGTGTGGTGAGCTCACCGCAAAGCATCAGGGGATTATTTTGCTGGAAGACGATCTGTGGGTAAGCCCCGTTTTTTATGAGGCAGCCCAGCAGTTGTTCGACGGTTATCATGGACAAGAAAATATCGGCGCCATTTCCCTGTATGGCTTTCGCTACAATGAACATGCGCGAAGGCCTTTTGTCCCCATCGCGGATGGCCATGATGTTTTCTTCGTACAAACGTCCTCTTCCTGGGGGCAAATCTGGTGGTCAGAAGTATGGGCCCCTTTTAAAGCGTTTTTAGAAAGCGATATTCCTACTGCCCCTCACAATATTCCAGCAGACATTCCCCACTGGCCGAACTCCTGGAAAAAAGATCACATTCACTTTCTCGCCACAAAAGATTGGTACAGCGTGGTGCCACGCACGTCGTTCACCACCAACATGGGTGACGGTGGAAAAAATCACTCTGCGCTGCCCCACTTGCTCCAGGCTGATGTGGCTTTGAACAACCCGCTTTACCAATTGTGTGCATTGGCAGATTCCGGTGCTGTCTACGATGCTTTCTTTGAGCCCACGCCTGCAACGATCCAGCGTGCTTTCCCTGATTTAACCTCGCCAATGGAGGCGGATTTTTACGGCATCAAACCCTTGTCTTTCTTGAAAGGCAAACGATGCATTTCAGCCAAAAGCGCCACGCAATACCACGCGCGCTACGAGCATCTTTTGCGCCCAGATGCCATGAATTTGGCTTTGCCCACTGAAGATGGTTTTTTCTACGAGGCTCAAGGCGATCATCTAGAGAAAATGACCGAGCAACGGTATCTCGCCCTTCTTGAAAAAGACCACCCTTCCTTTTCGGGCAGGGATGGCTTTAAACTGTCGTGGAGTAAACTGCGCAAGAAGATTTTCCGAGATTAACCCAATCCAAAAGGACGCCATGTTTTCCATCATCACACCGGTATTAAATGGGATGCCCTACCTGCCCCAAGCTGTCCGCTCGGTGGCCGAAGCCAGCGAGGGGGTGGTGGTCCAACACATCATCATGGATGGGGGTTCCACCGATGGCACCTTACGGTGGCTCGAAGACAACCAAGATTATGGATACGAAATAGTGTCTGGCAAGGACAGCAGCCAAAGTGAAGCGCTCATCAAAGGGTTTGAAAGGGCTCACGGCCGGTATCTCGCATGGCTCAATGCTGACGACCTCTTAGAACCCGATGCGCTCGCTAAAGTCCACCGGGCCTTCAGCACCAGTGACGCCTGGGTGGCCGTGAGTGGTGCCGCTTTGGTCATCAACGGTGAAAACGAAATTATCGGCTCCACCAAAGCGCTTCCAAACGGGGAACTTTCGTCTCTGCTCGGTCATCTGCAAAACATCCCACAGCCCTCGACGTTTTTCCGAAGAGACATCTACAATCTGGTGGCGGGCATCAACCTCAATCTGAACTACGCCATGGATGTGGACCTGTGGTTGCAACTGGCCAAACACGGCCCCATCCACGTGATGAAAAATGAGATTCTTTCCCGTGTTCGCATTCATGACGGTGCCAAAACGGTCAACAATCAAGATGCCACCGCCAGAGAGGACCTCATGGTGCGGCTGAAACATGGCATGTCACTCACCTCAAAAAACAGCCTTCATCTTTCTAAACGCGGGTTCATCTACCCATGCTTACGCCCTTTCCAAAAATTAGCCAAACGCGCTTTGGCCAAGACCCCTTTGAAACACAACGGGAAATAAATTTCATGAAGGGCAATGCATCCAATCAACCGACTCATGGCCCCCTAGAGGTGGTCCTGCCCGTCATGGGGCACAGTTTAGGTCAAGTCGCGCACGCCATTCGTTCTTTACGTCGCCAAGACTACCCAGTGTCTCGGATTGTCTTGGTGGGGCAAGGCCCTGAAGATCGTCTCGTCCAGACCGGCTTACACTTTTCAAGTCAGCAAGTGTCCACCGTTCGTCTGCCGCCCCAAACAATGCTTTTTTCCGAAGCCTGGTGGAAAGCCCTTGCGCCACACCTGTCTGGCACCTGGGTCGGTGTCCAGCTGCCGGGGGCCATCAGTCATGGGAACCGTTTTCAAAACCAGCTGGATTATTTGGCTCGAAACACTGCGGTTCCTTTGGCTCTGTCTAACCTGCGGCTCGCTGACGAAAACGGGCTCCTGACTTCGGCCAACATCAACCCACTTGAGAGCCCTTTGGCACAACGACACATCAAGACACTCGCGTGGGGCACCCATTGCTTTCGCACCCACTTGCTTACAAGTCATGACCTGAGCACCATCATCCCTGCGCAAGGCAAGGCCGGAAGCACGGCTCATTACAGATTCTCAGAAAGCCTGGGTACCATTTGGCTACCACAAGAATCCCTTGAACACGCCGAACTCGAGGCGAAGGTGGGGCATCCTTTCCAAACCTCCATTGACCCCTCTTTTTACCCAAGCATCGGGGTCTGCATTCCTGGAAAAAACATCGAAGCTTTTCTGCCCGAAGCCCTCGAGAGTTTATCCCGACAAAGTTACGTGCCCGACGAAGTGATGTTCATCGACGACGGTTCCACCGACCGCTCGGGCGATATTGCCACTGCTTCAGGGGTGGTCACGCAATGCATCCCGGGCCCAGGACGATGGGCCTCTGGCGCGAGGAACAAGGGCATCGGAGTGATGACCAGTGACATCATCGTATTGCTCGATGGCGATGATGTCCTTGAACCTGACTGGGTCGCACGCGTCGCAGGCATATTCGCCCGTCATTCAGATGTGGGTGTCATGTGCGGCAAGTACACCTATATGGATGAAGAAGGAAACCGGCTTTTCACCAGGGCGCCCGAAGTGAACGACTGGACCCCTGGCGGCCTCAAACAACGCAACGTCATGGCAGGTGGCGCGGGCTTTGCGTTTCGCCGCACCGCCTTTTTGGAAGCCGGGGGATACAATGAAAAAGTTCGCATTGGAGAGGATTGGGACCTTTGGCAACGCATGGTCAATCACAATGGTTTGATGGTTGCCAATGCCCCCGCCTACCGCATCCGGTCGCGTCGCGGTTCGGCATTGCGAGACGGCGCCTTTCAGGAAGCCGAAGTCTGGGGGCTTTTGCGCGTTGAAGACGCTCCCGAAGAAGAAAAACAACAAGCGTACCAAATGATTCTGATCGATAATGCGAAACGGGCCTTGGCGTTTGGGGACGAAAAATACGCGAGAGAAGCCACCCGTAAGGCCATACGCATGGGCGGAAAAAAATCGCTTGATGTTTTGCCCCTTCTTGTGGCCAGCCATTTACCCAAATCGGCCCAATCGAAGGCCTTTGAATTGCGCCGCAGCATCCGGCGAAAAATTGGCGCTTGGCTTGATGACAATTTGGAACGGCCCTATGGCAAAAAAACAGAGGACCCCGAATGACAGCATCCAAAGGACAAATCATTCACCTCATCGTTGGCCTTGACCCGGGGGGCGCCGAACATGCCTTGTTGCATTTGGTGAAGGAACAAAAAAAACAAGGCTGGCATCCTGAGGTTTTTTATCTCAAATCTGCGGCATCCAAACTTCGACATCGTTTTGAAGACCACGGCATACCGGTGCACAATGCCATGTCGTCGCCATGGCTCATAAAGACCTTGCGCGATCGCTACAAACAAAACCCGCGACTTCTGCTCCATTCCCATCTTTTGTACGCGGACTGCGTGGCTTGGTTTTTAAAGGACTTATTGGGATGTCCTTGGGTTTGTACCCTTCACAGCACCTATGATTTCCACACCCAACGAAAGGCACGGCAAGCGCTGGCCCAGCGGATCTACAAGCGGTTGGACCAGGCCATCGCTGTCACAGAGGTTGTGGGAGAAAGTTTTATCAGCGCAGGCGCCATCAGTGCCCACACGGTGATTGGAAATGCCGTCCATGAAGATTTTTTTCGTTGTTCCCCAAAAACAACCAACCCTCAGGACAAACGGTTGCTTGTTTTAGGCCGACTCTCCCCCGAAAAACAATTTTCAATGGCGTTGGATGCCCTATCCTTTTTGGACCCATCGTTCTCTTTAGATGTGGTGGGCGACGGCCCTGCCGCTGAATCGCTGCGGCGCCGAGCCAGTGACCGTAACATCAGTGACCGCGTCCGGTTTCATGGCCTCGTGGGCCTCCCCACCGCGGTGATGGCCCAATCTGATGTGGTCCTCCTGCCCTCGGCCACCGAAGGCCTTCCCTTGGTGGCCTTAGAATCCATTGCCACTGGTACCCCCATCATCGCCAATGCAGTGGGTGGCTTGGTGGCGCTCCTCGAAGCGTCCCCCATTCCAAGCGTCAACATTCAAACCGGCCAAGACTTGGCACAAGAAATCCAACGGGTTTTTGCTGGTCCCAAAACCATCCCCCAGTGGCAAAAATGGGCCGAGACTGCCCGCGAAGCCTTCATGCCCCAAGTCATTGGGCGAGAAGTTACGCAATGCTATGAAGACGTGTTAGGCTAAACCCAGTTAAAGGATTCATATGGACCCCTTCTGGTCAGATATTTTTAGGATAGGCTTAAGCTGCGTGGTCGCCTGGGCCATCGCTCTATATCTCGCGCCCGGCATCATCGCTGCAGCGGAGCGCTACGGCATTGTGGATTCCCCGGACCACCCACTGAAGCAACAAGAAAAGCCAGTGGCCTATTTGGGTGGTTTGGTCATCTTCATCGGCTTTGTCCTTGGATTAGCAGTGACCACCGAATTCGACGCCCGGGTTTTGGGACTTTTACTGGCCTCCAGTTTGGTGGTGGCGGTGGGCTTAATCGATGATTTGGGCACGCTGATTCCACGAGACAAATTGCTTGGCCAAATTCTCGCCGCACTAATTCTGGTTAAATCCGGTCTTCAACTTAATTTGGCAGGTGTCCCCTACCCGATCAATGAAACCGCGACCATCCTTTGGTTGGTCACCTGTATGAATGCTTTCAATATAGTGGACGTCTCTGATGGATTAGCAACCACAGCCGGTATCATTGGCGCTTTGAGCGTGGGCGTCTTGGCCACTTTATCCGGTGATCACCAAGCTGCCACTGTTGCCTTTTGTCTCCTCGGGGGCTGCTTAGGATTCCTAAAGTACAACAAAGCTCCGGCCCGTATGTATTTGGGCGACACGGGTTCAATGATGCTCGGTACCATTCTTGGGGGACTCTTTGTGGCCGGCCAGTACAGTCAAGCAAATCAAATGGCAGCATTCATCGCGCCCTTATCCTTGCTTGCCATTCCCTTGTTTGATTTGGCCCTGGTTATCATTGCACGACTGGCCACGGGCAAAACCATCTATCATGGTTCGACCGACCATTTTGCCGTCCGTCTGCGGGGTGCGGGGTGGACGCCCAATCAAATCGCACTCGCTGCTGGTGTGGCCGGTGCCATTTTTGCTGCGGGTGGTATAACGCTGTCTTTGGCTACGCCCCAATCGGCACTTTGGCTCTGTCTGGGGATTCTTAGTTTCGGATTTTTATTGCTGTTCATCATGCTTTTAAAATTCCCAGCGCCCTCTGCCCAGAAAGAACAATCCTGAGCCATGGGCGCCCTGGTGCATATCATCACTTCCATGGAACTGGGCGGTGCGCAGAAAATATGTTTATCCACAGTTCAACATTTTGCCGCCCAAGGCCGCCCCACTTTCTTGATCTACGGTGAGGATGGTCCTCTCACGCCATTAGCGAGGGAGTACATGGGAGCCAAACTGATCAGAGTCCCCGCATTGCAACGTGCCATTTCCATTCCCAGGGACATACAATGCGCCTTGCAGTTGCAAAAAATAATGCAGCAACTTCGCAACAAACACGATGACTTGGTTGTTCACACCCACAGCAGTAAAGCTGGCATTCTAGGCCGATTGGCCGCTGGCTCCCACCCAGGACAGAAAGTATGTCACACCGTTCACGGGTTTGGCTTCCCCGCTTTCACGCCGGCAACCCAATGGGTACCCATCCAATTAGAACGAATGGCCGGCGCGCGCACCCACCATTTACTTTTCGTGAGCGAGCAGGACCAGCAACGAGCCGAACAATTAAGGTTGGCCCCCTCCGCACAATCACATATTTTAAGAGCGGGCGTCGACCCCAGTGCGATTCAACAACCATTAGACGAAACGGAGCGGTTTCATCACCTCCAAGAAATGGGCTTCAACCCGGATGACTTGTTGGTGGTGAGTGTTGCCAATGCCAAACCGCAAAAAGACCCGTTGTTTCACGTGATGATTCTGGCGGAATTGGTAAAAATGAATCCCAAGTTTAAAATGATTTTCTTAGGGGACGGCCCGCTGCTCAGCGATATGAAACAAAAAGCGCAATCGTTGGGCATAGAAAAGCATCTTTTTGCACCAGGCTTTGTTTCAGACGTTCGTCCTTATTTGCATCTCAGCCAAGGATTTGTATTGGCCAGCCGGTTTGAAGGACTCCCCTGTTCAGTTTTAGAGGCACTCTGTGTGGGTCTTCCGACTTTCGTGCGGGACAATGGTTGGGCCCGTGATCTTCGACAATGGGCACAACGCTTTTTCCCGCTGGCAGCGGATGCCTCGGCTGAATATTTTGCCGAAACCATTGTTGGAGAGATAAAGGGTTCGGGCACCCACGTGCCCAATGCGCTTCCATCCGAGTTCACGCTCGCCGGCATGCTCCATCAACTCGAAACCATTTACGTTTCGTCGTCCAAACCGTTTTGAATGCCGAGCTTGGCGACCCGATAACGAAACGACCGAAAACTGAGCCCCAACAACTTGGCCGCTTCTTTCTTTTTGCCATTGGTTTTTTCCAAAGCCAAAGTTAAAAGGTGAGATTCATAAGCTTCCAGCCAGTCTTCCATGGGAATGCCTTGTTCGGGAATCTCTTGCACCTCAAAATTAGCAGAAAAGGAGTTCGAACGCTCAACGTCACGCACCCTTTGGGGCAAATCTTTCAAAGAGAGTGCGGTTCCCTGTCCCAAAGTCACAGCACGTTCTACGGTGTTTTCTAACTCCCGCACATTCCCCGGCCAATGCCATGCAACCAATTGGGCCATGGCTTCATCGTGGATGCCATGCATGTTTCGGTTCTGCTCTTCGCAATATTTAACGAGAAACGATTCGGCCAACAGGGGGATGTCTTGTTTGCGGTCCCTTAGGGGAGGCAGATGGATGGGAATGATATTTAAACGGAAGAACAGATCTTCACGAAAGCGTCCCTCTTTCACCTCTTCTTCAAGGTCTCTATTCGTGGCCGCTAAGAAACGGCAATGGATTTGTGTGTCGTGATTCGCGCCCACGGGGCGCACCTGTTTTTCTTGCAGCACCCGAAGTAATTTAACCTGCATGAGCATGGGCAGTTCGGCAATCTCATCTAAAAAAACAGTGCCCGTTTCAGCCGCAGTCAACAATCCCTCTTTGTCTTGGTTGGCGCCGGTAAAGGCACCTTTCACATGGCCAAACAATTCGCTTTCGATGAGGTTTTCAGGAATGGCACCGCAGTTGATGGGGACGAAAGGGTCCGCCGCCCGCAACCCACGCGAATGGATGGCCCGTGCCAC
The DNA here is from genome assembly GCA_002721815.1 of Myxococcales bacterium. GTDB lineage: Bacteria > Myxococcota > UBA727 > UBA727. The sequence goes on from PBLQ01000053.1 coordinate 39,076, forward strand.
CATTTCTTTGCCCGTGCCACTTTCGCCGGTGATCAAAACGGTTGAGTTGGTAGGGGCCACGCGTTCCACAATATCGAGCACATCCTTGAGAGCAGGCGCACTGCCGATGAGTCGCTGCCTTGCGGTACGCGTCTCAAGTTGGTGCCGCAGTTTTGTGTTTTCGTTTTCCAGGTTGATGCGTTTGATTGCACGTGCAATCACTAATTTGAGTTCGTCGACTTTAAATGGCTTGATGATGTAATCGTAGGCCCCACCCTTCATGGCCTCTAAGGCGTTTTCCGTGGTGGCAAAGGCCGTCATCATTAGTACCAAAGTAGATGAGTTGTTATCTTTCACCCATCGTAAGACGTCCATGCCCGACCCTCGAGGCATTCTCAAATCGGTAAGAACGATATCGAAAGTTTTCTCCCCCAATTTGGCGATACCGCTCACCGCATCTTCTACCAAAGTCGGGTTATAACCTTCTCGGCGGAGAAAAATATCAAGGAACTCTCTGATGGAAGGTTCATCATCTATGACGAGAATATTTACCAATGCAGGCTCCTTAAACTTCCTTGATGCTGGCCATGGCTTGCTGTGCCGCTTCTGTGGCCTCAATCTGAGATTCTGTGATCATGCCGTCGGCCAAGGGAACCCGCAGCCATACGGCGGCACCACCGTATTTACTCTGTCGCACTTGGATGGTCCCGTTTTGAGCACGAATGATTTGGTATACCCAAGCCATGCCCAATCCGGTGCCACTGCTTTTGGTGGTGTAAAAGGGCTCAAAAATTTTACCTCGGTTTTCGTTGGGGATGCCCGGCCCATTGTCTTCAATGCGCAATAAGGCCTTGCCCCGGTCTCGCCCCACCCAGATCCACACGCCAGGTGCCTCTTGATCGGGAACGCTGTCCAGGGCCTCCAGTGCGTTCCGGATTAAGTTCCAAATCACCTGCTCCATGTGATGGGGATCGACGAAGGCGGGTATATCCTCGGTGACGGTAATTTGAATCTTCGCGCTGGGCTCGAGGCCCGTTCGAATGGTTTCTACAGTGCGTTCCACCAATTCGCCCAGTCGCACCAAGTCCAGGTGTGGGGGCTTGGGACGCGCATAGTTGAGAAAATCTTTCACCAATGAAGAGAGACGGTTTGACTCCCGTTGGATAATTTGAATCATCCTTGCATTTTCACCCCGTTCTTGCAGCGTGGGGTCTTGCGCCAGAAGCTCGAGGCAACCTGACATGGCCGCCAACGGATTTCTAATCTCGTGGGCCAGCCCCGCAGAAAACCGCCCCAGAGTAGCCAATCGGTCATGGTGTTTCATTTCCTCTTGCAGCGACCGCAATTCTGTGAGGTTTTCGAATGTGATCACCTTCCCCGTCATCCCCCGAATCCCTTCAAGAGGTGCGATATTGCCGCCAATGAAAATGGGGTCGTTGTCATTGCCCAGCCGCAACTCAAATTGTTGGCGCGGTGACTGACCCTTGAGACAATCTGCCAGTTTGGGCATCACCCTTAAGATCGGTTCGCCAGCCAGCGTGTGCCGGCTGCCGGTCAAAAGAACATTCGCGATGGTGTTCGAAAAAACGATGATGCCATCGGTGTTGATGGTGAGCACGCCGGCCGGCAAGGACTGCAGCATGATGCCTGCCATACGTTCGAGCAGCTTGAACTGCACGCGAATCTCGCGGATGGCCTCGCGAGAGCTGCGCAATTGGTCACCCAGAAAAATAGCCAAAAAGGTGATGACCCAAACCCCGCCCGTATGCGTGGTGAATCCCCACATAAGCTCTTTTTCACTCAATGCTCGGTCTTCGCCAAAAGGCACCAGCATACCCGAATACTGCCAGACGGCCACGAGCAAATAAGTGAGCGTCACCAACAGGGCGTAAAGTATCGTCCCCCGACGCGTTAAGAGTAAGGTGGCGCTGAGAACCAGGAGGGAATAAAGAAAGAGGAAACCAGAGTCGACACCACCGGTGGCAATGATCAAAGCCGTGGACAGCATGATGTCGAATACCAGTTGGGAGTGAATGTGTGACCCTAAATGGCTTTGTCCTCGCCAACGCAACCAAGCCGAACCAACGAGGATTCCCACATACGCCAAAAAGCAGATAAAGTAGAGGGACCGTCCCCAGCGTTCTGATACCAATCCCTGGGTTTTGAGTGCGACCACCAGGACCACGATCATCATCAAGGTGTATAAGACCACACGGAACGCCAATAACCACGTGAGACGGTTCACCAGCGCATTCTGTTCCGACCTTCGCTCCGTGAGTTTTTGAAACTCAGTGCGCGTTGGTAAAACGGCCAAGCTGCCAGGGTCTGTATCGGCTCTCGGCTCCTGGGCCACAAATGACATCAATACCCACCGTTCGAAAAGAAATGCGTTGCTATTGGATGTTACCTGCGATGGTAAAAATCGGCAAATACATCGCGATCAAAAATCCACCCACCACAATGGCCAAAAACACCATGATGAGCGGCTCGAGCATAGAGGTGAGCCCACTGACCGAGGCGTCCACTTCCTCTTCGTAAAAATCAGCAATTTTGTTTAACATGGTATCGAGCGCGCCAGTATTCTCACCAATGGCCACCATATTCACCACCATGGGTGGGAAAGCGGATAAGTGCCCAAGGGGCTCCGACATGTTTCTCCCCTCACTCACCTTTTCACGCGTATAGAGAATGCCGTCCGAGACCACGGCATTCCCTGAGGCTTGGGCAACGATTTCCAAGCTGTCCATGATGGGCACGCCGGAAGACAACATGGTGCCCATGGTCCGGGTGAACCGAGCCACCGCCACTTTTCGAATGATTTCACCCATGATCGGGGCATGGTAAAAGAACCGGTCCAAGGCTCTTTTGCCTTTAGGGTTGGATCGGATGGCATTGAATAAGGTGCCTAGCGCTATGGCCCCTAACACCGCCATCCACCAATTTTTCTGGGCCCCTTCAGACAAATCGATAACGAACTGTGTGGGCGCAGGTAGGCTACCACCAAAATCCGCAAACATTTGCTCAAAAACTGGAACCACCCAAATCAAAAGTACAGCAACCGCCATCATGGCCACGCCCATAATAGCGAGGGGATATACCAACGCGCCTTTCACTTGCTTGCGAAGTGCCACCTGCTTTTCGATGGCACCGGCCAAACGCGCCATAATGGTGTCTAAAATCCCACCCACCTCGCCGGCAGCCACCAAGTTGACGAACAAGGGGTCAAACACTTTGTTGTGTTTCCTCAGCGCCTCAGCAAAGGTCTTTCCTGACTCTACGTCTTCTTTGACGTTCACCAAAACTTGTTTAAACCAGTAGTTCTCTTGCTGAGCACCCAAAATTTCGAGTCCTTGGACCAATGGCAAACCGGCATCGATCATGGTGGACAGCTGCCGGGTAAAAATCATGAGGTCTTTTGGCGTGACCCCACTGGAGCCAGGCATTTTTATGTAAAATTCTTTGGGCTTGTTTTTAACGTTGGTGACGTTCAGGCCTTGAGAGGACAGTTTTTGTTCAACCGCCTCTTTACTGGGACCATCCATCTCACCTTTGATGGTGTCTCCAGTCTTGGTTTTCGCTGTCCATAGGAATGTGGCCATCTGTTTCCCTTTTGCCTGTTTCGTACCCGCCGTGAAGATTTATAACATCTATCCCAGCATTAAATCACGCTTTAGCCCCTATTTTTAACGTGATCGGTTTGCCCAAACACATAGCCGCTTTGCTTCAGCATGTTCCTTAGTTCTTCTTCTTCTAAGGATTTCACCAAAGCGGTGTCAGCCGTGATTTTCTCCTGTTTCACCAAAGACATCAAACTTTGGTTGAGCGTCAGGTTCCCGGACTGGCTCTGACCCATCTGCATGGCTGCATAAATCTGGTGCAGCTTATCATCCCGAATCAGACTGCGAATCCCAGAATGTGGCACCAAAACCTCCAAAGCCAATGATCGACCATGACCCTCATCCACGGGCAGTAGGTTTTGACTGATCACCCCAACCAGCACAAAACTCAAAATGGTACGCACTCGCGCTTGATGGTTGGCGGGAAAAACGTCGATAATGCGGTTTAAGGTTTGGACCGCGCCATTGGTGTGGAGGGTGGCCAAACACAAATGCCCGGTCTCCGCGAGCGTCATAGCCGCCTCGATGGTTTCAAGATCTCTCATTTCACCGATCAGCACCACATCCGGATCTTGTCGCAAGACATAACGTAAAGCATCCTTGAAGGATCGCGTGTCCTTACCCACTTCTCTTTGATTCACGATGCCTTTTTTATTGGGATGAATGTATTCAATGGGGTCTTCAATGGTGAGAATGTGACCTTCAGTTTCACGGTTAATTTTATCAACAATACTCGCCAAGGTGGTGGACTTCCCTGAGCCCGTCGGTCCGGTGACCAATAATAAGCCGCGCGGTTTTTTCGCCAAATCAGCCACCACGGCCGGTAAACCCAACTGCGCAAAGCTGGGCACCACAAATGGAATGCGACGAATGGCCGCGGCCACACTGTCTCGCTGAAAAAAGAGGTTTACCCGAAAGCGAGCCACGTCCTCGAGACCAAAACTGAGGTCCAGCTCTTGCCGTTCTTCAAACTCAGCTTTCTGTTTTTCGTTTAAGATGGAATAGGAAAGTGTCTTGATCTCGTCATTGGTTAAAGCAGGCGATTGCACTGGACGTAAAGTGCCGTTGACGCGTAGTTGTGGCGGTACACCCACGGTTAAATGCAAATCAGATGCATTCACATTGATCATGGCCTTCAGCAAATCGATAAGTTGTACCATAATGTTCAAATAACCTTATTTGGACGGTTATTCGTCATTAACCGTTACTCGGGTCACCTCTTCGATCGTGGTCACCCCTTCAAGTAGATGGGAAACGGCACTTTGGCGAAGGGTTTTAAATCCCAACTTCATCGCTTCCTGTTTGAGCTCCCCAGTGGATGCCCCATTCAAAATAAAATCTTTCAATGGCTCGTACATTTTTAACACTTCGAAAAAAGCGATCCGGCCTTTAAAACCCGTACCATTACACGCTTCGCAGCCCGAACCCTTGAATGCTTGAAAGGTACCGATTTTATCTTCCGGGACTTGCGCCCGTAACAAAGCATCACGAGGTAAATCGATAGGTTCTCGGCACCCTTGGCAAACACGCCGACCCAAACGCTGTGCCACGATCACATTCACCGCCGCCGTCACCAAGAACGGTTCGATGCCCATGTTAAGCATACGGGTGACCGTGGAAGGCACATCGTTGGTGTGGAGCGTGGACAACACCAAGTGACCGGTCAACGCAGCCTTCACCGCAATCTCTGCCGTTTCAAAGTCACGAATCTCCCCCACCATGATGATGTCAGGATCTTGTCGCAGAAACGAACGCAGCGTGGCCGCGAAGTTCAAACCAATGTCGTCATGCTGCTGTACCTGATTAATTCCTGCAAAGTTAAATTCAACTGGGTCTTCAGCCGTAGAGATGTTCACCTCTGGGGTGTTGAGTGAAGAGAGCGCGGAGTACAACGTGGTGGTTTTCCCCGAACCCGTGGGGCCGGTCACCAAGCACATGCCGAAGGGTTTGAGAATCGCTTCTTTCCACACCACCAGCTGATCCTCATCGAGGCCAAGCTTGGTCATATCCAGCTGCAGGTTACTTTTATCGAGCAGTCGCAAAACGATTTTTTCACCGTACAGCGTAGGACACACGGATACACGGTAATCCATCTCTTGGCCTTTACCGATGCGGAGCTTAATCCGGCCATCCTGAGGCAGGCGACGTTCCGCAATGTCCAAACTCGACATAATCTTCACACGGGAAGCAATGGCGTTTTTCAGTTTCACCGGCGGGCGCATCACCTCATACAAAGAGCCATCAATACGGTACCGAACCCTGAATTCTTTTTCGTAAGGTTCAATATGGATATCACTGGCCCCTTTTTTAATGGCATCCACCAAAATCAAGTTACACAGTTTCACCACTGGCGCATCTTCGGCCGCTTTGGCCAAATCGATACCGCCCCCCAAATCTTCCAGTTCGGTGACCTCGATGTCTTCTTCAGCAAAGTCATCCATAATGGAGTCAAAGTCCATGCCACCCAGGGCGTCTTCTTGGTCCTCTGCCTCCACCACGATGTAATACTTTTCGATGGCGTCTCTAATGGAAACTTCAGCGGCCACCACCACTTCAATGTTGTAACCCGTGATAAACTTCACCTCATCGATGGCGAAAATATTAGAGGGGTCGGCGATGGCCACAATCAATGAGGCTCCCGCACGGTTCACTGGAATCACTTGGTGTTTTTCTGCCACCTCTTTGGGGATGAGTTTGATGATGTCACTGTCAATTTCAAAATCGCTCAGGTTGATGGCCGGAACGCCATACTGCTTTGCCAAGAACTGAGTCAGGTCGGCTTCTTCGATAAAGCCCAGTTTGATCAAGTGGTAGCCCAAACGACCGCCCTCTTGCTTTTGGGCCGTTTGCGCCTCTTGCAGCTCCACCAGGGAAATCATGTTTTCTCGAACGAGGAGTTCGCCCAAACGTCCTGCCATCTACAACCTCACTTTATTGAAGGGGCCTCGATCGCGACCCTGCAACAGTGAGAGTTTAACTCAGCGAATGCACTGAATCCAAATAAGAGCCCTATTTCTCAAGGATTTTTTTTGTTTCAGCGATATCTTTTTGAATCTGAGCCACCAGCGCCTCTTTGGATGGAAATTTTCGTTCTGGTCGAATGCGCTCAACGAACTCCAACACCAGTTCAGAACCATACAAATCGGCATCGAAATCGAGCAAATGGGCCTCAACGCGGACCCCTTCTCCCTCAAATGTAGGCCTTAAGCCTACATTGATCACCGCTGGCAAACGCTTTCCATCGATGATGGCGTGGGCGGCATACACCCCCCGTTTGGGAATGAGCTCTTGCTCGGGTTGAACATTGGCGGTGCGGGTACCGATGCTGCGTCCCCTCTGATCACCGGAAACGACAGGACCGCTCAACCGAAAGGGGCGCCCCAACAGGGTACAAGCCCCATGAACGTTGCCTTCTAAAATGAACGCTCGGATTTTGGTAGAGGACATGACCAAACCATCAAGACTTTGGGCGGTGATGATGTGAACCGACACCCCATGCGGCTCAAGCCACACTTTAAGATCTTTAGCTTTCCCTGCAGCTTTTCTACCAAAAGAAAAGTCATACCCCACCACCACAGCACGCACCCCCATGGCATCTTTCAGCACCTCGGTGGCGAAATCTTCAGGGGCCATTTGCGCAAAGTCAGGGGTGAAAGCTTGCATGAGCAAATAGTCGAACCCTTTTTGGGCAATGCCAGCGATTTTATCGGAGCGACTGAGGATGGTGGGCGGCGCCAATGTGGGAGCCAGCACCTTCACAGGGTGCGGATCAAAGGTCACTACGCCGGTGATGCATTTTTCTTGCTGGGCGATTTGGTGCACCCGTTGAAAAAGCGCGTTATGGCCCAGATGGAGCCCATCAAAAGACCCGATGGCCACCACTGCACCGCGCATGGAGTCAGAAATTTCACTAAAAGATTCGTATACTTCCATAGTTTTCATTGTAGACATGAGAAGGAATATAGCCCAAACACGTCAAAAAAAAAGACCGCGTGCCACCTAACTTGCGTTTTCGCGCCTAAAATCGGTCAATAACGGGATTGTAATAACGTTCTGTGCCGCTAAAGTCCCCCCTCATTATTCAAAAAGGGACATTAATGAATCATCAGTTTATCTTTTCTCTGGCCGGTATTCTCACTGTATTGGGATCGGGCGCGAGCGCTCATGCTTTAGACCTCCAACAAAAAGCCAATCCCCAAAACCGCGCATTCGAAAACCTGCCCCAGTTGAACCTCATTCGGGGCGCCCAGCTCAAAGACATCCCTCTGGAAATTACCGCTGAGGGCGATTGGACCCTGAGCGCCAATAAAAGTTGGGCTCAGTTGGACGCTACTTCAGGCAACGGCAACCAAACGGTGGTTCTTCGCATTGATGAGCAAGCATTGACCAGCCTGGACGATGCCACCGCAACGCTCACCCTGTCTGCCCCGGGCAGCGATGATGTGGCCTTAGAGGTGGATATCGATATTTGGCCCAAAATACCGCCGGCCGATGCCACGCCCGCCCAACTACGCGACTTTGTAAAAAACCGTGACAACTGGCCCAGCGACGGCTCGTTTCCCCGCATGTGGGAATTGTGGGGCTTCTTACCCGACCAGGAAACCCACCCTGATACCGCTTCCGGCGCCAACATGGATGCCTGGGAAAAGGTGGCATGCGACGACGGCACAGCCTCAGAAGACTGTGTGCGCGAAGGCCAAGCGGGCCTCCATTCCGGTATGGCGGCCGATCAAGCTTGGCTCCTTTCCACCGGTGATCCACGGGTCAGAGTGGCGGTCTTGGATTCGGGCATTAAGTGGGGCGAAAAAAACCTCACCACCAAACACTACCTTAACCCAGAAGAACTTCGGGTTTGCCCTCCTCCAGGGGGTGACCTCAATGCAGAGCCCTTGGCCACAGGATTTGATGTAAACGGCGACGGCCTCTTCAACATTCGAGACTACGATGAAGCCACGTGGATCACCGATGTGAATGCCAACGGTCACCATGACCCCCAAGATTTAATCTGGAGCACCTTTACAGATGGCACCCCTTGTAGTGACGGCATTGATGATGACGTCAATGGCTATATGGATGACATCTCTGGTTGGGATTTCTTTTGGAATGACAACGACCCCTCCGATGACACCCAGTACGGACACGGCACGGGCGAAGCCAACGATTCCACCGGTGAGCCCCACGATGGCCGTGGCATGATTGGAATTTGCCCCCGATGCACCGTCCTCAACCTTCGGGTGGGTGACAGCTTTGTGGTGGATGCCAACAAGTTCGCAGAAGCGGTGGTTTACGCCGCAGACAACGAAGCGAAAGTGGTGCAAGAAGCTCTGGGTTCCGTCAACAACACACCCTACGCGCAATCCGCCATTAACTATGCGTACAACAAGGGCACGGCCATCATCGCCTCCGCAGCCGACGAAAATTCCTACCACCACAACTACCCTGGAAATGCAGACCACACTTTCTACGTGCACAATATCGTAGCGGACACCGATGGCGACTACGAAAATGCGGCCACTTTCCTCAACTACGGCAACTGCAGCAACCATGGCGGCCACTTGATGCTGAGCACCCCTGGCACCGGTTGTTCCTCAGAGGCCACTGGCAACACCTCAGGTCAAGCCGGCCTGCTCTACAGTTACTTTCTGCAACTGCAGGACGCTGCCACCGGTGATGAAGCGTCTTATTTCGAAGCACCTCTCTCCGCCGAAGAACTGTATCAAGTGATGGTGGCCTCTGCAGATGACATTGACATCCCAGGGATGGAAACCGACGAAGAAGCCTTGGCCGCCTTGCGCTTTCCATCCAACGAAGGTTGGGACCAGCATTTTGGATATGGCCGGAACAATGTGCGACGTTCTCTTGAGCGCCTACGTGACCAGCTGATTCCTCCCGAGGCGGATATTTTGAGGCCCCGTTGGTTTCAAACCATCGACCCCTCCAGACAAGACCAGCTCGCTGTGATTGGAAGCGTGGGTTCCCCGCGACTGACCGACCTCAAATGGACGCTGAGTGTTGCGGAAGGCCCAACCCCAACTGCAGATGCGTTCGTGACCTTTGCCAGCGGCGAAGGAACTTCTAAAGACGAAGAACTCGCTGTGTTGGATTTGACCACCGACGGTCCGTTGGGTGGGCTCGTCGAACGCGCCAACGACAAGGTCACCGGCTACCCCGAGCAATACACCGCGGTCATCCTCTTGCAAGTCACCGGCACCAGCCCAGTGGGCGAAGTCACCGGGCGGTTCCGCAAAACATTCCATTTGCGGCAAGACGATGACATGATGAAGGGCTTCCCGCTGTATCTGGATGCATCGGGTGAAAGCAGCCCCAAAGTGGCCGACATCGATGGCGATGGCAAAATGGAAATCATATTGGCCACTGCAGATGGCCGTGTTCACGCCATTGATCACAACGCTTCTGAGTTGCCAGGTTTTCCCCTGGAAACACCCATCATCGGACCTTTGAACGATGACGTGTGCGCTGTCTCCCCTGCCCAGTGCCACCAAAACGCACCGGCTTACCAAGCGGACTCCCCCCTCGCCCCAGAGAAACTGCGCGAATCGGTCACTGCCACGGTGGCCCTGGGCGATCTCAACGGTGATGGCAATGATGAAAAAGACATTGTGGTGTTCACCTTCGACGGCAGCGTGATGGTCTGGGACAATGAGGGCAATCTGTTCGATGGTTTCCCGGTTCACCTGGACAAATCCAAAGTTTCTGAGTTTGAAGGGGCCTTGCGCTGCGAAAATGATGCGGGTGAGGAAATCATTGGCTGCATGTCCAAACAACGCTTTGCTGAATCCGGTTTTCACGCCAGTCCCGTCCTGTACGATCTGGACAGTGATGGCGATCTGGAAATCATCGGCGCCGCGATGGACCAATGGATTTATGCCTGGCACCACGATGGTGAACTGGTGACGGGATGGCCGGTGCACCTGCAAGACAGCCGGGTTCCGCCTTTCGACGATGCGGGAGAAATCCGTCGCTACGATGGTCGGATCATCTCCACGCCCGCCGTGGGCGATATTTTTGGCGATGGCACTCCCATTGTGCTGGTGGGCACCAACGAGCGTTTTGAAAACGACACCAACTCACGCTTGTACGCCATTTACCCCGAAGGCAACTCCCGCAGTGGGGGTGCCTTCCCTGATGGTTGGCCAGCATTTGTGACCGGCTTTATCCCCGATGAGATTTTGCCCTTCCTTGGACGCGGCAATCCCAACTCCCCCGCTGTTGTGGATTTTGATAATGATGGCATGGACGATGTGATCGTCTCCGGCCTGGGTGGCGTCATGACCATCCTGGACAACCAAGGCCGCACCAAGGCCATGATGGAATCCAGCGGTTACTACTACGGGGACAACAGCAACGTGGATGAGCCTTTGGGATCTCTCCCCATCGTTAACAACCCCTCCGTGGGCGACCTCGACGGCGATGGCCGCATGGAACTCATCAACGGCACTGCAGGTTTGGGGCTCGTGCAAATCGCTTCTAATGGGGGGCTGCGCGCTGAGTTTGATCACTCCGTCTCCGCATGGGTTGCCGAAAACGGCCTTTTTCACGAGGGATTCCCCCATAAAGTGCACGACTACCAGTTCTTTATGAACTATGTGGTGGCCGACTTGGTGGGCGACGGCAAATGGCACGTGGTGTTTGGTGATGGCGGCTATTACGTTTACGCGCCTGACTACCAAGGGCACGAAGCCCCAGGCTTTCCAAAGTTCACGGGCCAATGGCACATTTCCACCCCAGCGGTGGGTGATGTCAATGGTGACGGTCGTATCGATGTGGTGGCCCCCACTCGAGAAGGCTGGTTGTTCGTCTGGGAAGCCCAAGGCGCGGTCGGTGGGTACGAAAAACATCCACATCCCGCCATCCAGTGGGGCAGCTTTCACCATGATGACCAAAACACTGGCAACATGACCACGCCATTGCATGAATATCCACGGGTCGCTGAACAACAACCGCCGGAGGAAGAAGAAGGTTGTGGATGTCAAACCACCCACACTTCCCCCTTCAACGCCTTGTGGCTTCTACCGCTGTTCTTGATTCGACGCCGAAGGGAATAACATGAGACTCACATCCGTCTTTGGCGCAATGCTTCTCTTGGCTGCGCCCATCACTTCTTGCATTCCCGAGGGGCTTCGCACCTTCACCTTCGATATTGATGAGACCGTCACCGTCCCGGGACGCAACCCACTGGTGAACACCGGACTGGTTCCGGCTGACGTCATTCCACCGGATTTGGCCGGCATTCTGTCTGAGGGCGTGAAAAATGAAATGGATACAGAACAAGTGCCCACCAATGCACTTGAAAGCCTCCAGTTCACCAACATCACTTTAACGGTTCAAGACCCCGAAGAGAATGGCACCCAAGTTCGTGACCTGTCATTTTTATCATCTCTGGTTTTTAAAATCGGAGAAGGGGGCGATGTGACCACCATCGCCGAAAGTGAGGCGAATGCTTTCGGTGAGGGGAGCACCACCTACACTTTTCCTAACCAAGATGTAGAGTTGCTGCCCTTTTTTGAAGCGCATGACACGCTTGAGATCATCACCGAGGCGGAAGTGAACGACCGTCCCAATTTCGAAACAAAATTAGACTTTCACTTCGAGATCACCGCCATCGCAAAAGGGTTCTAAGCAGCCAAAGGTTCTTCTCATGCACAACCTCTTCCAAGATCATGCGTTTTTCACCCCTCTGTCAGGCCACCACATTACCCGATGTTCCGGCGCAGATACTCGCAGTTTTCTGCACCGCATGAGCACCCAAGAACTCAATGCATTGACAGCTGGCGACGGCACCCTCAATTGTTTCGTCAATCAAAAGGGTCGCATGGTGGATTTGGTGCATCACCTTCAAATCCAAGATGACCTTGCCCTTTTGGTGGGGCATTGCGCTGTGGCAGGTGGGCTCTCCCAATGGCTCGACCAATTTCATTTCATTGAGCAAATTGCATTTGAAGACCTCACCCCTGGCAGCCAAGCCTTCTTGTGTTTGGGCGGCGGGGCCACGCAGGCCTTGGCGTCGTTGACCTCTCAATCCGTGGACCTTCAACCCTGGCAATTTCTTCAGCATGAGAATTGCTATGTGGTGCGTACCTTTGACCATGGCGCTTCACCGGATGCCATGCACCCCGCCTATTTGGTCTTTCATACGGACGCAGATGGTGCCAGCCTTGAGGAAGCGCTGACACAGGCCGGAGCATCCCCCTGTAGCCCAGCGCAGTTGCAAGATGTGCGCGTTCTCAGTGGGGTTCCCCATGCGCCACAAGAAGTGAACGATTCGGTGACACCCTTGGCTTTGGGCCTTCACGATGCAATTTCTTGGTCCAAGGGTTGCTACATCGGGCAAGAGGTCATCGCTCGCATGGATACCTACGATCGGGTGACCAAGAACCTTGCTCTCTTGGCTGCCAATGAAAACACCGTTCTGTCCCCAGCGATGGATATCTACCTAGGCGAAAAAGTAGTGGGACAAATCACTTCTAGCACCAACGAACCACAGGCCGGGCAACATTTCGCCCTGGCACTGCTCAAACTCAAAGAACCCGAATTCGCGGGCGCTGAGTTACACGTCAACAGCAACGGCAATGACGTGGCCACAACGATTATGACGCGCGCTGCAGCCCAAACCCCTCACGACTAATCCGATTCTTTACGTCGGGATTCAAATATTTCATTGAGCTGTGCCAAATCACCAGGCACTTTGGCGCTGCCCGCAAACACGTGCTGAGAGACCATGAGGCCTTTTTCATCGAAGGCTTGCCGAGTGGCACGGGTGTTCGGGTGATTGATCAACATTTGCCGAATGGATTTATGGGTGAGCATGGCCACGGCCACATCTCCCACCGCTCGCGCGCCCAGGTCAGCTTCGGCTTTATCTGCGCGGGCAAAACTGCCCACATAATCGCCTGCCTTTAGGGTATATTTGACGTCGACATCACCATCGGCCATTTCATCGATGAGTTGCACCTGCCCTTGCAAGACCACCCACAAGCCGTTGTAATCAGCGCCCTGAAAAAACAAATCTTCTTCTTCTTCAAGCTCGACCAATTTAAACTCGTGAACCAACCCTTCGCGGGTGGCCATGGGCAACGAGGCGAAAACGGGCAAAATACTCAGCAAGTTCATGACGAGCCGCTCTCTAAAAAAATCTGCCAACACCTCTCGCATGGCCGGGTCCACGTGCAGCAGGTCTTCGATCACCGATCGTTTGATTTCCAAAAGGTCGAGATCTGTTTGGGCTTTGAGGGTGGCCTGTCGGGTCTCCGCTGCCATCAGTCCAAAGATGCCCGCACAATCGCGAGAGCGCAAAACGGACATGACCACATCTTGACCATCCACTTGTCGTGAAACCGCTGCTTCACCGTCAACGATCACCACGAAAGAGTCACCAGCGTCACCCTCGGCAAAAACCAACTCGCCTTCAGGGATGTGCTTGAACTCCACCCCTTCGATGAGGTGAATGAATGCATCGGTCGAGAGTTTCGAGAACAAAGGCACCTCGGGCAAAATGGCTCGCCCAGGCTCTGGTACCCCTACCCGGCTAAAGTGTTCGGCAATGTTTTTGCCCTGCGAGGCTTCGGGCACCTTTTCAAGGGTGTCTTTGCTGACTTTGCGACCTTCGTCCACCGTGAGAGGCTCTTCTGTTTGCTGCTGGGTGGCAGGGTCATCCGCATGAAACGGGCTCACCTCCAAAATATCGGTGTCATCCAAAATGAAATCTTCGCCCGGGTCTAACTCTTCGGCACTGTAATCATCGATGTCATTCACCCGAATCATTTCTTCGGCGGGCTTGGGCTGAATGGCATTCCACAGCGCTTTGGGTTGTTCGGGCATCCCATCGGGCATGGCCAATCGTTCGGGCAGCTCTGTTTGAATGGGCTTGGCCACACGCCCCACATCCACGCCCATTTGTTGACCGGTACGCGCGTAGAGTTTGGCGATAAACATCAACGTTTCTTGATGTTTGGGGTCGACCTGCAACAACTCTTTGAGCACCATAATGGCCATGAGCGGCTTGCCCGCCAATGAAAGATAACGTGCCACTTGCTGGTAGTGATCGATGGCCTGATCGGGGCTTTTCAAAAGGCGCAGGGTCCGAGCCACCCGCATGCGGGCGTCCAAATCCATGGGCCGCTCTTCGAGAACAGCTCGCAGCTCTTTGAGGTTTCGTCTTAATTCCCGACGTGTTGGCGCCGTATCCATGGTGCTTGTCTCCGGGGGATTTCCCGCCTTTTTTGGGGCAAACCCCCTATTGCGCAGAATGACATAAGGAAGCATAAAGTGGCAACGAGGAAAAGACTTAAACGACCTATAAGGAGTCGATCAATGGGTATGAGTGGAACAATTTCCCCCCTTTTCATCCAAAATATCTCAAAACCGCTGTGCTTGCTGGCATGTGTGGGCTTGGTCCTGGGCTGCCCCAAAGAGCCTGAGCCCCCAGAAAACACTGAAAAACCGTATGAATACAAAGAAGTCTTGGGTTTGCCGGCCTGTGATACCGCGGATATCGAGCAATACCCCGACCATCGCTGTTTCAGTTACCGAGCGGTGGCTGGCGTGAGCATGGGGGGCGGTGCTTCTTCCAAAATGGGCTTCACCTACCCCGAACTTTTCGATGTGGTGGGCGTGATGGGCACCCCTTTTTCCGATACCACCTTCTTTTGGAACATGATGATCAACGAATTCATGGGCGGATTTTGCGATCTCGAAACCTTAGAGGCGGTCATGGCCGCTCATCCAGACAACCCTGACATTCTCAATGACCCCACGGTGCCCGGCGTGTTTTGTGGCCTGCACGACATCACCCCTGAAGATGGCTATACCGATGCATACCAGCAAGTAGAGCCCCACCAGTACCCTTCGGTAGAAAACAGCCAATGTTACATGTTCCGTTCGGATTACAACAACTGGTACCGGGGACCCGATGCTGGTCGCGGCGGCACTTTTTCGCGCAATGGCCTCACCGAAATCTTCCATGACATTGTGGCGGCTTACGGCAACCCCCTCTATCACAACCCCGACAGCAACTACTTTCCGCCGGGGGTGGATGAGAGCAACTGGTACACCCCACCTGGTGAAAACAAACACAACACTGAAATGTGTAACAACCCCGTGGTGCTCGAAAACTTTTACAATAAAGAGTTCAATCCCAATGGCACCTATCCTGTCATCACCTTCTGCGATGGGGCCACCGGCAGAACAGGCGCTTTTGACCCCACCCAAGAAAACGCGCACAATCTTGTGGTGGACTATCTCCTCGCGGTGGACCTCAATGGCAATGGCAAAAGAGAATATGGCGAGCCCGTGCTCAGCAACCACCGGGAACGTTTTGAAG
The DNA here is from genome assembly GCA_002721815.1 of Myxococcales bacterium. GTDB lineage: Bacteria > Myxococcota > UBA727 > UBA727. The sequence continues at coordinate 55,012 of PBLQ01000053.1, forward strand.
ACACGGGCACCGATGGGTTGGCCGATGAGGACGAACCCGGCTACGATGCCACCAGCAACCCCGACCCCAACGGGGACAACTGGGATCCCACCTTTAACATTCGCGGCACCGAGAAAAACGCCACCTTTGACGAAGGGGAAGTCTATGAAGATTTTGGCCTGGACGGTGTGGCAGACACGAATGATTATGGCGAAGGCAATGGCGCCTACGACATCTCCCCGGGTTTGGCGAAAATCCTAGAGGTCAGCCCCGCCAAACTGTATCGAGAAATGCCCCAAGCTCAGGTAGAACGATTGGATGTGTGGATGGACGCGGGCATCCGTGATTTCATCAACAGCGCACAAATCACCAATGCGCTGTTCAGCGAGATGCAACTGCGCCTTGACGACACCCGCGCCTTTAACGATTTTCCTTCCTTACCAGGCATCCCCGAAGGCGAAAGCTACACCTACTTCAAAGCCGACTACAGTCGTGAAGCCATGGGCCAGATTACCTATTTGCGGTATGGCGATCCTGACCTGTGCCCCGCCAGCGATGAAATCATGGGCGAAGGCAATCACGTGGGCCCCAGCATCGTTAACCGCCTCTACACGCTCTTTTCTTTTCTGAGTGCACGCATCCCTCCCGAAGGGCGTGATTCGAGCTTTGGGGGCGACGTGGGCGATCTGGAAGGCCCCACAGGCACCCTTGAAGACTTTGGTTTTCTCGACAGCTATCACAGCGAAGTCTTGGGCCGGGACAATGAGTTTGGCGTGCTGCTGCCCCCCGACTATTATTTGGAACGGTCCATCGAAACCGACGAACGCTACCCCGTGATGTATTTTTTCCACGGCCAAGGGCAAAGCGCAGCCGATATGGTGCTGGCTGGATTGGCCATCTGGGGGTCCATGAAAGAGAGTTTCCGCAGCGATCGCCAGGCAGCCGGCCTCACCGATTTGCAAAGGGCGATCATTGTATGGGCCGATGGCGAATGTAAGACGGACGAATGCTGGACGGGCAATTTTTACGCGAATTTCCAGGGCATGCCCCGGGCAAATCGCAATTATGAAGATGCCATGATCGAGCTGATGCAGGTGGTAGAAGAGCGATATCGCACCAAAAGACCGGCTTTGGTGCCCTTGAAAGATCTCTAAATCTGCAAAAGGGTTTCAGAATACTAAGATAGCACCTTGACAGTCCAAATTAGGCTGCGTAGAAATCTCAAGCTTTCCGGGTCGCTAGCTCAGTTGGTAGAGCACCGGACTTTTAATCCGATGGTCCCGAGTTCGAGTCTCGGGCGTCCCACCAGCCCCGCTTTGTCACCAAAGTGGGGCTTTTTTTATGGTTTGTGGGCAAAACCCCCTGCCCAAATGCGCTGCAAAAGGTAAAACCTAAGCATGAATTATTACGCACTGGCCGGTATTGCTTTGGTCGTTCTTACGGTGACCACTTGTCCGTTTATTCGGGGGGAGTGTGTGCGGGCTTGTAGGCGGTTGATTCGCTAGTCAGAAAACACCGTTTGTTATTACGGGTTCAACACGAGTTCTTTCCATTCATTTGTTCCCGGGCAATCAGGCAAACCATTTAAAGCGTCTGCGTCAACATTGTTTTCCAGATCAATGAGTGCTCCCAAACTCTTGTTGGCGACACATATCTTATGGGTGCCATCGGTATCCACCAACCAGTCTACCCGCTCATACGAGATCCCGTTCATATGTGCGATAAAAGTGTGCCACTTTGAGTAAGCGTTATTTGTTGGATCTTTGGAATAATAATACTCAAGTTTACCGGAATCGCTATTGCCCCAGTCGGTCCAAATAATACCGCCGGCCTCATTGCTGAGTTCGTATTCTTGGGCTGTACCTGAAACCGTATACGTGCTCCGCTCCGGCAGAAAGTCCTGTGGCGTTTTCAAATCGATCCAATAATCCTCCAACTGGTCATCACAATCCTTCACCGGGTCATTGGTCGCAACACCCGCACCTGGAAGAGAATTCTCGTCAGACTGTTCAGATGACCACGCCAAACAAAGCCCCGAGTCTGTCTTTCGCCAATCGAGTTGGACATAGGCATCAACGGTTTCGTTTTCAGTCCTCAAGTGGACATAGCCTTCATCATGGTCCGTTTTGATGATGCGATACACTTTACCACCGTATTCGATCTGGCCTTTGAAATCGGCTGCAAACACCACCCCGTTATTCTCGTAACTTCCGATCAAATCAAACTCGATGGGATAATCACATTGGGTATCCCCTTCTAAACGAAAATCGCCCGCCTTGTTTTCGCTGCCATCTTCACATGGGGTGC
>PBLQ01000054.1 GCA_002721815.1 Myxococcales bacterium
AGGTGTGAACATTCCAGAAAATTCATGTTGGCAAATTTCCAATAGTCCCGCCCCGCCGGCCCGCCCCCGCCCCCGCCACTCCCCCCCACAGAAGAGGGTTACCTGGTTCAAAACGACCACAATCGGTACGCATGGCCTTCCCGGGCTCTACCAGATCTTCGGGTGTGCCGTAGGTGATCGCACCGTGCAGCAAGGGACTGAGCTGCGCGCGTTTTTCTTCATCCATAATTAGAAATCCGTGACCCAACGGGCCACACAACCATTTATGTGTTCCACCACAAATGGCATCGGGCATCACCGCATCTTCAGGAAAAGGAATCACACCCAACCCTTGAATGGCATCTACCACCAACCATGCGCCCACTCGGTCACATTCCGATTTGATGGTCTTCAAATCGCTGCATGTGCCCGATTGGTATTGTACCCACGATAAGGCCACCACTTTGGTTTTATTACCAATGGCTGACAAAACTTTTTCAAGGTCTAAATCAAAATCTGCCTCGGAAGTAATTAACCGCGGCACCAGCTGGTGTCGACGTGCCGCTTCGTACCAAGGGTATGCATTAGAAGGGTATTCTTGGTCACAAAAAACGATTTCTTGACCGCATTCATAGTCGAGCCCCAAGGCCACTTGCGAAATGGCCGCCGCACAAGTTTGCATCATGGATACATTCTCAGCGGGCGCCCCCACCAGCGCACCAAACGCAGCGCGGGAACCATTATAAACATCGATAATCTCTTCGATGGTAGCAAAAGCTTGCTCACTCTGCAAACGGGCCATCCGGTGCATGGCCTCTTGTCCCGCTCGGGTTAATGGACCAACCCCCGCATTATTTAAATGAATGTGGTCCTCAGCCAAAGCAAGTTGGCCTCGCAATTCGTGAGCGCCAATCAAGCCCGGTCCTCCATGCACATATGATCGTGAATGCGTTGAAGGCCTTCCAAAAACAAATTTAAATCTGTGGCGTAACTTAAACGCACATACCCTTGGCCAGCTGGCCCGAAGGCCTCTCCTGGGATGGCCAACACCGAAGTGGCGTCGTGAAGTTCCAGACAAAAGGACAACGTATTATCGGTGTGCGCACTCACGTCGATCCATAAGTAAAAGGCACCCTCTGGCTGAATAACCTTCAGCCCTTTGGCTTGACATGCATCTCGTATTTTTTCCCGTCTTGTCCAGTAGGTTTGGGCCGGTTCTTTTAACTCTTCAGGTTTTTCCAACACTGTTAATGCAAGTAGTTGTGATAGCCGTGGCGCGCAGGTCACTGTCAATCGATGAACTTGACAAATGGCATTGACACATGATTCCGGCGCCAACACCCATCCCAACCGGAAACCGGTCATAGAAATTGATTTTGACAGGCCACCCACGACGAAGGCATTTTCGTATACATCAATTAAACTCGGAGCTGCATCGTCGGTGTATAACGTCCGATACACTTCATCGCTGATGACCCAGATGTTGTTGGCTTCGGCCCATTGTTTGATGCGCTCTAAAGTTTCTCGAGAAAACACCTGCCCGGTTGGATTCACCGGTGTGTTGATGATCAAACCCTTGGTCTTTTCACAGGATGCTTCTTCGAGGCGACGGATAAAACCGTCTCCACCTTCCTCCAGCGCGACCCGTCTATTTTGCCCATGGAACATACGGATCAAATCCGCATAGGCGGGATAAGACGGATCGGGCGTTAAAACAACGTCACCTGGTGACACCAGTGCACCCATGGCAGACGATAAGGCCCCGGCAGAGCCGCAGGTTACGATGATGCGCTCCCATGCATTGGCTTGGGTTAAACCCAAATGCTTAGCGATGGCTTTTCGCAACTCAGGTAAACCTGCATTTGGCGTGTAGCCCATTGGGCCAGCTTTCATTTGAGCAAATGCATTCTCCAATAACTCAGGCGGCAAAGGTAAATCCGGCTCGCCCAGTCCCAAGTCGAGCGTATTGGGCCCCCGACGCGCCGCCATGGTTCGAATGAGTGACGGTGCAATGGCCGCCACGTGTTCACCCGGTGAGGGAAAATCCATGGCTGCTCCCTAACGTAAATCGTCTTCTAAGGCTGACTTGGCGTCGGTCTTGGCGTCCCGGTATTTAACGATCATGGGTGCTGACACCGTGAGCCCATGCTCTTTAGCAAACGCACCACTGGCCGGCCGACTGCCTGGCACCACCACTGCGCCTGCAGGAATTTCCAAAGGCCCACCCGCCTGGGCGGTGATCACACATTCGTTCACCAAATCGTAGACACGAGACGAGCCAGTCAAGACCACGCCAGCCGCAATCACGCACCGTTCACGAATCAAAGTGCCTTCGTAAACACCGGTATTTCCACCAATAAATGCATCATCTTCGATAATCACGGGCATGGCGCCAATGGGCTCTAAAACCCCACCCACTTGTGCTGCCGCGGACAAGTGTACGCGCTTCCCAATTTGAGCGCACGAGCCCACCAATGCGTGAGAATCCACCATGGTTCCTTCATCGACATACGCCCCAACATTCACATATGCGGGTGGCATCATGGTGACGGAAGGCGCCAAATAAGCCCCTCTTCGAACGGAGCTACCACCAGGGACGATTCTAATTCGATCTTCAGGCGTAAAATGACGAATGGGAAATGTGTCCTTATCTACGAATGAGAGCGGGGAGGTTCCCATTTGGGCCAATTGCCCCAAACGAAAACCCATCAAAATGCCTTTCTTTACCCGAGGCTCTACCACCCAACTGCCGTCGGATTGACGGGATGCTGTGCGAATGGCCCCTTGCTCCAAGGCGCCTAAAAATTGCCCCAACGCTTCTTTGGCAGCGCCATAATTCTCTGATTTCGCCATTTCGTCGGCGTTTAGGTCCAAAAATGGTGCCATGGCGTCAAAAATTGAATCTGTCATCTTCTGTCCTTTTCCTAAAAAAACCACCTGTGAAATACCTCAAGATGGCCTTTTCATCCAGTGGCAGAGGGCGTGGAAGGTCATTTTTCTATGCCTTTTCCTACGCTTGATCCGCCTTGAATGTCTCCACCGCGTTGATACAACCGTTGCGAGGAAAGCAAATCGTGGAACAAAACCAAGACGATATTCGAAAGCGAAACTGGTGGGTCATTGCCCTCATCAGTATTCCTACTTTTTTGGTCACCCTGGTTGGTTTCTTCTACGCCATTGATAGCCAACAGGATTGGAAGACCGAAGAGCCCAAATGGCAGGCAGAAGGTCGCGAATTTGGAACCCAACATACCGCTCGCGAATGTGTGTCTGAAAGTCTCAAAAGAGAACAAAGTTGTCATGAGATCGTGTGTGCCAATCTCATCCGATCTTTTTCAGTGGCGTGCCTCAAAGCAGCCCCACGCGATGAAGAACTGTGTAAAAGCGTTCCAATACAGCCCACCCGAAAGCGTTACAGTGATTGGGCCAAAAAGTTTTGTGAGGCGGAGGGATATGGTGATGATCTGGGATGTCGTTCAGGTTTGGTGGGGTTCATGGAAAGTTGTCACCCCATCCCAAAAAACAACTTTTTTCCCAACATCCTCGATGAAAGCCAAAGGGATAAAACACTTTTTGAAATATTTTTAGCCATCTTTCAAAAGTGATGTCACCAGATCGGCATACAAAACCACCGCATCGCGCAAATCAGACTTCTTTACTTTTTCATGTGACGTATGCGCGTCCAAGATAGAGCCGGGCCCCACCAACAATGGCGTTCCCAAAGGCAGCAGATAAGGTACGTCTGAACCAAAAGACACCACACACGATTCCCGCCCTTCAACCACATGCAAATGCAATGGCGAGCTTTGGGATTTGATGGATACCTTTGTTTTATCCCCCACCGTCGACATTAATTGCTCTTCAAGCGTTTTGGCGTCTGTGGCCGTTCGCATCATGCAAGAAGCGCGTGCAAATGGCGCGTGTACATTGGGGGCCACACCGCCTTCAATGGTTCCAATATTTAAATTGGTTTCGCCCACATCACCGTCTTGAGGCCAATCGGTTTGCAAGAGGTTCTCTACGTCATGAACCAAAGCATGAACCGCAGAATGGCCCGATTCGGGATAGGCACTGTGGCCCGCCTTTCCTTCGACCTCCAACTCAAATTGCATGGCGCCTTTCATGGCACTTACCAATTTCATATCTGTGGGCTCGCCGTCGATAAAATAACGGACGCTGGGCGCGAAATTGTCTGCAGCCTTTTTTGCCCCATCGCTGCAGGTTTCTTCACCCACCACGAAGAGCAGCGCGAAGCGATGTTCCCCCGCTTCTCGCAGGCGGTCGCCAGCCACGATCATCGATGCCGCAATTCCTTTGGCATCGCAAACCCCACGTCCCCACAACCACTCTCCATCTTCGGAGTCTGTGGGTGGAATAAACGGCGGTACCGTATCCAAATGGGTGGTGAGCATGATTTCGGGTTTCACACCGGGCACGATGGCCAAGAGATTTTGTCTGCTGGCATCGCCCCCAACTGTCTGCAACGAGACCTCGTAGCCCTTTTGGGTCAATAACTGATGTACAAAATCTACAATGGCCTTCTCATCGTTGGTGATAGATGGAATGGCACACATTTCTCGGGTTAGCTCTACAACGTCCACAGTATATCCTCGTAATTAGGGGTATACCTAATATGACGTTTTTATCCGCTGTACTCAAGATGTTTGAAACAAAGGTCTCGTGACTAAGCCCGTAAAACCCCGGCGCCCCACGAGAACCCAGCACCAATGGCTGCAAATACCATGATCTCACCGGGCTTCACATTCCCGCTGCGACGGGCACTGTCCAAAGCAACCAGGGCCGACGCTGAAGACGTGTTTCCGTAATCCTGAATGTTGGTCACCCATTTTTCCATGGGCACTTTCAACCGTTGGGCCACGGCCTCGATAATGCGCATGTTGGCTTGGTGAGCCACAACATGGGACACATCGTCAGCGGTCAGATTGTTCCTCTCGAGAACTTCTTTGATGGTTTTGGTCAAGGTGCGTACCGCGTATTTAAACGTTTCGCCGCCCTTCATGATCACGCGATCTTCACCGGCCGCCAGACCTTCGGGTGTGATGGGCTGTGCAGAGCCGCCCTGTGGAATGTACAACACATCGTACATATCGCCATCAGAGCGAATGATCACATCCATAATTCCTGGGCCATCGGCAGGACCAGCCTCTAAGATGGCCGCACCGGCTGCATCACCAAACAGCACACAAGTGTTTCGGTCTTTCCAGTTCACGATGCTGGACATGGTTTCACCACCCACCACCAACACACGTTTGTACCCCCCGCCCGTGACAAAGCGCTCGCCCACGGACAAAGCAAAAATAGAGCCAGCACACGCGGCCGACAGATCAAAGGCCGGAATTTTACCAGCACCCAAACGTTTCTGCAGGCGACACGCCGCGGCCGGGACGTGGTGGTCCGGCGTTACGGTTCCCAACACGATCATATCTAAATCTTCAGCCGTAAGACCTGCATCTTCGAGCGCTCTGCGTGCTGCCATCTCCGCCATGTCGGAAGTGGCCATTTCACCTTCTTGAACCAATCGTCGGGTTTTAATTCCGGTGCGGGTTTGAATCCATTCATCATTGGTGTCGACGATTTTCTCTAGATCCGCGTTGGTGACCACGCGCTCGGGTACGTAATGACCAGTTCCAACCACTTTGGCTCTAATGTTTTGTGTAGCGCTCATGGCATGCTCCTTTGATTCATGGGATTTTTAGGGCGGTCCACTCCCGCTTCGCAAGCACCCTTGGCGTGTCAATACTGTGAAAAAATAACGCGCTAAGTTAAGACTGTGCTTCGGCCGGCGGCTGAAAGGCCAATACCATTCGCTCGGGCTGAAACCGAGATTCCATAATAGATTCAACCACTTCAGAAGCATCATCCGACAAGGCCAAAAAATCAACCCCGAAAGAATCTTGAACCTGCGGGCTCGCCACCGCGCCCAACTCATTTTTGCCCGCCATCCATGCCACTTTGGCCAAAATCATAGTCTCTTGGCCATCGCGATGGATGAAAATTGCCAAGCGAGAGCCCATTTCGAGGCCTGATGAGAGCTGGCCCTCCACCACAAAGCGCATTCCCCCAGGGGAAATATCTGCCAGTCTCAACTGCAGCTCTGGGCTGTCTAATGACTCGGCTTTCAAGGAAACGTCGATGCGTGCAAAGTTGCGGGCGGGCTCTACATCTTGAATGGCCAACAGGTGGGCCAGTGCATTGGCTAAGGGCCCGCGGTGCTGTGCCAAAAGGTTCTTCTCGAAACGCAGGCCTACGTCATAAACCCGTTTTCCTGATGGAATTTGTCGGGGACGGCTCCAAGAAACTTCTGCTTGGGTATCAAATTCTTCGTCATCGGCACCCAGGATACGAATAAACAAGGTGTCTCCAACATTGACGTCATCATCGATTTCAATGCGCAAACCGGTGGGAGATAGATCGAATAACTCAGCGTGCTTGGCTTCTTGCGAGAGCGCCTCCAGCGTCACGCCATAGAATACCTCTAGGCTCAAATCGATTCTTGGGTGCAATCGTCGCTGATGGTCCGGTGTGCGCATATCTGGGGTGCCCTTCCGTTGCGGTGTCAGTAAAACATAAAGTGCTGCCTAGGTCACCCCATTTAATTGGATTTTTGAAGCAAAGAGTCCCTTGGCATGCTCGAAACCATTTTCTGCGTCCCAACAGGCCATTTAGGTAAAAAAAACGCCCGCCGAATGGCGAGCGCTTGTGTTCTGGATGTGGGGAAGCAGGACTTAGAAGCCCATGCCGCCCATGCCACCCATGCCGCCCATGCCGCCCATGCCGCCCATGCCGGCACCGGCTGCTGCTGCTGCTGCACCGAGATCTTTTTTGTCTTCGGGCTTGTCAGCGATCATGGCTTCTGTGGTCAACAACAAAGAGGCCACGGATGCTGCATTTTGAAGCGCAGTGCGGGTCACTTTGGTGGGGTCAATAACGCCAGCAGCCACCATGTCTTCATAGTTTTCCGTTGCAGCGTTAAACCCGAAGTTTCCTTCGCCTTCGTTGATTTTGTTCACAACCACAGAGCCTTCGAGGCCTGCATTGAAAGCAATTTGTCGCAATGGTTCTTCAGCGGCCCGACGAATCAGCGAAACACCGAATTTTTCATTGGGCTCAACGGACAAACCTTCGAGAGCGGTCAAAGAACGAAGCAGTGCCACACCGCCACCAGGGACAATGCCTTCTTCCACTGCTGCGCGAGTGGCGTGCAATGCATCTTCAACGCGTGCTTTCTTTTCTTTCATCTCGATTTCGGTAGCTGCACCCACACGAATCACCGCAACACCGCCAGCCAGTTTGGCCAAACGCTCTTGCAACTTCTCGCGGTCGTAATCGGAAGTGGTTTCTTCGATTTGAGCGCGGATTTGCTTGATGCGTGCTTGCAACTTTTCAGCGTTGCCAGCGCCATCAATGATGGTGGTGTTGTCTTTGTCGATGGTGATGGATTTGGCTTGACCCAAGTCATTCAATCCTTCAGTGGCAACATTTTCCAACTTGAGGCCCATGTCTTCAGAAATGACAGTGGCACCGGTCAAGGTGGCGATGTCTTGGAGCATGGCTTTGCGACGGTCACCAAAACCAGGTGCTTTCACTGCAGCCACATTCAAAGTACCGCGCAACTTGTTCACCACCAACGTGGCCAAGGCTTCGCCTTCCACATCTTCAGCGATGATTAACAGAGGTCGCTTGCTTTGGGCAACACTGTCGAGGACAGGCAACAGGTCTTTCAAGTTTCCGATTTTCTTTTCGTAGATCAGCACCAATGGATTCTCGAGAACGGCTTCCATGCGCTCAGGGTTAGTGACGAAGTAAGGAGAAAGGTAACCGCGGTCGAATTGCATCCCTTCCACAACTTCTAAAGTGGTTTCTAAGCCCTTGGCTTCTTCCACGGTGATCACGCCTTCTTTACCCACTTTTTCCATGGCCTCTGCGATGATTTCACCGATGGTGTTATCGCCATTTGCAGAAATGGTACCCACTTGAGCGATCTCTTTGTGGTCGTTGGTGGGCTTGGAAAGGTTGGCCAGTTCCTTAGTCATGGCCACAACTGCTTTGTCGATGCCACGCTTGATTTCCATGGGGTTGTGACCGGCTGCGATATACTTGGCACCTTCGGTGAAGATGCTTTGTGCGAGCACGGTGGCAGTGGTGGTGCCGTCGCCAGCTACGTCAGAAGTTTTAGAAGCAACTTCTTTGACCATTTGGGCGCCCATGTTTTCAAACTTATCGTCCAGCTCGATTTCTTTGGCCACAGTCACACCGTCCTTGGTGATGGTGGGTGCACCGAAGCTTTTTTCGATAACGACATTACGTCCCTTAGGACCCAAAGTGACTTTAACGGCGTTGGCCAGGGTGTTCACACCGTTGAGCAAACGCTCACGACCACGGGAATCAAAAAGAATAGTCTTGGCTGTCATGTTTTCTCCTTAACCTCACAATCACGCGAGGGATTAAAATTCGTTGAAGCGTTTCGGTTACTGAATCACGCCCAAAAGATCTTCTTCGCGAAGCAACAACAAGGTTTCGTTGTTAATTTTGACTTCGGTTTCTGCGTATTTTGCGAAAAGTACTTTGTCGCCTTCTTTGACGGTCAAAGGACGGGTGCTGCCATCTTTCAAAAGACGACCAGCGCCTACGGCAATCACTTCGCCTTCTAAAGGCTTTTCTTTAGCGCTATCGGGGATAATGATGCCACCTTTAGAAGTGGTGGAACCTTCAAGGCGCCGAATCAGCACGCGATCGTATAAAGGCTTGATTTTCATATCTTTTTCCTTTTTTTGCAGCGGTTTTACCGAATGCAGTTGTTTTTAGGTCCGGCGAACCGGAAATCATCCAAAAAATGTGCCCAAACCCATGCTCAGGCGGCGTGTAAGGTAGACCCCTTTCTGAGACGGTCAAGGGCGATCTGGCCCTTTCAACGGGTAAAAACCGGAAATTCGCTGGAATAGCTGATAGGCTGAATAAAGGAAGCAAACGCACCGATATAATTATTGAGGCTTTTGAGGAGAACGAATGCTCTTATCTTCTGGAAACTTACGAGAATACTTCCGCGAGGCGCTGGGAAATGCCATGGGGGAATCTATGGTCCACCTCACCGATAAGTGCCAGATCTATCTCGTTAATTTACTCAGTGAATTCACCCGGTCGGAACATGTCTTCTCAGGCACGAACTATGGCGAAAACCCCACCCTGGTTCTCATGCTGTCCAGGGCCCAAGAAGCCGAGCCCAGTGAGGCCGTGCGCATTTACAAACACTTAGGGGACAGTTCTCTGTATCTATCTGGTTTCTTTAATGAATCTGTAGAAGGGCGCGCGGTCAGCCTCGATTACTACCAGAGCATGGGTGAATCCGCTTATTCAAACGTGGCTGGTAAAATCCGGTACACGGAAGCCACCGGATCGGCGCTTTTCATGGAGTTAGCGGAAAGATTCGGTGATTTGGTGAATTTGTTTAATGCCATGAGCTTTCACGGTGCGAAGGCTGCCAACGCCAACGAAGAGATGGGAGACCGAGAAATTTATGACCTGGTCCAAAGGTACCGAAGAACTGGAAACCCTGAGATATTAAAAGTACTTAGAGATGCCGGAGTGGACCCCAACACCGCCGCCACACAGCCCAATAGGGCCGTTAATGATAAACTTATTCATTAGATCACGCGCAGTTGCGGTCTTGGTTCACAATCTTGAGCGGCGAAGGTCGGTTCCCAGGCAATAACGAACCCTGATGAAAATTCATGGCATGGTCCACGAGCACATAGTCCCCGTCTTCAAGCTCCTCCCAAACATTGGGCCCTTCAGAAATGGCTTCTGAGGTGATGGCCAAATGTTTCACCAACCCTGAACGAACGGGCTGCTCACACTTAATCGTTTCGTAGGCTGGACAAATCGCCCGTTCAGGGCACTTCGTTTTATGGGTGGAGAAGAACAGTTCCTTTTTAAGGCGAAAGCCCAAGGTCAGATGTCCATTAGAAATCAAAAAGCTCAGACAGTTGTCTTCTCTGTCATCATCAGGTGCCACCGCTAAAACCGCCGTTAACATTTCTTGAAGCGCAGCCAACACCACGTCGTGGGGCGTCCCTGGATTGTATAAATCCTCTGCCCTTCGCGCCAATCGGGATAGAAAGATATAGAAGAGCAACTCACTGTCGGTTTGACCCAAAATGTACCGAGCAAACCGGGGATCAACCAACTTCAAAATACGACTTTGGACATCCGGATCATCCGCAAAATTGGCAATCCGTCCGTTGTGCGCGAAGGTCCAATTGCCGTGCTGGAAAGGATGGCAGTTAAGAACATGCACGGGCCCGGCAGTGGCCAGTCGAATGTGCGCAATGAGCGTATTTGTGCTCACCACGGCAGAAACATCCTTGAACAACTTATCTTCGATGGCTTGTTTCTCGCTTCGGACCAAATGGGGATAGGGCCCCACGTAATAGGCCACACCCCAGCCATCCCGATGCTTTTGGCTTTGTTGCCCTAAGGCATTTTCAGCCGCCACCAGACTCTGATGTACCCCGCTCAAAACGGAGGACTGAAAACCATACAAACGACACATTCTGCGCTCCCTCTACTCCATGTTTTGGCACAGATCCGCGGTGCCTACAACGAAGCAACCCATAGAAAATAAAAGATAATGTTAAAAAGTTAGAAACTTGCTCTCACGCCGGTTGCGATTTAAGGTCTAAAGCCACGGTTCCAAAGGACTTAGGATTCAATTCGCATGGCTGACAACGAGTCGAACAATTCAGGGGAAGACACCACTTCGGGAGATGCCGAAGACCCCACCACAGATGCTTTAGAGGCGGCCCTGGCCGAACTCGAATCGGGCATGCAAGACGGTGACGAAGCTCCCGACGCAGGAGCCCCCCAGGCCGATGATGGTGACGATGGTCCACCCCCTGCCCTCAAGAAGAGGCAAGCGGTACGTGCAGTCACAAAAACCCGTAACCGGCCGGGCGAAAAGGGTGACCGACCCGAAGTCATTAAGCAAAAGCCCAAAAGTCGCAAAAGAAAAATGGCCAAACAAGCCTCCATGCGGGCCTCGCAAGAGGGTGCTGCCATCTCGCAGGTGGAAATGGAGCCCGTGGTCCCGGAAATAGAGGAAGCGCCGCCGCCCCAAGAAGCGCCCGCCGAACACACCCAAGAAGGCGAGGCCACGGCCGCCCCCACCCAAAGCCAAGACCAAGCGGCTTTTGACGAAACCACCGAACAAGCTCAAATGCAATCGGCAGAAGGCCCTGCCGGTAAAAAGAAAAAGAAGAAGAAAAAGAAGAAGAAAAAGAAAAAGGCCGCCCCTCAAGAGGAACCTCGTCCAGCCAAGAAAAAGGCGCCCAAAAAGAAGGCCCGCAAAAACACCCAAGAGTCCATGCCGGCGGTGAACTCTCAGGTTTCCCGAGGCGACCAGATATTAGAATATGCATCGCTAGGCCTCATCATCTTGTCTACGTTCACCATTATCGCCTTAATCTACTTGAACACCATGGCGGGCCAGGAAGAGAAAAAGGAACGGATCGGGGACAAAAAGCCCAATGTAGCTGAAGTGGAAGAGCCAGAACTCCCCACCAGTGAAGTGAAATCCTCCTATGCCAATCCCAACGAAAAGGCCGAGCGCTTTAACTCCGGACGTAAAACCATCTGGGCCTACAAAGGTGCCAATGGTCCTGAGCATTGGCCCAAACTGGACCCCTATTTCAAGATTTGCGGCAAAGGTAAAAACCAAAGCCCCATCGATATAAAAAAGACATTCCGGCCCCACTTAAACCCCATCGTGTTTAAGTACCAACCAAGCTTGCTCAATGCGGTTCACAACGGAGGAACCGTGCGCGCCAATTACGAACGCGGGTCATTTATCGTGGTGGGCGAACGGCGGTTCGATTTGGTTTACTTTGATTTTCACGTTCCGGGCGAACATGCTCACAAAGGCTACCGGCCTGACATGTCCATCCAGTTGGTGCACCAAGACGTCGAAGGTAATTACGCCATTGTCGAGGTGCCCATGGTCACCGGCGTACCCAATGCTTGGTTTACTCAACTGTGGCGACATGTGCCTCGCAAAGCGGGAGAAGAAAAGTTAGTGGATAGCTTTCTTTATAATGTGATCGATGTGCTTCCTTCGGACAAAGCCTACTTTACTTACACTGGATCGCTCACCCATCCGCCTTGCACCGAAAATGTCACTTGGTTTGTACTCAAAAAACCGGTGCAAATTTCGGACGACCAAATTCGTGAATTCAGTAGGGTAATTCCGTTAAGTGCGCGGCCCTTACAGAACCTATTCGACCGTGTGGTTAAAGAATTCTAAAGCTTTCCCCGCCAACGGTGCGGGGCATGACGACACAATGGCTTCTTGCAGTCGCCGCTCAAACACAGATGTATCAAATGTCGCCGCCCATTCGGCCAACGCTTCAGGAGACATTTTTTGCTCCAGCTGCTGTTCTTCAAACCGTTGAACCGATTCTTTGAGCCCTGTCACGGTGTCTTCCTCGAAAAAGATACCCGTGCCCCCTCCCGATTCCTCATAAGGTTTCACGGTCTCTAATGCCCCACCCCGACCTAAAGCAATAACGGGCGTGCCGCTCGCCTGCGCCTCTAAAGGCGTGATGCCAAAATCCTCCTCGCCGGGAAAAATAAATGCCTTGGCATTCGCATACAGATCTGGAAGCTCTTCATCTGGCACGCGACCACGAAACACCACATTGTCCTTGGCCATGGCTTTCAATTTTTCTTCTTCGGGACCAGTTCCAGCCACCACCAAGGGCAACCCTAATTCTGAAAACGCGGTCACCGCGAGATCAGCCCTTTTGTACGGAACCAAAGCGCCCATATAAAGGTAATAACCCTCTCTTTCACGACGTGCTTTAGGGATAAAACGGGTGGTCTCTACCGGCGGGTACACCACCGTGGCATCACGACGATAAATTTTTTGGATCCGCTTTCGAACATACTCGCTGTTGCACAAATAGACATCTGCGCGGTCTTGGGTCTTTTGCTCCCAGGACCGCAGGTAAACAGCCACTTGTTTGATCAGTTGGCGCGTCACCCAAGACGTCCGCCCCGGGCCGAAATAATCATCAAAACGATCGTAGATATAACGCATGGGCGTGTGCATATAGGAAATGTGAAAGGCGCCCGCTGGCTTTGGCAACCCTCGCATCACGCAATGGCTGGTAGAAACAATAAGATCGCAGGGTTCGGGGACAGTACGGGCCACCGCCCAAGGGTAAAAAGGTAGAAAGTGACGATATTTCTGCGCCAAGCCAGGATGAACATCGAGCACGCGCTGTAACGGGCTCGTATGAATGGGACGGTCGGCAATCAATGAACTCACCGTTCCTTCAAAATGGAAAA
Organism: Myxococcales bacterium; assembly: GCA_002721815.1. Lineage (GTDB taxonomy): Bacteria > Myxococcota > UBA727 > UBA727. The sequence continues at coordinate 13,342 of PBLQ01000054.1, forward strand.
GCGTATGCAATGGCGCCTGGGGGAAAAACCCGCACAGGGTCTCCAACACCTTTTCTCCACCACGCATTCCGGTGAGCCAATCGTGAGCCAAACAAACTTTCACGCAAAAAACCTCAAAGACATTGCCGCTTCTCAGGAAAATGCTTACGCTCGCAGGCGTGAAAGGTAAAGGCTTGCAAGAAACATCTTCAAATCCACCGGAGCCCTCTCCAACATCATCCGGGCCGAACTGGCTGAAACAAGTCTCTTCGCTCTCTTTTCCCTTGGTCAGCGCGCAACTCCTCTCCAAAATGCTGAACTTTTTCGCCTTCTTTTTGCTCACCCGCTCTTTGGGGCTGCAAGACTTTGGAATTTGGATTTGGGCCTTTTCCCTCATTGCCTTGCTCGCCTCCTGTTGGAGTTTTGGGCTCCAGGTATGGTTATCTAAAGCCTCTGCCCGGGCCCAAGGCCATTGGACGCATTTGGGTGATATACTCCGCAAAGCGTTCTCTCTGCGCTTGCTGGCCCTTCTTGTGGTCGGACTTGGCGGCGGGATTTGGTGGCTGATCATTGGCCCGCCCGACAACCTCAACGCAGACCCCGGCCTCCTTGAGCTCACGCTGGTGGGCTTGCTCATCGGCTTCATTTTTAGAACCACCAGCGAATTGTTCGGTGCCACCTTACGAGGCCATCTCATCACTTGGCCAGACGGTGCTGCCCTGTTCACGGCGAGATTGGTTTTTGTTGTTCTTTTGTTTTGGGGAGACCGCCATACTGGCCTGTCGCTCACGCGGGTGGCTTTATTTTTCGCCATATCAGAAGCCTGCGCGGGAATGCTCAATCTTATTATTTTCGGCAGCCACTTTAAATCGCTCAAAGCAAAATCCAACCAAGAACCGCCACCCAAAAAATACATTTGGGCTTCTTTCATGAAAGAGCTGTCACTTTATGGCGGCATGCTGTTGGCGTCGGCCTTCCTCTTTCGCGTGGGCATGCTTTACAGTGGTCAATCTTTGTCCGCAGATCAAATGGGTATTTTTGCCGTCCTTCACCGGTTGAACGAATTCTCACTTTTTTTACCAGAGGCACTGGCAGCGGTGTTGCTCCCCTTTTGGACCCGCCATGATGCGCATCAATCCAGTCCACAGGTTCTGCGAATGGCCATCATCATGATGTTCACTGGTGGCCTCATGGGTGCTGCTGCATGGGTTGTGGGTCCATGGGTTCTGCCTCATTTGTTTCCCAACGAAGCCCAAAACGTGGCCCCTTGGCTTTGGGTGTTGATGCCTTTGTTCGCCCTTCAGTTTAGCAACCAAACCTTGCTCGCCCACATGATGGCACAAAACCAAGAAAAGAGAGCGCTCGTTTTGTTGGTGCTCTGCGGCCTTGTGGCTTTAGGTGGCATGATGCTTTTTGCGCACCATTCCCTGTTGCACATGATTTGGGTTATCTTAGGCGCCGAAGCGTTGTTCACCATGGGTGGACTCATGCCCCAAACGGAGCCACATGTTTCAAACTGAAATCGCTATTTTTTGTCGTAATGAGGCAAAACATCTCAATGATATGGTTCATCACGTGGTGGAACAGGTGAGCCATATGGGGGCATCATTTCACCCGGTGAAGCTGCACATTTTAGAGAATGGCAGCGACGATAATAGCGCCGATGTTGCAAAGGAACTCGAAGCACAGCGTTTTCCTTTTTCGCTGCAAGCCCACACCCATTTGCCTCCGGGCAAGGCAAAAACTTGGAACCATTTTCTTGAGCTTGCAACGGCACCTTACCTCATTTTTTTGGATGCGGATGTACAACTGGCGTCAGGCGCCTTGGCTCAGCTGCGACAACGACTGCAGGACAACGATGACCTGCATTGTGCCGGCGCGGCCCCGCGCTTATCACCAGACTTCACCCCAGAGAATTTTTGGCAATCTGTCTTTGCCGTCCCCTACGACGCGCTTCCGCCCGCAGCCAGTTTGGCCGGTGGTGCCTATGGCGCCAAAAAAGCCGCCCTCTCTCCCATGCCAGAAGATGTTATCAATGAAGACTTGTTTTTATCTTTGCGCCACCAAGGGCACTTCCAGTGTTACGAAGATATTCATCTGTTCGTCACCCCCCCTTCGAGCCTGAATGCCTTTATCGCCCAACGAACGCGTATTTTGCGCGCCGACATGGCCGAGCAAAAACGCCACCCCAACCAAAACATCGCCCAACATCGCAGGGGCGGCTGGCAGAGCCTAAAATTGTACTTGAAAGCAGCTGGCCCCTTGAAAACCTTGTTCTTTCTTTGGGCAAGGCAACAGGCCCAACGAAAAGCGCAACGCTCTGTTCCAACCGGTTCAGGCTGGGACCCCGCCACCCGGGACGGTTGATCTTCTCCGTTGGCTTGGTATGAGTTGGGCACGTGCCAACGAGATTTTTATGAAATTTATCCAACATTTACTCCACATCCTACTGCACCAAATTCTGTGGCCCGCGCGCTACAATTGGATGTTGGCACTCTGTTGGGTGGCAGCCATGAGGGTGACCACCGGTCGTCTTCCCATGCTTGCAGGCTTAATCGATGATCTGAGTGCCTTGTGCTTGTTGGTTATTCTGCTCACCACACTCCACCGACTGCCCAAAGCACTCACCACTTTTTGTATGTGGGCCCTGGTTTTTGCCCTGGGTGCTTTTATCATTAGCAATGACCTCTATTTCGCATTTTACCGCGGCTATTTGTCCCCCGCTGCCTTGGCCCATACCGGTGATGCTGGCCGGGCTGCGCCCAGTGCATTAATGCTCCTTTCGTGGCCAGTGGTGGCCTTAGGTCTTTTGGCCACCATCGCGATTTTAATCGGCCGACATCGCCAACCACCCCCAAGGCTTTCGCTCAAAATCCAGTTACCAGTTTGGCTGGTGGGGCTGGCCTTCTGTATGTTGGTGTTTTCTTTTCGAAACCCCATTTACATGCACGCCAAGGAAAATCCTTTAATGTATCTGTTGCGTGCCTCCCAAAACGAACTCAGCAATCAATTGGAAGATGCCAATCTCACCGCTCAAGAGTTGAAGTGGTTGAAAACTTTTCGTCCCCAAAAAAATAATTACCAATATGAGAATGATGATTTTCCATTACTGGCAACCCCATCAAGTACTCAAAAGCCATCACCGACGATGCAACGAAACGTCATCATGGTGGTGATGGAAAGCGTGCCCGCTGTAGAAATGGGGCTTTACGGTAATCAAGAGTCAGCCACCCCACAGCTCGACGCCATCGCACAGGAATCTTTTTGGGCGTCCACCTTTTATGCCAATGGCAACCAAACCGTCCGGGGCGAACTGGCCTTGCTTTGCTCCATGCTCGACCGGCTCAAATCAGCACCAGTGGTGACCATTAATCCGGATCTCCGGGCCACTTGCCTGCCGAGGTTACTCAAAGAACAGGGGTACCGCACCCACTGGTTTCACGGGAATACCTCAAGCTTTTTTCGGCGCGCGCCCTTTTTCCTCCGCCATGGCTTCGAAAAACTTCATGATGGTGAGTTACTCAAGAAACAAGAACCGCCATTGAATGAAGTGGGCTGGGGAATTTCAGACCCGGATGTCTTTGATTACGCGCTCAATATCCTAGAAAAAGAACAACAGCCTTTTTTCGCTGAAGTTATGACGCTTTCAAACCATCACCCTTTCACCTGGGATTGGGGCATTCCAATTCCTGAACGGTTGAACCCCGGTGCTGATGATGTGGAAACCCTTTTCCGACACGGCATCTATTACACCGATCACGCCATTGGCCAGTTCTGGAAACGCTTTTCGGCATCAAAACTGTCGGAAAACACTTTGGTGGTTTTTGTGGGCGACCACGGTCTGTGGCTGTACGACCAAGCCACCAGCCAACTGGAGGAAATTGGGCAGTGGGAAAGGTATTTTCGCCTGCCTTTGATCATGGCAGGCCCCGGTATTTCACCGCAACGCTTTACCACGCCAGCCAGCCAAGTGGATGTCCCGGCCACCATTTTGGATTGGCTTGGCTACGATGTGCCGCACGCCTTTTTGGGCCAGTCTCTTTTCAAGCCGGTCCCCGCTGTCCGTCCCATTTGGATGCACCATGAGGCAGATTTCAACTTTCGCTACGGTGATGACCGCTGCTACACCCCCATGAGCGAATGTGGCAACGATCGCTATCTTAGATGCACGCGTTATGCGGACGCTATTTCACCGCACACTTGCTTTTCATTTCAAGGAGACCTGCTCCGTCAAAAACCATCGCCGGATGCATTGGGCCAAGCCGACTCTCAAACCATCACGAAAGCGCTCTTGGGCAGCCGGGCCCTGCAAAAACTGGTGAAACACCAACAAATCAGGCCCACCTCAGCGAAAGATTTCTCTCAGCCCCGTTGATACGAGCCATAATCTGCAGTGACAAGTGCGATCTCCTGCGCTACAGATGATTCATAAAGAGCACCGATGAAAATGATTCAACATGCCAAAAATGCACTGCTGAACCAAAGAGCCCTCTTGGGCTTGGCAGCCTGTCTGGGAATTGCTTGGCCCTGGGTGGTAACCCTCAGGCGCATGACAGAAATTCACCCGCGACCAGTGGGCTTTGTGGATGACCTGTCTGCAGTTTGTTTGCTCACGGCCTGCCTTCTCGCTTTTCGGCTCCTGCCCAAATGGGTCGGAAGAATCGGGTTTCTGGCTTTTGCAGTCGCGATCACGTCTTTCGTCCTGAGTAACGACCTCTATTTCGAATTTTATCGCGGCTATTTGGGGCCAGCCGTACTTTCTCATGTTGAAGATGCCGACTCTGCCGGCCCCAGCGCCTTGCTGTTGTTTTCTTGGGGCGCGATTATTTGGGGACTGGTCCTGCCAATATTGAGCACCATCGCCTGGTTCAGAATCCCCCCAGCGCCACCCCAGCAAACATTCGCTCAAATTTTGCTTTTCGTCATGGGCGTCACTGCGGGCCAAGTAGCCTTCGCCAATCGCTTTTCTCCCATCTACATGCACCGCAAAGAAAACGCCCTCATGTTTTTCATTCGGGCCACCATCAAAGTAGCGGTAGAAGGGATGCCCAGTAATAAGCTGACCGATGAGGAACAACAAGCCATCCGCACGCTCATCCCCCCCCCAGATGGGTTCGAAGCATCACACCCAGAGCATCCCCTCTTTTTGACGCCCATTGCACCACCGGCGCAAGCGCCTTCAGATTCCGATGCGGGTGTCCCCGAAGACCATGATGCAGGGCCACCGCCACCTCAAGAGGGAAAAACCGAAACGCCCCAAACCGACCGGCCAAATGTCATCGTGGTGATGCTCGAAAGTGTCCGAGCGTCAGAAATGGGGATTTATGGCGCGCCAGTCAGCGCGACACCCAATTTAGATAAACTGGCCCGCGAGAATGTTTACGCAAAAACATTTTACGCCAATGCCAATCAGACGGTTCGTGGCGAATTGGCCGTGTTTTGCGGCCTGCTCGATCGCATGCGTGCTGCATCCAATATTACCATGAACCCCAACTTGCGAACGACCTGTCTGCAAGAGATACTCAAAGCCAACGGCTATAGTACCCATTGGTTCCATGGCAACACGAAGCGATTTTTTAGGCGAGAAAACTTTTTCTTAAAGCACGGGTTCGACCAGCTTCACGATGAAGATTATCTCAAAGAAATCGAATATGAATACAAACCACTGGGCTGGGGTGTCCCCGATACCGCCATGGTTCGATACGCGGTGGATATTCTCAAAAAAGAAGACAAGCCCTTTTTTGCGGAAATCATGACGCTGTCAAACCATCACCCTTTTAATTGGAATTGGCCTCTGACATTCCCCCAAGAACTGCGTCCCGACTCCAAACACCCCATGGATCGTTATCGTCACGGAATTTATTTTACCGACCATGCAGTGGGGCTACTCATGCAACTTCTCGAAGAAGCGGACTTGCTCAAAAACACTTATGTGGCCTTCTTGGGAGATCACGGCATTTGGCTTTTCGATGAGCGCAAAGGCAAACTCCACGAGAGCCAAGAATACGAACAATATTTTAGGCTTCCATTTATCGTCACGGGCCCCGATATTGAACAACGAGTCATCCAAGCACCCAGCTCCCAGGTGGATGTTTCTCCCACGATTTTGGATTTGTTAGGGCTTGAACCATCGCGTGCCATGATCGGCCGTTCCATGCTCGACCCCGCCACGCCCGCCACCAGGGCCATATGGATGCACCAAGAAGCATCTTTTAACTTCCGGAATGGAGATTTACGGTGCCACATTCCCATGGGGCCCTGTAGGGGCGACAAATACCTTCGATGCTTCACGGGCAAAAAAGAAGTATCACAACACGTGTGTTTCGAGTCTGGCATTGATCTCTTGAGTGATTCGCTCGCGAGTGATTCGCTCAAGCCCGTTTCTGTAGATGCCATGCAACAAGGGGTCCATGTTTCCAGTGCCATCCAGAAACTGTTGCGGGCAAACAAAATCCGTCCCCTCAAAGATTCGGACATCTCAAACTACATGACCGGTAAAAAACTAAAGAAACAAAAACAGCAAAATCAATAAGCGTTCTTCGAAAGAAAACCACCAAAAATGGTCCGAAGCAGTATTTTTAGATCGAGCCATACGGACCAGTTTTCGATATACCACAAGTCACGCTCAATTCGCTTTTCTAGGCTGGTGTCGCCTCGCCAGCCTTCCACTTGCGCCAAACCAGTTACCCCCGCTTTCACTTTATGTCGCAAGTTGTAGTTGGGGATTTCCTTTTTAAATCGCTCGATAAAAACTGGACGCTCAGGCCGAGGCCCAACCAAGGACATATCGCCTGCCACCACATTCCAAAGTTGCGGCAATTCATCGATGGAAAATTTCCGCATCAAGCCCCCGACCGCGGTGGTGCGTGCGTCACCGGGTTTTGCCCACACTGCACCGGTACTCGCCTCTGCACTCACCGTCATGGAACGCAGCTTCCACATTTGAAAAGAACGCCCATCCAGGCCCATGCGTTCTTGGCCATAGAAAATCGGTCCTCGACTTGTCAATTTCACCAACAGCGCAAACATTACAATGATCGGAAAAGCCAACATCAAACAAGGAGTGCCAAAGGCCAGGTCAAACAACCGTTTGGCCAAAGCTTCCCAGCCTCCAATGGGTGAATCCTGCAGGCTGACCACCGGCAAACTCCCCAGACTGTACACCCCACCACCTAGAACAATCCATTGGGCCAAGTCAGGCACCACATGAACATCAACCGGTTCAGTCCGAAGTAATAAATTCAACATGTCGGGTAACTTGTTGGACATGTCGAGGGGAAGTGCAAAGAAGACTTGTTGGATCTCTTCTTCTTGAACCACTTCCAATAGCTGATCAAACGTGCCCAGGACCGCAACGCCGCTAATTTCATCCCCCAATTTTTCTTTGTGGCGGGTCAGCAGACCCACTAACTCGATACCGATATCACCCCGATGAGCCAATTCTTCCACCAAATGACGACCCAAGACGCCGGCCCCCACCACAATGGCCCGCTGGCGTAGCCGATCTTTGTTGGATGATTTTTGGTACCAACGTATGAACGTTTTTCGTCCCAACCACAGCCCAAAATAAGAAAAGAAAGCGAAAAGCGCCAAGCCACCGCGGGTATAGCGAACCTCCCGGATAATATAGGTCACCGCAATAAAGAGCAGCATTCCCAGCAAAATCGCCTTGAGCAGTCGAAAAGACGACCGGTAGCCAGGCATCAGGGCAGCCGATCGGTACAGCCCCTGCTGACGAAGCACCAGAGGTATGATCAGGAGGGCGATGCCACCTTGCAGCAAGGTATCGGACAGCGGCGGAACACCGGTATGAGGCCAAAATGACAAGTTAAAACGGACAGTTACGGCTACCCCAAACGAAGTTATGAGAATGAGCAGGTCGAGGACCGCCACCAATGAACGTAAAAATCTCACCTGTTTTTGCAGCATAATCTCAAATCAACGCGTTGGAGGGTTAGCAGGAATAGCCTTAGACCTCCTTATTATACGGGGCAAGAACCATTATTGGCCATTTCCATGCCTTGCATCCCCCTAAATCCCTGCTATAGACCCCTCTGAACTTCTTTTTGGGGGATCCCCACAAGAGGCTCTTCCGTTCCCTAGGAATGCCCAATCGGGGCCTTTCGGGGACAACCGCATATTTGGCGGATGACCACACGGGCCGAGCCAGAGCACTGCTTTGATCGGCATTTTAGGAGTAAATAAAATGGGTTTAATTTCAACCAACTATCGGGAGTACGAAACCATCTACGTTTTGCGCCCCGAAATCGAAGACAGCTTAGCCAAAGACATCATGCTCAAACTCAAAGCATTGGTGGAAGCGCAAGGCGGTATCAACCTTAAAGTGTCCAACTGGGGACGTAAAAAGCTGGCCTGGGAACGAAAAAAATACCAACGCGGTCTTTATGTGCACCACGCTTACTTGGCATTGGCCGGCGTCGTGGAAGAGTTCGAGCGCAACTTGGCCATTAACGAAAATGTGCTTCTGCGCCAAACCATTTTGGTTTCTAGAAACATCAACCCAGCGGACAAAACCCCTGAAGATGATGAACTCGAAACCCCAGTGGTAAAAGAGAAGAAAGAAGGCCCTCGTCGTCGTGAAGACTTTGAAGAAGCCAACGCTTACTAACCCCTTTGATTTCATTTAATTGACCAAGAGGAAACTGCTTCAAATGTCTGCTCAAAGTTGTCTGGTATGCCAACAAGGTTCGGCGATACTCGACTGGAAAAAGCCAGAAAGTTTGAAGCCCTTTTTGAATGCACGAGGCGGTGTCAAAAACAAAAACCAAAGCGGTTTATGTAACACCCACCACGCTTTCATGAAAAAACAGGTCGACCGCGCAAGAAAGATTGCTCTGTTACCCTACCCCACCTCTTGAACCTTACAAAGATTTTCAACCGGTAACGGTTTGAAGGAGAAAAAAATGGCCAGCAATGTTCAAGTTATTTTATCCCGCGATGTCCCCAATCTGGGACGCATTGGCGACGTGGTTAATGTTAAACCCGGTTACGCCCGCAACTTCTTGTTGCCCCAGCAATTGGCGATGCCCATTTCCAAAGGCAATATGGCAAATCTCGAGCACCAAAAGCGTATGATCGAAAAACGCATGGGCGATTTGCGTACCGCATCCGAAGAAATCGGTAAGCGCATCGCAGAAGAACAAGTCACCATCACCGCTAAAGTCGGTAAGAATGGCAAGCTCTTCGGCTCGGTGAACACCCGAGATATCGCTGCATCCTTGATCGGCTTGGGATACAAGCTCGACCACCGCGACATCCAAATGGAAGCGCCCATCAAAGAAGTTGGGTTGTATACCTTCCCCATTCGTTTGGAAGCTGATGTGAAAAGCGAAATCAAAGTGATTGTCGCTGCTGACGAAGTACCAGGCGAAGAAGATCTTCAAGATGATGAAGCCATCGAAGCCGCCGCCGAAGGCGAAGAAGCAGCTGCCGAAGCATCTGAAGAAGCTCAAGCAACCGCTGAAACGGATGAGGCCCCTCAAGCAGGTGGTGATACCCCTCCCGCTGTTGAGCTTGCTGAGCCAGAGGCAACAGAAGTTCCAGCCGACGTTTAAAACAACGACAGCTTAAATTACCAACCCTTCACTTCGGTGAGGGGTTTTTTAATTGTTGTGATGACGCGGCATGACCCGATTGCGACCACCCGTTTTTGCCTCATACAAAAAGTTATCCGCCTCTTGAACCAATAGTACAGGCGTGGCGAAATTGCGTTCAAATAAAGTGGATGCCCCGAGGGAAATGGTAACATCCATGTCATTGCCATCGAAGTGGAAAGATTGACTCTCGATCATGGCTCGCAAACGCTCGGCGATAAGCAGCGCATGGTTCTTATCGGTGTTTTTGAGCACTACTGCGAACTCTTCCCCACCGTAGCGCGCAAATAAGTCTTCTTGCCGAAGCGCCTCTTTCACTGTCCCGGCCAATTCTTTCAACACATAATCACCAGCGAGATGGCCGTAGGTATCATTCACCTTTTTAAAAAAGTCGATATCAAAAAGAATCAACGATAAAGGTTCATGATGTCGAAAAGCGTACGCAAATTCCTTTTTTAGGTGGTCCACAAAGTATTTTTTGTTGTGAATTCCGGTGAGCGCGTCCTTGGTGGCTTGCTCATACAACTGCCGCTGGTATTGCTCTTCCAGTTCATCTTGAAACGTGAATTTGAAAAGTACGTTCGTGCCGATTTGAATTCGGTCTCCATCAAAGAGCTTGGTGCGATCGAGTTTTTCACCGTTCACAAAAACACCATTGGTTGAACCCAAATCTTCGAGCCAATAGGTATCGCCCTCTTTGAGGATTCGGGCATGCCGCCTCGAAACCCCTTCATTGTCCAGTAGAACATCCGCGTCCATGGACCGACCAAGGGTGAGTTCTTCCTTTTCAATTTTAAGGTTTTTGCCCGCTTTGGGGCCTTTCAGGATGATCAAATAAGCAGATTTGTGGTGCTCGGCATTGGGATCTTGAATTTCATCAATGCGCACCATTTCTGTTTTTTCAGCATCCCATTCAGCCATGTTGGATTCTTCCTTAAAAACGCCCCTTTGGCGGTGAAAATCTAAAATATCACACTGGGATAGTAAAGGGATTACCACCAGTGAACCCCTTTGTATTTATTGGGAATTTCGATAAGGATCATGGTGCAGATCACTTTTTTCGTGAAATTCTGGGGATTTTGGTTGCTCAAACGGGTTCAAATACTTTTCTTCTTGGTGTGCGGTTTGACCGGCCTTCAAAGCTGCCAACATGAAAAAGCCCACTCAGAACCAGCGCTCAAACCCGTTGTTCAAGCCACCTGGGCCACCGAGACCTTTTCAGAAAAAAGCTACGCCGACCTGGAAAAAGAGGACCAAAACTTTTTGGTCAAGTTGCTCCAAGAGGAAAGTTGCCCCTGTGATTGCGCCATGACGTTCGAACAATGTGTGGCACCACAGGCCGGCTGTCCAGCGGCGCCCGTGATGGCCAATTGGCTCACGCGACGTCTAGAAGAAGGGTTTCCACATGGCCTGTTGGCTGAAATTACCGCCAAAGAGATCGCCGAAGGCTACAATGCAAAGCCGAAAGATCTTCAAACCAAAGGCTATTACCAAAAAGGCAGCACCTCGCCCAAATATCGGTTGGTGGAATATGCCGACTTCGAATGTGCACACTGCGCACTGGCCTCCGGGGTCATGGTTCGCTTACTCGAAAAATACCCCCAACAGGTACACCTGACATTTAAGCATTTTCCCTTGCAGTTTCATCTGATGGCCGAAAAAGCAGCGGTGGCAGCGGAAGCCGCGGGCGAGCAAAACGCCTTCTGGCCCATGCACAATGCCCTATTTGCCACATACGGGCTCTTAAATGACGATCTATTCACGGGGCATGCCCAAGCCCTAGGATTAAATGTCGAACAATTTGAAGAAGACATGAAGAGCAAACGTCTACTCAAAAAAGTGAAAGACAGTCGAAAGCAAGGCGAAGAGGCGGGGGTGAACAGCACACCTTCATTTTTTGTCAATGGACGGCCTTTTTACTTAACTCGAACCATCGAAAGTTTCGAAACCAGATTTAAAATGGACCACTTTAGGAATCAGCAAACCTGCCAGTAGGAGAATTGTATGCGTATTCAACCAGCAACCCTTTTCGTCATGGGATTCGCTCTCAGCATTTTTTGCGTGAACGAAAATGCGATGGCCCGCAGCGTGGTGGGTTCTGAAAGCAGTGCAGCAGAAGAAGAAAAGGCCGATGAGAAAAAAGGCCAGCAAGCCGATGACGCAAAGACCAAAGCCGCCGACGAAGCCGCAGCTAAAAAGCAAAAAGAACAAGAAGAGAAAGAAAAGAAAGAAGAAGAAGCACGCCTGAAAGCAGAACAAGCCGCCAAAGAAGCTGCCTTGAAAAAAGAAGCTGAAGCAGCCAAGAAAAAGCAAGAAGCCAAAATGCAAGAGCGTCGCAAGCAAAGGGAAAAGCGTGACGGCATCTTGGCCCAAGTGAAAACCCGCCGAAACTACGTGCGGGAGTTCAATGGGCACAAGGCCCTCGTGATGGTCACGCCCGGTGGTGCCGAAAAGAACAATGTCATCGAAGTCACCTTCCAGGTTCACAAAATGGGCGAAGACAGCAACTCACTGGCACAAGCCAAAGTACTCAAGAAATTAGGCAAAGCGACAGCCACTGTGGGCCAACAAAAACGTCGACGAGGAAGCGCTGAGACCTATAAACTCCACCGGATTTCGCGAGCTGGCACCTATGGCTTCCACTACACCCCTACCATGGCGGGAACATTCCGTGTGGACATCAAAATTGATATGAAAGACGGCCAAGAACTCACGTTTGACATCCCCCTTTATGTGGGGATTTGGCCGCCCCCAGATTTCCCACAGGAAGAAGAAGCCTACCAAAATGCCACACAAGGCCAATCTCGTAACCGCCGCATCATGTCACTGGATTAATCAAAGGAATGATCAGAATGAAACACACAAAATTTACTCTCACATTTCTTTTCGTCACGTTGCTGAGCGCCCAAAGCGGTCTCGCCCAAGAAGCAGATGTTCGATTGGGTGATCATCGCAACGGAAAAAAACTGTTCGATGACCTCATCTCTAAATGTCGGGACAAATGCGGTGCGGTTCTTAAGGCCGACTCCCTCAACAACGGTAATCGCATCTCGGTACAGAACAATAAGACCCTGCTCACCAGCATTCGAAACGGTGTGGAAGATAGCGACGCTGTCAACACCAAACTCAGCCTCCTAGATATGCTGGATATCGTGACCCACCTTCGCAACCACAACACGGCATTGAAAGATTTTGGTTTGGACGCCAATCGTGCATTTCATGGCGCGGGCACCTTGGACGAATACGCTAAAGAACGTCTTGAAAAAGAAGGCGGCGTATTGCCCCCAAAAGATCAGGAAACCTTCAAGGTCGTGGCATTTTATAATGTCCCTGACGCAAAAGGGCCGCTGTCAGTGGTCCCTGACAACCTTTCCTTGAGAGATGTGCTCGAGCCCAATTTGGTCACTGGCTTTGCGGTTTTCATGCCCCTGCGTAACTACAAGGGTGGAGATTACGAGGTGGCCATCGCGGTGGACAAAGACATTCGCATCAAAAAAATGGTGATTCGGGCACCTGACGGTACCGCACCAAGAGATCTCAACCGAGCGGCCCGTCGTTACATCGGGAAGGGCAATCGAGGCAAATACCGTCGTCTGCGTGGCGGTGGTGCGGGCATCTCCAAAAAGCTGGAGAAGTCCATTCACGCCGCTTTCCTTTTAGGAATGGAAGCCGTGTATATGTACGAACGAGACGAACGCGAAAGGTTCGCTCTATAAGCGCTGCTACATTAAAAAGTGACGCGCTGTTACTTTTTTAAGTTGAGGTTTAACTTAACGGTTTTGCCCGGCTTGACCGTGATGACGCGCTTGTGGTCTACCCCCGCAGCCTCGTTCACCAATCGTAACTTGCGTTTGCCCGCTTTGAGCTTGAGTTTAAAAAGCGGCGTTGACCCGTAGTCTTCACCATCCACAAATACCCGCGTCCAAGGTGCAGTTTTAAGCGTCAAACCGCCCATCGCTTTGGTGGCGGCTTGCTTCTCAACAACTTTTTCAACCACCTTTTCAACAATTTTCTCCTGAACGATCACCCGCTCACCACCGCCTTGGGTGGATGTGGGCTTTTTGTATTTGCGCTTTTCTAAGGTGAGCTTGAACTCTTTCTTCTCGCCTGGCTCAAGATTTACCTTCACTTCTTGGCGTTTGTACCCTCGCTTCTCCACAGAGAGCGTATGGGCCACCCCGGCCTTCAAAGAATCGATGGTCACCGGCGTTGTGCCTAAGGAACTCAGGCCGACCAGAACCGTTGCCCCTGGCGGTGTGGTGGTGATGCTAACTGTGATCGGGTTGGCTTGTGCCTCGGGGTCAATCAATAAATTGGTTCCGTTTTTAACATTCACTTTTCGGGTCACTGGCTTTTTACCCGCCAACACCAAACGGATGTTGTGTTCTCCAATTCCCAAATTTTTCAAAATCGTTGGCGCTTTGCTCGGCCACTTCTTATCGTCAACGTAGATGGTGGCCCCTTTGGGACCTTTGATATAAATCTCGTTGGTCACCTGGGCCTGAGCCGGCTTGGGTTTGTTTTGGGTCGAGAACCAATAGGCACCGCCGCCCAAACCCCCCAGCAACACGATCAACGCAGCGCCCAGCGCTACCGGCAACCACGGTTTAGCGGGCTCTTCTTCAAAACCATAATCAAAATTTACCGTTTGGCCGCTGGCTGCGTCTCCCGAAAGATTGATCATAAAGTTCGATGCTGATGGCGTTAGGTCACTGACACGACTGACCAATTCTTCACCCATCACCGACTCAACATATTCGGAGACAATATTTCCGCCGCCTTCTTCATTCACCACGTCAAAAACGGTTTTAGGCACATTGTCTATATAGTGTTTCAAAGACTTTGCCACATCACCGCATCGTGGAAATCGCTCGGCCGGGTCTTTCTTAAGCATTCGAAGCGTGATGGCCTCGAGTTCAGTGGGCAAATCTGGCACGACCGTAGATGGGGGTACCACCTCGCAGGCCAACACTTTATTGATGGTTTGGATTTCGTTGTCGCCTTTGAACAACCGTTCTCCGGTGAGCAGCTCCCACAGGCATACCCCCAAAGCGAATTGATCACTGCGACCGTCCACTTCTCCACCACTGGCTTGCTCGGGCGCCATGTAATGCAACTTGCCTTTTAGCACTCCGGTCTGCGTTCGAGTGCTCTTGTTAGCGGCCTTCGCAATCCCGAAATCCACCACTTTAGTGACGCCGTCACCGCGCACCATAATGTTATGCGGACTGATGTCTCGGTGGACAATGTTCAAGGCTTCGCCCGCCACGGTCTTGGCGTGGTGCGCATGATCTAAGCCAAGGGCTGCCTCTGCAATAATTTGCGCCACCACGGGCGCTGGCATGCCTTTACTGGCTTTGTTGCCTTCTTGGGCGAGTCGATTGAGATTCTCCCCGTTGATGTATTCCATGGCGATGTAATAAATGCCTTCCCAGGCACCCACTTCAAAAATAGAAACAATGTTCGGATGGTTTAAAGTGGCGGCCACACGAGCTTCATCCAAAAATTGGTCGATAAAACCTTCTTGCTCGGCCAGCTCAGGCAACAAGTTTTTAAGAATGACCAAACGGTCTACACCACCGCTTTGTCGAGCTAAAAACACTTCGCCCATCCCACCGATGGCAATCCGGCGAATGATTTCATATTTTCCAAAAATCAGTTGTGACAACTCGAAACCTCTGCGCGACCTCAAAAGGACGGTACCCTCTTCCCCCTTTTACCACAAGCCCGGTCGCGAGCAATATTCTCTTTTTAATTTAGGGTGTTGGCACAGGGTTCAAGCTGGTGGTGGGGCCTGCGGTCTCCGTTTGGTCTGTGGGGTAAGAATCCAATACGTATTTCTCCCAAATCGACTCCGTAACTGCCATTTCTGTGACCACGTCACGTAAAGCACCAGCCAGCTGGGTCTCAGTCCGTGGGTAGTCGGGGTCCTCAAAATCCACCCGGTAGGCCCCAAAGCGCTGCAAATGCCCCTCTACCCATTCGAAGTTATCCGCCAACGTCCATTGATAGTAGCCCCGAATGTCCATGCCATCTTCAATGGCCTTGCCCACCTCCCATAAATGCTCCACTAAAAACATGGCCGCCTGAGCTTCTTGATTCTCACCCAGAATTTGGCCTTCGTCCGTGTCTTGGGCTGGACCATTGCTGGTGGTGCCATTCTCGGTGATGATCATGGGCACGCCATAAGGCGCATAGATGTCCAACGTATCTCTAAACCCTGCAGCAGAAATTTCTCTTTTCATTCCATTATGAGGCAAATCTGCATTGTACTCATCCACCTCCAAGAGTGGTAGACCGAATAAAGGCGGCGTCTCCACGAGCCAGCTCACATCATCGACCATCACGGGTCCGTAATACTGAACCCCGACAAATTCTAACTTGCCTTTAAGCGTCTCGTCTGTGCCTTCGGGAGGTGATGTCTGGTCGTTATCGTAGCGCCGGTCCAAATCCACGTCGAGTTTTCCCTCGGTTAAAGCGATCATGATCCAATCATTAAAGACGTAGGAGATTTGTTCCACTGCAAATTCTTCATCGGCATTGCCGGGCTCTTCGGGGTAAAAAGCGTTGGCAGTCATAGTCAGACCAACAAAAGAGTTGGCACCGTCACCATCAGCATCACCGTCATCTAATTCCTTAATGACGTCGTAAGCGCGCGCGTACATGTAAAGCAAGTTAATGCCAAATTGTGTGCCCGCTTCAAAGTCCAAATATTTTCCAGGCGGAAAGACGCCCCCAATGTACCCGGCAGAAATCATTGAAAATGGCTCATTAAGTACCGTGTACGTGTCGACCCAATCTTTAACCCGCGGGATGACTTGACGTACAAAGCCTTCAAAGTAATCCACCACCGCACGGTCCGTGGTCGCCATCAGATCCACTGCGCCCGTATCGCTGTTTGGATTTGGGTTTTGCACCCAGGTGGGAACGGTCCAGTGGTATAAGGTTAAAACTGGCTTCATCCCCGCGTCGTAGATGCTCTGAACCACGTCCGCCAGATGGTCGAGCTCTGCCTCGTCATACACACCGGCTTCAGGCTCAATGCGTGACCAATCCACCCCAATGCGAAAGACCTTTAAGCCCAAGCCTTTGGCCAAAGCCACATCAGACTCGTATTTCCAATAAAAGCCGTTACCTTCTGGGTTGAGGGTCCCATTGTGGGTATTACCCATTTGAGCCCATTGGGACCAATTCGAATCTACCGGTCCTGCGGGACTGTAATCGCCACTGGCCTGCCATTGGGCGATGGCCGTTCCAAATTCGAATCCAGGGGGAAAATCAACCTGATGGAAGACTTTGGGTTCGTCCGCTGGACACCCCCAACAAACGCTGAGCACCAAGAGGCCAAGCGCTTTGGAGAATGCTTTGAAAGAGAGGTGTTGTTTCATGCGATATCCGAGGGTGGGGCCTTGTAAGGCGCGACAATCCCCTCTAGATGTATCACAACAGAACAAAAAGGGGATTAGATTCCAGTGAGAGAACCGATCATTATTTTATCCGAGCAAGAAATCGAGAAAATGCGCCAAGCCGGGCGTCTTGCAGCAGAACTATTGCATCATTTGGGACAAATGGTCGCCCCTGGCGTTTCAACTTTAGAGCTAAACGACGAAGCAGAAAAATGGACCAAGGCCCGCGGCGCCGTGAGTGGGCCCCTGGGCTATCACGGTTTTCCAAAATCCATTTGCACCAGTGTCAATGAAGTGGTGTGTCACGGCATTCCCTCCGCCGCCCAAGTTTTACAAGATGGTGATATCATCAACATCGACGTCACCCCCATTTTAGATGGCTTTTACGGCGATACCTCAAAAACTTTTTTGGTGGGGAACGTGGACGCTGAATCCAAACGATTGGTAGATGTGACACTTGAGTGTTTGAAGCTGGGCTTGGCCGAAGTGGCACCAGGGAAAAGAGTGGGAGATATCGGCGCCGCCATCCAACAATACGCCGAAGCCCAAGGCTATGGCGTGGTGCGAGACTTTGTGGGACACGGCATTGGCCGCGTTTTTCACGCGGAGCCTCAAATTCCCCATTATGGCCGCCGTGGCAGAGGTCAAAGATTCCAAAAGGGAATGTGTTTCACCATCGAACCCATGATCAACCAAGGCGTTTGGCAAATCGAGGTTCTAGATGATGGCTGGACCGCCCTGACCCAAGACAAAAAAAGGTCGGCGCAATTCGAACACACCTTGGTAGTGACCGAAAATGGTTATGAAATCATGACCTTACGTGAAGGGGAAACTTTTGAATAACCGAGGGTGGCGGCCCGTTTATCTCACAGTCCTCTTTGCGTTGGAGAAATCATGAAAACCTTATTGGCCGCAAGTCTAATGACCACCTTTTGGGCCACCAGCCCAATCGCCCCACAAAGCACTTTTACCCCCGAACGCATCCACAAGCTCAATGCTGAGAAACCGCGTAATGCAGCCTTAGAGAAGGTATTGACCGGTTTGCAAAAAACCTATGAAAACACCAGCACGTTTTCAGCACAGTTTTCTCAAAGCTACACCAACTCCTTGTTGAAAAAGACCGACAAAAGTGCCGGCCAAGTTTCATTTCAAAAACCAGGCAAAATGCGTTGGGATTACACCAAACCCGAGCCCAAAAGTTTTCTTATTTCCGGCAGCAATCTTTGGATTCACCAACCCAAAGATCATTTGGCCATGGTGAACAAATGCTTCAAACAAGACAGCCTTACCACTTCCATCAGTTTTCTTTGGGGAGCTGGTAACCTGCGAGAAACCTTCAATGTGTCCTTTTTTAAAGGGCAGTTTGGTAAAAAAAGAGATCACAACCTTTTACTGATTCCAAAAGAAACAAATACCATCTTCGCCAAACTAATTTTGGTGGTGGACCCCGACAGCTACCTGGTGAAACAATCGATTCTTATTGACCACCAAGGCAACATTAATCGGTTTTACTTCTCCAAAAGCAAAACCAACGAAGAATTTCTTCAAGATCATTTCTCGTTTCGCCCACCCAGTGGTACCCACGTCTCTGACCTGCCGGGCACCTGCAAAGGTTAAAGGGGCAAGTCCAGTGGATAGGCGGCGATTCTGCCGTCAAATCCTCTCAAGTAAATTTGCTGGGCGTCTTCTTTGACGATGGGGTTTGGAGCCAAAGAAACTTTTCCGTGCCCACCCGGAATATCCACCACAAAAGTAGGGATACTCAAACCCGACAGGTGTCCTCGTAAACGGCCATACAATGCAATGGCTTCTTTAATGGGCACCCGAAAGCCAGCGGTCTTTTCAATCAAATCACATTGATGCAGATAGTAAGGACGTACACGTAATGTGCTCAACCGATGGAAAAGGGTCTGAAGGGTCTCCACATCGTCATTGACCCCTTTGAGAAGAACCGTTTGGTTCAAGACCGGGAACCCAGCGTTCACCAAATCCGCCATGGCCCTCGTTGCGTCGGGGCCAATCTCATCAGGGTGGTTGATGTGCACCAAAAAATAAAGAGGCTGAAACTCTTGTAATCGTTTCAGCAGCTCTGGTGTGAATCGCATGGGCGCAAATGTGAGCATTCGGGTGGCCAATCGAATGATATCCACATGACTGATTTGATGGAGCTCAGCGACCAAATCACACAAAACATCATCATCCAGAATTAATGCATCTCCACCAGACAGAATCACGTCTCGTATTTCAGAATGGTCACGGATGTAATCCAACGCCTTTTGCAGGTCATTTTTTTTTGGCGTGGGTCCCTGCCCCACCAATCGTTTGCGGGTACAATAACGACAATAGGCTGCACAACGATCCGTCACGAACAGAAGCGCCCGGTCCGCATAACGATGAATCAAATGCGGAACCGCCTCGTGATCTTCTTCACCGAGGGGGTCAACCCTTTGATAACCCAAATCATCTCTTTCCTGCACCGAGGGAATAACTTGCGCTCGCAGGCGCTGCATTTGGTGACTGCCCAACATTAACCGCATGTAATGGGGGGTGACCCTAAATGGAAGCCCACCACTGGCCAATAAATTTTTAAGGGCCTTTCTCTCGTCTTCAGAGAGGAGCAAGTTGGACGCCAGGTCCGCTTCGGAACGAATGGCGTTTCGCATTTGCCAGCGCCAGTCATCCCAAGACGCTTGAGCAGAGGAATGATGGAGAGGGGATGGCACAACAGACAACAACGACATCAAGACTCCCAAAACAAAAAACCCACCGTGACGGCGGGTTTTTTATCGAATGATCGAACGAAGGGGCTAGTCTTCGTCATCAGCGTCAGCGCCTTCGGCCTCGCCTTCTTTTTCTTTGAGCACTTGCTCGATCAGACCCGCAGTCGCTGCCGCTAAAGCCCTGGCTCGAATGCCTGCAGGATCTTCCGACTCAGGATCGAGCTGGATGGCTTCTTTGAGATCTTCCATGGCATACTCAAACTCACCGTGTTGCAAGAGCAGCTCGGCACGATTCACATAGCTTTGCAAATCTTCATCATCTAATTCCAAGGCGATGGTGTATTCCACCACGGCCTCTTCGTGCATGTCTTTGCGCGCGTAAATGGAACCCAAAACCGAGTGAAAATAGCCGTCGTAAGGGTTGGCAATGACCAAACCTTCAAAGATCTGTTGAGATTCGTCGTATCGGCCTTGCTCAAAAAGCTGGTACCCCAGTTCTGCAAAAGCGTAGGCTTGGTCCATGGTGATGCCTTCTACTTGGGCCCACGTGATTTCGCCTTTCACCCATTGTTCCAGCTTTTCGGCGGTAATATTGTTCGGACGCTCGTCCTCCCATTCGATGCCGATTTCTTCAGCGTCGACCATGCCCATCAAGTCATCGTCCGACAAGCCAGCCTCATAGTTAGCGACCATATCCGGCGTAATTTCGCCGCCCTCTTCCGCTAACTTGTCCCAGTCGTATTCTTTGGCCTCTGCTGGCTCTTTTTTCTCTTCGCTCATTGAAACATGCTCCAGTGCCTCTATTTGGGTCTTAAAAGATCCTCAGGCTGGGGGCGCAAGGGTTTGCGCTGTTTGTGCATAGGTAGCATTGGCCCCAAAAACGAGTCAAGTATCGTGATGGATAGGCAAACGCTCCCAATCAAACGAAAAAAGGCGATGGAGCCTTTACAGCTCCCCGGTGAAAGGTGCACGCTGGAGGCATGAAACGTTTGGCCGATGGCTTTTACGCCATGACAGAGGATTCTGGTTCTTTTACAGGGATTTACAGTCTCGATCATCCCGACCTTTTTCACCCGGTCGCGCAGGTCCATGCTTCAGAACTGGTGAAACTCGCTCAGGGCCAGCTCGGTCCCAATGATGACTCTGACTTGCTCTCCGAGCTGGAGCGGGAAGGCTTTTTGGCGCAATCGAGCAGTGGGGAGCCCGATCCAAAGATTGTCCAGACCCTGCAAGCGCTCGGCGCCCCATTCCGTTGGCGCGTCCATCCCGAGCATCTCCCCATTCTTGAGAAGGTGCGCCTTTGGCATGCCCACAGAAAGCTCTTTGTTTTTGAATTTGGACAAACCCCCTGTCTTCCCGAAACCGTCCTGTGCCGGGTCCAACTTGCCACTGAAACCCTACCGGCTCAGGCCAAGGTGTTGCTCATTGGCGATGATGATCTGATGTGTTTGGCTTTGGCTGAAATGGGGTTCGAAGTGACCGTGGTGGATATCGACCCTGCCTTGATCGACTTCATTCACCACCGATGCCAAACAGATGGCATTCAGGTGGATGCTCGTGTGCAAGACCTGCTGCAACCCATCCCCGAAGACATGCGAGGTTGTTTTGATTTGGTGATCACCGATCCCATGAGTTTCGAGGGTTGCCTCATTGCCTTTTTGTCTCGCGCACTGGCCATGTTAAATGATGAAGGTGTGGTTTGGACTTGCATTCATCCGTTGGCCCACCAACTTTTTTCAAAAGTGGCTCAGGTATTGCCCATCGCTGTTGATGGACATGCCGCGTACCTTTCAGCGTATTACTACCGACGCTACGAGAAAAACACGTATCGCTCTGATCTTTTTCGACTCAAAAAAACCGCCAAGGCCCTGCCCTATGGACCAGAAGAAACGATTCCCTTTGAGGCCATCACCGAGGGGGAACTCACGGCGACACGCCACGGTTACGTCACCTGCCATTTGGCCCCTAAAAACGAAACAGAACAAGATGCACACCCCTTGGCGCATCTCGCATCTCATGCAACACTTTCACAAGGTGAGGGCCACTTTCATTTTGCCCAAACTTTAAAAGAGGGGTACCTCACGGGCGCCATGAACCCCAAAAGAACCCAGTTGCACATGCAACTTTTCCCATTCTCCGAAACGCAAGAAGACCAACAAAGTCAGCATGTCCTTCGGGAACTTCAAGTACTCAACCATAAAGTGGAATACATCGAAGCCCCTTTTTTGGCACCACCCATTCCGCAAATAAAGATGTCTAACAAAAGTTAAGCATCTTCAAAAACCAGATTTCGCTTCGTCTTGAGGGCTTGCCATTCGTCGTAGGTCAACCTCACTTCAATGGTCTCCACCTCGCCATAGGCGGTATTCCCTTTTTCTTCTTGCTCGATCACTGTGACGCCCAAGGAACGAATCAGATTGGCGCTGGGCATGTTTTCTTTGTCGAGCCAGGCCCAAAGCGTTTGGCAATAGCCTTTATCCAAAGTGTGATGGAAAAGCGCAAAGCACGCCTCCAATGCGATTTTCTGCTTGCGTATTTCGGGGTCGGTCACCGCAATATCCACTTCCACAATGCCTTCACGTTTGCGCTTGGCCGTGTGTAATAAGATAAAACCAGCGATCTTCGCTTGGGGCTCAAACCGAATAAAGAACGCTTCGTGATAACCATTTTCGAAAGCCAAATTTAATCGTCCAGGCTTTGGTGGTTCGTCGAGCGCTAGCTTTTGCCAAATTTCATCTGCTTGCATCATTTGGCACAAAAGTTTTCGCTCTTCAAAAGTGGGCATTTCGATCAGAGAAATACGACCGTGACCGACAACTCTTTCTCTTTGGGCGATTTGAGTGAGATCCATAGGACCTCCTTATGAAGTATTGAATGTCACTTCCTCATAACACGTGCATCTTTTGTTGATCAAAAGCCAGCAGCGCTTCGAGGGGTTGTTTCAAAAGCCCAAGCCTGGCCCTCTTACCTATTCGCGATGGCCGACATGAAGCAGCAGCCCCCCTGCAACCTGTGAAGAGGCCACAGTGCCGTGGAGCACTCGTGGCACCAATGAGGCTTTAAACGATGCTCACAAAGCCTCTGGTTGCGCCAGGCGCTACCAAACCCTTCCCAAGGGTCATGGCACATACGCCACTGCTCCCCACGAATCGTATTGTATACGGTGAGGGTCCGAACAGCTAACCTGGATTTTTGATTAACCGGAAAAAACAGGCACTTAAACCCATGACGGGCGCCGGTGCATCTGGAGGTTGTGCAATTACAGCTGGTTAGCCTTAATTGTCCCACCTGCGGCCGTTCGAAGCCTGTTAGTGGCCGGGCCAGCTGGCTTTTCCGATCCGATCCAGATCCAAAAAAAACATTTCTTATTAGTACGTTACGATTCTGTGGCCTGGGTCACATTTTTTTTTGTGATGTAAAACACAACTGGTTTCGCCCAGCGGCGATACTCTTTAGCGATTAAAGTTTTTTGGTTTTTTAAGTTTATTCACAGTTTTACATTTAGGAGATTATTATGATCGGTTCAATTTCACGTGGCGATATGTTGCAAGCATCCTTACAAGCATTGGGCATGGGCCAAAAGTCCGCAGCAATGCGCGGGGCAATGCTCGACCTTAAATCCGGCGATTTGCTGGGCTACCACAAAAACATGTTTGAGGCCTCCACTGGGTTCGATCCTGGCAAAATGGGCGCTTTGGGCATGGCCAGTCCTTTTGGGGTACTGAATCCCTTTTCCGCATTGGCACAACTCAAGGGTTTAAAAGGCGTAAAGACCGGGCGTGTTAAATCACGGCGCTCTTACCACACCCCATTCGGCACCTCACAAATCGAACGACGTGACCTGCGTGGACGTGGTTTCTTTGGTCGCTTGAAAGGCCGTGCATTAGAGCGACGCTTGAAACGCGATCCTATTTTCCGCGCTAAGTTTGAAGCCAAAGTGGGTGGTCAATACGTGCCAGACGGTCGTAACGACGGTAAAGTCACCATTCGTCGGTTCAAGCCTAACTTGTTGGGTCTGTCTGCAGGCATCCAAAACTCCTTGGCTGGTAACATGATGGCCATGACCGCTTTGGGTGGCTTGGCGATGATGCAAGCTCACGCAGCGGGGTTGATGCAAGGTTTGGCCGCTGGTGGGGCCAGTGGGTCCAGCAACGCTTCCGGCAATGCTTCTTCTGGTGGTTCCTCACAAGGCCTGCAAGGCAAGCCTGGTTCCGCAGTATCGAAGCTCGGTCCTCACGCAACCTTCGAAGACTTGGTCGCAGCTTTCATGTTCGACGTTGTAAAAGAACAACAAGAAGAGATTAAGAAGAAAATGGCTGAGTTGAATCCAAAAGCCAAAAGCGGCGGCGCCAAAAAAGGCCGTGGCGGATTCGGTGGATTCTTGAAGAAGCTCGCCCCCATGGCCGGTAAAGCACTCGGAACAGCCTTCGGTGGTCCCGTTGGTGGCATGATTGGCGGCGCAGTGGGCAACGCAGTTGGCGGAAGTGGCAAAAGCGGTAGCGCCCAAGGCGGCCAAAGCGCTTCAGACAGCCGTCAGTTGAAGATGGAAGAGCTCAAAAACTTGATGCAGAAGCTGCAACAAATGCAACAAGCCCTGTCCAATGTTTTGAACTCCATGCACCAAGGTGCCATGAACTCCATTCGAAACATCCGAGCGTAAGCCAGGATTTGTTAAAGATGAACAAAAACGGTCTCTTAGGAGATCGTTTTTGTTTGTCATCGGTCGGTTAAAAAAAATAAGGAAAAATCCGACAACCCTGACCGAAACCCGATATATATTTCATACAGCTTTTGGGCCATTTTGGGGCTCAAATCATAGAAAAGGAGAAAGAATATGGCAATCGTAGGAGGAGGAATGAGTCCGATTTCGCGCGGTGACATGCTTCAAGCTTCATTACAAGCTTTGGGGATGAGCCAAAAATCCGCAGCAATGCGCGGTGCGATGTTGGATCTGAGAAAAGGTCACTTATTGGGTTACCAAAAGAACATGTTCGAAGCTTCCACTGGTTTTGATCCAGGGAAAACCAACATGCTCGCTATGGCCAATCCATTTACCGCATTAAACCCAATGAGCGGGATGGCAAGATTGTTCGCAGCCAGCAAACTGGGTCGAGGCGTTCCCACGGGTCGCGTCAAGACACGTCGCTCATACCACACCCCATTCGGTACTGCACAAACCGAACGACGCGATCTTCGCGGCAAGGGTTTCTTTGGTCGTTTGAGAGGCCGGGCATTGGAAAGTCGCTTGAATCGCGATCCTATTTTCCGCGCTAAGTT
The DNA here is from genome assembly GCA_002721815.1 of Myxococcales bacterium. Taxonomy (GTDB): domain Bacteria; phylum Myxococcota; class UBA727; order UBA727. The sequence continues at coordinate 38,338 of PBLQ01000054.1, forward strand.
CGAAGCCAAAGTGGGCGGGCAATACGTGAGAGACGGTCGTAACGACGGTAAAATCACGGTTCGACGCTTCAAGCCAAACATTTTGGGTCTCGCCGCAGGCGTTCCAAATGCACTCGCCGGCAACATGATGGCAATGACCGCTTTGGGTGGTTTGGCCATGATGCAAGCCCAAGCTGCGAACATGATCAAAGGCCTTACTGGCGGTGGTCAAAACAGTGGCTCGAGCAACGGCCTCCAAGGCAAACCTGGCTCACAAGTGTCTAAGCTTAGCCCAAATGCAACCTTCGAAGACCTGGTCGCAGCGTTTATGTTTGACGTTGTGAAAGACCAGCAAGAAGAAATCAAAAAGAAGATGGACGAATTGAATCCAAACGCGAAGAGCGGTGGAGCCAAAAAAGGTCGTCGTGGTTTTGGTAGCTTCTTGAAAGGCTTGGCGCCGATGGCGGGTAAAGCACTCGGCTCCGTATTCGGTGGACCTGTAGGCGGCATGATCGGTGGCGCTGTGGGCAGTGCTGTTGCCGGCAGTGGCAAAAGCGGTAGCGCCCAAGGCAGCCAAAGTGCGTCAGACAGCCGTCAGTTGAAAATGGAAGAGCTCAAGAACTTGATGCAAAAGTTGCAGCAGATGCAACAGGCGCTTTCAAACGTTTTGAACTCCATGCACCAAGGTGCCATGAACTCCATTCGAAACATTCGCGCTTAACCGATACCTTTAATACAAGGTACAAAAAGCGGCTCCACACGGAGCCGTTTTTTTTTGGGGAGACTTGCTTCAATTTCTCCACGAAACAGCTCCCACCACTGAAAAACGTTTAAAATTATACACTTAAATACCAATTGGACTCTCCCCTGGCGGTTTCTGGATCCAGATCTGCCCTAATTTTGACTGATTCTGTGACATTCGTCTCAGTTTTTCTCCTGGAATCCACCAGGTTGTGCCTGGTGTCACAACTTCGCAGGGCAGCAAACAACGCCTTTTCAGCCCTGGCGATAATCACCACATCAAACATTTTTCACTTTTAACTTTTAGGAGAATACAATGACTGCAATCAACAAACCCGTAATCGCAAGCCGCGGTGACCGACTTCAAGCCACACTTCAGGCATTAGGCATCAACCAAAAGCAAGCTGCTTACATGGGTGCCCAATTAGACCTCAAAAATGGTGACATCGCTGGTTACCACAAGAACATGTTCGAAGCTGCCACCGGTCATGACCCAGGTCGTTTCGCAGGTGCCA
>PBLQ01000055.1 GCA_002721815.1 Myxococcales bacterium
ACCATGAGTTCAGTGACGGGCGAAAAAATGGGCGAAAGCCACGTGGTACAAGCCATGGATCAAACGTTGAGCCACGTGGGCGGCCAGTAAATATCTTGGCACGGCTTCCTCTTCTTCGGGATCGGGCCACAAAGGAGAAACGACAAAGCCATCCACCTGGCCGCCCACGTGGCTCAACGTTTGATCCATGGCTTGTACCACGTGGCTTTCGCCCATTTTTTCGCCCGTCACTGAACTCATGGTGCCGCCCTTGTGACAAAAACGGACCATGGGCACATTGTCATAAAACCCGGTGACCTGAACGATATCGTTCATGTCGTAACGATACAAACCGCCTTGATTGGAAATCACCACATTGTATTTTTTGCCGGGTCTTAACTGGTGCAAGAGGTGTGTGTCTTTTTCACCTGCGCGGATTTCGTCGATTTCTTCTTCTGGCATAAATTCAAAAAACAGCCCGTGGGGCATCAAAACACTGTCGGCACCTTCTGCATCGACAGGCGCACCAAAACCGCCCTCACTGGCGGCGTAGCCATAGTCGAGGATGGGAACTTTTCCAAAATGCTTGGTTATTTTTGGCAAATACCAAGAGCCCGTTCCCCCTTTCCAGCAACAGACCCCTGCCAAGTCCTCCCACATGTCTTTTAATAAAGGTGTTCCTCCATTTTTGGCCGCACTTTCTCTAATCAGCGTCGCCACATCGGGTCGGGGAAAACACAAGCTTTCAAGGTATTCTTCCAAATGACGGTTATCCTTTAGGGAAACCCCCAAACGGCCTTCTTCGATGACTTTTGCTAAAGCCTCGTGATGGTTCTGAAAGGTCTTAATGAATAACCCCAGAGTAGAAGGATTAATGGCGGCCACCAAAGACACTTCTTCGCACAAGGCAAACCGCATACATAAAAAGTAACGCGCTTTAAAATCACGAATTCGAAAGACCTCTGCAGGTACCGCATCCATGAAACGCTCAGACTCTTCAACACCACCAGACAAGCCGCGGGTAATGGAGCCGGCCCTGATGCCGCCAGGAAGCTCTTCGGTCTGAGGAGACTGCATGCTGAGGATTTTCCCGCGTAACATTCCGGGCATGGTCAACAGCAACGTGCGCATCCAAAACCGACGACTCACCCGAAACTCCTCCACGAATGAAGGCGTGATGGGGATGAGCTTGCGCCGGCCAGTGGTTCCAGAGGTCGTGGCGAAAAAAGAAACGGGCTCAGAGACGAGCACGCGCTCTTCTCCTTGTAGCATGCGATTGACCCAAGGCATGACATCGTCCCACGATTGAAGTGGCACACGAGACTTATAATGGTCTAAAGAGGTCATTTGCCCGAAACCATAAGCACGGCCAAATGCAGTGTCCTGATTGCGTTCAATGATTTTGGTGAGAACTTCGAGCTGCGCCTGTTGAATGTTTTGCGCGGCTTTGAGCCAAATGGCCTGAGACCGAACGAATAAACCTTTAGCTAAGCTTCGTATCCAATCGTCGGGGAGTAAGCTAACGAACCCCACCATGATACTGAAGAACAGCTTCATTATTGGTTATTCCCTCGAAAGAGTTAAAAAAGAGGGGTACCGCGACGCATGCCCCAAAAACCCACTAAATGCGCCGGACCCGGTACCCCACCTAGGACCAATTTGACTTGGTAACACAGGTATCGGAACGCTTTCGGAATCCGTTAATGCTTTGAAGTAAAAAAAATGCAGATTTTTGTTAATTAATTTCACTTCAGATCCGAAAGATTTTTACTCTTTATTTTTCAGCAGGTTACGAGGTTTTCTTTTGCGGCTTGGCGTTCCAGACCTTCACGGCCAAGAGGGTTCCCAGCAAAGCCAGTGGAATCATTGAGATGGGCCAAGCGGACCAATTGGCAGGCTCTGTGGCTGGACCGACGATTTTACCTGCGGCATCCAGTTGCTCATCTGGCAAGATGACCCCATAGGTGAAGGACATGACCGCTGTGCCCAAATAGACAAAGCCATCAATGATGCCCACAGCAATCCCCACGTTCTTTTTACCTCCAAAATCCATGGAGGCCGTACCGGAGAGCATGCCATGCACACCAATTACGGCCATAGACATAAAAATCACCAGCCAAGCTTGGGGATAGAAATTGAAGGTACCAATGGTAAACAGCGGGCCTGAATCGTAGAAAATGACGAGCAAAATGCCACCCAGCAGCATGACGGCGTAGAGCACCACTGCCACCGGGCCACGACGGGAGTTAAAGACCCGATCGGAAATAATCCCCGCAATCACACCACCCGTAATCCCGGCCACACACAACAGCATGCCCCAATTGTTATAGACGAAATCATCTTTGAGACTGAGGATGGTATCGGTTTGCTTGGCGAACGTACGGTACCACTGCATGATGGCTTGACGTAAAAAGCCGCTGCAAAACTCGATACATGCAATGGTCATGATCACCGGGTTTTTCAGCATGAGCTTGAAAACATCTACTGCCCCCAATTGGGGCCCATCGTCTCCAGATGACGCATCGGCCGTATCAAAATCGGCATGCCCCGCTTCGCCGGGGGTATTTTTAACCACCATAAAATCGATGACCCAGAAGATGGCCAACAAAATGGTAGGCGTCAGGAATACCCACTCCAAGCCCCAAGAGTTGAGGATGGCGTAACCCCAATCGAACGCAAAATAGATGCCCAGGGAAATCAGAATCCCAAAAATCGCACCAAAAACGCCGCGCTCGTTCACATGGAACCAGGGCGCGTTGACTTTAACGATGGCCACCGCTCCAAAGCTTTGAAAGTACATGTTGATGCCATAAAGAACCGAAAAAATAGTCACAAAGTTGGTCCCGATCGCCTCGTGCATGAAACCGGCATGCAACAGAGACAAGGAACACAATCCCATCATCAAGTTCATGACCATGGAGCCGCCCGCGCCCAATAGAATCGCAAGCTTACCACCAAATTTGTCAGTCAGGGGGCCGTTAATTAAAAATGAAAAGCCATAGACCACCGTGCCAACGCCAAAAATCATTCCAAAGTCGGCATTGCCCATCATGGCGCCACCATCGGAATCTTTCATGCTTTCAAAAGCAAACTTGGAAACCTTTAAATTGTAACGCCCCATATAAAGGAAGGCATAGGTCAGCCCCAAAGGTAGCCAGTTCAGCCCCCGCCGCTTCAAGAATGCATCGGTATGGCCAAGTGCCACTTTGGGCAACCGGCCAATAACCAAAGTCACGACGACAAGTAAAATAAGAATAGGAGTAAATTGCTCCATGAAACTAACCTTTCGATACGTACTCTGAAAAATCAAAATCTTTAAGTGAAGGCATTCCTTCTGGGGGCAATTCGGCCATTGAGGCACGCTGCGTATCGAGGAATACATTGACGGCCTGGGGCCATTTCTTACGGAAAATCTCGCAGTTTCCCGGCTCATTATCGAAAGTGGCAATCACTTCGCCCAACCCATCAATGAAGTTGGTTGCAGCCTCTTTAAAGTCTGGGTCCGGCATTTCAAAATTTGGTTTGAGCAACATCTGCGTGTTGACCACGCCTACCGGAAAGCCGTTACGCCTCAAGGATTCTGCACATCCCACCAACATGCCGGGTGCATCACGCCCGGTCAGGTAAACGATGAACACGTCCCGCTGAAAAAGGTGCTGCACAAAATCACTGGCTCCCGCCACAGGCTGGTCATAATACTGATAATGATCACTAAAGAAGCGATCGAACCAGTACGAACCCAAGCGTTCGGTCAAAGTGTCATCTGCAACCCCGAGCTGCTTGAGGATGTCGGTCATCAAATAGGGTAAATTGGTGCGGCGAAAAGCCTTCAGCTTCTCATCCAGCTCCGTTTCACCATGTTGAACGGCGTATTCATGAAGAATTCGCCAGAAACGTGGACCCACATCAAAGAGGGTGGCGTCCAAATCAAATACCACCACCGGTCGGTTGCCTTGGGCTTTCACAGCATCGATCCGGCTCATAACATTCTGATAAAGTTCTGCTTTCGACATAGGAAGTCCTTCCCATTTGACGTCCGAAAGGTCAACGGGGACTGACAGCTTTCCATTTGGGCATGTCAGCGCATCTCTCTGACTGCTTCAGCGGTGCCCACCTATCGATAAACAGCAGAATTAGTGGGTTTGGGTGGCGATTTAATGCCGCAAGCTCCCAGGGCCATCATGAAGGCTGCGAGCAGGACACCCACCACGGCTTTTCGATTTACCACGGGCCACCTCCGATCATGAGTCCAGAACGACTTCGGTTTTGCCTAAAATAGCCAGGCGTCCCCACGGGGCCCACGAACCACTCCGTAAAGGCCCCTACAAAGAAGGTTGTGTCCGGCCAATGGAGGGCCAATTCAAACTTGGATTGGTGATCACCCACCTGCAGACCTGTCTCATTGGCCAAAGACCATGAAACCCATTGAGGCCAAAGATAACCATTCAATCGCGTTCCAAATGCCGGTCGGTAGTATTCCTGTCGCGTTGACGTATCGCTGTCCATGGGCTCCACCCCAAACAGGAAGGTATTCTGTGGTAACTGCCCCCATCGAAACAACGCCAATTCGAGGGAGCCTTCAATGAACTCGCCCAGGCCACTTTCCAACGCCAACGCAACGGCATCGAATGAAGCATTCATGGAGCGTAAGCCACCCTGCTCCCACACTAAAATATTTTTGCCCATCCCTGGGACTTCAGCCAGATAATGCAACCACTCCATTTTTATAATGGCCAACCCAAATCCCCAGGTGGCATCGAGGGTGGTCGAGGCCACTTTCGCGCGTGTGAATAGAGGGTCGGTGTTCACCAAAGGACAACCATCGGCTCCACAACCGCCCGATACAAAGGTCGGGTCCAAGGACGTCATGAAATATTGATAATCCGCTGGGGCCCCCAAAAGAACTGGCGTTTGATCGGGTCCCCACACCCCGCTGACGCCCAGGGTAATTTCATCGATTTGCCCCTGCACCCGAAGGCCTGCAGCCAGTTGATCCAACGCAGTGGTCTCTTCCATATACGCGCCTATGCGCGACATGTTGCCGAGTGGGTCGCTGCGACCTAAAGCTTCTTGGTACCGACCGAACTGGTAGTGGCCTTGTTGGTCTGCCGTGAGGTAGTTCCGTTCGGCATTCCAGGGAAACATCAGGACAAACTCTGAAGACAAGATACTGGCTTGTGTGCGTAAACTCGCCCCCCAAAGCGGTTCAGAACCTTTAACAGGTTCTAAAAAGGCCGCCCCGTGGGTCCGATAAGCTGGCTGCAGCCGATCCCCTAAAGAAAAAACTTGGGTATGGCCCCAGGGCACCATCTGCTTGCCCACCTGAAGGTGAAAATACCGGCCCCAGCTTTGTTTGAGATAGAACTCGTACCATGCGGCCCAATCTCCGAGGTTATCCGCATCGACGTCAGACACCTGAGGAACCCACCACCGCCAAAGGCCATTTAAATGAAGCTCTAGATGATCGGACAAGTAACCACTGGTAACCTCCAAAGAGCTCAAAGAGCCCAAGGCCAGCGCATCCCGGCCAACGCCAAAAACGTCTTGGCGAATTTTGGTTTGAAACAAAATGTTGTCTTCCCAAAATTGGCCGATGTCCGACGGGGGCGGCGTTTGTTCCGTAACGCCCTCTTCTTCATCGTCTTCAATAATGATTAGTAGCTCTTCTTCGTCGTCATCCTGTGCACGTGCCGTTGCATTGAGACCCAGGCCTCCAATCAACAACAGGAATAAAACAGCTGACTTCAAACCATTCATGTTCTGCTCGTAACAAAAAAGGGTGCCATTGGCACCCTTGATATCATATTTTTTGCATCGAGATGACTAGATGCCTTTTTGCTGCAATCGCTTCTCTCTCTTACGGGAGCGCGCTTCAGCGGCTCGAGCTTTCAACTTACGCTGAATGGAAGGTTTGAGATAGTGCTCGCGCTTGCGGACCTCTTTCAAGATGCCGGCTTGCTCTACTTTACGTTTAAAACGTTTGATGGCGCGTTCAATGCTTTCGCCATCGCGAACTGATACTTTCGTCAAAACACTCACCTCCTTCGGCGCCTAATTGTGCTCTCGCACGCGGCAGAAGAGGAACTAGGCCTTTTTGGATGCCCTGTCAACGCCCTGCATTAATAGTTACTTATTTAACATGAACAGCATGGTTCCGACACCTGCTGAGGCGAGCGCCAAACCAAGGATATCCCACCGGAATCTATCAGTTTTTCTGCGCATTCGGTGACGATTAGCCATAATGCCCGCCACGCTCAACCCTTGGCATAGGGTTACCAATATAAAAACCGCTTGTTTCAGTCCGACATTCCACCCGGGTTTCGGACCTTCTTTCATGAGACGGTGGAAAAATGTTTCGGTTTCAGGGGCCGCAACGTCTAGCATCAAAACGGCAAGAACCAATAAGGCCCAGCCTCCAATGCTGAGGTAAGTCATCGCCTGAACCCAAAGGTCGGGGCCTTTACGACGATTGGGTCCCCGGAGTTTCTTTTGGGGCAATCGCCATTCGTTCAGCAAAAAGTCATCGTCTTTGTTGTCAAAGCCGTTGGTGGCGGTGGTCATCTCATCCCCCTGAAATGTTTACCACTGTTTAACCGACTGCACTGCAGTCTTATTCCTCCGATTTATAGCACTGATTTTACGATTGCGCCAGCGTTTGAAATGCCCGGAAAAGCCCCACCAAGGTTTTACCATCGGTCAGCTCCCCATTTTGGATCATCGCTTCAATTTCGGGACGAGTGAACCAATCGGTGGATAAAATCACTTCATCGCGATCATGCTGGATGGGGACATCTTCAAGGTCCGTCGCCAAAAAGAAATGGATTACCTCATCACTGTAGCCTGGCACCATGAACGCAAAACCCATGTCTACCATTTTGCCTGCCGCCACGCCGGCCTCTTCTTTGACCTCTCGGTGTGCACACTCTAAAGGCTGTTCATTAGGCTCTAAGCAGCCCGCCGGGATTTCCCACAAATAGCCGCCCGAAGCATGGCGATACTGACGAATCAACGCGAACTGCCCATCTCGATGAGGAATGACCGCGGCGGCTCCGGGGTGACGGATAATGTCTAAATCTGTGGTCACACCGGAAGGCAGCAGGACCTCTTCACGGCCGTATGTGAAGACCCGTCCCTGCGCGATTTCTTGACGATGGATTGTTTTCCCTGGTTTTTCAGTCATTGCTTCACCCCCGCCGATAAAATCCGTCGATGACTTTTAAAAATTCGCTCGCCATCTCAACGTTGTGAACCCGAACCAATTGCGCCCCCGCCGCCACTGCCACTGCCAAGGCGGCCTGGGTGGCCACATCTCTTTTGGATGCTTCTTCAATGCCGGTCAGTTCGCCCAAAAATCGTTTCCGCGAAGGGCCGTAAAGGATACCTGCAGCTTTGCCTTGCAGACGCGTTAAATGTTCGGTCAACAGAAGGTTGTGCTCCAGCAACTTCCCAAAGCCGATTCCTGGGTCAAGCAATACTTTTTCGGGATGAATCCCTACCGCCTCGCAGGCGTTCACGCGTTCAGCCAAATAATCGGCCACTTCCTTAACCACGTCATCATAGATAATTTCACCGCTCTGCATATTCTTGGGCGTCCCACGCATGTGCATGAGCACGAGCGCATCCGCGTTTTTGGCGGTCGTTAACATGGCCGGGTCGTGGGTACCGCCGGACACATCGTTCACCCACGAAGCACCTTCTTCAAGACATACCCGAGCGGTCTCAGCATGGCGCGTATCGACGCTAATAAATGAAACTCCCTCACGAACTAATCCTTTAATCACCGGCAAAACCCGCGCGCATTCTTCTTCGGCCGTGACCGGAGCCGCACCTGGCCGAGTTGACTCACCACCCACGTCGAGGACATCTGCCCCTGCCGCAGCCAACGCCATCCCATGGGCAATGGCGTGATCCGCTGCGAGCCATTTGCCTCCATCGGAAAAGGAGTCGGGCGTCACATTCACCACCCCCATAATGAACGTTCGCTGCCCTAAAACCAGTTGCCGGTCGCCACACTTCAAAATAACGGGTTGCATCCTCATACTCCCAAATGTTTTTGCATCGCCTCGCACAGTGCCTGTGTGACTTCAGAGATGCTTCTGTCACCGTTCACCTCGATGGCGTTCTGCGAAGACGCCAGACGGGCGTATCTTTTTTCGAGTGACTGTTGCTTGGCCAAGTCATCGTAGACCTCTTCAACTCCACCTCGATCTTTCACCCTTTTGAACGCTGCCTCCGCACTGATGTTCACCCAAAACGTGAGATCCGGCTGGGGCGCATATTGATTGATTTGCGCCACCCATTCCTCGGGACAATCTTCGCCTTGATAGACCAAAGACGAAAGCACGTAGCGATCACTGATGACGAAATCACCCGCCCGAAGATGCGGCTCAATTTCAGCCTCCCAATGGTGCAGCCTATCGGCCGCAAAAAGCAGCGCCAACATCTCCCAATTGACCGCTTGCCCTTCTTTTTTCGCTAAAAATTCACGAATGGTCTTTCCAATCACACCCGTAGATGGCTGTCGCGTCAGATGAACTTTTTTGCCCTGCGATTCCAAATGAGCTTTCAAGTTCTCTGCCTGGGTGGTGGTTCCCGAACCATCGATCCCCTCTAAAACAATAAAGCGCCCTCTTTTTTCCACAACGTCTCCTAAGTCCGTCTGACTTCTTGTGCTTTAACCAAAACCGATTTGGCAGGTGGTTCCACGTCGCTGATGATTTTTCTCACCTTGTGCCCCTGCCCGCTGGTTCCGATGGCAGCCACCTCTTCGATCACGTATTGGACCATGCCATTAATATCATGTTGTTGTAAATACTGCTTAAAGTTATCTTCCAAGCGCGCAGCGACGGAGTTCCCATATGCATTAGATGCGGCGACAAAACGTATCTCGACCTTGGTGGCCGTGGGCTGATACACCTGATATTGGTTGAGCCCTGCCACGCCCAAAAATTGCAACTCGATGGGAATGGGTGAATGGGCCTGCCAATGTCCGTCTCGCCCACAAAAGTAGAGGGTATCATCTGTACGCCCCTGAACTTGGATTCTGGCAAAGGGTGATCCGCAAGGACACTTTCCCGAAACAAATCTCACACGGTCTTCTAAGGCATAACGAATAATGGGCTGACCATGGTTCAGCAGATTGGTCAACAAAACGCGGTGGGACCACTCACCCTTGGGAACGGGTTGATTGTTTTCATCCACACACTCAATGATGCAAGCGTCCTCGTTGACGTGCAGCATTTCTTCTGGGCAGGAGGTGGCCAAAGGGACGCACTCAGTGCAGGCATAGGTCTCTCTGAAAGCGGCCTTGGGAAAAGCTTCTTTGATTTTTTGTCTGCATCGCAGCGAGGCGTGCTCTGAGCCCATCGTGATCAATTCAGGCGCGATTTTAAGCTTGCCCTCGAGCTGGGCCTGAGCCAACAGTCCCAATGTACTCGGGTAAGCGTGCAGCAAATGGGGCCTCAAACGATTCAAACGTTTTAGAATGACAGGCAATGGGTTTTGCACCGGAATTTGCTCACTGCGCGCGGCCACACGAGCGGGACCTGGCACTTCTTGCCCCAACAACGCCGTCATGAAATGCCCCCCGGTCGCCACCACAAAAGCGGCTCTGAACTGCCGGTGTGGCCCAAAATGCAACAAGCCTTTTTGACGCAGCCAGGGCAACATCAATCGCGCAAAAATCACGCCTCTGGTTCGCCCCCAGCTGGCCTTATCATTCAGAAAAATGCCCAGCTCACCGGTGGTTCCCGATGTGGTCGCCACAAGATATTGGTCCCGAAACCAACGGCCCGCTTTGGATGCGTCATTGATCCAGGGATGTAGGTGGGCCAAACTGACCCCAGCGCCAGTGGCAAAAAAGTCATCGAAGTTGTTCCGCAAATCCTGCTTGGTGACCACCGGGAAGTCTTCCAGTGCAGTATGTGCGCCCAAGCCCCGCTCTTGGTAAAATGGGGTTTTGGAGGCCAGTTGAAGTACCTGAGCCAAGCGTTCATTGCGTACATCTTGGATGGCCACCGCGCCTTCCTTGACGCATTTTTCTGCCTCTGTGACAGCGTCTAAGAACGCAGAAAATTCTTCAGTTTTTTGAGACCACCATTTTCTCACGGTTGGGTCACCAGGGTTGCGGGATCTGCGATACTGTATTTGAGCAATTGGAATTGGGCGGTGCGCTTGGGCTCACTGGCTCCTTGAGGCTGGACGTATTGGGTCAATTGGATAATCCCCACATAAGGCGCATAAATCCATTCCATTTTCATCTGTGCACTGGGTTGATTGGGCCCCGGCCGAATATCCACTTCACCTTGGATTTTCATACAATGGTTAAAAATACCTGCGGGAACCGCGATGGTTAAATCCTTAGCCAATATTTTGTACCGTTCAACAACGGTTGCAGAACGCACAGCCATCCAATGGTGGCCCACGGCCAGTGGCATTTTCATGAGGTAGCGGTTCCCGTCGTGAACACCCGATGTTCGCATTTGGAAAATATCGCCCCGACTGTCTTTGAAGCGGTTCCCTGGAAGGTTTTCAACAATTGAAACCGTTTCGATATTGCTTTCGGCAGGAGCGGGTGAAATTTTATACGTCCAGCTGGAGCCAACGGTGACAGGAAAATACACCTGTGATGATTGGGGTGGCGTTTCGTCGGGCGCCGTTTCCGTTGCGGTATGGGCACATGCCCCAACCCAAAATAGAAAACCCACTCCGAAGCCGATAAGCCACTTGCTATTTCTTTTTGCCATCAATTGATTTTCTTTCAGTGGTTTTTGCCATTGCTTGTTCTACGGAGAACAAAGCAGACCCCGCCGCATGACGAACCGAAGCATCCTCATGACCGGTGGACATGGTGAACAACCATGCGGCTGCCAACCTGCCCCCCATGGCTTTCGCGGCCATAATGGCCTTTTTACGCACAGGAGAAGGCTTGCGTTCTGCATAATCAAAAACCGGGTTGAGCCCTTCAGGGTCGCCTATCAACGTCAATGCCGTCAATGCTTCTTGAGCCAATGCAGGATCTTTTCCAAGTAAAATTTCGCCCAATGCACCAGTGGCGGCTTTGGTTTTGCGTGCGCCCAATACACGAATGGCCATACGTTTCTTATCGCCTTTGAATGTTTCGCCTTCGTCGATGGGTTTCAACCAAGTTAACAAGGTTTCAGTGGATTCATGAACGGTATTGGCTGCAGTCTCCACTTGATTCAGACACTGTGCCAACGCGCTCTCAAAGGTATCTTTTGTGTCGTCACCGTCTTCGTAAGGAACGGCCGCATAACCATAAAAGTCGCCCATGCTCGGGTCCTTCGGGTTTTGCAACCTGGCGGTTAGAACCCACAGATGTTTTCCACCTTTTTGTTTGGGTTCCCGCAGGATGCCGTCCAAGCTCAACCTTAGAATGAAACCTTCCTGCGCATTGGGTAACACCTGCCAAGCTTTCTTACCGTGAACATATTGGTTGGCCATCTCGCGCAAATCGTTCTTTGGTGCCTTGGGGAATCCCTTTTCAAAACCGGGGCTTAAGTCAATCAATAGTTTGCGAACTGTGACGTCCCGCGTTTCATGGTCAACGCATCCAACAACTGACACGCAAAACAGGGTGAACATGATCACGCAGCGTGCGCCCGTAAATATTGTTTTGCCGTGCATCTTGGGCATGAGTAATCTTACTAACACTTGCTGTCTTGTCGCTGCGCCATCATGGCCTGGAAAGCTTTCGAGGGTAAATCGCGCCCAAGAGCACTTTGGATCATTTCGGATGCGTTCACCAATACGTTTAAATCAACCCCAGTGTCGATACCCATGGACTCAAACATCCAAACCACATCTTCGGTGGCCACATTTCCAGACGCCCCTGGGGCATAAGGACAACCGCCCAAGCCTCCCGCAGCACTGTCGAATGAACGAACACCTTCTTGATACGCTGCCAACATATTCGCCAAGGCCGTCCCACGGGTATCGTGTAAGTGCATGGCCAAACGGTTCACAGGAACGCTTTCTTTGAGAGCCCGTACCAGCTCATGGGTTTGTTTGGGATTGCCCACCCCGATGGTATCACCAATGCTTAGTTCGTATGCCCCGAGTTCAAGCAGTTTCTCGGCCACTGCAACTACAGCGGGAACAGCGATGGGGCCTTCGTAAGGGCAACCAAAAGCGCACGACACGTACGCACGAAAGGGAACGCCCAAGTCTATGGCGCGTTCGGCCACTGGCCGGTAGCGCTCCAAAGCATCTGAGGTACTCGCGTTAATGTTCTTTTGGTTGTGGGTGTCACTGACGGACAAAACCAAAGACACCTCGTGCACACCCGCCTCTATGGCCCTTTCGAACCCCACCATATTGGGAACCAGGGCGGCATAGCTCACAGACTCCGACTTGTTCAAAGAGGCGATAACCTCTTGGCTGTGCGCCATACTTGGAATCCACTTTGGATGCACCAATGCCCCGGCCTCGATCCGCTTCAGTCCCGCTGTTTTTAGCAGGGTAATGAACTGGGTCTTATCAGCCACTGACACTTGGGTGGATTCGTTCTGAAGCCCATCTCTGGGCCCCACCTCCATCAGACGCAACTGTTCACCATCTAATTCCATTGCTTCGGGCTATCCTCAATCATTAATACAAACACAAACCACTCTGGTTCTATCACAGGCCCCAGCAGAGATCAGCCACGAAAAGAGGCTTTTATTCGCCCTTTTTGACCCGCGAAAGCTCCACTAACACGTTGATTTTTATGGGGCCTTCAATTTTCACGAAGGGGTGCCCCGGCTTCGGAATGCCCAATGAGGTCAGGTTCGCTTCATGGTTGATGCGCAAAACACCACCTTTGTGATTGCCCTTCCATTGGTATGGAATTTCCACATAAGCGCCCTTTCGGACTGGGTCCATAAAACCCTTGATGCGTGGATCCCCCACCGGTTGACCATCTGCGCCCCATTTAGGAGCGATTCGATCAAGGGAATAAAGATAGAAGTCTCCCAAATGTGGTTTGAGAATTTGGCTCACCACATATTGGTCTCTTAAAGGATCACCACTTTGGAAGCTTTTAGGATCCAAGACCAAGCGAAACTTAAATGGGTTCCATCCATCTGGACCACGCAGTTCCACTTTCTTTATTTTTAGGCTGCCTTCGATGAGGCCCGCAGATGTGGGCAACGCAAATTTCAAAACGCCAGCGTCTTTCATTTGGTACCGGGTCACCGCGGAGGCCTCATTCGACAATGCTGCCAACAACAAAAACGCTACCGTATACCATACAGGATGAAACCTTCGATATTTCACTTCGAATCCTTTTGGGCAGGCTCAATTACCTTCACCTTTGGCAAATCCACTCCCGCTTTGACCGTAGGTATTTTCTTTAAAGGCACCAACATCTCTTTGGGGCCCGCCACGTCCATTTGGGACATTTTCAAATCTTGGATAAACATTGAACCATCCAGTTCATTTTTTAGCTCTAGCACTTCACGCTCAACATCCCATTTCAGCTGGGTGGGCGTTCGAGACCAGTCAGCATGTTGTGTCATGCGCTTGAGATGATGGTATCGGGTGGTTTTTTCGGCCTCTGGTTCCGACCACAAAACGTCTCGCAGGCAAGGTGGTGGATCAGGTTGCGTGGCCCACCGCTGGTAATCCTCCACAGATTGCGGAAGCGGCCCCGCTACGGTGATCGTGTGATGCGCTAATTTTTGGTAAGGCAAACCTAAATGATAGGCACATACACGAACCGACCGATTCGCCAAACGATGTGAATGCTCCAAAAGTCCGTTATAAAAAGAAACCGCCTCCAACAATGCTTGTTTATGTGGCGACAGTTCAACTCGATACAAACGCACTTCACTCTCTAAACGAAGGGCAAAGGCAATGCGACGAATTTGTGCCAACGGATGGGGCGCCCCTTTTCCCTTCACGCCAGCCAGATGGTCCAGGGGATGATTGGTACGGGTATAATCCACACCGGCAATACCAAACAGACTGCTAGACACCAAAGACAAATCAACGGTGTCTTTGAATCGAGGCGTTTGCACATTTGCAGTCGTCGCCGCTTGTAACGCAGACGCCAAAAAAAATATCCCAATGGTGGCGCCCAAAGCGAAGGCCCTCGATCGATCAATCAATTTCAAAAGCCCGTATGACTTCCCGTGCAATGACAATGCGCTGCACTTCACTGGTTCCCTCATAAATCCGAGTCACACGCGCATCGCGATAATAACGCTCGATGGGGAAATCTTCCACGAATCCATAGCCGCCGTGAAGCTGCAGCATGCGGTCCACGATCCTATTGCAAGACTCTGAGGCGAATAATTTGGCCATGCTGGAAGCCTGAGCAGAACGCCCAGTGCTGTCCCTTAGGATGGCTGCCTTCAGGGTCAGCATCCAGGCTTGATCCAATTCGGCACGGGAGTCAGCAATGGCGATTTGCGAGGCCTGAAAATCAGCCACCCGTTTTTTGAACACTTGACGATCAATGGCGTACTGGACCCCTTCTTTCATCGCCGCCTCGGCGATACCCAGACATTGGGCCGCAATACCAATTCGTCCGCCGTCGAGGTTTGCAAGGGCAATGCCGTAACCGCCGCCCCGCTCACCAATGAGCTGATCACGGTGAACACGACAGTTTTCGAAGATCAACGGGACCGTGTTGGATGCGCGCAATCCCATCTTTCGTTCTTCAGGTCCAATGATGAGACCGGCCGTGTCTTTTTCAACCCCGAAACAACTGATGCCCCTCGACCCTTTATCCGGATCGGTCACCGCAAACACCAAATGAATGCCTGCATAGGTCCCATTGGTAATCCATTGTTTACTGCCATTCAAAACGAAATAATCTCCGTCTTAGGTGGCCGTGGTTTTCAAAGCCGCTGCATCAGATCCGCAATGTGGCTCGCTCAGACAAAAGGAACCCGCGCCCAAACGCCCTTGAACCAAAGGATCCAACCATCGTTCTTTTTGAGATGCGTTCCCAAACTGGTTCAACACATTCGCTGCCAAATTACACACCGCCACGGTCACTGAGGTAGACGCACAAGATTCAGCCAATGCTTGCAAAGCCAGGACGTAGCTCAGTGTGTCCGCCTCTGCGCCGCCGTGGTCCATGGGGACACAAATCCCCATGAGACCCAGCTCACCCAGTTGAGCCAGCACTTCTTCGGGAAACGTCTTTTCTACATCCCATTTTTCAGCGTTGGGTTTCAGCCTATCCTGACCGAATTGCTTCGCCGTTTCGTAAATGAGATTTTGTTCTTCTGTGAGTGAGACGCCATATTTTAACATTTTATTCCCTCGCCTATGCGAATTCTTTGATCACGTTACTGGCAATCACAATTCTTTGGATTTCACTGGTACCTTCATAGATTTCAGTGATGCGTGCATCTCGGTAATGACGCTCCACAGGATATTCGGTGACGTAGCCATTGCCCCCAAAAATCTGGATGGCCTGATGGGTGACAAAAGTGGAGGTCTCAGAAGCGACTAACTTGGCCATAGCAGCCTCCTTGGTATAACGTTCACCCGCGTCTTTGAGCATCGCTGCCCGCCAGGTTAAGAGTCGGGCTCCCTCGATGCGAGTGGCCATGTCGGCCAACTTAAATTGAATCGTCTGCAAGTTAGAAATAGGTCCGCCAAATGCTTTTCGCTCTTGGCTGTATGCGATGGCAGCCTCAAAAGCGGCCTGGGCAATTCCCAAAGCCTGAGCGGCAATCCCAATGCGCCCCCCATCCAAAGTCATCATGGCAATCTTGAAACCCTCTCCTGGCTCACCCAAAAGGTTATCGCTTGGGATGCGGCAATCTTCAAAAATCAGATTGCAGGTGGACGAGGCCCTGATACCTAACTTGTCTTCTTTTTTTCCTAAAGACAGCCCCGACGTGGGCATGGGTACTAAAAATGCAGAAATGCCGCGGTGTTTTTGACTCTTATCGGTGGTTGCAAACACGATGGTGGCATCAGCTTCATACCCATTGGTAATCCAAGACTTGGTGCCATTGATGACCCATTCATCACCATCACGGACGGCGGTGGTGCTCGCGGCACCTGCGTCAGAGCCATTGCCGGGCTCCGTCAATGCAAAACAACCCAGTTTCTCACCGGTGGCGAATGGTTTGAGAAAGTTTTCTTTTTGCGCATCAGTGGCTTTTTTGGAGACTGGGTCACAATAAAGGGAGTTATTGACGCTCATGACCACACCTACAGAGGCACAACCACGACTAATTTCTTCCATGGCAACGGCATAGGCCAGATTGTCCAAACCACTTCCACCCCATCGCTCTTCGACGGCAACGGACATCAGACCAAGTTCGGCTAACTTCTTGACTTGGTTTTCGGGAAAAAGATGTTTTTGGTCAAACTCGCCAGCCAACGGCGCCAGCTCTTTATCGGCAAAATCCCGACAGGTTTCACGCAACATCTCATGGGTTTCAGACAACTGATACATTCACTTTACTCCATTCATTATCGGCCTTCGAAGTTTGGCTTTCGTTTTTCCATAAATGCTTCGATGCCAATCTGACGGTCGCGAGAGCCGAAGACCAAACCAAAGGCACGGGACTCCATGGCATTGGCGGTTCGCAAGTCGGCATCCGCCCCTTCAACCAACAAACGTTTACACAAGGAAATGGCATAAGGCCCTCGCTTGGCGATCTTCTCTGCCAATGCGGTGGCCGCTTCGACCACTTCGCCTTCGGGTACCACTTCGTTAACCAAACCAGTATCTCGGGCCTTTTGGGCCGAAAGTTTGGCTGCAGAGAAGATGAGCTCTTTGGCCCGAGCGATTCCCACGCGGCGGCACAAACGGCCGATGCCACCAA
The DNA here is from genome assembly GCA_002721815.1 of Myxococcales bacterium. GTDB lineage: Bacteria > Myxococcota > UBA727 > UBA727. The sequence continues at coordinate 16,776 of PBLQ01000055.1, forward strand.
ACCCAGGAATCAGTCCTAAGTCGGTCTCCACCAAGCCCAGTAGCGCATTATCACTGGCGTAAATAAAATCGCATGCCAGTGCTAACTCTAAGCCACCCCCCAACGCAAAACCGTTAACTGCGGCAATGACCGGAATGGGCAATTCGGAAAACTTGTCCAGAATTTGATGCCCCAGCTGGGAAAAGTGTTCGGCCTCTAGCGGTGTGTAGCTTTTCATTTCTTTAATATCCGCACCCGCGACAAAACTTTCTCGCCCTTCGCCTTTGGCACCGGTCAAAATAACACACCGAATTGACGGTGTGTTTTTCACATCGTCAAATGCCGCGCTTAACTCTTGCATGGTTTGTTGGTTGAGCGCATTGAGCACTTCTGGGCGATTAATGGTGATGATGCGAACCAGGCCGCGATCAGATACAATTAAATTTTCGTATGCCATGTTTTTTCCTTATAAAAACATTTAGTCGTTGTAGTTGAAAACGCCGCGACCGGTTTTCCGGCCCAACCAACCTGCATCCACGTGTTGACGCAACAAAGGGCATGGGCGGTATTTGCCATCACCCAAACCATCGTGAAGCACTTCCATGATGTACAAGCATGTATCGAGCCCGATAAAGTCAGCCAACGTCAAAGGCCCCATGGGATGATTGGCGCCGAGTTTCATGGTGGTGTCGATGTCCTCTGCGGAACCCACGCCTTCCATGAGGGTGTAAAATGCCTCGTTGATCATCGGCATTAAAATACGATTGGCCAAAAACCCCGGGTAATCGCGACTCATGGTGGTAATTTTGCCCATTTTCTCCGCAAGTGCCTTCACTTGCGCAAAGGTTTCATCGGAGGTGGCGATGCCCCGAATGACCTCTACCAGTTTCATGATGGGCACAGGATTCATAAAATGCATGCCAATGAAATGTTCGGGTCGCTGGGTCGCCGCAGCCAAACGGGTGATGGAAATAGAAGACGTATTGCTCGCCAAAATTGCGCCCGCCGGCATTAAGCCGTCAAGTTCTCGAAATATTTTGGCTTTGAGCTCTTCGTTTTCGGTCACAGCCTCTACAACCAACTGCCGGTCACTGTGACTTTGCAAATCTTGGGTCCATTTGATGCGTGCAGCCGCAGCGTCCGCATCTTCTTGGGTGATTTTTTCTTTTTTCACCAAACGGCCCAAACTTTTGGCCACACCGGCCTCGCCCTTGTCCAAAGACGCTTGGCTCACGTCAGTCACGACCACGTCCAAGCCTGCCACTGCTGCCACCTGAGCGATGCCGGCCCCCATTTGGCCTGCGCCTACCACTCCGATTCGTTGAATATCCATTTTTGTCTCCTCACCGCATCTCAGTTAGGAACGCTGAACGATCAGCGCCACACCTTCGCCACCGCCAATGCACAATGATGCACACCCGGTTTTCAAGTTATCTTTTTCCATGACCGAAAGCAGGGTCACCAAGATCCGTGCCCCGGAACAGCCGATGGGGTGCCCCAAACTCACGGCACCGCCCCAACAGTTCACCTTGTTGCGATCCAATTCGAGTTCGCGAATCGCCGCCATGGCCACCATGGAAAACGCTTCGTTGATTTCAAAACAATCGATGTCGTTCGCACTCATGTTAGCTGCTTCCAAAGCATTTTTCATGGCGCCCACGGGAGCCGTGGTGAACCAAGCGGGGTCTTGCGCAAACGTCCCGTCGCTCACCAAAGATGCCAAGATTGTACAGCCTCTTTTTTCCGCTTCTTCTCGACTCATCAAAATTAATGCTGCGGCGCCATCATTGATTTTTGAGGCATTCGCGGCGGTCACGGAGCCTTCTTTGCCAAACGCAGGTCTCAAATCGCCCATTTTCTCAGGCCGGTACAATGGCGGCTCCTCGTCCTTGTCCACGACAGTGACGCCCTTACGGGTCTTGATTTCGACTGGCACGATTTCGTTATCAAAAGAACCATCGGCCTGTGCTTGTTGCGCACGCTCATAGCTCTCTTTGGCAAATGTATCTTGCGCATCCCGGGTAATATCTAACTCCTTGGCACAAGAGTCACCAAAACCACCCATATGGGCATCACCATAAGGGTCCCACAGTCCGTCGTGAATCATGCTGTCGAGCGCTTTACCGTGGCCCATCCGCATGCCATCACGGGCCGTCGGCAACAAATAAGGAGCGTTGGACATGCTTTCCATACCACCGGCCACCACCACGTTGGCTTGGCCCAGTGCGATGGATTGTCGTGCCAGCATGACGGCTTTCAAACCAGAGCCACACACTTTGTTGATGGTCATGCAAGGCGTTTTGGTGGGCAAGCCAGCGTACAGTGCCGCCTGTCGGGCAGGTGCCTGACCCACACCAGCGCTCAACACTTCTCCCATGATCACTTCATCCACATCTTCTGATGAAACGCCTGCATTCTTGAGTGCACCAGCAATGGCCACCGCCCCAAGTTGCGGCGCAGTTTTGGCCGACAAGGCGCCTTGAAATCGTCCAATGGCAGTTCGCGCTTTTCCAACAATTACAACTTCTCGCATGTTCTTCCTCCATGGGCTTCCACGCCCAGAAAACACCGCAAATGACGTTGTTGGCCTAACATGCAGATGGCTGGGACACAACGAGGGCCGCAACCCAGGGTTCGGGCACCACACCCAGCGTGTCTTTCTTAAAAGTTATTTAAAATTAGCCATTTGAAGGAGGGCTTGGGGGTTTTAGCTCTCCGGTTTCCATGAGCAGTTCCATTCTTCTGCGCATGAGCTGACGCCTTTCGAGCCCCTGGGCCAAGGCACAGCGTTTAGAAATGGCGTCCAAGAGGAGTTTTTGATCTCCGATTTCTTCCATGCATTCCAGGTATTCGCCCCAAGCTTCCCGATCATCTTTGTCCACATCGATGATGCGTTCGAAGTAACCGGAGGCTTTGTAAGGATCGTCTAAGCCCAAACGCGTGATGCTGCCAAGCTCCATGAGGACCTCTCGTTTGTCCTCACCTTCGCTCAGTGCTTCCTCCATCTCCAAAACTTGAATCATGCTTTCGTAGTGTTCGCCCCCACGAAGGGCTCGGATAACTTCTGCTCGCAGGTCATTTTGCGAACGCCACAACAGCTCCGTGCGCTCCACGCGAACAAGAGGTTCCGGCTCAGGATCACCAAAACATGAAATTAAATCTGCGATGGCATGGAGCTTGTCGCCTCTTGCTTCTTCGTGGTCTTCGGAGAGATTTTGAAACTCGAGCCATAAGTTATTAATTGCAGAAAGCCATTCTGGGTTGTCGTCGCCACCACCCACCCCGTGAGCGGCTTCAGCATCATCGAACGAAACTGCTTTTTGGGTTTGCCCCCAGGGCCCATGAATTACTTTTGCCCTTTGCATCTCTGCCCGCTCTTCGGGGCTCATGGCATCTAAAGCTTCGATGTGTTTTTCCACCTGCGCCATCAAAACAAAAAGGTCTCCAGGGTCTGCTGCATTCTCCGCCGCAAATCGAAAGCAGGCCAATGCCAAATGGGGCCGGTTCATCACCCCCCAAAGGGTGTCGCCCGCTTGTTGCGCGCACCAAGCCGCTTGCTCTTTTTCGGGAGCCGTTTTCGCTAAAACAATGTTGGCCCGCACCCACGATTTGCGACTTTGCATCACTTGCACACACCGTCTCAGGGCCAGCAGCGCATCTTCCCAAGGCGCACCATGTTTGAGCGCTCTAAGCCAAGCGTCAAAGGTGGTGTCGATGGGTGGGGTGCCAGTCTCGGATGTCATATCGTCCTCATGAAGGATTTTTCAGGAGATTCATACACCCAAACAGGGGGGCAAATAAAGGAAATGACCCCCTGTGGGTTGCCTTCTCTATGAAGTCGTAGCACAGTGCGGCCATGTTCGAATCATCCATCGATATGGTCTTCACCCTGCTCATTGTGGCAGCCGCCATTTTTTACTCCTCACGGCATTTCCTCCGTAAGGACCAACTGCCTGAATTCCTTGAAAGCCTGCTCACCCATCACGCCAAGGCGCTGGCATTCGTGCTCTTGGGCTGCGTGGCGATTCTGGTGTTTTTTGGCCTATTTTCAATACTTTACACCACTACTGGACAAACGCCGGGCCCCTAACAAATCGGGACTGGCTGCGCCTTAAGCGGTGGGTGAGTCTGCCGCTGATTTCGCGCTGTCGCTCCGCGCTTGGCCCAAATGCTGGAGATACTCTTGTTGGACATCTCCGGTCACGTATTTGCCTGAAAACACCGAATCCTCGAATTCGGTGATCAGCGCATTGCCCTCCACCCCACATTTAATGAGATCTTCGAGATCTTGGTAGATCAGCCAGTCGGCCCCAATCGCTTGGCGAACGGCCTCCACATCGCGATCATGGGCGATCAGCTCATTGGCAGCCGGCATATCGATGCCATAAACGTTGGGGTAACGAATGGGTGGCGCAGCCGATGCAAAGTAAACATTTTTCGCCCCTGCTTCACGCGCCATTCGAATGATTTCTTGGCTGGTGGTCCCCCGCACAATGGAATCATCCACCAACAAAACATTCTTACCCCTGAATTCTAGAGGGATGGGGTTCAGTTTCTGTCGCACGGATTTTTTGCGAATGGCTTGCCCCGGCATGATGAACGTACGACCGATGTAGCGGTTTTTTATGAACCCCTCGCGAAACTTCACGCCCAAATGATAGGCCACTTGAATGGCGGCTGTTCGGCTCGTATCAGGAATTGGAATCACAACGTCAATATCGTTATCTGGACGCATGCGAAGTATTTTTTGGGCCAAGTAGTTGCCCATGCGCAGGCGACTTTTGTACACCGAAATACCCTCGATGATTGAATCCGGTCTGGCAAAGTAAACGTATTCAAAAATACAGGGGTTATGCGCAAATCGTTCAGCACATTGCTCACGAAAGACTTGTCCGGTACGCCCCTCTTGAATCACCAAGGCTTCGCCAGGCGCCAAGTCACCCGTCAGAGAAAAGCCCAATGCGTCCAAGGCGACGGACTCTGATGCCACCATGTGCTCCACCCCCGCCTCTGTGGTACGCGAACCAAAGACCAGTGGACGAATCCCGTTGGGGTCGCGAAATGCGAACAGACCAAACCCGGGAATCATGGCCACGACGGCATAAGCGCCTTTGCAACGTTCGTGTACCCGACGAATGGCTTTAAAAATATGCTTGGCCTCTAAAACATCCACCGCTTGCTCTGCCAATTCGTGGGCCAGAACATTGAGAAGGATTTCGGAGTCGGAACGGGTATTGAGATGGCGATGGTTGCCCGTGAGCAAAGACGCCTTCAAACTTTCTTGATTGGTGAGATTCCCATTGTGGCTCAATGCAATGCCGTAAGGGTAGTTCACATACATGGGCTGTGCTTCAAGCGCACTTGACGTACCAGCCGTGGGATAACGCACATGGCCGATGCCCAAATTACCGATGAGTTCGTGAATGTCGCGGGTTCGAAAGACATCCTTAACCAAACCATTGTCTTTGCGCAGAAAGATGCGTTCGCCCCCAGTGGTGGCAATCCCCGCCGCATCTTGGCCACGATGTTGCAGGACGGTGAGCGCGTCGTAGATTCTCAAGTTAACGGGATCGGTTCCCAATATTCCAACGATGCCACACATGCAGGTCTCCCTTTGCTTTAAACACCAAACGAGATTCAGAACGTTAAGCTACAACCTCGGGAATCGTACGGTCAAACAATTGTTGCAGCTCTTTGAGCGGTTTTTGAACCACCCTGTCTTGTCCAGCGTGAACACTAAAATTTTCATCAGTGCTGACCTGACCGATCACTTCTAAAGGCAATGCTGAGGCACTGCTTCTTAATTCAGCCACGTGTTCTTTCGACACCGCGAGCAGAACCGACGGCTTGTCTTCGCCAAAAAGTACGCCATGCAAACCATCGCCATTTTCAGGGATGAGATGCTCAGGCAAATGAAGATGCACACCCGTTTGGCTCGCCAAAGCCAAGCGCAAAGCAGCAAAGCTGAGTCCACCTTGCTCGACCACCGCAGCCGCGTGCACCTTGTCTGATTTCACCGCCGCACGGGTCCAATCCGACAAAGTGGCCACATCACCCAAATCCCAATCTTTGACATGGCCCACATTGGTTTTCAAAGAAGCATGGATGGCCTCACTGCCCTCCACTTCGGTGGCGGACCAGCCGGCCAAGACCAAGACATCGTTGGGTTGCATTTGGTGAAAACCCACCGCTTGGTCTGGGTCCTCATGCACGCCCACCGTGGCCACTGTGGGTGTGGGTAAAACGGCCGTACCATCAGTTTCATTGTATAAGCTTACATTGCCTGAAACCACCGGTACTTCCAGTGCTTTACCTGCGTCAGCAATGCCATCGATGCCTTCGACCATTTGCCACATAATCCGAGGGTTCTCGGGAGAACCGTAATTCAAGCAATCAGACAAGCCCAACGCGCGCGCACCGGTGGCCGCCAGGCGCAGTACACCGTTCGCCACCGCACGACGACCACATTCTCGAGGGTTCGCCAGACCTTTTCGGCCGTCTGCTTCGATGGCCACCGCAATGGTTTTTCCGCATTGAGGCACCTCGACCAATGCGGCACCCGCTTGTCCAGGACCAATTCGCGTTCCAGCTCCAATGGTGTGGTCATATTGAGAGGTCACCCATTTTTTTGAAGCCAACGTACCGGAGCCCACCAAATCGTCCACCACGTCGTCTGGTTTTTTCTGTAGAAAAAGACGATGATCTTCTTCGGCCAATCTTAACGCGCTTTTGGGTGCCTCATAGGGACGATGGTACTTTGGCGCTTCATCGGCCAAAGCCCGCGCCGGTAACACGCCCCATTCTTCACCGTGCCAATTCAAACGCACACAACCATCATCGGTCACTCTGCCGATTTGAATGCAGTCGAGGTCCCATTTGCCATAAATTTCTTTTAATCGTTGTTCTGCGCCTTCTTCAGCCACCAACAACATTCGTTCCTGACTCTCGGACAACATGATTTCATAAGGCGTCATTCCCGTTTCGCGCATGGGAACTTTATCGAGGTCCAGAGAAATCCCCCCCCCCGCTCGTGAAGCCATCTCGAAAGACGAAGAGGTCAAACCGGCCGCGCCCATATCCTGGATGCCCACCAACAGATTTTCTTTAAATGTTTCGAGACAAGCTTCTAAAAGTAATTTTTCTTTAAAGGGGTCGCCCACCTGAACAGTGGGGCGTTTTTGTTCGCTGTCTTCGTCAAAAACGTCAGATGCCATGGTGGCGCCATGAATGCCATCACGACCCGTTTTTGCCCCCACATAAAAAACAGGATTGCCAACGCCTTCTGCCACGCCTAGGAAAATCCCATCGTGCTTGACCACACCCGCGGCAAAAGCATTGACCAAAATGTTACCGTTATAAGATGAATCAAAAGCCACATTGGAAACCACCGTGGGAACACCAAAGCAATTGCCATAATGGCCAATGCCGGCAACCACACCTTTCATGAGATGGGCTGTCTTCGCATGTTTTTCTTCGCCAAACCGCAAAAGATTCATGGCAGCAACGGGACGCGCTCCCATGGTAAAAACATCACGTAAAATTCCACCCACCCCTGTAGCCGCGCCTTGGAAAGGCTCGATAAATGAGGGATGGTTGTGGCTTTCAACCTTAAAACACACGCCCCAGTTGTCGCCGATGTCAACGATGCCTGCATTTTCCCCTGGGCCCTGCAACACGTGCGGCCCCTCCGTGGGCAATCGAGCCAAATGGGCGCGACTGCTCTTGTAGGAACAATGCTCGCTCCACATGGATCCGATGATGCCCAACTCAAGCTTGTTGGGGGTACGGCCCAAGATAGACACTGCCATTTCGTATTCTTTGTCGGTCAAACTGGCATCAGCCGCGTGAGACGGGTCGGTGAGATCTTGGTCTTGCAAATGGACGTAAGGTTTTAACTCAGACATGTTGGACACCTATAGGTTTTCGGCCAAGGTTTTCAATAAGGGCAAGCCGTCTTGGCCTCCCAACCGGGATTCTGAACGTCGTTCGGGATGTGGCATCATGCCCAAAACGTTGCGATTGGGGCCGCCAATAATGCCAGCAATACCATTTCGCGAACCGTTGAGAGTGCCGTGCCCGTCTGCGTCTTTGGCGATGTAACGAAACGCAACGCGTTTATCGGCCTCAAGCGCTTGAATGATTTCTTCACTGGCGAAATAATTACCATCGTGATGTGCCACCGGCAATTGGATTTGTTCTTGGGTTTCATAGCCACGCATGAATCCGTCAGAAGTGCCTACGGCTTCAAGCCCGACCACATCACAAGCGAACAAACCATGGTGGTTGGGCATCAATGCACCGGGCAGCAAACCCACCTCGCACAATACTTGAAACCCGTTACAAACACCGAGGACTTTGCCGCCCTTTTCGGCAAAATCTTTCACCGCAGCCATGATGGGTTGATGTGCCGCCATGGCACCACAGCGAAGGTAGTCACCATACGAGAAGCCCCCAGGGATAAAGATGCTCTGGGTGTCTGCGGGCAAAGCCACATCTTGGTGCCAAACTTCAACGGTCTTAGCCCCCACCACATTTTGCATCACATGGAGTGAGTCTCTAAAACAGTTGCTTCCGGGAAATCGAATGATTGCAACAGTCATGGCTTACGCTTCTTCAAGAATTTTGATTTTGAAATCTTCCATCACAGGATTGGCCAAAAGTTTTCGCTCATGGATCCCAGACGCGCGATGGCCTCTTCATGGCTTTGGTCTTCGAGTTCTAAATGAACCACTTTGCCCACCCGTACCTTCTGGGCATCGGTGAAGCCCAATCGATGAAGGGATTGTAAGACCGCTTGGCCTTGGGGATCTAAAACCGCCGGATTTAACGTAATCTGTATTTCTGCTTTCACCTGGCACCTCCTGGTAAGGGGTATCTGCTATGGCCTGCACCGTAAATGCTCAAGGGGTCGGCCACGGACAGGTCTGAATTTTGCTATCCTGTCACATTGGAAACACGTCAAAAGCAGCCTTTAGAAGGCTGTTTTATGCTTGAGAACACATCATTTCCTCGTAAATACAGTAACTTAAAGGTTGTTTGCGCTGTCGCACCGCCCTGACCTGCCTGCGCCTTTGTCCGAGGATAAAACGCCTTCTCAGCGGGTTCTTTTTTCGAGGTCATAAGGGCGAATTTTGGCCTGCCAGCCTTGGCCCGCATACCGGTTCAGTTTATCCTTTGGAGGAGTCGTTCAAACGGGGAGAACCAGCCATGCTGAAGACACTATTTCCATTCATTTTCGCACTCCTGCTCGCGGCTTGTCCGCAAATGCCGCCAGAGCCGCCAGAGCCAGGCCCCGATTCTGAACCCACACAGTCTGATGCTGGAACGACGGAAGGCGCAAGTGACGGTGCGCCATTAGACGCAGGCAGTGCAGATGGGAGCCCGGATGGAAGTACGGATGTGACCCTTAACGATGCCGGTACAGGCGACGGTATGTCTGATGGCGCTGTTGTGGATTCGGGCAGCTCAGATGGGAGTTGGGATGGCAATGCTGACGCCAGCCCTGTCGATGCAGGTCATGGGGATGGTTCCACAGACGGCGCTGAGGATGGGGCGACAATAGACGCAGGGCAAGTCGATGGCACTTCGGATGGATCCGGCCAAGTCACTGCCGATGCAGGTACGGACCATGGGGGCACAGATGGCAGTCACACCGATGCAGGGCATGAAGCATCACCAAGTACGGATGCCGGATCAACCGAGCCCTCAGGCCCGAACTGGGAGGCTGCCTGCGCTGCGCGAGCCACATTCTTAGCCAATTGTGCATTAAAGCACCAAGTGGATGGGGCTTATGAGACGGCTTACAACCAATGCCTCACCGAACGGTCTAATTTTTGTTCGGCCGAAGAGGAACAAAAACTGTACGACGCCCTCACCTGTTTGACGGCGCTCACCATTCCTACCGACATCGCCGCGTGCCACAATACCGGCTTTATTGAAAGTGCACGCGTTGAGTGTCTCATTCCCGGTGTTGACCGCGGCTGTTACGAACTGAATGTGCAAACCGACTGTGCAGATGGTGTGGGTTCTTTTTCTGAAGACGAAAAATGTGATTTTTTCAACCATTGTGCCGATGGTACCGATGAACAAAACTGCCCCTGGTATTGCGTAGGTGCGGATTCCTACATTCCTTTGCAAGCCTCTGATTTTTGCGATGGTCAGTTTGAAACCTGCCCAGACGCGTACGACGAAAACTGTGTCCAGGTCGATGAGAACTGCAGCATTCATCGAACGCTTGCCTGCGACCAACACGTTAACTGTGAAGGCGGTGGAGACGAATTCACCACCGGCACCAGTGGATTCCAACTTCAATGTATTTCAGGCCCCAACGGTCAGTGCGCCGAAGGATTCCATCGGGCTGCTGCATGCGATGACGTGGATGACTGCGCCGATGCGTACGATGAGGATGCATGTACCCTGACCACTGGAAATTGCCGCATTCACCCCGATTTCATTTGCGATGGGGTGGCGGACTGTGACTCAGGTGAAGACGAACAAGGCTGCAATGGCCTGTGCGATGCTGACACCTCTTGCGTGCAAGACTGCAACGGCGATTGGGGCGGTGACGCGGCCTTAGACAGCTGCGACGTGTGCGACAATGACAGCACCAATGACAACACCACATGCACCCAAGACTGTGAAGGCACCTGGGGTGGCGCTGCCACAGCGGACTGTAACGGTGATTGCAATGGCACCGCCTTTTTAGATGAATGTGGCGCCTGTGTTGGCGGCAACACTGACGATGAAGCCTGCGAACCGGCCTTACCAGACGCTGGGACAACCGATGAGGACAGCAACGCCACGGGTGGAAACGATGCGGGCCACCAACAGCCCAGTGGCGATCTATGTTCTTCCATGGCCCAACCGGACACCCCCATGGATTGTTTGCTCGAATGTCGTGACTTGCAATGGGTCGAAAACCACTTGGATTTCGATGGCGGCCCTGCAGATGCAGAACCCTCAGAAGGCGAACCCTCTGGCTACTTCGATTGGGTCGGCAATGGTCAGTTTATCACCTACGGTGAGATGTGTGACGGCACCAACGATTGTGACTCTGATGACAATTACGACGAAGATGCTTTCTGCCGGGCGCTCTTCCGATGTGAAAATGATGAACAACTCATCGCTATAGAGATGGCCTGCAACGGCAACGACGATTGCAATGATGGCAGCGATGAAAACAACTGCCAAGAAGTGGGCGAAGAGAACTGTGTCCTTCCCGAATCCCTCATTTGTGACGGCAATTACAACTGCGATGATGGGGCAGACGAACAACTGTGCGCCGTTGGTGAGATGACCGATATCGGGCCGGCAACCGCAAACACGGTTATCATCTCAAAGAGTGATGTTAATGACGGGGCGCCCATGGTGTGGGATCTGGTCAACGTTGAAACCGATGATGAACTGGCATTAATATTCAGGTGGGTCCTTGGCGAGAACAATTATCAAATGCTCTCATTGCAGATTCCCGATGGGGCCGAGGCTGGCCTCAACGGTTTCTTCGGGCAAATGGCCTTCGTTCACAGCGATAACGATGAACCCACGACTGCATGGGCGCTGGATACCAATTGCGCGATAAATCTTAGCGCCCCCTACCCGGCGGACCCGCAACCCGCGCTTTTCTCTGGTTACACCAACGAGTGCGAGATGTATGCCAACTACGGTGATGATGCGCCTCTCTTCACCATGACGATATCATTCACATGGGAGACCTCGTTCGGTGCTGATTTTGAATGTGCCGATGGCAGCGGCACCATCCCGATCGAAGAGGTCTGCAATTTCGAAGAACAATGTGCCGACGGCAGCGATGAATCTGGTGATTGCCCAATCATCTGCCAGTGGATCGACGATGAAGAGCCACAACCTGCAGATTTTTCACCGAACGAAATTGAGCGTTCGAACATGTGTGATGGGATTGCTGATTGCACCACCGGTTTTGACGAACATCCATGGATTTGTGCATCGAATTTCAGATGCGACGATGGCGCTCGCCTGCTCCACAGCGATGGTATGTGCAATGGCATCATGGACTGCACCGATGGAAGTGATGAAGAAGCTTGTGAGGAGCGCGGCGATGAATGTACGATCCCTGCTTCACGAATTTGCGATGGGGTTTACAACTGTTACCAAGGCCAAGATGAAACCCTGTGCACGCCCCCACCCGAGTTTACGGACATCGGGTATCCCGCCGACCTTGATCGAATGACCATCTCCATTGAGGGCTGCACGGAAACCTGGACCTTACTGGCCCCTGAGTTTGATGATTCAGGCGTTCGCCTCGTCTATTGGAATGAAATGAATGCTGGGGCCTGTGAACCCTACAGCTCTGGCTATGCAGCAAGCATCTACATCCCTTATGAAACTGAATCGGGACTGAGGTCCTTACACGCTGCAACTGGCGCAGGCTTGGCCATCACCCAGCTTAGCAGCTCAACCGCTTACGTGGCCTTTGATGAAAGCTGCTATGCGGAATTCACCGGCGAATTTCCCACTGAGACAGAAGATCAAGAGTTCAGTGGGTTTTCTTCACCTTGTGCTCTTGCAGGCACCTTCGAAGGTCAACCCGATGACGCCATAACCCCACTAAATGTTCAAGTTTCGTTCCGCTGGCAAGAAACGGCGGGGCCCAAATTCACGTGTGATGATGGCCAAACCATCCCCGAGGCTTCACATTGCGATGGTTACGCTGATTGCGCCGATTGGTCCGATGAGCTCAGTTGCCCAGGCAGTTTCTCATGTGACGATGGCCAATTTATTCCCGATGACTACGTTTGTGATGGCTCGCAGGAATGTGACAATGGTGCTGATGAACATGACAGTTGTCCCGTTTTCACCTGCGAAAACGGTCAAACCATTCCCGCCCAACATGAATGTGACTTTGGTGCCGATTGCGAGGATGGATCTGATGAACATGACCAATGCACAAACGGCTTCCAATGTGGCGATGGCACTAACATCAATCCCGGCTACGTGTGCGATGGCGATGAAGACTGTGATGACGACTCAGATGAAGCGAATTGCCTCGTCTGCGACAATGGTAACTTGACGCTGCCGCCACAAGCCGTATGCGACGGTGACTTCGATTGTAACGATGGGGCCGACGAAGAAAACTGTGGCACTGGCAACCTTGGCTGCACCGACCCGGATGCCAACAATTACGACGCCTCTGCCGATACGAGTGATGACACCTGCATTTACGACATCCAATTGAGCGTGGACATGAATTGTGCGCCAGATTACGACTTTGTTGCCGGGGATCAAGTACACGTGGGCAACAACAGCGGGCCCGAATACAGTCATTACCTGACAGATGAAGACGGTGATGGCATTTGGACCGGTACCGCTCAAGTTAGCCAACGGGCCACTCATTTCAAAATCGCCGTGGCCCGAGACGGTGATGATGCGTATTTGGTGGAAGATTTTGACTCCGATGGCGCCTGCACTGAGGATTATATCAATTCTGATTTTGGCAGTCTCGGCTTTTGGAGACCAGTCAGTATCACTGGTGCCACCTCTTTCGAGTTTGCCTACGGCCGCTGCGGTACTTGTGACGACCCACCCACCTGCCCAGACAACAGTGTCGTAGATACCGATACGGACCTTTGCGAATGCATCGCGGGCTACCAATGGAACGGCGACAATACGGCATGCGAGCCCAGCAACACCAACGGGTACGGTTGCCTGGACCCCGATGCCACCAATTTTGATGACACCGCTACCACCGCCCATATTTGTATTTACGATGTGACCTTTGCGGTGGACATGAGCTGTTCTGGGGTGGATCTTGCAACGGGTGATGCAGTCTTTATCCATACCTACGATGGCAACCTGATCCCGCTCATTGTGGATGACACCAACCCTCAACGCTGGACGGGGGGCGGTGCCGTCGAAGTTCCGCAAGAAGGCGGTGCCTTTCAATATCGCGTGGTGGTGGATCGACCTGAACAGAGCAGTTCCACCTACTACGCTTTCGAAGATTTTAGCGGCGCCTGTACAGAAAATGTTATGCCCGAAGACGTTGATATGGGGTTTTGGCGCACGACAACGCTAGATGCACCCACGAATCTTGATTTTGCCTTCGGTCGTTGCGACGCCTGCCCTGAGCCACTGTCACATCCATTCTTCACCGAAATCCATTATGACAATGGTGGCAACGGGGAAACGGATGAAAATGAGTTTATCGAGATCACCGGCCCTGTGGGTACCGATTTATCCCAATACTTCATCGCCTTGGTCAATCAAGATGGTGTTTTGTACGAATTGTGGCCCTTGGGTGGGGTGATTGAAGACCAATCCAATAACCCTAATCCGCCCCTCAATGGCGCAATTATGGGCGCCTACAAAATAGACACACCGGGGATTCAAAACGGGCCCAATGATGACTTCGCGCTCATTTACATGATGGACACCGACCAAGAAGAGCTCGTTGAATTCCTCAGCTACGAGGGTGAGGTCACCGTGGTTGATGCAGGGGCTGACAGCAGTTTACAAAACGAAACGTCGGTGGACATTGACGTTGCCGAGAACAGCAGCACCACGCCCACCCAATCTTTACAACTTCACACCATTAACGGTGAAAACATTTGGGTCGGGCCTTTTGAGGCCACGCCCGGGGCGGTGAATCCGGAATTAATATTTCAGTAATATGTGAAAGTCTTCACGCAAATGGCTGGGTGCCCCAATGGGGATTCAAGTCCTCGAAGACTTTCCAGCCTACAAAAACCGAGGTTTTAAATGGCAACTATTAAAGTGCTCTTTGTTTGTACGGGAAATATCTGTAGATCTCCGACCGCAGAAGGCATCTTCAGGCACAAGGCAAAAGAAGGCGGGCTTGAAGCGATGTTTGAAGTGGATTCGGCCGGCACCAGTGCCTACCATGTGGGAGAAAGTGCCGATGCCAGGTCGCAAGAGCATGCCCGGTTTAGGGGCTATCACTTTGCGGATATCCGATCACGCCAAGTGGTGCCTGCTGATTACGAGCGTTTTGACAAAGTCATTGCCATCGACCGGGGCCACCAGCGCTTCATGAGCTTGCAAGCGGAAGACAAAAACCGCCACAAAATCGAGCTCTTCATGGATTATGTGCCCGATGAAAGCACCCAAGATGTCCCCGACCCCTATTACGGGGGAGACATGGGTTTTGAACGGGTTTTGGATTTGGTGGAAAAAGGGGTGGCGAATATGCTAAAACAATGGACCCCTAAATAACTGTTTGGTCCAGCTGCCTATGTCTTCAAAATCTCCCTTTTTGCTTCTCCTTCCCTGCGTGGTCATGGTTGCAGGGTGCCCAGAGCCCGAGAAAGAAGAAAAAGCACCGCAAAAAAGTGAACCATTAGACCTCACGGTCAACCTCAAAGCCGGTGAAGTCCGATGTGGCCCGGTGACCCACGCGGATGAACTGATCGGCGGCCCGGTGGCTTACGGACAAGTGGGACGCAGCTTTAAGTGTTATAATGATCAAATCCGATTCCTCGTCCAGGATCACAGTCGACCCATGGGGGTCTCTTCATTAGGGGGCTCAATCATCGATGTGGACTTGGTGCGAGATAACTCACCGGAGTCTGGGGCTGACACGTTTAAAGAGATGGTGCCCGCCCCCGGAACGGGTGAAGTGATGGTCGAAACCATGCAGGTGGTCAATGATGGCACCAATGGCGAACCAGCTGTGCTGCGCGTCACGGGCCGACAAACCCCCAACACCATTGTTCCAACCACCTATTTCATTTATCAAGAGATCTTGGGCGAAGTTCAAACCGATTACATTCTACGTCCCGATGTGAACTATATCGAAATTAAAACCACCATTTTCAACGAGACCGACGACTTTATTGGCCCGCTGTTAATGGGTGATTTTGTATCCTTTGGTGGGGGAACACGGCCCTACACCCCCGAATATGGTTTTGATGAAGTGCCCATGTTCACCGATATCGGGTTCTTTGCCGGCGTGCTCGGTGATCACGTCTCTTACGCGTACGCCTGCCCCAACGGACCGGCGTTGGCCCCCATCGTTGAAAAGGGCATCACTGCTCCCGTCTGTGATGATGAACTCATCGTCGCTTACGAAGAGACTTCTTCACGTTTCCTGTACGTGGGTGACGGCTCTTTGGAAAGTGTGGCCAAACCCATTTGGGACATGCAAGAGGTCGCATTGGCCACGGTTGAAGGTATCGTGGTTTCCCCCGACAACGTTGGACTTGCCAATATTCATGTGTCGGCACTCACGCAATCCATTTCTGAAAGTGGTGCGCGCGTGGTCAACCAAGCACGTACGGGCTTAGACGGCTCCTTTAGCCTGCATTTACCGGAAGGTAACTACACCTTCATCGCCCACCACCTGGAGCACCAACGCTCCAATGAGGTTGCCCTCACGGTGGTTGCAGGACAAAAAGATAACATTGAACTACAGATGCAAGGGCGTGGACAACTGATCATCGAAACGGACTTTTTTGATTTGAGCGGGGATGCCATGCAAAAACACCCCGCCAAGTTGAGCATCATGCCCAATGAAGGCGTGCAACTGCCACACAACGCATTGGGTGAATGGGTGGCCAAAGGTCTGAGCAACTATCATTTGAGCACCGATGGCTCTTTTGATGTGCAAGTTCCCCCAGGTGATTACACCGTTTATGTGTCACGCGGATTTACGTTTTCACGCTTCGCGACCGATATCACCATCAGCCATGGAAACACGGTGAACGTGGCGGCAGAACTCAGACAAGCCATCGACACCACTGGTTTTGTGGGCACAGAGTTTCACCAGCACTCTTTGGGAAGCGTGGATGCCAATGTGCCGATTCCAACCCGCGTGCTTGAAAATGCAGCTGAAGGCATTCAGTTCGCGGCAGCCACAGAACATGACAATATTATCGACTTTCAACCCTTTATCGAAGCATTGGGGGTCGCTGACTTCATTCGGGCCGTTCCGGGCAATGAAGTCACTTACACGGGCGGTCTGGGGCATTTCAATGTGTATCCTTGGGATGTGAACCCCGAAGATCCTTACCGTGATTTGGGGTCCCATATTTGGTTCATGACCACTGCCAGCACACTCTTCGAAAAAATCCGGTCCCTGGCAGGCGACCCCCTCATTCAGGTGAATCATCCACGGTCCGGCTACAATGGTTACTTTTCCCAAATGGGGCTCAATCCCGTTGACGGCTCCTTTGCACCTCGCGAAGAGGCCACCATTCCGGTACTCCCCCCAAAAATCTATTTGGACTGGTCCAATGATTTTGAAGTCATCGAAGTGAACGGCAACCTCGGTTCCCCCTCCCTCTTCACCGAAGAAAGCCGCGCCAGTTTGGCTGACTTGGCACTCAATTCCCCAGACAGTGTTCCCGTCCTGGCGGACTACATGGCCCTCTTGGGTTCTGGCCGTCATGTGGTGGCCACTGGTAACAGTGACGCCCACACTGCAAACAACACCATTGGCTACCCACGATCTTTCGTGCGCATCGATGAAACCAATTTTAACGCCTGGAATAAAAACGATGTTCGAGACGCCATGCGCGCGCAACGCGCCGCTGTGGGTCAAGGGTGTTTGGTGCTGTTCAAACACCAAGACAAAACCCCCATGGGACTTCCCGAAACGCTCACGTCTGAAGAAGCAACATCGTTAGAGGTCTTGGTACAAGCACCGAGCTTCGTCAGCCTGAACCGGATTGAAATCTACATCAATGGCATTATTCAAAATATTGAAGAAACGGGTGAGGACGGGCTTCAAATCACGTCCAGTGAAGAAGGCGCCATTCATGTACCTTTGACCAATACCGGCTCTAACAGCACCACCGCTCGCTATCGCAAGACCTTAAAGAATTTACCCGACAAAGATTTGATCATTATTGCGGTGGTCCGTGGTGGTTCAGGGTTGGCCCCTACAGGCCATGGTTCACCCTTTTGTTTTTCGGGTCCCACTTATGTAGACAGCGACGGTGCGGGCTTCGAACCGTGGCTCACCGGGTCAGAATTTTAGTTCAGCGAAAAAAGCGCCCTTGTGCCGCGGACACCACGTCTTGCTGCCCTTTAAAGCCCATCATGTCATTGGCAATCACGTGAACAGAATTGTCTTTTTTCTCGATGCGACCGCGCGTCCATAAAAATGGACTTTCTTTTAAAATCGTACGCCATTTTTCGAAATCAGAAGGCCAGACAATCACATTGGCCAAACCGGACTCATCTTCGAGGGTCACAAAACAGGTACCACTGGCCGTTCCTGGCCGTTGCCGCCCAATCACCAAGCCCAAGATATCCACTTGTTGACCATGCCGGCTTTTTTCCAAGACGGTTTTCAAATTAGGGGGCAAAGGGGATACCGATTTTGTTTGTAGCAAATGACGCACGTGCGACACTGGGTGGTCGTCCAAAGAGAACTGAGTGGTCTCTAAATCCCATTTTAAGACATCGAGCGCGCTGGGGGTTTTCAAAGGTAGGTGTGCATCGGACGCTGGCAACATGGCCAAAAGCGGTAATGTTTCTTTTCGCCCGTCGTAAATGGCTTCACGTCGGTGTACATAAAAACAGTCCAATGCCCCCGACTTGGAAAGTGATTTTAATGACCGCGCGTCGAGATTGAGTCGGCGGTCCAAATCACGACGGTTTAAAAAAGGCCCGTGCCGCTCTCGATGAAGCACCAAATTGTGCCCCACCCGCGAAGACAAATGACGCACCAGTCGCAAACCCAAACGCAAAGCCACGCCGGCCTCACAGGACGATGTTTCTAAAATGCTGTCCCATTGGGAATGCTGCACACAGGCCGGGCGCACCCGGACATCGTGACGTTGTAAATCAGAAATGATCTGCGCCGGGCTGTAAAACCCCATGGGCTGGCTGTTGAGCAAAGCTGCAGCGAAGTGTGCGGGATAATGAACCTTGAGCCATGCCGAGGCATATACCAAGATAGAGAAACTGGCCGCATGGCTTTCAGGAAATCCGTACTCGCCAAACCCCACCACTTGCAAATACAGCTTTTTGGCAAATTCTTCTGAGATGCCCCGCTCTGCAAAACCAGCCAGCAATCGAGCGCGATGTTTGTACAAGCCCCCTTTTTTCTTCCAGGCGGCCATGTCTCGACGTAATTGGTCGGCCTCGCCAGGCGTGTACCCCGCCCCCACAATGGCCAGTTTCATCACCTGTTCTTGAAAAATAGGCACGCCCAGGGTGCGCTTTAAAATGGGCTCTAAGTCAGGGTGCGGATAAACGATGGGTTCTTCCCCGCTGCGCCGGCGCAAGTAGGGGTGTACCATACCCCCCTGAATGGGGCCGGGACGCACGATGGACACCTCCACCACCAAATCATAAAAAGTACGTGGTTTCATACGCGGCAACATGGCCATTTGCGCTCGACTTTCAACCTGGAACACCCCGAGTGTGTCAGCCCGGCACAAGGCATCGTATACCTTGGGGTCTTCAGCAGGAATGGAAGCCAAACTCAGATGACGGCCATGATGCCTCTGCACCAGCTGAAGGGCCTTGCGAATACAAGTGAGCATTCCCAATCCCAAAACATCCATTTTGAAGAGACCCAATGCTTCCACGTCGTCTTTATCGAAAGGCAGGACCGTGCGATTGGGCATCCGCGCCGGCTCTACTGGCGCAACAGTGGTGATGGGCGCTTGCGTGAGAATAAAACCGCCTACATGAACCCCTAAGTGCTGAGGGTATTTCTGTATCCGACGTGCAAGATGCATTAAGTGCTGGAGTGCTGAAGGTGACTCTTCGAGTTCAAGCAACGCCAAACGTTCGGGAGTCAAATCGCCCAACGATGTGCGAAGCATGACATCGGATATTTTTGCCAAACTGTCATCAGAAAAACGAAGTGCCTTTCCCACCGCCCGAATGGCTGAACGTCCGCGATATGAAATCACCTCACACACCATGGCTGCATGGGCTCTCCCCCATTTCTCGTAGATGGCCTGGATGACTTCTTCGCGGCGTTCATGTTCAAAATCCACGTCAATATCAGGCGGCTCGCCACGTTCTTTCGAAATGAAACGCTCGAAAAGCAAATCCATGCGAACGGGGTCGATGGCCGTAATGCCCAAACAAAAACACAAGACACTGTTGGCAGCTGAACCTCGTCCCTGGCACAAAATGTTTTTTTGCCGCGCTAAACGAACGATATCGTGCACCGTTAAGAAATAATTTGATACTTTCAGTTCAGAGACCAGTTCGAGTTCATGGGCAATTTGCTTCTTCACTTTCGCTGGCACTTCACCATAGGTATCGACGCTATAACGTTCACAGGCACCGGCATAAACGCGCGCTCGGAGTTCATCTTGCGACGATACCCCCACAGGAACATCGGCCGGAAATGCCCATTGGAGCTGAGATAATTCAAAGGAACAATGTTGTGCCACCATCACACTGCGCTCTAAAGGGCATGGCATCTTCGGCCATTTGCTGCGCCAAGCCTTCGCTCGTTCTTTGATTTCTTGTGTGTGGCACAAACGCGCCTGGGCATTGGGCAAAAGTGAATGTGCAGCATCAGATAAGGACTGGTTTTGACGAATACACGTCAGGATGTGATGGGTTTCGAGTTCATCACTGTCCACCAAAAAGGGACGGGCCGTGGCCAAAGGCGGAATTCTAAACTGTTCAAAAAGACGGCGCGCCCAATATAAAACAGCCGCATCTTCGGGAACATCGTGAGCATACAACGACGCTGATAGCCGGGTACCGAAATGTTTTTGCAGCAAGGGAATCGTCGCAAATAAAAGACCCGGAAGGACCGTGACCCAAAGTCCTTCAGCGTGACGACATAATAACGATAAAGAAAAATGGCTTTCTTCTTTGGGTCGATTTTGCCGACTTTTGGTTAAGAAAGCACAAAGGTTGGCATAGCCCTGAGCGTTCGCCACGTGCACCCACAACGACCCTTCCGTAAAAGGAATCTCACAGCCCACCACCACGCGCACGTGTTGCTTTTGGCCCTCACGAAAAGCCCGCACCACCCCTGCCACCGTGCCCAAATCGGTGATCCCCACCACGCCACCTTCAAAGGCTGCGGTCCGCGCCACCACCGACTCGGGCGTGCCAGATCCGGGCCACCCCCGCGCCAAATGGGCATAAGTGCGCCCGGTGACGGCCCCATGAATGCTCAGGCCTGAAAAAGCGGTTCGTGCCCCTAATTCAACGAATCCAACGGGCACCGCGTCATTGGCCGCCTGACCTTTAAATACTTGATTTTTTGTGGAAATTGCTTTTCCACACCCGATGGATATTCGCCGCATGGCCCTGTGATACTACACAGATGTTCAGTTATCAAATTATTGGTTTGAGCGATGCAAAATGCCCCCCAAGCCACCCTAACCCATCGAAAAAGCTACGCGGCACCGGAGATGTGGACGGCATCACCCACCTGCACTTGGCCCCCTTTTAAGACCCGGCAGCACACACCCCCACGCCAATGGGAGGCCAAAGCTTCTTGCAAACCGTCGTGCGCTTCATCCATGCGAAAACAAGGCACCGTTTCTTTCGTGATTTGAAGTTGCACATGGCCGATGGACAAAATTTGGCCCACCATCTTTTTGTCGAACAACAGACCTTCTACCAAGAAATTCGCTCGCCGGGTGGTCCAAGGTAAATCCGCCCCTGCCGCTTCACAGGCTTGTCGCCAACTTTCGAGACTCAGCACCGTCACCTGTCGCTTGCCTGGCTTGCCGCGCAGGTCGCCTTCAACGCCAAAAGCTTCGCCCACGAGGGTCTGCTCTAGCTCTTGCATGGCCGCTCTTTTTTTGCTCCGACGGGCAATCCCTATGAGTTGACTCACCAACACCTCCAAACCTTCAATGGCCTTATATCGAATCTGTGGCAGGTTTCAAATCAGGGATGAAGGAATAAAGATGGGCCTGAAATGGTTGTGTTTGGGTCTTCCTTTCAATCATGCGTCCGAAAGGTGCTATAAGAAATCATGACCGATCTACTGCAACATGAATTGCAAAACCCCCATGGGGAAAATCTAACACTCACTGATATTGTGGGCGATCAACCTACCCTCTTTGTTTTACTCAGGCACTTCGGTTGAATTTTCTGTCGGGAGCAGGCTGTTTCCTTTGAAAAACGATTGGCCGATATCAGGCCTCACGCCCAACTTGTGTTTGTCGGGAACGGCCTGCCAGCCATGGCCGAAGATTTTATCGAGCAGTTCAACATTCGCTCTCCCGTTTATGTGGATCCGGCACGCATTCTTTATAAAGCCTTGGGGTTCAATGCGAGTAAAATGAAAATGCTCAGCCCGAGCATGGTGCTTTCCGGGATGAAAGCCGCCAAAAAAGGTTTTATCCAAGGCAAGCTTCAAGGCGACCCGTGGCAGCTGGGAGGGGTTGTCTTATTACACCCTTCCGGGGAAATACCTTACGTGTACCGCAGTGCCTTTGCAGGCGATCACCCCGACGTGGATGATGTCATCGCACGTCTTGTTTGAACCTAGAAACGAACTTTTTGAATGAGAGAAAACTCATCATCTGAGAGCGCGTAAGGGTCTTCCTCCGCTTCTTTCGGCAAATAAAAACGTCGGCTGTCCCCTTCACGTGGCTCAAAGTTAGGAAAAGCCCGTTCGATGGTGTCGGTGTTCCATTGATCATCGCGCCCCCAAATCCAAATTTTAGGCGAGCGTAAAAAGGGGCCGTTTTGAACCAAGTCGTGCTTTCGAAATTGTATGGGGTGGGTGTGGTCCACAAAATTGAGTTCCAAGTCGTCATTGGGTTCAGTGGCTGGCCTGATGCTGAGTTCTTGGGTCATGAGATCTTCGATTTGAACCATGCGCAATGGGACGAAGAATACCGCCCCTAAAATCACGCCCAACATGATCTTACGCGGCCAAACCCAGCCGTCACCGGCTTCGTTTTTAAAGTGCGCCATGGCGGCAGCACCGAGAATCACCAAAGAAACCCAACTGCCCTCGAAATAACGATAGCCCCAACCATGTCCGCTGTCGGTGTGTATCAAAAAGTAGCCGACGTACATGAGCAAGGCGCTGTACCCAAACATCCGCAACGGTGACCCTTTGGGCGACCGCCAAAATCCCCACCACGCCAGCAACCCTAACCCTGGCATGGCCCAAACCCAAAGTTTGAAAAGAGCGATAATCCGCGCCACGGGCCGCAGGCTCCAATCGAGCTCTGAGCGATAATTGAAAAGCATGGACACCAAATTGTCTGCTGGGTTCCCCTGATGATCAGGCGCTCCCAAGTCGAACATCCACATGGCCCACCCAAAGCCCACGAGCAAAACGATGGGCAAATAACTGAGCACGAGGCAAGTGACTTTGGCAAAGCCTTTCTCTTGTCGGAGCAACCAAAAGAACCACGGAATGGCAAACAACGCATGGGGCATGGGTTGGTGTTGAACGATGGCCATGGAGCCCAGGATACCGGCCAAAATGACCCGCAGGAAAGTGGGCTTTAAAAGCAATGCCACAAAGCCCAGGGAGCTGAACAAATAAAAGGTGTTGGGGTACATGGAAATGGCATTGACCAAGAAGTTGGGTGACACGATGAAAAATAAAACGGCCCAAGAGGCAGCAAAAGATTGACGTCCCAACAACTCACGACACACATATTTGGCCAAATATAGGCATCCCACGGCGAGCGACACATTGAGCATCCACGGCACACCGAGCAATGTAAATGGCGTTCTCAACAACGCATTGCCTGGCCAGTAACGACAAAAGATATCGCCCGACTCGAACATCACAAAAAAGTGGTTGTGATACACCGGCGGCAACAACAAAAATCGAATATTGTAGGGCCAATTGCCCATCATCTGCCCTTCGGCAAAGATTTGACTTTGAAAGTCAAAGCAATATTCGTCGATGATGTAGGGCCGGCCCTTGTAGACCAAAAAATGACACACCACCAACACCACGCCCAACACCAATGCGGGCATCCAGGTCTTCTCGGCCCATTTTAAAATGGTTTCTGGCTTTCTCACATCCACAAACAAGAGCAGTAAGAAAAACCCAACAAATCCAATCAAATGCCAAAAATCATGGTCGGTGTATTGGTCGTGATACAGGCTGTTGAGGTTCCAATAGTAGCGCATGTAAATGCACAAACCCAACCCCACCAGGGTGAA
>PBLQ01000056.1 GCA_002721815.1 Myxococcales bacterium
AACAGCACAAGACAAAACGATGGTTCATGTGCGTGCGACAGTAACTACGAATGGAACAACAGCAGCACCGCCTGCCTCACGCCCTGCCCCAGCAACAGCACAAGACAAAATGATGACTCCTGTGCATGTGACAGCGATTACGAATGGAACAGCGGTAATACAACCTGTCTCGCCCTTTGCCCCGTCAGCAGCACAAGGCAAGGTGATGAGTCGTGTGCCTGCGACAGCAACTACGAATGGAACAACAGCAGCACCGAATGTCTCGCGCTCTGCCCTGATAACAGCACAAGACAAGGCGATGATTCGTGCGCATGCGACAGCGACTATGAATGGAACGGGAACAACACCGTATGTCTCACACCCTGCCCCGATAACAGCACAAGACAAGACGATGATTCGTGTGCATGCGACAGCAACTACGAATGGAACAGTGACAACACGCAATGCCTCACACCCTGCCCCGATACCAGCACAAGACAAGATGACGATACTTGTGCCTGCGAAGAAGGCTATGTGTTAAACACAGACGCCAGCGCCTGTGCGGTTGATGCGGACAATGATGGGGTTGAGGCTTCGCTGGATTGTAACGACCAAGATACCAATGTAGGCGCAATTGCGCTTGATCCTGACTGTGATGGTGTGCCGACCATTCTTTCTGAATCGTGGAAGACTCGAACTGTGCCTAGAGATATGTCCTACGAGAATAGCGCAACACAGGTTTTTGCTGCTGACGTGGATGGCGATGGCGATATGGATATTCTTTCAGCCTCTTATGGGGACGACCAAATTGCCTGGTATGAAAACGATGGCGGTCAAGGCTTCACACATCACATTGTTACGAGCGATGCCAATGGGGCCTACGACGTTTTTGGTGTCGACGTGGATGGTGATGGTGATATGGACATACTGTCTGCGTCTACAACGGATGATAAAATTGCGTGGTATAAAAATGACGGCAACCAAAACTTCACGGCGCATACCATCACCACCGATGCAGAGGGTGCACGAAGTGTTTTTGCCGCGGATCTAAACAACGACGGTGACGTCGATGTGCTGTCCGCTTCATATGGCGATGACAAGATTGCTTACTACAGAAACGTCAACCAAACTTTTACAGCTGTTGTCGTTAGCACCGATATGATGGGAGCTGCCGATGTTTATGCTGCCGATATAGATAACGATGGCGATATGGATATTCTATCGTCGTCTGAAACAGACCGTAAAGTCGCTTGGCATGAAAACGATGGGGCTTATTCCCCGAGTTTTACGACGCACGTCATAATTGAGGATTATTTTGCTGTTGAGAATTATGGGTCACCCCACAGTATTTTTCCCGCTGACATGGACGGTGATGGTGACACCGATATACTCTCGGCGAACGTGTCCCAAGTCATTTGGCTCGAAAATGATGGCAGTCAATACTTTACGATGCACAATATCGCTACTGATTTAAGTGGTGCCATTAGTGTTGTCGCTGCTGATATGGATAATGATGGAGATTTGGATGTGCTTTCGGCATCAGCGACCTGGGCGTATCCAGGGCCACAAATCGTGTGGTTTGAAAACGATGGCGATCAATCCTTCACCACGCACACAGTGACAACACAAGCTGGTGCTAGAGCTGTTGTTGCCGATATGGATAATGATGGTCTGTTAGACATACTTTCTTCAACTGATCTGAATAATGAGATTTGTTGGTATGAACAACTCTCACCTGACAATTGCCCATCTGACTCTAACCCGGAACAAGCAGATATCGATCGCAATGGCGTGGGTGATGCTTGTGAAGCATGTCCTGCCACCACCACTCGTCAAGAGAATGGCCTATGTGGTTGTGATGAAGGATATGAATGGAGCGTATTTAGCAACCAATGTGAATTGCCCTGTCCAGTTTTAAGCAGCCGGCAGGCAGATAACTCATGTGCTTGCGATATTAGCAGCTACGAATGGAATAACGATAACACAGCATGTATTGCACCTTGCCGTACCAACAGCACCAGGCAAAATGATGATTCTTGCGCGTGCGATACCAACTACGAATGGAACTACGAAAACACAGAATGTGTTGAAGCGTGTCCCTCTAACAGCACCAGACAAAATGACGACAGCTGCACCTGTAACGAAGGTTATGTCATCAGTATTGATGGTAATACGTGTTGGGCCGATTCGGATGGCGATGGTATCAGGGAGGCAGCGGATTGTGATGACTCAAATGCCGAACTGGGCGCTATAGACCTCGACCCAGATTGCGATGGCGTCCCCACCATCCCTGCGCACCCCTGGGCAACCCACGACATCACCATCGAGTTGAACGGAGCCAACAGCGTTTACGCCACTGACTTAGATAAGGATGGGGACATGGATCTGCTCTCGGGCAATGCTTTTGAGCCCGATAAAATCGTATGGTACGAAAACAATGGCGATCAAGACTTTACAGCTTACACAATCACCACCAACGCGAACGGCCCTCAAGATATCTTCGTCGCTGATATCAATAATGACGGCCACATGGACGTCGTGTCAGCATCACGCGTCGATGATAAAATCGCATGGTACGAAAATAATGGGAGTCAGGGTTTCAGCCGGCGTACGATCACCACCGACGCAGATGGGGCCTACGGTGTCTTTGCGGCTGATATAAATAGTGACGGTCACATGGACGTACTCTCAGCGTCTAATTATGACGATAAAATCGCTTGGTACGAAAACAATGGCAGTCAGATCTTCACGGAGCGCGTCATTACCACCTCTGCGAACGGTGCTTTCGACGTTTTTGCGGCTGACATGGATGATGATGGCGACATGGATATTCTCTCAGCTGCTACTTTAGATAATGAAATTACATGGTACGAAAACAATGGGTCAGAGGTCTTCACCGCCCACAGCATCACCACTGATGCGACTAAGGTCAAACGAGTTTTCGCCATCGACCTGGATAATGACGGTGACATGGATGTGTTATCAGCCGCTGAGTACGATGATGCTATTTTTTGGTACGAAAATGACGGATTCGAAGCTTTCACAACTCATACCATTACCACTGATGCCAACGGTGCTTACGATGTGTATGCCGCTGACGTTGACAACGATGGCGATATGGACGTTCTTTCGGCATCTGAAGATGATGACAAAATCGCGTGGTACGAAAACGACGGTTCTTTAGACCCAAGCTTCACAACGCATATCGTTACTGCCGACGCACTCGGCGCTCAAAGCGTTTTTGCCGCCGATGTAGACAGCGACGGCTACCTAGACATTCTTTCGGCATCTGCTGATGACGATTCCATTTGCTGGTATGAACAACTCTCACCTGACAACTGCCCCGCCATCGCCAACGCAGATCAGACGGACACCGATGGTGATGGGGTCGGTGATGCGTGTGCAGAGTAACCTGTTAACAAAAGCACTCACTCTGAACCTTAATTGAATCTCAAGAGACCAAAATGAAAAATACCTTCTCAAATTCCACAGGATGGCTCTCCATACTTTTCGCCCTCACAGGTTGCCTCACCCCCAACGATGCGCCGCCCCAGGAGCACCCGTGCCAAGTACAAAACCATTGCCTTCACGATCCTGAAACCAACGAATCGACCTGTGAAGAAGGTTACGAATGGGAAGATCTCAACGATTCAGACAATTACAACTGCGTTTTGGACTCCAACTTCGAAACAGATGCCGGTACCAACACGGGCACGAACACGGGCAACAATACGAACGTGGATGTCTTGTCCACCCCATCCAACCCCAACCCAGCCCAAGGTGCATCCGATGTGAACGTATCCACCAACCTTTCGTGGACCGTTTCCACCAGCGATGGTTCGGCCATTCTCTGCGATGTGTGGATAAACGGCGGCGACGAAAACCTCACCTTTGAAGACCTCGACACCTTCAATGTAGCGGTGACAAAGCAAGCGGGCACCTCCTATGAATGGGGGGTCGAATGTACAAATGGCACCGAAACCCGGGCCAGTCCCACCTGGTCCTTCACCACCGCCTGCCATGCACCCGCCCCTTGCCCAGACCTGCCCACCATGACCGATGATGACGGCAATACCTACGCCACCGTTCAAATCTGTAATCAGTGCTGGATGGCGGAAAACATGAATATTGGCT
Organism: Myxococcales bacterium; assembly: GCA_002721815.1. Lineage (GTDB taxonomy): Bacteria > Myxococcota > UBA727 > UBA727. The sequence goes on from PBLQ01000056.1 coordinate 4,114, forward strand.
ACCGCGTAGATGCAGAACTAAACGGCCAACTGGACAACGATGCCATCGAACGATTTTGCCCATCCATCAGCTACCTGCAAAACTCCGAGACGGGTTGCGACACCTACGGCGGTCTTTACCAATGGGATGAAGCCATGTACCACGGCGAGCGAGGCGATCGGGGCATCTGTCCGCCCGGCTGGCATGTGCCCACCGACTCAGATTGGCAAACCCTAGAAAAAGCATTGGGCATGCCCGCCAATGAAGCATCAGAATACACCACCGGTATGTTTCGGCGGGGTGAAGATGCAGCGGTTGGTTCGCAGTTGGTGTCCGGTGGCTCATCAGGTTTTAACGCCCTCTTGAGCGGAAGCGCCATGGAGGTCATGGGCGGTAACTACGGCGCCAGCGCGGCGGGGACCGCGGGTTATTTTTGGACCTCTACCAGCGTGTCCAGCAATGCCATTTATCGCAGCATCTTCGATGATGAACCTGAAGTGCAACGCAAAAATGAAAAGAAAACCGCAGCGCTTTCTGTTCGATGCATTAAAAACTAACCTGTTTTACCCGCGGGCAGCACAATACAGGGGTGGCTAACCGTTCCCATCACAAATCCCTATTATCTATAAATTATTATTTTTAACTGCCCCGTTCGCTCCCTTAGCGAAACTGATCTATAATGTGCATGGTTAGAGGGGGTATCTATGCACCGTTGGTTATTCTGCTGCTTTTTAAGCGCTGCGTTTTTGAATTTAGCCGGTTGTCCGGGTCAGGGTCTTGAAAACCCGCCCGATGATGCGCCCCAAGACAAGCCCAAAGACGATCCACCAAAACCTCAAATGGATGCGGGCAGTGACACCCCTGAACCTGAAACAGATGCAGGCAATGAAACGCCGGAACCTGTAATTGATGCGGGCAGTGACACCCCTGAACCTGAAACAGATGCAGGCAATGAAACACCGGAACCCGAAATGGATGCGGGAAGTGATACCCCTGAACCTGAAACAGATGCAGGCAATGAAACGCCGGAGCCTGAAATGGATGCGGGAAGTGATACCCCTGAGCCTGAAGCAGATGCAGGCAATGAAACGCCGGAGCCTGAAATGGATGCGGGCAATGAAACGCCGGAGCCTGAAATGGATGCGGGCAGTGACACTCCTGAAACTGAAACAGATGCAGGTAATGAAACAACAGAACCCCAGGTAGATGCAGGCAATGAAACCCCAGCTCCAGAAACAGACGCTGGCAACACAGTGGTGGCCGACACCACCCCGCCCGAAACCAGTTTGGATTCCCATCCCGAGGCTTTGACCAACAACCCGCAGGCCACCTTCGCCTTTAGTGCCAATGAATCACCTGCCACTTTTCAATGCAGTTTGAATGGTGCCAGCCCGGCTACGTGCACCTCACCTCACTCACTCACCCTCAGCAACGATGGCGAACATAGTTTTTCGGTGTATGCCGTTGACGAAGCGGGCAATGCCGATGCCACGCCAGAAAGCTTTACGTGGACGTTGGATACCACGGCGCCGACCACCATCATCGACAGTGCGCCTGACGCCTTAACCAACCAAACCGAAGCGGTTTTCGAGTTTTACAGCAACGACGGCGAAGCCACTTATGAATGTCAGCTGGACAACGCCGATTTTTTGCCGTGTACCTCCCCGAAAGCTTATACCTTAACCCAAGACGGCCCCCATTTCTTTACGGTGCGCGCCACCGATGCCCTGGGCAATGTTGAGAGCAATGGTGCAGGGTTTATTTGGGACTTGGACACCGCGGCGCCGGTGACCACTGTTTTGACGGGTCCAGAACCCATCAGTGCATCCGTTGATACCACCATTACTTTTGAAGCCGATGACTCGGTCGCTATTTTTTATTGTCGATTCAACAGTGACCCTTTCGAGATCTGTACTTCACCTCACGTCTTTACAGGGCACGCCGAAGGTACTCACGTTTTTGAAATTTACGCGACCGACGCTTTAGGCAACCAAGAATCCCCTTCTGTCTTGTGGGCCTTTGAAATATCTATGTGTGGAAACCTTGTCATTGACGCTGGTGAAGCATGTGATGGGCCTCAAGATTGTGTTGCGATCGATGCGAATCGCTTCTCAGCGGGTGCTGCGTTATGCAGCGATGATTGCACCTCTCAAAGTCTGGATACTTGCAGCATTCAACTGTTTTCTGGTGAAGAAGAACCCAGCATTGCAATTCTGAACGACATCTATTTTCGTGACAACATGCATTCCCCAATGGACATCGGCGACATCGACGCTGATGGCGATCTTGATGTCATCGTAGGTTATAACCGTAATTTTCACGACCCGCTCCTACGCATTTTTCTGAATGACGGTGCTGCCAATTTCACTGCCAGCAGTGAGGATTTTTCTTTAGACTTTTCTTCTTCCGCTCTGTCCGAAGTGGCCTTGATTGATGTGGATCAAGACGAACTGCTAGACATCATGGTCTACGTCAAAGGCTATTCCACCGATTATTCGGCTTGGCTCCGCAACACCGAAAATGGAGACTTCGATGAAGTCACCTACCAAAACGAAAACTACAACGGCAACTTCGGCGTCTTTGACATTAATGGTGATAACCGCATGGATATGGTCGGAACCAACCCACTGCACTGGATGGCAAACAACTGGAACGATGAATTTCCCACAACCACCGTATTCAGCGCTGCGGACCATCATCATGTGCTTTGCTACGACTACGATCGCGATACAGACTTGGATTGCTTTGGCAGCAAAGATTACAGCTCTGCTGAGCGGGTTTATGTCTATACCAACACTGGGGAAAGCACTTTTGAAACTGCCTATGGCAACCGAGACTACGTATTCATACTGTTAAAGGTGGTTCATCAATTTTTCTTTGCGGACATCACTGGAGACAATTGGCCGGATTTGGTTGTCATCGATCTTGAAGGCGTTCACTGGTACCCAATCGATGCTCAAGGGTTCGTTTTTAAAAACGCCGATACCAACCATGCGGTAAAAAATACAATCATGGAGTTTCCTCATTCCACCAACAGTTCCTGGAATGGTGGCGGGCGCGCAGCAGTTGCAGATCTCGACGACGACGGCGATTCAGACCTCGTGGTCGCGATCAAAGGCACACATTATAATGACTTCCAAAACGGTGAGCTGATTTGGCTTGAAAACGATGGCCGAGGGGACTTCGAAAGCCGTTTCATCACCAACCAAATAAACGACAACACAGATATCAAGGTGGGCGATTTCGACAGCGACAATGACCTCGATATTATTTACCTGTCCGAAAGCAACGAACAGCTGGGTTGGTTTAAAAACCTGCTTTATGATTGCGAACCCGGTTTCACAGGTGGTGTGACACCTGGTGCGTGCAACGCCTGTATGTCAAACAATGCCAACCTGCCCGATTGCACCACTTGCAATGCAGGCTGGTCAGGCGCGTACTGCAACGTTCCACCTCCAACACCAACCACCACACTGATCGACACCCCTCCCACTCACACACCGGATGATACAGCAGAATTCACCTTTTCCAGCGATGATGCCACTGCCACTTTTGAATGCCGCATCAATAATGATGATTTTGCTTCTTGCACTTCGCCTCATTCCGTAACCATTCTTGTTGACAGTTTTAACACCTTTGAAGTTCGAGCGACCAGCGCACTGGGCCGAACCGAAACAATCCCAGCATTTTTCACCTGGACGCGGGACAACATCGCCCCCCAAACCAGCAACCTCACTGGGCCCGAATCAATCCATCACGAAACAAGTGTCTCCTTTGATTTTGAAGCCACGGAAGACCACGTTTCCTTTTTCTGTCGAATGAATACCGACGCTTTTGAGCCGTGCAATACGCCCCATACTGTCACCGAACTTACGGAAGGCAATTATACTTTTGAAATCTACGCAGTCGATGCGGCAGGCAACACCGAAGCCACACCCAAACAACTGTCTTTCGAAATAGACTTTTGCGGTAACGGCATTTTGGATGCAGAAGAATTCTGTGATGCACCCATGGAATGCACCACCATCGATAACGACCAATATATTGGTGGCAACGCAACCTGCAACGCCTCTTGCACCGGTTACGATGTCGAATCTTGCCAATTGCGCGTTTTCGGTTTGGCACCCGTTTACATTGACACCGATGAACGTCGTTATACGGCATTATTAGCAGCTGATATCAACGATGACGGCTATACGGACATTGTCGTGAACTCTTCCGCCGGGAGCGGTACCGAATTGGGTCTCGAGTGGTACGAAAACAACAGCGGCGAGGGCTATACCAAACATGAGATTCCTCCATTATACAATTCCAGTGTGAGTGAAGTGTTTGTTACTGCGATCGATTTTGATGGGGACGGTGACAATGATATCATCACCCGCGGCTACGGTTTTTACGACCATCTGCTGTTTTGGCATAAGAATAACGGACAAAATGATTTCACAACCCAGTCTTATTCCTTTTTTCAAACGCAAGAGAACCTGCGAAGCGCCGACATCGCCGACCTGGATCGGGATGGCGATTGGGACATCATCACCAGCGGTGACTTAAAATACGTGGCCTGGCATGAAAATGACGGCAACGAAAACTTCACCTCTCACATCATTGAAAACGAATTATGGGAAATCAATGCTGCGCATCCCGTTGATCTTGATGAAGACGGTCACCAAGACCTTGTGGTGACCACCCGTGAAAACGATATTTTTTGGTATAAGCATGATGGTTTTGGAGGATTCTCCAAAAACGACATTAAAACGGTCACTCAAGACGGAAACACAAAATTGGCAATCGCAGATGTCGATAAAGATGGTGATCTTGATATTGTTACTGGCACCCACATATCAAGCGGCGGTAGCACCCAAATAGCTTGGCTCGAAAATGATGGCAGTGAAAATTTCACAGCGAATAATTTAAACACACCCTTTCAAGCTTATGTTTCTGTTTACGCCATGGATCTGGACGCGGACAATGACATTGATATCATTGCGGCTCCCAGAAGCAATGGTGAGCAAGCCATCTATTGGTACGAAAACGACGGAACGCAGAATTTTGAGCTGGGAACCATCATCGAAGATTACTACGTTTTATCCGCAGCAGATATGGATAATGATGGTGATAAAGACATTGTTTTCAGCACGGAGTTTGACTGGCCCACACAGCAAATTGGAATCATCAATAATCAAAGATTCGATTGTGAATGGGGTTTTACCGGTACCGACTGTGATCGCTGTACTTTTTCTAACCATGTTGCTGAAGGTGATTGTCCCATTGCGCCACACACCTTTTTGTTAACTGCTCCCGAATTTTCCTCTACAGACAATGAACCCGTATTTACATTTGTAGGGAATACAGATGACGCGACATTTGAGTGTCGTATCGATGAAGGGGACTATCTGCCCTGTATTTCTCCCTTTCAAACCAGCCCGCTCAGCGTGGGTTCGCACCGAGTCAATATTCGCTCCATCTCCGCTGAAGGTTTTGAAGACACCACCCCTACTGTTTCTATTTTCTGGGTCGAAGAAAACACCAACGAATGTGAACTCCAAACCGACAATTGCCACGCACTGGCCACTTGCACCGATACAGAAGACAGTTTTGAGTGTGACTGTCTCCCGGGGTATTCAGGTGATGGTGTGAGTTGTGAAGACATCGATGAATGCGATACGGGTGAACATGATTGCGTTCACCCCAACGCCTGCGAAAACACCACCGGCAGCTTCCAATGCGTTTGCGCCGAGGGCTACACCGAGCAGCCCGAACACACCCCCTGCGCTGACATTGACGAATGCGCCCTCATTGCCGCTGATGTAACGGGCGAAACCCTCACCTATTTTAGCCCCGAAGAAATCATCCCCTGCTACGATGCACCGCGCATGAACCGTTGCCCCGATAATGCCGTGGCCATTGGCTTACATGCGGATTGGTACGTGTTCGCTAAAAACCTCGAACTCCTGTGCCAAGGCTTTGATGAAAATGGCGCTTTAAACGACAACACGCAAAACACCGCCGCCATGGGTGATCCGTCAACCAGCAGCGGTGAAGTGCTCTGTCCCGCCGGACAAGTGGCAGTGGCCGCGAGTCTCGAAATGTCTTTTGGTTCTCACTATTATCGAATTGGCCGCATGCGTTTGGACTGTGCCCCCATCAGCGAAGTGCTCAGTGCCAATGCCAACCCCACCCTCACCCCAACCGATTGGGCGCCCACTTACAGCATCCATGACACTGAACACAGCCACACCTGTCCCGCCGGAGCGGTGATTACGGGAATCGATGGCCAAATCCCCCAACTCAACAGTGATCATGTGGCCAATATTCGCGTGGCTTGCAGACCCCTGCAGCAAAGAAGCATGCCCCTTCACGATTGTGACGCTTCAACCACCTGCGTGAACGAGCCGGGAGGCTACACCTGCCAAAGCGACTAAAGGGCCATTTCCTTTATGACCCAACCCTAAATATGTTACCTAAAAGGGCCTTCTCGCTCACGAACGGTACGCCATGTCGCCTTTGAAAAATGCAGACACCCAAAAGCTCGTGCTCTCAGCGTTGGGACTCTTTGCATTGGCCATCGGCTTTCACCAATTCCTTTGGCATACCGATTCGCCCTACCTCTTCACGCGGGATGACAATCTCACTTATTTTTTACCGCTCATCAAATGGCACACCCAGGTGGTGTCCTCTTTTCACCTGCCCCGCATGAACTGGGCCCACGGCGTAGGTTGGGACCCTTTCATGAGCTGGCAAGCCGGACTTTTTTATCCGCCTTATTTGGTGGCGCACTGGCTCAGTGAACTGATTCAAATGCCCCACGCCATCTTTGAAATCAGCTTTGTGATGCACCAAATGATTCTGGCCGTTTTTATTTTGCTTTGGGGGCCACAACGGCAGGTGCATCGCGTTTTGTTGGCCGTGGCATTGATGTTTGCCCCCGCATCTTTTTTATTGGGCACCAACTGGCATTTGTACGGCGTATCCCATGTTTGGTGGGTGGGCGGTGCGCTGTGGATACATGGTCAAAACAAACAAGAGCGCCCTTTTGCATCATTGCAATCTAAAGCCATTTTATTTGCCATGGTGTTGATGTTTTTTTCCGTCAGCCATCCACAAATGTTTGTTTGGGGTGGGCTGTTTTGGGTCATGTGGTTGCTCATTCAATACCCCTTCCATCAGACATGGCGCCAAGCCCTTTTGCTATTGCTGTGCACCCTTCCTTTGTGGCCGTCTTTGATTCTTTTGAAATGGGTTTCACTCGGTTCCAGCGAAGTGAACCTCCGCGCCATCAATGATACCTTGGCGCTTGAGCGGGCCGTACCCCTCTCTGTTTCCATGTTGGGCGCCTTGCTGGGCAATCTGGGCGATGTCATTCAAATCCCCATGCATAAAAACACGGCGCCGGACGGGGCTTTGGCTGGCATCTATTTCCAACCCGCCTTGTGGTGGTGTTTCTTTTTGGGAATTCGAAAACGCATGGGCTGGTTGCTGGTATCCTGCTGCTTGGTGCTGGCGCTGTTGGGCATTGAGAGTTTTCCTTTTTTGTCCGCCTTATTCGTGGGGCCTTTTGAAGGCTTTCGGTTGGTTTTTAAAATCATTATCTTTACCAGCCCACTTTTTTTGCTGTGCCTCATTCCTCATCTCGATGGTGCACCGTCGCAAAAAAATTCAGCGGTTGTCTTGGGACTAATTGGAATTGCCACCCTGGTGGTATGCTTTAAAGGAAGGCACATTGACGGGGTATATGAAACCTATGACACCCCTCACCATGCTGGCTCACTGCTCCAAGAGATGCACACGTGTTTTGAAGAGGCTCAAATCCCACCGGGTGCACGCCTGGCCTACGTGGATGCGTATCAATTTTCCAAAAAACATTCTGCCCTGTTGCCCTTCCTTTTGTCGAACACGCCCAGCTTGCTGCAAAGGCATACCGTGCATTTGTACGAACCCTTGGAACCGGATACCCACGCTGAAGGGCACCTCAACCTGGACAGTTTTCACGGATTAAACCGGCCCACCCTGGCTCACAAACAGAATGCCATGCCCACCCTACAAGCCATTCAAAACATTGGCGGCACCCATGTGTTCACAAAAACGGCCGAACTGCTCCCTTCACCAACGCGCACCTCTTGCACCGATGCCCAAGGCCATCCACTTTTCTTTCAAGCCGTTCCTGAGCCACGCGAAGGCCCATTTCCCCAGCTGAACGGAGCGCCCCATGTGATCAAACAAGACCCTGATGGGCGACTGATGGTGGTCGCCCATGGTCAAGACGTCCCTGAAATCAATTCGGTCATCCCCATTCGATGGGAAAAAACAGCAACAGGATGGTTCGGTATTCCCAATCCCATTCACCCGCTTTGGGGGCTCAGCACCCTTCTTCTGGGCTTGCTGACGGCCTTTTTCTTTTGGCGTTTGGGCCAAGGCACCGCAGCCTCTGAACACATCGCCCCTCAAGCGCCCTCCGAAGAGGCATAAGCGCCTATTCCAAAACGAGTATTTAATAGACATCGCCTTGGTTTTTTCCCCTGCGATCGTCTAAAATGACAGCAATTAACCGAGGGCCTCTATGCAACGACTTCTTCTAGTGACCACCCTGTTTTTACTTGCGCTCACCGGTTGTCCCGAAGAATCACCGGTGGATACCGAGGAGCCTAAAGAAGAGCCTCAAGGGAATGAAACGCCGGCCCCCGTTTGCGGTGATGGGGAAGTCACTGGCAACGAGAGCTGCGATGATGGCAATACCGAAGACGGCGATGCTTGCACCAACGCGTGCACGGTCGCCACTTGTGGAGATGGTGTCACACGCACCGATGTTGAAGAAGGCGAAGATGGCTATGAAGCCTGCGATGATGGAAACGATGATGACAAAGATGCCTGTACCAGCGAATGCATAGAAGCAGTATGCGGCGATGGTATCACCCGCACCGATTTAGAAGAAGGCGAAGATGGCTACGAAATATGCGACGATGCCAACGATGTGGAAGACGACAATTGTACCAGTCTTTGTCTACGGCCCGCTTGCGGCGATGGCATTCTTCAGGAGAGTTTGAACGAAGCTTGTGACGATGGCAACACCGACGCCTACGATGCTTGTACCGATACCTGCCAAGTGGCCATTTGTGGTGATGGCATTTTAAGAGAAGATGTGGCCCCCGACGATCCTGCCTTTGAAACCTGCGATGATGGCAACGCGATCGATATTGACGAGTGTTCCAATGCCTGTCGGCTTCCCGTGTGTGGCGATGGCATCGTCCAAGCAGGAGAACAATGTGACGACGGTAATTCCGATGACGATGATGGATGTTTTAACAGCTGCGAGGCTCCCGAGCCCACGACTGGCGTGATCGATTTACAGTCCTTCCAGCACCACACCTGCGCCCTGTTTGCCGATGGCGCGGTCAAATGCTGGGGGGCCAATAACTACGGACAGCTGGGCGTGGCGCCTTCCACCGAACCCTACGCCACCCCTCAGTTGGTCGAAGGCCTGCCACCGGTGGTGGAACTGTCCGTGGGCTTCGTTCATAACTGCGCTCGCACCAACGAAGGGGATGTGTGGTGCTGGGGCTCCAATCGCGTGGGGCAAATCGGTGCCGCCCAAAATGCCGACATCGATACCTGCACCGATAATGATGTGGCCTGCTCTCACGTCCCCAACAAAGTAGAGATGGACACCAAAGCGTTACAAGTTTCTGTGGGTGCCAACCAAAGCTGTGTGGTGGATGAAAACAACGAACTGTTTTGTTGGGGCGACAATGCTTTATGCCAACTGGGCACCGGTGGCATTTGCGGGGAAGACACCGACGTGCGGTGGGAGCCTTTTATGGTTTTAGGGATGAGCGACAGCAACTTCGTGGCCGCGGGTGCTTTCTTCACCTGTGCCACTGTGAGCGATCTACAAACCGTCCGATGCTGGGGCAGCAGCATCATGGTCAGCACCGGCGTCTTGGGCAATGGCACCAATGACAGCGCCAACGAGCCTATGGACACGAACACCATCGCCAATGTGAGCAGTCTGTACGCGGGCGCGGGCCACGTGTGCGGGCGCCAAGACAATGGTAATGTTTGGTGTTGGGGCGGCAACGGCATGGGACAAGTGGGCACGGGAGAAGAAATGGGCATATTTGCCGGGGTATCCGAACCGGCTTTGGTGCTCACAGGTACCATGGACATGGGACGGGGCGCCTACCACACCTGCGCCATCATGAAGAACTACACCTTGAAATGCTGGGGCATGAACATGTACGGCCAAATCGGTGGCGGAGAAGTGGCACCAGGAGGCCAAGGCACCGACCAAACGTTGGCCCCAACACCCGCGGTGGCCATCGCTGGGGTCTATAAAGTTGCAGCGGGTGAAGGCCATACCTGTGCCCTGACCTACAGTGGAAAAGTCTACTGTTGGGGCGACAACCAACAAGTGCAATGTGCACACGAAGAAGAAGACATGAGCTTATTGCCGGTGGAAGTCTTAGGCCTTTAAAGACCAAGCATCGTTCTCACACACCACCGTACCTTGTTGCTCCAAATAGAGCAGCGACGATAAGACCGAGAGTTCTGCCAAAGGGTAGACCGCCTCGGGCACTTCGCCCACGTAAATGGACGCCACCAGTTGTCGTGCGGTCTGAGGTTCATCCTGCATCATTAAATTGCCTTGAATCTGTGTGACCCGTTTTTTGCGGTGGTCTAAGGTCTGCGCCAAAAGGTGGCTTCCATCGGTACGCAAATGGCCGTGAGAAGGCACCAACGAGCGCGGTTGCAAGGCGATCAAACGCTCCAAGCTTTGCATATAGGCTTTGAGGTCCCCGCCATCGTGGGGCTCGATAATGATGGTGCTTTCTTCTGCCACCATGTCCGCTGCCACCAGGGCTCTTTTTTCCGCATGCCAAAAACACAAATGCCCGACGGCGTGCCCCGGGGTGTGTAGAAACTGCCACCCATCAAACGCGTCACCCTCTTCTAAATAACGATCAAATGTCATGCCCAACTTATCTGCCGTGCATTGATGCCCCCAAATGGGCAATGACCAACGCTCGGCCACCCGTTGGGCATCGCCCACGTGGTCCGCATGGTGGTGCGATAACACCACCGCCTCAAAGCGCCGTCCCTCTGCCAGCAAACGCTTCACCAGTGCATCAAACCGCTCCTGCTCCGCAGCGTCAGGCGTGGCAGGATCCACAATGAGCAAACGGTGGCTTCCCAAAAAGAAGGTGTTGGTGTGCGCTGCGGGCGGTAAGGTCGGTGTGCGATAGGCTTGTACCCTTAACCCACCAATCACTTCGCGGCTTTCGATGGGATTGGATGGGTGCTCTTGCAGTTGCCGAATGGCGTTCTCCATCCGCCCCTCACCGCGCTCGCTGCCCAAAGCGCGCATCACTCTTAATATGGGTGGCAGGTAAAATGCTTCACCGTTCAACCAAGCCTGGTGAACATCATCCACGCGACGCCATTGAATGTCTGTCAGTTCATCTTGTGCTGGACAGATGGGATCGGGACAATCTTTGAGGAAGAACTGATGGACCTCAAAACGGTTGTCGCCGTAATCCGGCGATTGCACAGCCCCTACAAACACCAACTGACGGCCATCCAAAAAAAGGTCTTGGGTTTCCAACGATTTCTTGAGGTCGTTGTGTTCCAAAATGGCTCTTTGAAAACCTTCGAGTTGTTGCGAAGTAGGCGCCTCGCCTGTGCTTTGGGCCAACACATACCGACCGGTCTCTTCGCCCAATTCGCGTAAGGCACAAGCCACGTGGGTGGTGGATGTTTCCCACAAACGCACTTTAGCGCTGGTTAAAAGAGGGAGCTCTGCATCTTCGGGTTCAACAGTGCCACCGGGGAAAACCCAATAGCCCTTGAAAGACCTTGCACCCTCACCACGCAGGCCGCACAGTACCTCTTCATGACGAAAAGGCACCACCGCTGCTGCTGGCCGATGGGCCACACCCATCTTAAGCACGCACCCCTTTGCGACGCTGACGAGAGCAGAGCCACAAACAACCGATCAATGCCATCCACAGGATGGTTTCAGGACTTTGACCCGTGGCACCACAACTCCAAATGGCTGAGCCCGCCACATAGCTGTCTTCGGGGTAATCAATGTCGTCCTCGCAATTCTCTAAGTCGGGATCGCAATCATCGTCATCACCATCCAAGAGTTCTTCACCCCGAATGAAATCATCTGCACCATTGTCATCCCCAGGGTTCGAGACTGGATCTTGCCCATTGGCTAATTCGGACGCATCGTCTTCGCCACCACGGTCGGTATCAGGATTGGTGGGGTCTGTTTCGGTTTCGTCCCACACCCCATTTCCGTTAATGTCTTCTTGACCGTCGATCAATGAATCGCCATCCGTATCAGCCACCAAAGGATTGGTGCGGTTGTTGCCTTGTCCCAAGGTACCTGGGTAATTCCCCACCAGTAATTCGAGGTAATCAGACAGTCCATCCTGATCCGTATCGGCGGTACGCGGATTGGTTTCGTCTGGCCCTCTGACGCCGTCCAGGTTGCGATCTTCTCCCCCAGCGCAAATGGTCACTCCGTCTTCAATAACGCCCGTATCACCATCACACAGCCCATCGCCATCGGTATCGGGGTCCACCGGATTGGTTTGGGTGGACTTTTCGAGTTTGTCACCTAAATTATCGGCGTCCGTATCTTCAAGGTTGGGATCGGTTTCACCCACATCCACGATGGCATTGCCGTTCATGTCTTCGCCAGGTGTGCAAATCACGCTGTTGTTCACGGCACGCACCGTGGCATCTCCGTCACACAAACCATCGTCGTCCGAATCTGGATCCAGCGGATCGGTGGGGTTCACACCGTTTAATTCAGCCCCATCTAACACACCATCATCATCGCTATCTTCGTCGTTAGGATCTGTGCCTTCGATGTTTTCTTCACCGTCGGAAACGCCATCTTGGTCGGTATCTTCACCACCCACATCATCATCTGAAGGGTCTTGTGGGTCACGGCCCGTTTGCCTTTCGAGACCATCATTAACCCCGCCATTGTCTGTATCGGCCAAAGTGGGGTCGGATTCGTCCGGATCCACCAAACCGTTGGCGTTCAGATCTTCCGAACCATCATCGAGGCCGTCTCCATCCGTATCCGCCACATGGGCTAAGGTTTTTCCTTCGGCGTAATTTCCGTTCTTTTTCTCTAAGAAGTCTTCGAGGCCATCGTTGTCAGTATCATCACTATCAGCCCGGGTTTCACCCTCGTCTTGAATACCATTGGCATTGATATCTTCGCCACCCTCTTGGTCGGCACCAATACAGCCGGGCTCACCACCCGACGCTTGAACCGATATATTGCCATCACACAAACCGTCATCATCGGTGTCTGGGTCTAACGGGTCCGATGTGACAACCACCGCATTGTTATCGCTGTCGGTTCCGCCGTTCACTTCAATACCGTCTGGTAAGCCGTCCCCATCGGTGTCAGGATTGTCAGGGTCGGTTTCCCCTTCGTCCACTTCACCGTTATCATTCACATCTTCTTGAATGTCTGAAAGGCCATCGCTGTCCGAATCAAAATCAGTCACCTGAAACACCGCTTGCACCACCACCACAGCGTCAGAGCCTGCTTGCAGACCAATCCGCAATGAATCGTAGATTTCGCCTTCCTCCATGGACTCACCGAAACTCCACCGGTCCACGTCAAAAGCGTTTGTGTTCGAAACCGAGGAAACACCTTCGTTGGATACCGTCTCGTTGAAGATATTGCCCAGTGGGTTGGTACTGGAACTCATCGTTTCCATGTAGCCAAAAGCACAGTTGTCAGGGCAAAGGTCTACAAAGTCACAAGCTGCGCTTTCAGCACCGTTGGCATCTGGAATACATTCACCGGCATCCGGCAAATCCGCGTCGCCGCCCATGGTCACCAAAGATAAATCCCCACCGTCGCCCGCGTAGCTAAAGGGTAAAATGGGCGCAGTCACGTTCAAATAGACTTGCTCTGCGAATACCAGACCACGCAAAACCTGCATGTTTCTGGGTAAAATATCCTCAGGGTCGGAATACACCATGAGCACTGAGAACGCACCTGCCGGGGTCAACGCATCCGCCACGGTCGTTCCGTCTGCCTCTGTATCTCGAAAGGGAGGGTTGGTGGTATCAATGGTCACCCCTGACAAATCGTAAGACCCATTGAGGCTTTGCAAGGTGAGAATGGTATCGGTGATATCCACTTGGCAAGACCAGTAACCCGAGCCATCTACATCTGGATCCGTGGTCACAAAACACGGGTCTTCAAATGCATCTGCACGAATCACATTGGCATTTTCATCCGTCGGTTCAGGGGTTGGCTCGGTATCCGAAGCGGTTCCAGCGTCGCCGGCTTCCTCTGTTGGGCCACCATCGGTCCCCTCGGCCAAAGGTTCGTCTTGGCCTTCGTAGTTGGCAATTACTTCATAGGTGACGCCGTTGGGCAGAACCAAGGTCACGTTTCGGTCAGGTTCTGTGCCTGATGCCATCCAAGAGAGCCAAACCCGATGGGCAATGCTTCCATCATTCAAATTTAAGGAGGCATTTCCTGCCACTGAAGCACCCTCGTCTCCCAATAAAGATGCGCCCACCACAGTGTGTTGGTACGCACCACGAATCCGCTCCACCGGGCTGAGTTGCTGGCCAAATGCAAACTGGGCTTGCACTGGCTGTGCCGAAAAAGTCGTCAAAGCAGCCACCAAGCAAATGGTTAGGCCCGCAATGGGGTTACGGTGTTGGTTGTTCATCCATGTGTTCATGATTGACCTCATTGTAATTCTTTGTGCCTTTTTCATTATTCGTCACCATCAGGCATGCCGTCATCATCAGCATCTTCAGCATCTTCAGCATCTTCGGCTTCTTCGGCTTCTTCGGCTTCTTCGGCTTCTTCGGCATCTTCAGCTTCTTCGGCATCTTCAGCTTCTTCAACTTCTTCGGCTTCTTCGGCTTCTTCAGCTTCTTCGGCTTCCTCACCGTCTTTGATGGGGGCGGATTGAATAATGGCGGATTCCGTTTCTTCATCCACGAGCACGGCCGTGCTGTCCTCGATTTCAAGGATGTTGAACTCCACCCTTCGGTTGCGCTCTTTGCCTTCTTCGGTGCGGTTGTCCCAAACGGGGCGACTCTCACCGTATCCAATGGCCTCTAAGCGCTCGCCAGCCACACCCGAGTTCATCAAGAATTCGCGTACCGAATCGGCCCGATCCTGACTGAGCTTTTGGTTGTAATTGGTGCTCCCGCTGGAGTCGGTGTGACCCTCTACAGAGATTCGCTTAATATAGGTGTGCTTGTTCAACACCGCTGCAATGGTGGTCAATAAGTCAAAACTCTTGATGGAAATCTTGGCGGAACCCGTTTGAAAGAAAATCTTTTCGTGGATTTCAACGGCAGCTCTCTTCACGACCACTTTCACGTCATCGCCATCGGGGCAGCCATCTTCATCTTCAATGTCATTGAAATTTTCTGGATCGTTCGGACATTCGTCGCTTTCATCATCAATGCCATCTTGATCGTTATCGAAATCTGGACAGCCATCACCATCTTCCCAGCCATCACGGTCTTCGGGCTTATCGGGGCATCGGTCGCGACGATCGAAGATGCGGTCTTTATCGTTATCCCGGTCGGGACAGCCATCTTCATCCTCGAACCCATCTTTGTCTTCAGGTTGTTGCGGGCATTTGTCCTCGCTGTCTTTGATGCCATCGCTGTCTTGATCATTTTTCGGCAATGGTTTCACGTCAGGACAACCGTCCCCATCTTCAAATCCATTGATGGTTTCGGGGTCGTCAACGCACAGATCTTTTTTGTTGGGAATGCCGTCTTCATCACGGTCGTATGGCGTGCGTTGGTAGAAACCAGCACCAAAAAACACCCGGTATGAGGGTGTGCCGTAAGCGGGAATCAATCCGGTGCCAACACCGCCCTGCAAAAAGGCGCTGGCCAAGTAATAACGCAAACCCACTGCAGCCTCTAAGGGCATTTGGGTTGCACTGCCACCCAATGATGCGGGCGCCATTTGTCCAAAGATGTCTGCCACCAAGGTGTTCACTTCAGGAATCAGTTCAATTTCAGTGCCCATGCCGTAGGTGATGGCGTGGCCAATGGTGGTGTTCCCTACGGTGGTGGGCGAGCGAAACAACATTCCAACATCAAAACCCAAGCGAAATGCTTCGTCTTCAAAACCAGTGGTCACAGCCAACTGGCCGTTGAACTGACCATCACCCGCCAAGGAGGTATTGGGGTTGAGTTGGCTTAATGGCATGTCCGAAGCCAGTCTGGCCGAAGCCACAAAACCGCGATTGTTGGAGGTGAGCAACGCTTTGACCATCAAGCGGGCATCACCCAGCCCGAAGGAATTCAAGCCCTCTCCATCAAAACCGGCACCCTGCAAATAGAGCGTGGGTAAAGTGAAGCCCACTTCGAACCGATCGCCCAGGCCCAGCGCGAAAAACAAATCATTGGAAACACCATGAGCAACGATGGAATCCCCAATCTTCGCGCCATCAGAATTACGAAAAACCACCGGATCGGCGCCATAGCTGCCAAGCCACCCGGCGCTCAGCTTCATGTGAGGCAAAACTGCTGGTAAATTAGTCACTAAGAGGTTGTGAGGCCCGGGTGACGGTTGAAAATTATTACTGGAAGCAGCTTGCGCGGTGGAAGCACAGAGCGCCACGGCGCCCAAAAGTCCCAGTGTTTTGGCGAAGGTTCGGATGGTTTTAAAACAATACATAGTAATAACCTTATAAGGGAACGCCGCACTTTGGCGCGCCAGGTACGACATCTCCCTACACCATTCAGAGCCAAGTGCCAAGAAACGGGTGCGGCCTCCGCCGCCGATCGCCCCTTCATGTGGCCATCTGACGCAATTTAGCCCCTTCCTAAACTTGCCTTCTGCCCCGAAAGGTGGGAGAACTATTCATAATTCATGCCGATTTATCTAAAATCGTAAGCAACTGTTTATAAAGGTTTTTTAATGGCCCTGGACCTCCGCCAAAGCTTAAAATTACAGCAAAACTTGATGATGACGCCTCAATTGCAGATGGCCATCAAGCTGCTGGCCATGAATCGGATGGAGCTTCAAGAGGCCATCAATAACGAATTAGTAGAAAATCCGGTTTTAGAAGAGTCATATGATGGCGAAGGGGAAGATTTTAATCCCAACCCAGAAGACGGCGCAGATCCGAAGCAAAAAGACCCACAAGAGGTGAGCATCGGTACGGTGGGCGATAACCAACAGGGTGACAACAGCAAAGACATCGACTGGGAGGCTTACGCCGAACAGTTTTCTTACCTCCCAGCCAGCGCCGGCTCAGGAAAAGACTTTGCCCATTCGGATTTACCCGGTGTGGATCAAACCCTCACGCGAGCGGAAACCCTTGAAGAACATTTGCGCTGGCAAATTCAAATGAGCGATCTCAATTCCCTCGAACGTGAAATCGCTGTGCGGCTGATCGGGGAACTCACCAATGATGGTTATTTGGATGTGTCCAACACCTCCCAAGTCGAACCTGAAAAAGAGGCAGAAAAAAAGCCCAAAGCAGCAGCACCGGCTGAAAAAACCGGCAACAAAAAACGGCCCACCACCCTCGAACGACTCAAACAACTGCAAGAAGAAAAATCAAACAGCGAACCTGAAACCGAAGCACCCACTTCTTCTATTGAACAGGTGAATGTCGCTAGTTTGGCGGCTGATGATCCAGTGGTGATCATCGCACAAGAAATGGAAAGCCCAGTGGAGTGGGTTGAAAAGATTCGGTTGCGCATCATGCGCGAAATGGACCCCATCGGTTGTTTGGCCAGAGATTTGCGAGAATGTCTGTTGGTGCAGCTTGATAACTGGGGGTACGACAACGAATGTTTAGAGTATAACATCGTCGACCAGCACATGACCCACGTGGAGAAAAAGCAGTTTAAAAAAATCACCAAAGCCCTCTCGGTGAGCATGGAAGACATTGGCGAAGCCCTCAAGTTGATCGAACGGCTCGAGCCGCGACCCGGTCGAAACTTTTTGCCCATGGGCACCACAGCAGAATCCCAATACATCACACCCGATGTCTACGTTCATCGGGTCAGTGGTAAATACGTGGTGGACTGCAATGATGATGGTCTGCCCAAATTGCAGATTTCTGCTTTTTACCGAAAGCAAATCAAAGAAGCGCTCAGGGGTGACCCCTCAAAAGCCTACATTCGCGACAAACTAAAATCGGCGGAATGGCTCATTCGCTCCATTCACCAAAGGCAAAAAACCATCTATCGGGTCATGGATTGCATTTTGGAAAAACAATACGAATGGTTCGAAGGCACCGGCCCCCTTAAACCGCTGGTGCTCAAGGATGTGGCCGAAGCCATTGAAATGCATGAAAGTTCCATCAGCCGGGTCACCACACGCAAATACGTCCACACCCACCGGGGCGTCTTCGAACTCAAATACTTCTTTAACTCCTCCATCAGCACCGCCGCAGGTGATTCGGTGGCCTCCGAAGCCGTTAAAGACGAAATTAAAAAGCTGGTGAGCGCCGAAGACCCCAAAAAACCTTTATCCGACAAAGCCATCACCGAATCTTTGGCCGACCAAGGCATGATCATCGCGCGCCGAACAGTGGCTAAATACAGAGAATTGCTTGGGATTCTCCCCTCCAGCAAACGCCGCCAAGTCTTCTGATAATTATGGCCCGTCAGGCACGAAAACCTTCGACGACGGCCGCCTTCTTGCTATGTTTTTAATTCGCGGTCCCGCTGGAACAGATCCTTTTGCAGTGCTGTTCTAAGGGCCCTTCGCACCGCCCCACGGGCACAGGAGGCTACATGCAAGTTTCGGTTACCTTTAGACATATGGACCCCACTCAAGCACTGAAGGACTTTGCACACGAAAAAGTCGCACGCATTGAGAAATACATCCACACCCCCATGGATGCCAATGTGGTTCTGAGTACCGAACGATATATGCACAAAGCGGACATCACCATCAAAGCCCACGGGTTCATGATGCGTGGACAGGAAAAGTCAGAGGACATGTATTCATCGATCGATGGCGCTGTGGACAAGATAGAAAGACAAGTTCGTAAATATCGAAAGAAAATTACCAGTCACAAGCCTCGTGAAGGCCAACGCATGAAAGTGCGCCTCAATTACATGGAGCCCTACGAGGAGAATCTCGCAGACGATGAGGCCCAAGACCAAGAACTGAGCGAAATCAATGCCACCCCACCGCCGGCCATCGCCAAAACCCAAGAGCTCGATGCACAGCCCTTGTCCATCAACGAAGCCATCATTCAAATGGATTTGATGCACAACGATTTTCTGGTGTTCGTCAATGCTGATACCAATGAGGTGAACGTCTTGTACCGGCGCGAAGATGAAGGATTGGGGCTCATCGAGACCCATGCCAGACCGAGCTAAGCTGCCGCTGAAATACCCGAAAAAAGGCCTTTTTCAGGGCCTTTTTTCTTTGGTAAAAACATGCGCGAGGTCCTTTTCACAAAGGGCGTTTGGGGTCATACTGCAGATCCTTTTACGGAGCAATTCGCATGAAACTCTTAGAACTCATGTCCACCAACCGAGTGGCCTACAGACTGACGGCATCAGATAAAGAAGGTGTCCTCAAAGAATTAGTGCAACGCTGCTTCATCCAAGATGCGGAAAATCTCGGCCTCAAAGAAGAGGACCAAAGCGGCATTCTCGAAGTCTTGAAAGAGCGAGAATCACTGGGCAGTACGGGCATTGGCGATGGCGTGGCCATTCCCCACGGTAAATTTCCCCGGTTGGGTCATTTGGCTGCAGGCATTGGCATTCACGAAGGCGGTGTGGATTTCGGCGCACTCGATGGCAACGAAAGTCAATTCTTTGTGGTGTTGTTGGCTCCCGAAGATTGCGCCGGTCAACACTTGAAAGCCTTGGCACGCATTGCACGACTCTTTCGGGATGCGGGCTTTAAGCGACGACTCATCGACGCCCAAACCACCCAAGAATTATTTGACCTCATCGCGCAAGAAGATGCGCGGCACTAATCTTTTTTCTGGGAGCTGAAATCCATGTCCGTGGCCGTTGAAGAATTACTTGGAGAAGATGCTTCAGAACTCCAACTTGTGTTGCACACGGGTGACGTGGGGATGACCCGACAAATCAAAAAGGAACGTATCCAAAAACCCGGACTGGCCCTCACCGGCTTCAATGTTTTCGTTCATAATGATCGGGTGCAAATATTGGGCAGTACCGAATTGGCTTTTCTCAACCAAATGAATCCCAGCGCGCGGGAAGAAAGCTGCGCCTTCCTGTGCGAAGTGGCCCCGGTGTGCATTATTTGCACCAAAGGCATGGCCATTCCCGATGAATTAATCCGGCAATGCAAACGAACCAATGTACCTTTGCTCTCCACCCCACAACTGTCGTCTGTTTTCATCTCTAGGGTACAAAGCTGGTTGGCCGATCGATTGGCCCCCAAAACCTCCATGCATGGGGTGCTCACCGATGTTTGGGGTGTGGGCGTCTTAATTCTGGGTCAAAGTGGCATTGGTAAAAGTGAATGCGTTTTAGACCTCATTCAGCGAGGGCACCGATTGGTGGCCGATGACGTAGTGCAAATTAAAAAACACAGCATGGAATTCGTTTACGGTTCGGGCACTGCATTGCTCAAACATCACATTGAAATTAGAGGCCTTGGCATTCTCGACATCAAAGAAATGTTTGGGGTGTCCGCGGTTCGCGATCGAAAACGAATCGACCTCGTTGCAGAAATGGTCATGTGGCGTGATGATGAAGAATACGATCGGCTTGGGTTGGAGGAGCGGCGCTTCCCAATCCTTGATGTTGAGTTACCCCTAATCACGGTACCCGTGTGACCCGGTCGTAACATCGGCTCGATCATTGAAGTGGCAGCCCGTAACCAACTTCTCAAAAGTATGGGCACCAATACCGCCGCCAACATTCACGAAAAACTTAACAAAGAACTAGCCCTTGGTCGTCGACGTACCTTCATGGGCGACGAAGTGGAATAGCATCAATGTCATCAAAACGAATTATCATTGTGAGCGGCATGGCTGGGGGTGGCAAATCTACTGCAGCAAAAGCGCTCGAAGATCTTGGTTTTTTCGTGGTCGACAACATGCCGCCCCAACTCCTCGAAACATTGGTTGCTTTGGTGGAACAGTCTGGAAGCGAACTGAGGCGGTTGGCTTTCGTGGTTGATGCCAGAAAGAAAAGTTTCCTCAAAGGTTTTTTGCCCATCTGGAAACGCTTTAAGGCCAGTGATGACGACACGTCTTTGGTCTTCTTGTCGGCGGCCCAAGATGAACTGATCAAACGCTTCAAAGAAACCAGAAGGCGCCATCCCTTAGATTCTGGTGCGGGTATCCTTGATGCCATTGCCACCGAACAAACCTTACTCCAGGAACTTAATGCCCATGCAGATTGGCACATTGATACCACCAGTCTCAGCGTCCACGATCTCAAGAGGAAAATCACCAATCACTTCGGAGAAACTGAAAGCCCATCAACCTCCCTCACCTTGATGAGTTTCGGATTCAAATACGGCTTGCCCCCTGAACTCGATCTCTGTTTCGATGCACGATTTCTGCCCAATCCCTTCTTTATCGCAGATTTGAGACACAAAACGGGCTTGGACCAAGATGTCCAAGATTACGTGCTGTCCCACCGCGAAGCCCACGAATATCTGACCAAAATTAAGGACATGGTGACCTTTCTCATGCCCAAGTATCATCATGAAGGCAAAGCCTATGTGACCGTGGCCGTGGGCTGTACCGGCGGCAAACACCGTTCGGTGACCCTCATCGAAACCCTGGCCAAGGCCCTCACCAAGCAGGGGCTCGACTTTCAGATTCAACACCGGGACCGTGAAAAAACCTAACTTAACTGTATGATTTAAAACATTTTTAGTCCCCCACAATTCATGGGTGACAGACGACCCAAAAATGTTTATGCTGCGCATCCATCGGGGAGAGATGTCATGAGCGCAATGGAAGAGAAAAAAGGCAAGACCAATCACATCGGAATCGTGGTAGCAGCACACGCACCACTGGGGACCGCTTTGGTCAAAGCAGCCGGTCTGGTTTTGGGAGAAGAAGAATCCAAAATACGGTTGATCGGCGTGGATTTAGCACTGACCAATGACCCCACTGAATCCATCAATGCGCTGGAACAAGCCATTCGCAAAGTCAGACAAGGCGGCCCCGTTTTGGTGCTCGCAGATCTGTTCGGAGGCACCGCAGCCAACTTGGCCCTATCCCAGTTGGGACAAGATGTGGGCGAAGTGGTCACCGGCGCCAATTTGGCCATGGTAGTAACGGCATGCAACAAACGTGATCAAGTGAACAACGCCAACGAGCTGGCCAAGTTAGCGGTTCAAGGCGCTCAAGACAGCATGGCCATCGCCGGCGCTTTTCTGAAGGGCCAAAGCGGTACCAGCAGCACCGATGATGCAAACGCCCAAGCCGCCAATTAATCAGGAATCATTTCGTGCAAATTGAAAAACAAATCTTAGTCCAAAACAAGCTCGGCTTGCACGCACGTGCTGCCGCCAAGCTCGTGAAAGAGGCCAGTGCCCACGCGGTGGACATTGAAATCGGACGCCCCGAACTCATGGTGAATGCAAAAAGCATCATGGGTATTTTGATGCTTGCAGCTGCTCAAGGAACCGAACTTTCCTTGCGTGTTCAAGGAGAATCGGCAGCGGCCTGTGAGACAGCCGCCAACTCCATTGACGCCCTGTTTGCAAACCTGTTCGGCGAAGGCGAATAGCTCCCATAAAGGTGCCCAAAAGGCACCCAACATCCGCCCAGTCATCCCCAGCGACGGTTTGGCGACTGATGAAAGATCAATCCTTGTCAACTACGAATAACGAACGAAAGCATTTAACAGGACTCAGCGGCTCGCAAGGCGTAGCCGTGGGCCAAGTTTATGTGTACGATCGGGTCCAAAAGCACTTCCCACACAAAACCATCGCTGACGATGAAAAAGAACCCGAAGTGCAACGCGTTAAGGACGCCATTCAAAAATCAGTTTCAGACCTGTCCGTGCTTCGGCAAAAATTATTATCCCAGGGCATCGATGACAGCGGGGGCATTTTAGATGCCCACTTAATGATGATGCAAGATCCTTTGCTCTTTGAAGAAACACGTAAAGGAATCATCGACGATAACCATGGTGCCGAATGGGCCCTTCAAACGGCCATTAAAAAGATACAGCTCTTGTTCCAGAACATGGGAGATGACTACCTCAAAGAACGGCACGAAGATGTCCAGTTTGTGGGAGAGCGAATTTTTTCCACCCTTCAAGGACATGAAGCCCCCACCTTTGATGACCTGCCCGCTGAAGCGGTGGTGGTGGGACATGACTTGGCGCCCGCTGACTTTTTGGTACTCGCTAAAAAAAGAATTGCGGCAGTGGTGATTGAAAAGGGTGGACGCGCCAGTCACACCTCTATTTTGGCGAGGGCTCACCGCATTCCCGCTGTGGTAGGCTGCAAACAGATTTTAGAAATGACCGACGAAAATGTGCCCATCATCGTAGACGGGTCACGTGGCGATGTCATTTTGAATCCAACCACAGAAGACATCCAAACTTACCAAGCCTTACGCGAAAGTGCGAAAGCCCGTTGGAAGCGTTTTAGAGATGAGGCCCACGAACCTGCCACCACCCCGGATGGTCAAAGGGTATATGTGCTCGCCAATATTGAAGTGGCCAACGAAGTGGAACCCGCTCTGAAGGCAGGGGCCACTGGCATTGGGTTATACCGAACCGAATTTCTGTACATGGATCAAGACGAACTGCCAGACGTTTCTAAACACGTGAACGCCTACACCAGTATTTACAAGCAGTTGGCCGAAGAACAACCTGCGATCTTTCGTACCTTTGATATTGGTGGTGATAAACTGTCCAAACACTTCCCACCCCACCAAGAGGACAATCCCGCATTGGGTTTGCGCGCCACCCGTTTTGCCCTCAAATACCCCGAAGTACTGCGCATTCAATTGCGAGGACTTTTAAAAGCGAGCAGCTGTAAACGAGGCGCCATTCTCTTCCCCATGATCGGCAGCGTGGAAGAATTTCGTTGGTGCAAAAAAATGCTTCAAGAGGAAGCACACAAACTAAAGGCAGCCGGTCACGAGGTTTGGGATGACATTCCACTGGGTGCCATGATCGAACTGCCGGCGGCGGTTTGGATCGCAGATAAACTGGCCAAGGAATGTGACTTTTTCTCCGTGGGCACCAACGACCTTTTGCAGTACAGCCTTGCCGTCGACCGCGGCAATGAGGAACTCGGACGTCTTTACACGCCTTTTGGTCCTTCTAATTTGGCCATGCTTGCCCATTTGGTGGAAGCAGGTAGAAAGGCAGGCATTCCTGTTTCATTGTGCGGTGAAATGGCCAGTGAACCCTTGCTGACCCCGATTTGTATTGCGTTGGGCTTCAGTTCCATATCGGTGAACCTGTCCATGATTCCGCGGGTAAAATGGCTTATTCGTCGCATTTCACTTTCGGAAGCACAGGCTATTTTACAAAAATGTCTTGCGATGGACACTGCAAAAGAGGTCCGACATTATCTGATCCAAGAGATGACCCAACGGTTCCCTGAGATGAAAGAGCGTCTTGAAACCCGCGTCGAGGATAAATAAAGCGTAGTTAGTGGGCCGCGCACGGCACTTAAAACCCGTATCTCATTCCCAGTTGTACCCGCAGGGGATCAGCAAAAGGGTCTGCAACAACCGTTTCGTTCTCTGAGGCCAATGAATGGAGAAAGGCATCGGCATTCGCGTTGAACAAGTTGAGAACATCCACATAAAAGGCAACGGCGTTTTTGTTTTCCACGGGGGGCTGCCAAAGCATTCGGGTCTGCAACAAGAATTGATCAGCCAACCGTACTGTTTCGCCCTCTTGGGTTCGCATGATGGGCGCCCCGGTTTGGTAATGCCAAATCTGCGATAAGGACAACCCTGGTCTTAGTGCCGCAGTGTAATGCAAATTGAGTTGGTGACGTACGTCGAATTCTAAAGCCCCATAATCGAAATCAAAGTTCGAAAAGTTTTGGCCACGATCGTCAAAGTAGTCGGCCACCGTGCCTTCCAGGTTACCTAATGTATAAGAAGCCCCCCAAGGCAGACCGTCTTGAATCATACCTTCGACACCCAGGTGAAAACCCCAATAAGTCCGAAAAGCCCCGGCGTAGGTGGCCAACAACAAATGGGAGTCCGCGGTGCCATCTCCCGATCCAACGATGCGCTCTGTCCCACCGCTTCGTTGCAGGTTACTCTCATAAAATGCGTAAATATTGTCCGTTTGGCGATAGACTAAATCAAGAGATCCTCGGAGTTGATCGTCACCCATCCGCACGCCCCCCAACGCCTCATTAAGCTTGGGCAAAAGTAAATTGTCAGTCACGGTCAACATTCTGTTTTGACTGAGATTGTCCCCCATGGATTGCCACGTGCCCGACCCTTCGTCCCAGGACGCGACATTCAAATCACTGGGCCTGAAAGACTGGGTGAACAAGTCGAGCGTACCGGTGTCATTGTACTGAAAGAAACCACCTCGCACCTCAAAATCATTTGACTTCATGGGATATGCTTTAAAGCCCATCCGTGGCGCCACCCCGTCACTCACCACCTGGTTGCCATCTGAGGCGCTCCAAGACATGCGATCCCAACGCACCCCAGGTAAAAATGTGAGATATGAATTGATGCGAAAATGGGCGGACAAATACCAAGCAAAGAGTGTTTGTGTACCGGTGAGCGCGTCACCCGCTGGCGACGATAATTGCAGGCTGGGCTCGTCTTGTTGGTAGGTGGTTAAAATGCCTGGCAGACGGCTTTCGTGCGCATATTCTAGAGATTGAAATTGTAACCCCGCTTTAACGGGCCACCGCCAGTGCAATAAGGGAACCGTGACGTTCAAGTCTGTCCCCGCGTCCAAGCGACTCCATCGATGGTCGTTCTCCCAGCCGGGTAACCCACTGATGGTTGCCCCTGTATCGGGCAGATGCAGGTCGTTGCAGTTGCCCGCAGGACATCGTTCTGATGCACGGGTGGTACTGTTTCTATCGTAGGCTATTCTGTTTTCCCAACTCACAAGATCGGCCAACTGGGTCTCGTTTCGCAGTCGTACCCCCAAACCTTGCTCGTTCTCCATTTGGGTCATCTCATCGTTCAACGTCTGGTGCGTGTACCACGAGGAATTGGGTCGCCAATAGACCGCTAAGTCAGTGGCTTGTTTGGAGCTGGGTCGCCACAAGAGATCACCCTTGAGGATGCCCCCTTGAGACTGTTGGGTATGAGGAACATCGCCCAACCAGGCGTTGAGGTTGTCGCGAAAATGGGCATCTACATTGACCCACAGTTTACGAGCCACCAATGGTGTAGACAACGTAAAGGCCGCACTGGTGTTTCCAAAACTTTGGTTGGCCAGTTCGGGTAAGAACAACGTGTCTTGAGGCTGCCACTGAATGCCCACTGTGGCGTTCAAATCGTCGCTCAATGGCCCTCTAAGCCACTCTATTTGCGCCCCTCCCCCGTATGCTTTTGAGGCATCCAAGCCTCCCAACGACCAACGGGTTTTGGCCACCCCAGAAATATCTAAGGGGGTGAGCGGCCCGCCCTGCACAGGGTTGCGCCAATCGATGCCGTGATAGTTGTAGCCCACAGTTCGAGGCATGGCGCCCAGCACAACGGGCGCATGAGGCGACAAATGGGATTGCACCAACCCCGGTAAATAACGGCCCCATGAATTCACATGGGCCCCCAGAGGCATTCGCAGGTTGTCCCTGGCCGTACGCGAGTGACTGAGCAGGGTGGTCATTTGGGTTTGACCTTCCAGTCGAAAATTTAACCGGTTGCCGAGCCGTTCCATGACCAAGTTTTGAGAAAGACTTTCCCCCTGAATATTGAAGGGCAGTTCAAAAACGATGGACGCGTTCGGCGCAGGAGAAAGAATCATTTTGTACAGCCCATCGCTCAAACCACAAAATTGATAGGCACCGCTTTCGTCAACAAAAATCCAATCACTGGCGAAGGCACTGGCATCCCTTTGTCCCATGATGGCAATGGAAATATTATCCGTTTTTAATGTTTCTTCAGCGACGATGCTGCCGAAGACACAATGCCCCATTTGCCCGGCCATCGCAGGTGCCCCCACGAACAATATTTGAGCAAAAAAGAGACCCAAAAGCTTGGAGCAAATCCTATTTCGACACATCATGGTGTACCTCCATCCACAGCCGACTCATCGTCGTCGCAGACAGTTCCCACACCGTCATCGTCAGCATCTGTTTGAGCGGGATTTGGGTTTTCAGGGCAATTATCAAGGATATCGCTCCATTCATCACCATCGGTATCCAAATCATCGTTACAAGCATCCCCCACACCATCAGCATCGGTATCGGTTTGTTCGGGATCGGAACTGGTGGGGCAAATATCGCAAGCATCGCCCACTTGATCCTCATCCCCGTCTAGCTGTTCAGCATTACTTTGTGAGGGGCAGTTGTCCTCATCGTTGGAAACCCCATCGTTATCACGGTCTGCATCGCAGACGTCACCCACATCATCATCGTCAGCATCTTCTTGATCAGGATTCGAAATGCCAACGCAGTTATCACAAACGTCGCCCAAGCCATCTTCATCTACATCGGTTTGTTCTGCATTACTTATCTTTCGGCAGTTATCGCATACATCACCTAGCCCATCTGCATCCTGGTCGCCTTGATCTGCGTTGGCAACGCTGGGACAATTATCATTGGCATTAAAAATACCGTCCCCATCGTCGTCGGTGGTGTCTTCACAGATATCACCTATGCCATCATCATCCGCATCGGCTTGATCGGTATTGGCATCCACCGGACAGTTGTCCTGTCCCTCGCAGACATCTGAAATCACCGCGTCCACACACACAGGACGCCCTAAGTCTCCCGCATCAGTACGGCACGGGTCGCAAATACCATCATCATCATCATCAGGATCGCACGCATTACCTTGCGCATCTTCATCGGAGTTCTCACCTCCTGCACACAGGCCCGATCGCAAACAAAGCGCATTGTTTTCACCGCAATCACTATGGGTCACACAAACACGCCGTTCAGAGGCCACCAATAAACAAGCATCACAAGCATCCCCGATACCGTCTTGGTCGCTGTCCAGTTGAGACGCGTTTTCAGCCCATGGACAGTTATCGCAATAATCCCCCAGGCCATCCACATCCGAGTCTTCTTGATTGCTGTTGGATGTTAACAAGCAGTTGTCTTCGCTGTCATCCACACCATCGCCATCAGCGTCAACATCGCATGCATCCGAGACACCATCCGCATCCATATCTCTGGCATCAATACAAACACCGGACGGAAGGCAAATTCCCCCAGCCAAAAAACAGTCGTCGTCTTCTGTACACAATGGCTTGGTTTCGGGCCACGCGCAATCATCACATTGATCGCCGATTCCATCACCATCCACATCTGGCTCGGGTTCGGACAAATTGAGATATGCCGCCTTAGGGCACAGGTCACAGGCATCGCCTAAGCCGTCACCGTCGCGGTCACTTTGGTCCGTATTTATGACGGTCGGACAATTGTCTTCATCGTCGGCAACCCCATCCTCATCGTCATCATCATCGCAAGCATCACCCGCCAAGTCATCGTCGGAGTTAAGGTTGGCACTGTTTGAAGTATCGGGGCAATTATCACAAGCATCACCAACACCATCGCTGTCCTTGTCTTCTTGCGATGGGTTTTCCACCGAGGGGCAATTGTCTTCTTCATCGTTGAGGTCATCCCCGTCATCATCATCATCGCAGGCATCACCAGTGCCATCGCCATCCGTGTCTTCCTGTTCTGGGTTGGCCAAGTAAGGACAATTATCCAGGGGTATTTTTTCAACATCCTGCGTGGCTGCGTCGCATAAAATCGCGCCGTTGGCGCACCGATATTCATATGTGTCTATTTCATCCCCATCTCCGTCCACCGAACAGGCGGTCATGGGATAGCGTGTCAGGTATGGACAGGCGGAGTCGCCATTATCGTTACAGGCGTCTCCTCGTCCCAGATGATCCGTATTGACTTGTGCGGGATCAAAGACATCGGGACAGACATCACACACGTCACCCACACCATCCCCATCCCGGTCCTTTTGGTCGTAATTGGGGACGCCTGCGCAATTGTCATCGGGTCGCCCATCTCCATTCCGGTCGCTGTTGACCAAACCGTCAAAATCGATGTCTTCGATCTCTCCTTCGAGGGCAATGGCAACCTTCTTGAAATGTTGACCGTCTTCAAGTTTTGGAACGCTGGCGTAATTGGTCGCCCCCCAATCGCCTGCGGTAATCGGGTTACGCGCCAAGTCTGCAGGCAAAGCGGCCGCGCTGGCATCCCGATCGACCCAAGCCCAAACCGCTAATTCCGTATCAGTGGGAACCCGCAACGGTCCAAAGGACAGCTCCAACACTTCGCCCTGTGGCGGAAAATCGACATTCAGCAACGCAGCACTGGCCAAGAGTGACTTGGGATTAAAAATGGGATCAGTATGAAGGGCGGGATGTCCTTTTTTGGCATCATAAACGGCAACGTAAATTGGCCCCAAATCGACATCTACCCCCAAGTCAGCCAATAATTCGGACGGAATCTGCACATTACCGGAAAGGTTGGCGTATTCAGCGGTGGGTCCTGACTGACAGGCCCCCAGCAGGGCCAGTGAGAGGCAAACCCCCAAAAAAGACCGGAAGTTCAAAGAAACCCTATAGTTTTTAGTCATTTCCACGCTCTCCCTCCTAAGCAGTACAGGCCATCATACCCCGTGCTTTCAACCGCAGGCAAAGAATGCGGGAGACTTTCTGCTTTATTTTCGGTTTTTTGCCAAATTGCGGTCAAAATCCGTCAAATATGTGGAAATGAACCGCCTCTCCCGGTTGAAAGGTTGAATTGGATCGGTTAGGTCCCAGGAGTTGATTTTGAAAAAGCCGCTTTTTGTGGCGTTAGAACTAAGGATAAAGTCATGGCTAAAGCAAATCGCGAGTTGGTGAAACTCGAATCTACCGCGGGCACAGGCTATTTTTATGTCACCAGCAAAAACCGCAAAACCATGAAGGACAAGTTGGTCCTCAAAAAATACGACCCAAAAATTCGCAAGCACGTCGAATTCAAAGAAACCAAACTGAAATAAATTTGGTTTGGTGATTAGGGTTCTTGATCCGGTGGCTTCTTATGGTTAGGAGGTCATCGGATTTTGCATTTCAAGGAGCAGGTCATGGCAGAACAATTCGATGTTATTGTGGTGGGCTCAGGCCCCGGTGGATATGTTGCAGCAGCGAGAGCAGGTTCCCTCGGACTTAAAGTAGCCATCGTTGAAAAAGACGGCGCATTGGGCGGGACTTGTTTGCACCGCGGTTGTATTCCAACCAAAGCTTTGCTGCACGCTGCAGATGTGGTTTCAGAGTTCAAAGATGCGAGCAAGATGGGTATCGTTGCTGAAGGCATCAAAGTTGAATGGGACAAAGTCCAAAAGCACAAAAACCAAATCGTGAAATCCAATGCCGGTGGCGTCTCGCACATCATGAAAAGCCGCAAAGTGGATGTCTTCAACGGCTTTGGCAAGCTCCAAGATAAAAACACGGTTTTGGTGAGCCACGCCGATGGTACCTCGACGACCCTCAGTGCCAAAAACATTATCTTGGCGGTGGGTTCAACCCCCCGTGCATTGCCTTTCGCCCCTTTCGACGGGGAACGCATCTTGAGTTCCGATCATATTTTAGGGGTTTCCGAAATCCCAGGGTCCCTCACCGTGATTGGTGGTGGCGTGATCGGCATCGAGTTCGCCTCTCTCTTTGTGCGGTTGGGCACAAAAGTCACCGTGGTCGAAGCATTGCCACGCGTACTCATGCCTGCCGATGAAGAAGCAAGCAAACTGCTAACCCGTGAAATGGAGCGTCAAGGCACGAGCATCAAAACAAAATGCATGGTGCAATCCATCGAACGGACCGGCGACACAGTTAAAACAGTCTTTAAAGATGAAAAAGGCCAAGAAAACACCGTGGAAAGTGAACTGTGCCTGGTGGCCATCGGGCGCGGCCCATTGACCGAGAACATCGGCCTCGAAAACACACGCGTCAAAACTGAAAAAGGCTACATTGTGGTCAACGGAATGATGGAAACAGACGAGCCCGGGATTTACGCCATCGGGGATTGTGTTTGGACCCCACTCTTGGCCCACACGGCATCTGCCGAGGGCATTGTGGCAGCCGAACACATCGCCGGGGAAAGCCCAGCCGCCATTGAATACGATCACACCCCCTGGTGCGTATATTGTGAACCACCGGTCGCATGGGCGGGCTTGACTGAAGCAGAAGCTAAAGAGGCTGGTCACGACGTCAAAGTGGGCAAGTTCAACTTTGCTGCCAACCCCAAAGCAGCCATTTTGGGCAAAAAACGTGGTTTCGTGAAATTCATCACTGATAAGCAATACGGCGAGATTTTAGGGGTTCACATCATCGGCCCACAAGCCACCGATCTTCTGGCTGAACCGGCCTATGCCATGGCCATGGAGACCACCATCGAGGATGTGGCCAAGACGGTACATGCCCATCCGACGCTCTACGAAGCCATCTATGAAGCAGCAGCCATCGCGGCTGGGCGAGCGGTACACGGTTAGTCATGTCGCGACTCCGCGTGAAATGGCTGGGCCGAAACGTTCCCTACGACACCGGCTTGATGGCCATGCAACGTGCCGCCGAGGCGTTTCACCAGAAAAAAGAGGGTGCTGAAAACACCCTTTTTTTGTTGGAACATGAAGATGTCATCACCACCACCCACCAAGGCGGGCACCATTTTTTGCGAACAAACCCAGAAGCGTTGGAAACAGACGGGATTCAAATTTCAGAAGCGGCGCGTGGCGGTGACGTGACATTTCATGGCAAGGGACAGCTGGTGGGCTACCCCGTGATTCGGTTGCCTTTCATGGAAGGGCCACCGGCGGGTCGGGTGGATATATTACATTATCTCCGAACCCTTGAAGGGGCATTGGTGCAAACTTGCAATGATCTCAACCTTCCAGGGGTCCACACCCAAAAAGACATGACTGGGGTTTGGGTGCGCCCCCCCGAAACCATGGGCCGTGAAGCCAAACTGATCGCCATCGGCGTGGGCGTGAAAAGAGGCGTGACCCGGCACGGCTTCGCTTTTAACCTCCACACCCCCCTAGAGCGCTTTACCAAACACATCGTGCCCTGTGGGCTGGAAAATAAGGCCGTGACCTCTCTCGAGCGCGCCCTCCCCTCAAATGAAGCTCAAATACCGCCTTTGCCACAAATTTGCCGAATAATTGCCGATCATTTAGCCCAGGGACTCAACCTGGAGACTCCCCCTAGCCCCGATTTTGAGGCAATTCCTGCATCTTTAGAACTCTGACACAGCAGTGCGTCAAAAGTGCTTTCAGGGGTTGTGATTCTTGGTTTTTTTTGTCTTGATCCAGGGGCAAATCAAACATTTGGAGCAGCACATCATGGCCGACAAAGTAATCATGCCCCAGCTGGGTGAATCCATCGCCGAAGGTACCATCGTTAAATGGCTCAAAGCCCCCGGCGAAAGCGTTAAAAAAGATGAAGACCTCTTGGTCATTTCCACCGACAAGGTCGAGGCAGAAATTCCCGCGCCCTCTGACGGCGTATTGTTAACCATCGATGTACCAGAAGGCGAAACGGTCAACGTTGGAACCACTTTGGGTTACGTGGGTGCAGAAGGCGAAGCCACACCCAGTGGTGGCGACGCAGCTCCCGCAGCAGAGGCCGCCCCAGAACCTGAACCTCAGCCCGAACCCGCGGCACCGCCGGCACCAGAGCCTGCCGTCACATTAGAACCCCCCCCAGCACCACCTGCGCCAGCAGCCAGTGGCAATACTTTTATTTCACCGTTGGTTCGCAAAATCGCAGCCGAAAACGGAATTTCTGACGCTGAAATTTTTACCATTCCTGGTACCGGCAACAACGGACGCGTGACCAAAAAAGACTTAAAGAAATACATCGCAGCCAAAGCGGCAGGTACCGTCAGTACCCCTGCACCAGCGGCAGCGGCAGCGCCTGCACCGACGCCCGCTCCTGCGCCTGCCGCAGCCCCTGCACCAGCGCCTGCCGCACCGGCGGTGGTGATTCCGCAAGGCGAAAGAGAATTGGTCCAGCCCATGAGCACCATGCGTCGGGTGATCTCAGAAAACATGGTCGCATCCAAAGCCACCAGCCCACACGTGACCACTTTCTTCGACGTGGACTACACGGCCATCGATGCAGTGCGCAATCAATTCAAAGCTGCGTTCAAAGCAGAAGAAGGCGTGTCCCTCACCTACACCACCTTCCTCGCTTATGGCGTTTGCCAAGCACTCAAGCGTCATCCTTACGTGAATGCAGAGATTCGCGATGGCAACGTGGTGTTCAAAAAGGATGTTCACTTAGGCATCGCAGTGGCATTGTCCGATCCTGAACCCGGCTTGATGGTCCCCGTGATTCGCAATGCAGATCAAATGAACCTGCGCGGGATTGCACACGCCATTGCCGATTTGGCGTTGCGCGCTCGGACCAAGAAAATCAAACCCAACGAACTTTCTGGTGGGACTTTTACCATTACCAACCCCGGTAACTACGGGGCCATCATTGGCACTCCCATCATCAACCAGCCACAAGTGGCTATTTTGGGCGTGGGTCGCATTCAAAAAGAACCGGTCGTTCTGGATGTCCAAGGCACGGACGCCATCGGCATTCGAAAAATGGGCGTCATGAGCCTGTCCTTCGATCACCGTTTGGTGGACGGCGCAACCGCGGATCTTTTCATGGCCGACGTCAAAAAGACACTGGAAACTTGGAATGTGAATCCCTAGGTTTCATTCATGAGTGCTTTAAACATCATCGATAACGATATTCCTAACCCGCCCCCAAGCGCTAAGCCGCCTTGGTTGCGGGTGAAGGCGCCCAGCCGGGAAGGCGTGCTCAAATTAAAGCAACTCATCCAGCATCAGCGGCTTCATACCGTTTGTGAATCGGCGGCCTGCCCAAATATGGGCGAATGTTGGCAAGCGGGAACCGCCACTTTTATGATTTTGGGTAACTTGTGTACCCGAGCCTGCCGTTTTTGTGATGTGAAAACCTCGGCCCGCCCCGGAGCCGTGGACCTGCATGAGCCCAAACGCTTGGCCGAAACGGTAGCAACCATGGGATTAAAACACGTGGTCCTGACCTCTGTGACCCGTGATGATTTGCCCGATGGTGGCGCGGCCCATTTTGTCCGTTGCATGGATAGCATTCGACAGGCGAAGAATGATGTGACGCTTGAAATACTCACCCCTGATTTTCGCGGGGATTTGAATGCGCTCCAAGTGGTATTGGATGGCGCGCCAGAAATTTTCAATCACAACCTCGAAACCATTCAACGGTTGACGCCCCGCATTCGTTCAGGGGCGGTTTATCACCGTTCTTTGGATATTTTAGCTGAGGCAAAAAAACGGGCCCCACACATTAAAACAAAAAGTGGCTTAATGCTGGGTCTGGGCGAAACCAATGAAGAAGTTTTAGAATGCCTCGTTGATTTCAAAAAAGCCAACGTGGACATTGTAACTCTAGGTCAGTACCTCCGCCCGAGCCCAAAGCATCACAAAGTCATGCGATTTGTTTCGCCGGAAAGCTTTAATGAACTGGGAGCAGCGGCGAAAGACATGGGTTTTGCTCACGTGGAAAGCGGCCCATTGGTTCGTTCATCCTACCACGCAGAACGCGCGCTTTAATTATTCCCAGTCTCCGTCGCGCCGGTAATCTTCTGCCCGGCTCGCAGGAATCATCGCCGCCACATCGTACGTCACACACCCATTTTCGAGGATCATGCCACCCAACAGCGCATAGGCGATTAAATCGGCCCCCATTCCCTCTGCTGTCTCATCCAAAATGCTGGACAAAGTTGGAGGGGTGCTGTCAGATGTGGGCCTAAAACAACTGTTAAACTCTTTTTCTAATACAATGGTATCACCGCAAAGAGGGTCGGCGCCGTAGGTGTTGGTGGATTCATCGGTCAACACCGCCGCCCCACAACAATGATCACGCAGGCAAAGGGCGTCCATCACGCGATTTTCAGCATGGGCCGCTGTACATTCCAATGAGGTGTTGGACACTTGCTCGATCGATTCTTTAATTTCGGTATCCGTGCAAGAACTATAAACCACAGTGTCAAAGTAAGGGTCACGGCACTCTTGGCATTCTTCACCCGCGACGAACCCACAGACCGGTGGCTTGGGCAACATACCACCAGCATGTCCCTCACACCGTTGGTACACGACTTGTGACCCCTCACCTTCGTAACATACCAAGCAGGTTTCTTCGCCCGCCTGTCCATACACATAGTTCGACGCATATTCGCATTGGAGCGTTGGCTGAGGAAGCATACAAACCACTTCGCTGATCTCGTCCATGCCTTCACCGATGGCGCAAAAACGACAAAAAGTCTCATTTGCATCATCGTCGGTCTGCGTTCCCGTCATACAATGCTGTTCACAGCCATCCCCTTCACACGTCTTCGGCTCACACTCTTGCACCACCAAATCATTCACCTCATTAATACAGAACACACATGTTTCGTTGCGCGTTTCAATACGCTCGCACCGGTTAATGCGCCGGTCTACAGGTTCACAGTCCTCTGAGATCACGTCGCCGCTCTCATCCAAGCACTGGATGCAACGGGTATTTTCATCGGGATAAACTTCTTCGCAATTTTGCTCTGATGCACCGCTTGAGGGTGCGACTTCCTCGTTGTCGGTGCCATCATCAGTCCCGTCACCAGAACCATCGGCAGCACCGTCAGAGGAACCGTCAGAAGCGCCGTCATCGCTGCCACCTTGGGTGCCAGATCCACCCACGTTGCCTTGGTTTGGATCTCCATCGCTTGCCAACTCAGTATCATTCTCGAAGGCGGACAATCTTTCTTTCTCATTCTCCACATCACCGCCAATGCAGTGATGCCGAATCAACTTATCTTCGGCATTGTAAAAATCGCTGCAGCGCCAATCACTGCCGGCGTAGACCGTTGCCGTCACAGGATCGATACTTTTCAATTTGCACTTCGAAAAGACCATGGTCCCATTGTCATCCGTGCATTGTTCGCAAAGATATGGCCCTTTATCGATGTCTAGTACGCAAGTGGCATCTGTGGGTCGGCAGGTTTCTGAGATTTGATTGCCATCATTGTCCGTACAGATTTCACAATCCACCATGGCCCCTTCACGGAATTGCTGTTGGGTTTCACAATCCCCTGTTTCTTCGGGGGCCAACATACAATCGTCGTAAACGGTTTCTCCCGATTGGGTTTGGCAAATTTGACAAGGATCGCCATTGGGGTTTTCACTTTCGATGCAAACCACGCGAGTGAGCTGCCCATCGATACGGTGTTGGTATTCCTGATCAAAACAAACGGCCTGAACATTGGACCCGTCGATTTCGTTGATGCTCAGAGAATCGCATTCCATGGAGCCATGAAAACAACCACCCGTCACACCGAACTGACAGTCGATCCCGCCCATTTGACCAAAGTCGCCACCTGCGCGCTCTGCCATGGCCATGTCACCTGCCGAGATGGCCCCTTCAGCACAACCGAAAAACAATGGCATGGCCAACAATGTGCCCACCCACTTTA
The DNA here is from genome assembly GCA_002721815.1 of Myxococcales bacterium. Lineage (GTDB taxonomy): Bacteria > Myxococcota > UBA727 > UBA727. The sequence goes on from PBLQ01000056.1 coordinate 40,709, forward strand.
AAATCTGATTTTTCGTTTCAATCATCATGGTGCAAATCCTCCACGCTGAAGATTATGCAGTTTCCGTGCCGTTGAGGTGCTCATTTATACCAAATTTTATCTATAAAAATCAAATAGTTGAAAAACGGCCCAAGGCGGGCTGGGCCACCGGGCCCCAAATGCTGCGATCTGCACCTCGCAAGTGCCTACCGAGCGTCTCAGCCCCAATTATAGCCTCTTAACCCACTTGTGCAGACGCGATCAGGCCGCCATAAGATGCGCGTGATCACCTTAATCCCAGGACAACTTTCATGAAAAAATCAACGCTACTTCTCATCACATCCTGCCTGATGGCAGCCAACGCCCAAGCGGACATTGGCGACCCCTGCGACCCAGCCACTTTCACGGAAATTTGCGATGGCGATGAAGTCATTTATTGCGATGACGATACCGAAGCTGCGTTGAATTGCGGCGCAACCTATGGAGAAGGCGCGACATGTGCATCACTGGACGAAGGCGTGCTTTGTGCCGCACCAACCGGCGTTCAATGCATCACCGTGATCGACGAAACCACTTACGCGCTCCCCTGCATTGACGATGGTACTGGTTGCGATGCTGCGAGCGATTACCAATGCGTTGCGAACGGCCCGCAATGCACCCCTCCTGCCGAGGATGAAGAATTTGAACACGTGTGCCAGGACAACAAAGCGGTATGGGCCTGTCCTTTCGAAGATTCCGCCATTTACGACGACTGCACCGTGGTGGGTGGGACATGCAGCGAAGGCGATTTCTGCATCGATGTGCAACTGGGCGGCAAATGCAACGCTGACAGCCCAAGTACTGAAGATGGCGATTGGTGGAGCTGTGCAGCAGATCTCACCTGCTATGGGGCCGACGATGGTGTGGGCAACTGCATCCCGGACCGAGATAACTGCGGCGATATCACCTGGGAAGGCTCCTGTGCGGGTGATGTGGCTGTGTACTGTAGCGATGAAAACAGCGACCCCAACGCAGATCTTCGCACCTTCGACTGCGGTAACATTACGGGCGATGGTGAAAACGTCGGCAACTGCCACGTCTACGAAGACATCGGAGCTTGGTGCGCGGTTAAAGAAGGCGATCGCTGTCGCTTTGTCAATTCCAGCAATAACAGCACCATTACATTCCCTTGTTACGATGTAGACAATCCTTCCGCTGAGCTTTTCTGCAACATGGATACCGGACTGTGTGAAACCACCAGCACCACCTGCCCCGAAGGCCAGGAGTACACCTGCGATGGCGATCGTCTCTTGCGTTGTTCCAGCACTGGAATCGTTGCGGTGGATTGTACCTCAGACACTTACCAAGGAACGGGCTGTAGCAACGCAGCATGCGTGGGGCTGATCGAAGGCGCATTCTGTAATGACACCACTTTCTTGTGCGCCGAGGGTTTGGCCTGTGTGGGCTTATCAGACACCCAAGCGGGGGTATGCACGGCTGGGGTGGACATGGATGGCGGCATCGTACCGGTCATCACCAGTGCAGACGGTGGCATGCCGGACACAATCGATGCAGACGGTGGCGTTTCCAACCCCGGCGCTGGTGTGGGCTTTGGCGATGATGATGACGATGATGATCGTGAAGAACCAGAACCAACCCCAGATGCGGGCGTGGTCGATGATGGAATCGGTCATGGTGGGATCGATGGTGAAACGGACGGCGCCACAGACGGTGCCACAGATGGCACTGCAGATGGCACCACAGATGGCACCACAGATGGCACCACAGATGGCACCACAGATGGCACCGCAGATGGCACCACAGATGGCACCACAGATGGCACCACAGATGGCACTGATGGAGAACAGAGCCCTGAGCCCCGTCAAGACGCACCGGCCACAGCACCCGCTACCAGTGGTTGCGGTTGTGAAGCTGCAACCCCACACTCAAGCTCCAACCCAATGATGTTGGGCTTCTTGTTGCTGCCACTGTTGGCCCGGCGCCGACGCTATTAGAAGGTAAATCGAATACCGTAAAAACGCCGAGGCTTTTTTCGGCGTTTTTACATCCCAAATTTGAAATCAGCCCAGGGTCCTCATAATCTCACCCCTATGAATGAGATGCATGAAAAGAGGATCCCATGAAACGGGTTTGGTTACTGGTTTTGGGGACCGCCTTACTTTGCGCCACCATTGGATACGCCAAATCCAAACGTCACAAGCGCGCAAAAACCCAACAGACCCCACAAGCACAAGTCGAAGAACAAAAGCCAATGACCCTTTCGGCCAGATGCATGGCTTATTGTGAGTTCACCCAAAATTGTCTGAGTGATATTTGCACCGAGAACCCAACGGTGTCGGTGGAAACCTGTTTCAATCAATGTAAGGCCGCCAACGATCTCACCGACGAGGAGCTGCATCAAACGCGGCAAGCGGGTTGCCTCAGAACAAATGCTGTTTATTGCAGCTCGGGGCTGCTCGATAACAAACGTTGTAACTGCGAAGCTCCTAGGGCCCAATGCGCCCCTAACCAACAATGCAATATCCCACTCAATGGCGACCGTTGGGCCTGCAGTGACAAACCCAACACACCCTCCAATCATCTTCCCTGTGATTTTTTTAATCCCTGCCAAAAGGGGAGCGTTTGTGTGGGCCAGTTCCCTGGCGCATCCAGTGGGGTTTGCGTGCTGACCTGCACCCCCCCTAAAAAACCTGGTGACATCCGTCAAAAACAGCCCGTAAACACGGAAGGCGTGGCTCAAGCATCCGATAAATAAGAGCAATTTTTTAGTTCACCCCCTGCCCCTAATTCCGTATTGCGGGGCGTGGGTCTGTGTGCCACAACTCGGTTTCGATCAGGATCCAAACGGGTTTTACCCGGCCTGGCCGCAGTTGCTTTTCAACCCTTCTTCTTCTTTCGAGGTTTAGATTTATGAAAAAATTAGCGATACTTTCTGTTCTTTTCGTTTCTTTTGTGGGCACCAATGCCTTGGCTGAAGAAACCTGTGGCGGCGCCGACTACGACAACGATGGCACCAATGACCAAGTTACTTACGAAGGCCAATGTGATGGAACCGACGCCATCTACTGCACCGCGCCTGACGAAGAAGCAACGGCTGACAGTGCGCTCGAAAGAATCGCCTGTGCTGACCTTCTTGAAGACGGCAGCGTCGTTGGCACTTGCGCCATGCTGGATAACTGGGGCTCCTGGTGTGCTTTTCCGCAAGGCACCGGTTGTGCTTTCAGTGGTGGCGAAAGTAACATTTACTTCGCATGTGGCGACGCAAACGGTGCTGCATCCAACCTTTATTGTTCCTTGTCTACTGGCAAATGCGAAAGTGGAACTGGCACCTGTACACCCAGCGAAAACTACCAGCCCACCTGTGAGGGTAACGTGATGATGGCCAGCTGTCTGCCTTGGGGCCAAGCCATGGGCTACGACTGCACCAGCGCTGAAATCGGTGGTTCCAGCTGTACCTCCGGCGCTTGCGTGGGCATTCCTGCAGGCAACCCCTGTGACAACACCTATTTCAAATGCGCTGACGGCCTGTTCTGTAACGGTGCAAGCTCCACGGCCATGGGCACCTGTGGCACCGAGCAGACCGGCACGGGTACTGGCACTGGCACTGGCACTGGCACTGGCACTGGCACCGGCACCGGCACCGGCACCGAAACTGGCGATACCAACGATGGTACCACCCGGACCGACGATGCAGAAGAACCAGCAGCCACCACCGGATTTGGCTGTCAGGCCACAGGCGCAGGGAACGTCTCCTTGGCTGCCCTGTTCGCTTTCGGCTTGTTGGCCATCCGTCGCCGCCGCAAGTAATCCTTTTTTAATAGGATAATCATCAAAAGGCTCCGATTTCGGAGCCTTTTTTTGTTTCTACGTAGACCCCCTTGTCAGGGGTTTTCAATGGGTTACAAGCGAGACTTCATTTCTAAGGAGACCGTCGTATGAAAAAATTGAACTGGACAATCGCACTCGCCACCTTACTGAGCCTCGCGCTTTTTCCCGCGTGTATCGACACCACCACTGCTGTAGCAGATGATGATGACCGCGGCCTCAGCGCCCAAAATACGGATGGAAGTGGCGATGGTAGCAGCGATGGCAGCACCGATGGCAACAGCGATGGCAGCACCGATGGCAGTAGCGATGGTAGCACCGATGGTTCTTCCACCGACCTAACCGCTTTGTGTACCGAAGTCTGTGAAAAGACCAAGGAATGTATGGACCCCGTGTGTACCCAAGACGTGGTCGGTGATATTGCGGCCTGTGCCAATCAATGCGCCGCAGACCCCAGCGCAACTGAAGTATCCCTCAATCAGTACCTCGCAGCCAGCTGCGACGAAATTGTGGCCGCGAACTGTACGGTGGCAGGAATCGCCGAAGTGTGCACCTGTCCAGAACCGTCCACGGGTGACTGTCCCGAGGGACTCTTCTGCATGGGATTCTCAGATGGCACCAACACCTTCTATCTTTGCTCTAATCAAGATGGCTCCTATCCTGCGGACGCCCCGATGTGTGACAACAGCAACCCCTGCGAAGCCACCCACATGTGTGTGGTCAGCAGTGCAGGCGCCACCTCTGGTTCTTGCTTGCAAACCTGCACCCAATAGCAAGGATGGCAAACGCCACCCAAAAACAGTTCACACTGTAAACGCTCATCCGAAAAACCCTTTACTCACACGCGTAAAGGGTTTTTTTGTTATAAGTGGGGAACCCAACCAGGAAGCCAAATGCCCCAAGAAGTCAAACTCCCAGACCTCAAAAATGAAGCGCTCGATCAGATTCCCCGGGCTTTTGCCCAAGGGGGTTTGAGTGCCTCTTTCGCAGCGGCTGGAGCGGGCGTGGCACGTACCCTGGCCACTCAGCGGAACATGAAAATCCACTGGCTCGCCGCTCTGATGGTCACCTTGGTGGCCACCGCACTCCCCTTCGATCTGTCCATTCGCGTGGCCTTAATTTTCTCCATCGCCCTGGTCTTGTTTGCCGAAATCTTAAATACGGCCTTAGAAGCATTCGTGGACTTACACATCAAAGACTATCATCGCCTGGCAATGCTGGCCAAAGATGCCGCGGCCGCGGGCGTATTGGTGTTGGCCTTAGGTACGGTGATCGTTTTCACAGAAATGGTTTACCTGCAATGGCAGGTGGTTTTGGACAATCAACCCGCCGTTTGGACCACCGTGACCTGGGGCTTTCCCTTGGTCTTATCCGAGTGGGTTGGGCTCTTTTTGGTGAAAAGAAGCCCTTTGGCTTTCGGTAGGTTCGCCTTATCTCACGTGTTTTTGATGTTGTTGATTCCCATTAGTGCGGATCCTATCTTTTCTGCATTGGGTTTTATTTTGGTGTGGGTGGCTTTTTTGGCGCGACATATTTATCCCCACTCCGACATGGCCGAATTGGGTGAATCATGAGCGGAACACATCAACAACTGGGCTCGGTATCCATCGACGTAGACAGTACGGTTTGCTACCGACAAATACATGGCTTGCCTTTCCCGGAAGATGAAGCCGATCCCATTTATGAAAAAGCGTTACCTCGCTTTTTAGACGCCATGGCCAACTTGAACATCAAAGCCACACTTTTCGTCATCGGTCGTGACCTCGAAAATTCGGCCAATCGAAAAATAATTGAACAAGCCGCCGCAGAGGGTCACGAAATAGCCAATCACTCATACCTTCACGATTACGCATTGAGTCGACTGCCCCAAGAGGACATGCGCCAGGACGTTCGAAAAGCGCACGTGTTGATTCAAGAAGTAACGGGTCAGGCGCCAGTGGGTTTTCGTGCGCCAGGCTACAATCAAAGCGAAGCGCTCTTCGATGTGCTCGAAGATTTAGGCTATCAGTACGACTCCAGTTTCTTTCCCACGCCGGCTTATTTTGCGGCACGGGCCACCGCCATCGGCATGTACCAAATGCAAAAGAAAACCAGCCATTCTTTGGTGGGTGAAATGCGAGAATTTTTGGTGCCGCCCGAGCCCTTTTTCCCCATGCGCAACATTCGTTTTAAGCCGGCAAAACTTCAAGAGCATGCCCGTCGGATTTTAGAAGTGCCCATCAGCGTTGCGGGGCCAGCGAGGCTCCCTTGGCTCGGAACCACCTTGGTACTTGCCCCCGATCGCGTGGGGCAAATGATGACCCGGTCTGTGCTGCGACGAAAACAACCCGCGATTTTGGAGTTGCACGCCATCGACTTTGCCGACCCACAGGATGGTTTTGAGGATGCCCTTAAAACCGCACAAAACGATCTTAAAGTCCCCTTGAACGATAAACTGCGTCGCCTGGAAAACACTTTTCAAGAAATGGCGACGCAACGACAATTGGTCCCCATGAAAAAATTGGTGCAATCTTTGAGTTCCGTGTGCAAAGAAAAGCTCACTTGGCTGGGTGCGACACAACCCGTGTCATAACTTTTAAGACAGGTTGGTTTCCAACCAATGAACGATGCCCTCGGCGATGGCTTTTTTACCCACCAAGCGAATTTCACCTTGGGCACTCACCAGGTATGCCACTTGTTCCCCCTGGGGCCCTTTGTCTTCGCCTCGGTTCGCGACCACGAGTGGCGTTCCCGCTGCGACCCTTTTTTGGGCAATGTCCATCAGCTGCTCGTGAGATACATTTTCTTGATATTTAAAGGTCACGCGCGTGAGGTCTGGAAAAGCTTGTGCCACCTCGTCAATAACTTTTGCCGTGGGTTTCAGTGACACATCCCATTGGGCTTGACCACTTTCGACCTTGCCAGACGTGGCTTCAATCGGCTCATAATCCGCCACCGCTGCGGAGAAGATGGCAGCATGAATGTCTTGGGATTTTAGTCGACTTTGTACTGCCTGTCGGTATGCATTGTAGGAGGCCACCACTTCATGGGGAAGTCCCGATGGTGGCGTGAACGTACTTTGGCCGTGTATCAAATGCACATTGGCGCCTCTGGCGTAAAGCGCTTGCGCAATATCGGCGCCCAACCTTCCGGTGAATTTATTTGTAATGCGGCGCACATCATCTAAGAAAACGGGCGTGGGGCCCCCCGTCACAACGATGTTTTTTTCTTTTAGAGGAGACTTAGACATGGCTCGTGCCAAAGCCATCACCATGTTTTCCTCTTCCGGCAGGTTGTGTTTGCCGTAATCATCACGCGGGGGAATAAAAAAGACGCCCATATCAGACAATGTTTTGATTGACCTTCGTAAGATGGCGTTGTTCATGTCACCGTGCATGGTGGGGGCAAACAACACTTGGGCTTTCCCCTGTTCCATGCGCCCTAAAGCCGTGGCTAAGGTGGCAGTCACCGCCCCGTCTGCGATTCCCTGAGCCACCTTGTTAATGGTGTTATAAGTTGCAGGTGCAACCAAATAGGCATCGAAGGGTGCGCCATCAAAAAGATGCTCGGCCTTGGGCGTTAAGTGGGTCACTGCCTCCTGATTACAGCACCAAGACATGGCCTCAGCAGTGACATATCGCGTGGCCTCCGATGACAAGAATGCCACCACATCAGCCCCATGTTTTCGTAAGGTCCGCGCGAACAGGGGCGCTTTAATGGCTGCGATCCCGCCCGTGATCAGCAAAGCCAACCGCTTGCCTTTCAGCAATTGGCTGAGCTCAGGCACATCATGATCGCCTAAAGGTGATGGTTGGGCTTTTTCCCCGTTCCAGCTTTGCATGGAAAATCCTCGCTTATACCTGTTCCAAAGGATCCCCTATCTGCATTTTCGCCCTTTTTAAATGGGCTTCATCTAGTTTTGAGGCGGCTTCATCGGGGCGCCCCACCACCATGGCCCCTTTCGGCAGGTACACCCCAGCCTGAAAAAGTGCGCGTGCCCCCACCACAGCCCCATCGCCAATCCCCACGCCGATCACAGGCCGGTATAAGGTTTTCCCTTCTATTTCAGGGTATTGGCGGGGCAAGAGACCAAAAACACTCACCGCTGTGGTGACAAAGGCATCATCCCCCACCAAAGAATCGAACAAACCCAAGTTGGCGATGGTGGTGTTTTGGCCCACCACCACCCGCCGCAGATGCGTGTCCACGAGGGTTTGTGACCCGGCGCCCAAGACCGAGGTGTGCAAAACGCTGTTGGCTGCAACCCTAGACTTTTCACCTATTTGGCTGTCGATCACCGAGGCAAAAGCTTCTACGACAGCGTGATCTTTCAGCACCGCGCCCGTCACATGAGCGGTGGGGTGAATTTTAACGTTCCGACCCAGACGATTGTTGCTGGACAGCCCAAGCTGCTTCTTTTGCCAATAAAGCGCCATCAGATTGGTGTCCAAAACCTGACTCCAGTGAGTCAGATTGATGCCCCATGCCTCGTAAACAGGCAAAATCAGGTGATGAGGCTGAGGCCCATAAGGATCGGTCCTAAAACTTTTTTCTTCCAAGAGCTGGGTTTCAAAGGTGCCCATGTGACCACCGCCGGGCCGAAAGGTCAGTGTGGCCTGGGTGCCCGGGGAGCTAAAAGGCTGGAAAACATGAGTTTTTTTGGGCACCACCAAGTTCACGGCCCCATCGCAGCTCCCGCCCCTAGATTGGGCAACAAAGGCCCCCCAATTGGGCGTAACAAATAAATTCTCTGCCCAAGCTTCTCCCAAAGTATCTGCCTGTATTTGAGACCGTGCCTGGGCTTGCCAATGGCTTAAGGATTGGTCCAAAACTCTCAACACACCCATGGGTGCCTGCATATTTTGAACGTGGCTGGCTGGATTTGATTTCACACCATTGGACCTTTTTTGACGCGAATTGCTATTTCCCCCAACTAGGGTTTGACAGCAAGCCCCATATCTTGAAAAACTCTTGGGAGAATAAAGTGTTAAGGACATTTCTGTCACGCATCTTTTGATTTGAGGAACCATGAAACTCTTGGCCGCCGGCGCAACAAATGTAGGCATGAAGCGCACACACAACGAAGACTGTCTCGTTCAAGTGCCTGAAGAGAATCTGTTTGTGGTGGCTGATGGCATGGGCGGCCACGCATGTGGTGAAGTTGCTTCACAAATCGCAGTGGGTACGGTCGCCGAATTCTTTAAGAGCACTTCTGAAGACCAAGAAATCACTTGGCCCTATAAAGAACGCCGCGGACTTCAATTCGAAGAGAACAGATTGGCCACTGGCATCAAACTGGCCAACCGACAAATTTTTGAAACGGCACAAACCGACGCGCGCAAGCGCGGCATGGGCACCACCATTGTTGCGGCCTTATTCAGCTCCGAAGGCATTTACACCGGGCACTGCGGGGACAGCCGCGCCTATCGATTTCGAGATGGCCAAATTGAACAAATCACAGAAGACCATTCACTGCTCAACGACTATCTCAAAAATCACACCTTAACGCCTGATGAAATCGAAAACTTTCCACACAAAAATGTCATCGTTCGTGCGCTCGGAATGAAAGACCAAGTGGAAGTAGATGTGAACCGAATGGAACCCAGCCCTGGTGACCTCTATATGCTGTGCACCGACGGGCTGAGCGGAATGATTAAAGATGAAGATATGAATGACATGGTTCAAGCGTATTTGAACGACGTGGAGAAAGCCAATGACGTTGAAGGCATGTGCCACGCTCTCATCGATCAAGCCAACGAAAATGGTGGCACAGACAACATCACAGTGGTCTGCGTCAAAGTATTAGCGGATTAGCCCGACAGGTTGTCTTCAATGCGAATCTTTTCTCTCATTTCTGCTCTCCTCTTTTTGGTCAACAGCAATTGGGTACGAGCGCAAGAGAACAACGCCCCTGATACTGCGACGACAGAGGCCGCGGCCATATCCCCGGCTGAGCAGTTACCCTCCCCATCGGTAGCCCCTCAGAATACTGAAGAAAAGCAACCGGCGCCACCACCGGCGCTCCCACCTCCTCTCACGCAGTCAGCCAAACTGGATCAAAACGCGCCCACCATCGAAACGGTGATGGTGGCATCATCCAGTACAGCTTCTCCACCCATTGTCTCCGCGGTCTTGTTTGATGATCGCTCAGGCGTGGCGCTGGTGGAAGTACATTGGCGAGACAGTGCCGAGTCGGAATGGCAAACTACCCCCATGATCGCCGGTACGGGGGGCATGTTCATGACCCGGCTTCCATTGGACTTGTCCAAAACAGGTTTCGAATACTTCGTGGTGGCCTATGACGAGGCGGGAAATGGTCCCAGTCGATACGCCTCCGCTGAAACACCCAAAAAAGTTAAAGCATCTCAAGAGAACACCTTGCAACGCATCCAACGCGTGGAGCCCAGCCGCACCGTTCATAGCGAAGACTCCTCCGGTTGGCTGATGTTTAACCTCGTACTGGCCGTGATCAGCGGTGGCACCAGCACTTTCTTTTGGGCCGATTATTTTCAAATCGAAGAAATGGTCAAAGATGACACGCTCCCAGAAGACTACGTGTCTGAGCTTAAAAATGCGCAAATCAACGATGCATTCATTGGTGGGGTCAGTGCCTTGGCCACTGCTGCAAGTTTGGGTGCATCCATTTATTTGATGACCGAACCCGGCGAATGAAACCTATTTTTTGATAAAATCCAACGGCGCGTCTTCGTCAGGTGACTCTTTGGCCACGGCCAAAATAGTATCCCCCGGCACAAATCGACCTTCGAGGATACATACCGACATGGGGTCTTGAACCAGCTTTTGAATGGCTCGCCTTAAAGGACGCGCTCCATAGGCCGGCTCGTAACCCGCGTCGATGACGATGGTTCGGGCTTCCTCGGTAAAATCGAGGGCCAACTCCTGGTAAGAGAGCAGGGTGTCCAATTTTTTAAACTGAATCGCGGCAATGGCCTCAATATTTTGTCGGGTCAAGCCATGAAACATGGTGATTTCGTCCACGCGATTTAAAAACTCGGGTCTAAAATGCGAGCGCAGCTCAGCCATGGCTTTTTCTTTTGCGTCGTCTTCAATGGTACCATCATCGATACTGGCCTCTAATAAGTGATAAGAACCGATATTTGAAGTCATGATAATCACAGTGTTTCGAAAATCCACCGGACGGGACTGGCTGTCGGTAAGCCGGCCTTCATCTAAAACCTGAAGCAAGATATTAAAGACGTCGGGATGGGCTTTTTCCACCTCGTCGAAGAGCACCACCGAGTAGGGTCGCCTGCGAACGGCCTCGGTCAGCTGCCCGCCTTCATCCGCTCCTTTATACCCGGGTGGCGCCCCAATCAAGCGTGCCACAGAGTGTTTTTCCATGAACTCCGACATGTCCAAACGCACCAACGCTTTTTCATTGTCGAAGAGAAAATGAGTCACCGCCTTGGCCAATTCTGTTTTGCCAACACCCGTGGGTCCCAAGAAGAAAAAGCTGCCCACAGGTCGAGAGGGGTCTTGCAAACCTGCACGAGAACGACGAACCGCATCCGCAATTCCGCCAATGGCCTCTGCCTGTCCGATAACGCGTTCACCCAAACGTTGCTCCATTCGCACCAGCTTGGTCCGCTCCTCTTCGAGCATGCTTGCCACTGGGATGCCGGTGATCTCGCCCACCACCTCGGCAATGTCCTCAGCACAGACTTCTTGGTTGACCAGCTTCCCTTTTTGATGGAGGGCAGCGAGTTTCTCTTCGGTTTCCTTCAGCTCCTCTTTGAGGCGAGCGACCTGCTCCACAAGCTCCCCTGCCACTGTGATGGCTTTTTCTTCGCGGGCTTTGCTCAGTTCATCTTCACTGTGCGCCAAACTCTCGGTGAGGGCACCCATGGATTGAATCAAGCTCAACTCTTCTTCCCATTGCATTCTGAAGCCTTTTGCTTCCTCTCTCAACACGGTGATTTCGCCGTCCAATCTTTGTCGTTCTTTATTGGCGTCTTCGGTTTCTTCTTGACCCAGTGCTTCTTTTTCAATCTGGAGCAACGTGATCTGCCTTTCGGCATTATCGATTTCGATGGGTACTGAATCGATTTCCACTTTCAATCGTGCTGCTGCCTCATCGACCAAATCCAGCGCCTTGTCCGGCAACGCACGGTCGGTGATGTATCGCTCTGCGAACTGTACTGCCGCCACCAACGCTGCATCCACCACTCGGACCCCATGGTAACTCTCGAAACGGTTTTTCACCCCGCGCAAAATGCGCAAAGCCTCGGCAGGCGTGGGCTCTTGAACCTGTACGGATTGAAACCGGCGATCCAGCGCCGCGTCTTTTTCAATGCTGTTGCGAAACTCATCAGGTGTGGTGGCGCCCAGTACCTGAATTTCCCCTCGCGCTAGTGCGGGCTTCAAAAGATTTGAGGCATCGGACGCCCCGTCGCCACCAGCCCCGACCAATGTATGTATTTCATCAACAAACAATAGGATTTGGCCGTCGGAGGATTTCACGGCCGACATCACCTGTTTTAAGCGGGCTTCGAACTGCCCTCTGAGGGTCGCTCCCGCCAACAATGCGCCGATATCCAAGGCCAAAAGTTCTTTACCCTTAAGCGCCGAAGGCACGTCGCCACTGGCGATCCTCTGGGCCAACCCTTCAATGATGGCATTTTTACCAACTCCCGGTGTTCCGATCAGAACGGGGTTGTTTTTGGTGCGGCGAGACAAAACTTGAATGATGCGGCGCATTTCTAAATCGCGACCAATGATTTTATTGAGTTCACCCGATTTGGCCATTTGAGTGAGGTTTCTTGTCACGCTGTCGAGCACTTCTCGATCGTTGGGCTTTGCGCCCGCCGTTTTCGGTTTGGCAGCGGCCACCGGTTGCGGCGCCGATTTTTTTTGTGTCTTGCCATTGGCAGATTTGGCGGTTGGCTGGCTTCTTTTGGTCCCCAAATTGAGCAAGTTCTTCTTGGTGAGTCCCGTGGAGCGCAAGATGCGCCCCGCCCCACTTTGGCAAATGGCACCATCGCTGATGGAAAACACCAGGTCCAAGAGACTGACTTCTTTTTCCCCTTTTTTGGTGGCCAACACTTCGGCCGCGGAGGTCACTTTGACCAACTGGGGAGAAAAATGCGTTTCCGCATCCACAGCGCGCGGGTATTTGGCCAGCTCCAGATCCAACCGGGACTGGATGTTCTGCGGGTTCACCGCCAATTTTTGCATCAACGCCCCCATGATGCTGGTATCCATGAGCGCGGACAACAGGTGTTCGGGCTCCACGGCCCGATGCTCTTTTTCACGGGTCAGGGCCTGGGCGGCGGTCAAAACGGCCTGGGATTCATTGGCATAACGGGACAGATTCATGATCTAGTCGTCCTCCTCGGGCTCTAAAGGCTCGGTAGGAATGGTCGCGGGATCGTACCCGAGATCTTCGCCTGGCGCTTCCCCGACCATCATGGTCCTGTAACGCTCTGATTTATCTTCTTTTTTTTCTTCGTCGGGTTGAATTTCGGGTTCTTTGGGATCCATGTTCGCCTCTTGAGGGGTGTGTTTATTATTTTACGACTTTCCATGGCTCGATCATAAGAAATTACCCCCTTTCGGATCCAAAAATCCATGCAAAATCCCTGTTGGCGGCACCCTTTTTGCGCGCTAGGGTGGTTTTATGAGTGATTCTATTCCATTTCCAGAGCCGCCCCCCTCTTTTGAGGAGGATCCCGAAGCCGTAGACCCCACAGAAGGGCTGGTCCAAGCCACCCAGGCCACGCTGGGCAATTTGCTCGATGCATTGGCCGAAAAAAACGAGTCCATCGCCACCCAACAGGCAGGCGATATTCTCAAAACAGCACGGACCCCACCCCATGCCATGGATGCCGAACGCGCGGTCTTAGGTGGGTTGCTCTTGGATCCCCGCGCCTTTGATGAAGTCATGGACGAGGGTCTCGCGGGCGAAGATTTCTATCGACAATCACACGGGGTCATTTATGCATGTATGGGCAAACTTCATAATCATGGCGAGCCCATCGACACACTGACCGTCACCGACGCATTGATGAAGTCAGGCGAGATAGAACAAGCCGGAGGGGCCGCGGCCATTGCCCAACTGGCGTCTTTGCTGCCCACCACCGCACATGTCCGCGCGCACGCTAAACTGGTCCGCGAAAAAGCCTTGTTGCGCCGCATGATCGAGGCAGCGACGGGGATTGTCACCAATGCCTACCGCAATGACAAAAAAGTTGCTGAGGTGGTTGATGAAGCAGAAAGAGCAATTTTAGCTATCTCAGAGCGCTCCACCCGCAAAGGCTTTATTCCCATCGACGAACTGGTAAAACGGGTGACCGCGAAACTTGAACAAATGTACGAACAGAAGTCTGCGGTGACCGGGATTCCGACAGGGTTTGTCGACCTCGACAAATACACCAGTGGGTTTCAACCCGGGGATTTGGTGATTGTTGCCGCCCGTCCCTCTATGGGCAAAACGGCCTTTACCCTCAACATCACCACCCATGTGGCCATGCGTGAGCAACGAGGGGTCGCTTTCTTCTCTTGTGAGATGGGCTCAGAACAACTGGTCATGCGCATGGTCGGGGCGGAGGCACGCATCGACTTGGGCAACCTCAAACGCGGTTTTATCAAGCAAAGCGAGTTCAGTGAGTTGGTACGGGCCTCGGGCGAATTGGGGGATGCCCCCATGTACATTGATGAAACCCCGAGCCTGAGCATCGGCGAAATGCGCAACAAATGTCGGCGACTGAAACAACGTTATGACATTGATTTGATCATTGTGGATTACCTTCAACTCATGCACGGCCCACCGGGGATGGATAACAAGGCCACCGAAGTGGGTGAGATTTCTCGCGGTCTCAAAGCCATCGCTCGTGAACTAAAGGTTCCAGTGATTGCATTGTCTCAGCTCAACCGTCAAGTGGAACAACGTGCTGACCGACGTCCCATGCTGTCTGACTTACGGGAGTCAGGGGCCATCGAACAAGATGCCGACGTCATCGCATTCCTGTATCGCGAAGAATATTATCTCCAAGAAAAAACACCCGAAGATAAGTTAGGGACCGCCGAACTCATCGTGGCCAAACATCGTAATGGCCCCACGGGAGTGGTGAACCTGCGTTTCTTCAACAACATCACCCGATTTGAGAACTTAGATCGGTCGCAGGGTGATTACGCCCCATAAGGGTCGAAGAAAAATTTGAGGGCGAAACTCAACTGCCGCTCTGAAACCCAATCCAGGTTTTGACGAAAAGCCACATCAAAAGCGAAAGATGGAAAAATGCAGCCCGCGCCAGCGCTGAGGTGCTGTTTATCCATGTCCCAATCTTTCTCATATCCCATGCGTAAAGGCACAAACGACATTAGTAGGTACTCTGCCCCAACGCTCAACACACCGCGATCGCTTTACTGGGCGGGATAATGGTAATCCACACTCAGCCCCAAGTCTCTCAGTGGCCCCGAATTGGGCGCCAAGGGTTGCATCACCCCTGCAGGATTGGGCATGGCGCCCGCGACGGTTCCCGTTGATCCAAAAAGTGCCGAAAATGGCCCCAGGTTCCAGGCCAACCCCAAACCTACGGAAACAGGCATGCGGTCGCTCACCACCGGGACCAGATTGTAACCCACTGCTGCGAGGTTGAGGCCACCAGGAATCATCACCAACATTCCCAAGTCTGCGGATAGGATATTGTTAGGATTGCCAACCAGCGCATCCAAGAGATTCACATATTTTAGGCCAGTTCCCACATTCACGATGCTGGGCACCAGTGGCACGGCCAGCGCTAAGGTAGCGGTATGACTGCGTGAAATTTGCTCGTTATTCAAATCCCAACCAGAAAAAGCATAACCGATTCCCGCGGAGACAAAAGGTGACTTTGAATCCACCACTGAAATATTGATGTCTTGTTGGCCTAAAGAGAAATCGGTCAAATAATGGGCTTCAGGGCTGTATCTCGGCAGTTGTGGTAAACCCGCGGGATTAAAATAAATGGCATCATTTCCAGTGGCGATGGCCCGGTATGCCCCTCCCAATGATTTGGCACGTGTTCCCACGAAATCCTGAGCCCAGGAAGGCGCGGTAAAGCCCGTAAAGCCCACCACCAGAACATAAAATAGGATGGAAAAACGTTTCATCATGGCGCCTTTGGCTGTCGTGCGGATTTTTGCAGAGTTTGGGCAATGAAGAAAGTTTTTGTTGGTGAACACCTCAGATCACTGATCGCGGGACTGGCAGGAACCTGCGTTACTTATTGAAACTTTAACAAGCAGAAAAATCGAAAAAGCATTATGCTACCACTGATCTTTAGATAATAACGGACGCTTTCGAGGGCGAGTTAAATGCCCGGGTGGAAACCATGACGAACAAACACCAAGAAAAATGGGTATGGGTGGACTTGGAGATGACAGGCCTCGATCCAGAGACTTGCGTCATCATCGAAGTGGCCGTCATTGTCACAGACACCGAGTTCAATGAAGAAGCTCAATATGAAGGTGTTATTTGGCAACCCGATGAACGCTTAGAAGAAATGATACCCTTCGTGAAGCAAATGCACACTGCCAATGGGCTCATCCAAAAAGTGAAAAAAAGCCAACTCCAACTGGAGCAAGCTGAAGATGCGATTCTCGAAATGCTAAAGGCCAACGTGGCGGAGGGCAAAGGACTGTTGGCCGGCAATTCAGTATGGCAAGATCGAAGGTTCCTCACCAAGTATATGCCAAAGGTGGAAGCCTATTTGCACTACCGCCAAATCGATGTGTCATCGCTCAAAGTCTTGGCCAGCGCATGGCACCCCAAAGATGGTTCCCCACCCAACAAAAGCAGCAACCACACCGCGCTTTCCGATATTCGCGCTTCTATGCAAGAGCTACAATTTTATCGCGGTCGTTTTTTTGAAAGTTCGGCCTCTTAAAATTCGGCCATGGCATCGTCGAGAGACTCCGCGTCGACGCCCGAAAAATAAGCATCGGTAATTCCAAAAACCCAAACCAACGCGGCAGCTCCAGCGAAACCGCCAGCCAGTGAATACTGCATGTTTGCGGTGGCACGCATTTCTGCCAGATTTACTTGATCTTCTTGGGTAACGTTAGCGCCCTCAACCGGTGCCCACGTTAGATAATTTTGCTCCAGACTATAGCCCAAGCCGTAAGAAACACCGGCGGCCAACAAGGATGTGGCCATGGCCCCACCCACCACAGCTGCTTTCATTTTTTGTCGATTATAGAACTGGCCCCAGCCCGGTACCAACATGGAGCGTATGGCGGCGGCCCCCTTGGAGCGCAACACCACCGCATCCGCGGAGAATGCCAGCAAATCTCCTTTGGAGACTTCTACCAACTCAGCCACAAACACTTGACCTGTCTTGGCGTCCACGACACGTGCCGTCACTTGAAAGGACGGCCCTTTGTCAATGACCTGCCCCACCACCAAAGCCTGGGCGCCAGCCAAAGCCCCCACAGAAACAGCTTTATCTGCGTCCACCAAACCCATTTGGGATAGTCCTTGCTCGGCGATGATTTGATTGAGAGAGCCGCGCTCCACGAGATTGAACCGATGGGTTCTCACCAAGTCTGTCATGATGTGTTCGCTCACCACCAAACCCAGTTGGCGATTTTCGGTCTCTTCGCCCACATTGTCGAAGGGAAATACAGCAAAAAATTGGTCGCGATGGTCACCGGGCAGGCGTTTAAGGCCCAGCGCCATTGCATCGCCGAGACGACGCATTTGAACGTCAAAGCCTGAAGCTTCCACTTTCCTGAAAGGCGGTGGGTTATCAGGGGCCTGCGTTGGAAGTGGTACCGTCTCCGAAGGACCGTTCATCTGCTTTAGGGCCTCTTCACTGGCCACCGCCTTTGCGGCAGTATCGTTTTCGGAGTCAATTGCAGCGTTATTTTCCTGTGGCTCAGAGGCTACAGTTTGTTGCTGTTCCCGCGCGTCCAAGTCGCTCGAAAACATTACCAAAGCGCATAGCACGCCGAGAGTCATCATTCGCAACTGCACCATGTTTTTTCCCATCTGTCCGCTGGACGTCTGAAAAGTAACAAATCTGGCATTCAATGTCTCGTCTCAGCCAGACAAAAAAAAACCGAGCCGCATTGGCTCGGTTTTTTGTATCACTAACCCTTTGAGTTATTTCGCTTTCTTAGGAGCTTCTTTGTCTTTGGCATCTGCCGTTTTGTCCACAGGCTTTGGCCCAGGTAATTTGGCGCGCTTCACCAAGTCTTTAGGATTGATGGGCTTACCGCCAGGTCCTGTGGGCTGAATGCTGGGTCGTTTGTTGTTAAGAGAAACGCCGGGCTCCAAAATGGCCACCTTGATCTCTTCTCGCAACTGCTTGAGCAGTTCACGTTTTTTCTTCGATTTTTCACGCGCAGTTAAAGTGGTTTTGATGGAGTCTTTCACTTCATCAAAAGAACGCTGACGCTCAGCCTTTTTATCGAACACTCGGATCACATGGAAACCAAACTGGGTTTCGATGGGACCGAGGGTAGCGCCTTTTTTGGCTTTAAATGCTGCGTCTTCAAATGCTTTCACCATGCGGCCACGAGAGAAGAAACCCAAGTCACCACCACGGCTGGCCGTGGGGCCTTCGCTATTTTCTTTGGCCAATGCTGCGAAACCAGCGGCATCTGCTTTTTTGGCCTTTTTGAAAAGTTCTTTAGCCTTGGTTTGCTTTTCTTTTTTCTGGGCTGGCGTCATTTCTTTGCTGACCTTCAATAGGATATGACTCGCCTTCACTTGTTCACGTTGCTTGTAACGGTCAACGTTCTTTTCGTAGTAAGCTTTGGTGTCTTCGTCAGAAGGGTCACCCGCGCCCATAATTTTGGCGAACAGGTTTTCACGAAGCATGTTGGATTTGAGGTCTTTTTTGACGTCTTCAACCCCTTGCCCGGTACGCTCTAAATATTTCTGAAAGTTTTCATCTTTACCGAAACGCTTTTTATGCTCTGCAAACTTCGTGTCGAGTTCGGCATCGGCCACAGTGATACCTTCTTTACCGGCTTTCACCTCGATCAAAGTATCGTCAACCAACTTACGAATGATATTCTCTTTAAGTCGCTTACCCAACGCTACTGGAATATCACGACCTGCACGCTCAAAGCGTTTTTTGGTGCGCGCCATTTGCTGGTTATAAGCGTCACGGGAGATCTCAATGTCGCCTACTTTTGCTACGGGGCCGGTACCACCTTCTGCGGGCTTGGTAGCGTTTGCCGGTTCACTTTTTTCTTCTACTTTGCTCGCATCTTTTTTGGCAGTGCAACCGGCGAAAGCCAGCGCGGCACCAAAAGCGGAGAACACTAAAACCTGAAAGGGCTTCTTTAGTTTAATCACGATCC
This sequence comes from Myxococcales bacterium, assembly GCA_002721815.1. Taxonomy (GTDB): domain Bacteria; phylum Myxococcota; class UBA727; order UBA727. The sequence continues at coordinate 59,804 of PBLQ01000056.1, forward strand.
AACCTCTTCTTTTCTCGTTTAGAAACAACACCATTTAGCGGTGTCTTGATCGATTAAGTTTCAGGGGGGTGTTACCTCTGAACCCACTTCCGTTCAAGTGGGTATAGACGTTCAAAACGCTTTTAGGCGGGAATGAAGCCCCCAGGATACACAATTCCGTTGCTCAACTGGCTTCCGGGCGGAATTTCTGAATGGGATTGGACAACCACCCGGTCAAGTATCACACCTTTACCTACCCGTACCCCTGGGCCAAGCACCACCTGATCGTTGAGAATCGCGCCCGGTTCCACCTGCACCTGCTCATCCACCAAGACCTGCGACCCTTGGAGGCTTCCGGATGCAAGACTGGCCGTCGCGTGCACAAAACACGATTCATTTTGCGGGTGCAAATGCGCCATGGGATCGAAATGCTTCAGCTGCGTGATCCCGGACAAAACGTCCCAGTGCAACTGTAACAACCGCTCTGGTGTGCCGACGTCTTGAAAACAGCCAGGTTGGTCCACACCGATGATTTTTTCTTGTGCCATCAACGCCTTTGGGTAGGTTTCTTTATTCACACAAAAAACCTCTCCGCTTCCGTCGAGGTATTTTAAGAACTTCTTTTGAAACAAATGCACCCCGCAAAACATCCGCTCTTGGACTGGTTTTTTGACGACGGGAATTCGGTCCACAAAGGAAACAACAAAATCATCTTCATCCGTGCCGATGCACCCAAAATCTTTTGCGTTGGCCACATTTTTGAGCAACAAGGCTGAGCAGGCTTCAGTACTTTGCTGCCGAGTTAAAACATGGGTCAAGGACACGTCGATAAAGGCGTCTGCATTGAGTAAAAAAATAAGATCAAACTTCTCAAGAAAAGCACGCGCATTTTTGAGTCCCCCACCCGTCCCCAGGATTTCCTTTTCCTCTAAGAAAGTCAGCTGCATGCCTTCGAATTGGGAACCGAGCTGCCTTGGCAGGGCCTCGGGCAGATGATGGGTGTTGATCACCACCTCAGAAACGCCAGCTCGGGCCAAATGGGACAGATTGTGCGCAATGAGGGGTCGCCCAAAAACTTCTACCAAGGGCTTGGGGCGCTCTTCTGTGAGAGGGCGCAAACGCGTGCCAAATCCGGCGGCAAGAACCATGGCGCCAATGTTGAGATCATTTGTGATGGGTTCGTTCATGGCTACCGGGTAGCAAATATCGGGGCAGCGTGTATAGCGCTTTTGTATGAAAAAAATGGTCCCTTTAAAAAACACCCTGATTTTAAAAGCATCTCACCCAGCAGATGTCCGATACGCAGGCGCTCTACTCAAAGCCGGGCAAGTGGTGGCCATCCCCACCGAAACCGTTTACGGCCTTGGGGGATTGGGCCTTCATGCCCAATCCGTCGCCAGTATTTACGAGGCCAAAAACCGACCGCAGCACAACCCACTCATCTTGCATGTGGCGAACCTCGAAATGGCCCTTTCCTTATGGAACCTCGATGGAGAAGACGGGGCACGGGTGCGAACCTGCATCGAGACGCTGGCGCAACTTTTTTGGCCCGGGCCCCTCACCCTGGTGGCGCCCAAAGCGGCGCATGTCCCCGGGTCGGTTTCAGCGGGGTTGAACTCCTTGGCCGTGCGCATGCCTGCACATCCGGTGACACGACAGCTCATCGAATGGGTGGGGGAGCCGCTCGCAGCGCCCAGCGCCAATGTGGCCAATCGCCCGAGTCCCACTCGGGCGGGTCATGTCATGAGAAGCCTGAGTGGGAGAATCGCCGCTGTTTTGGATGCGGGTCCCTGCGAGGCAGGCATTGAATCCACGGTGGTTGATGTTCGAAGTGATCCCATCAAAATTTTGCGGGCGGGTACCATCAGTGGGGCTGTGCTGTGCGACAAGCTCGCCATTTCAGACATATCGACCGCGAATTTGGGTTCGCCGAGCCATGCGCCTGCCGTCCCCACTTCGCCAGGTCAGCTGTCCCGGCATTACGCCCCTTCAAACACCCGGCTGCATTTGTTGGGCCATGAAAGCCTTCAAGAAGCCTGGCAAAGCGGCATGTCCGTTCTGATTCGAGCTGCCACCCAAGCCCGGCTTTCCCATGAGCTGGGGGACAGGCCTTTGAATTCATTAACTTTTACCATGCCAGACAGCCCTGAGGCCTACGGGCGAGCCCTCTATGGCGCCTTCTACAACATCGAGGCGCAGGATCTGGAAGAGGTTGGCATGGAGGATCTTGTGCCAACTTCGCCGATGAGTCCCTGGTGGGCCATTCAAGACAGACTGTTGCGGGCCAGTTATCAGGGCCCAAAATGACCAATATTTGCCCAACCCCCCTTGTTATCGACCGCCTACTTACGTTAAGAGCCCGGTGACTTTGGAAACATCACGATTGCGAAAAAGAACTTTCGCAGTTTTTAGGAGAGAGAAAACATGAAAAAAATCATCTGCGCATTGACTGTGTTGGCGTTTTCCGTGGCTTGCCAGCCGCCCGCCAATAACGAAGTTGCTCAAAAATTGGAAAAGCGTGTTGCCGAGCTCGAAAAGCAAGTTAAAGAGCTCAAAAAAGCACCCAAAAAACCACAACGCCCTCAGCCCAAGCCACAAACGGCTGCTTACAAGTTGCCTACCGGTGAAAGCGCTTCACACGGTGCCGGCAGCGTGGACATCACCCTTTTCAGTGATTTCCAATGCCCCTTCTGCGCTCGTGTAGACCCCATGCTCAAGCAAGCGGTTAACGATCCTGAGCTCAAAGGCAAAGTAAAGTTGGTCTTCAAGCACTTCCCCTTGTCTTTTCACAAAGACGCAAAGCCCGCATCTAAAGCTGCTATGGCCGCTGGTGAGCAAGGCAAGTTCTGGGAAATGTCTGAAAAATTGCTCGCGAACCAACGCGACCTGAAACCAGACAACTTCAAAAAATGGGCCAAAGAAATCGGCTTGAACGTTGGTAAATTTGAGAAAGACCTCAAGGCCAACGATGCCAAGTACGAAGCTCAAATCAAAGCCGACATGGAAATGGGCACCAAAGCAGCCAAAGTGCGCGGCACCCCCTCCATCTTCGTTGGCGGCTGGCAGCTGCAACAACGCAGTGTTGACGGCATCAAAAGCTTGCTGAAAGACAAAAAACTTCTCTAAGTTTCTTTCGTTCTTGCAAGTATGACAAGGGGACCTTATTCAGGTCCCCTTTTTTATGCCCAAAAAGTGATCCGACCATGCATGGACTGAACCCAGCACAAACTGAAGCCGTTCGCCACCGGGGCACCTCGTTATTGGTGTTGGCCGGCGCTGGAAGTGGCAAGACACGCGTGGTGACCACACGCATCGCAAAACTCCTCATGGAAGATGTGGCGCCCGAAAACATCGTGGGCGTTACTTTCACCAACAAAGCCGCCAAAGAAATGCGCGAACGCCTGGTGGGCCTGGTGGGGGCCGAACGCTGCCAAGGCATCAGCCTCAGCACGTTCCATTCCTTTTGTATTCGGCTGTTGCGCGAACACGGCAGCCATGTGGGTCTCAAGTCATTTTTCGCGATTGCAGACGTTGCCGATCAAGTGTCGCAGTTGATCGCTGCCGCAGGCAAACACAGCTCTGTGTTTAAAGCCTTTCCACCGCGGCAAATTCTTTCCCAAATATCATTATTTAAAAACCAAGGCCTATTACCAGAACAAGTCCCGAACGCCCACTCAGAACTGCAGAGCATTGCGCAAAGCCTCTACCCCCTTTACCAACAAAACCTCAAGGCACTCCAGTTAGTGGACTTTGACGATTTATTATTGTTAGCGAGAGAACTGCTGCAACAAAATGTTGACATAAGAAACCAGCTCCAAGAACGCATTCACCACCTGCTTATCGACGAATATCAAGACACCAACCCATTACAGTTGTCCTTGATCCAGCTGCTCGCCAGCCCCCAATGTCAAGTGTGTGCGGTGGGCGATGATGATCAAGCCATCTACGCTTTTCGTGGGGCCAACATTGAAAACATTTTACGTTTTGAACAAGACTTCGCGCCATGCCGGGTGATCAAGCTTG
>PBLQ01000057.1 GCA_002721815.1 Myxococcales bacterium
CCCAACGTGGCCGGGCGACAAATTCGCAGGGTGATTGGCCCCGACGGTGGTTTGTATATGTCGCAGATATCGGTGGAGTTCGTCGCACCTTCGGCGTCTAAAAATGCACTGAGTGATTTTCAACGCGCGCACGGTTTGCGCACCAGCGCCTTAAATCCCAATTTACCCGGCGGTGTGAATTGGGGGGTGGCCTCCAAGGCGAGCCTGGCCGAGTTTGAGGCCTACAACCAACTTCGAGCCGATGCCAGAGCACGGGCCAGTTTCGTCGCCAAAGACAATATTTTTGCCGAAGAGATCAAAGCGCAAGAAGCCCAGCGCCAAGCGCGCGTGATGCCGGGCCCCAGCCTGGGTCAGCAAGAGGGCATGTTCGCCGAAGAGATCAAGCTGCGCCAAGCCAAAAGAGAAGCCGCACGCCAAGCAGAGCTGAAAGCCATCAATGCCAAATTGGCCGGCGGCGCCAATGCCGGCGATGCGGTGGTGGCCCAAACCTGGGCGGGCAAAACCGACGCCCAAGCCCTCCAATCGGAAGTGGCCTATTTGGGTTTACTCAATGGCAATATTCCCAAAAACCACAAGGCCACCAGTGTGAAGGGCGTTGCCTATAACGCCACGTATGGCCGTTTCGCCAACACCACCGTTACGGGGCCCTTTTAGTTCAGTTCGGGTGACCAACCCTGCGATGAATCTGATGGCGACGCAGAGCCACTGTTAACCGGCCAAATATACAAAGCCGCTTTTTTGAGCAGTTCTTTAAACCCCTCTTTGTTCAGCGCTGAAATGGCCACCGCGTTTTCGCCTTCCCCCAGTCGTTCGGCATCTAAGGGATGCACTTGATCGCATTTGTTAAACACCAGCAGTCGGGGTTTTTCATCAAGTTTTAAATCGCGCAGCACTTTTTCAACACTTTGCATTTGTCGTTCGAGGAGCGGATCGGCCGCATCGATCACATGCAAGAGCAAGTCGGAGTCATCGAGTTCTTCGAGGGTGGCACGAAATGCGTTCACCAACGAGTCGGGGAGGTCGCGAATAAAACCCACCGTGTCGGTGATGACCACTTCGCGTTCACGGGGGAACCGCAAGCGCCTGGAGGTGGGGTCTAAGGTGGCGAAGAGTTCGTCTTTGGCGTAGACCTTTGATTGCGTGAGTTGGTTGAGCAGGGTGCTCTTGCCCGCATTGGTGTACCCCACAATGGAGATCACGGGAACGTTGCGTTTGCCCCGTTGGCTGCGGCGCAAGTTGCGTTGTTTGGAGAGTTTGTCGATGTCTTTTTCTAAACGGGCCAACCGATCTCGGGCTCTTCGGCGATCCACTTCAAGCTTGGTTTCGCCAGGGCCCTGGCCGCCAATGCCGCCTGCCAACCGCGACAGGCCTTCTTGCTTTTTGGCCAACCGCGGCAGGGCGTATTTGAGCTGGGCCAACTCTACTTGTAGCTTTCCTGCCTGAGAGGTGGCCCGTCGCGCAAAAATATCTAAGATCAGCATGGTGCGGTCGAGCACTTTAAGGTCGGTCATGTCGGTGATGGCATTGAGCTGCGAGGGGGACAGGTCGCGATCAAAAATAAGAATCTCAGCACCCAGGTGCAGCGCTTGCAAACAAATCTCTTCGAGTTTTCCTTTGCCCACGATGCTGCGTGGATCAATTTTGCGCCGCCGTTGCACGATCACGTCGGCCACACTCACATTGGCGGTTTCACACAGCTCTTCCAGTTCACTCAACGAGGCTTCCCAAACACTTTTGGCGGTGGTGTATACGCCCACCAAGACGGCAATCCCTCGGTCGCTTTTGAGCTTTTCGGCTTCGCGTACCCGTTGAAAAGCTTTTTGCAGTTGGTCTTCAAGATCTTCCACAAAGAATAAAAAGTCCAAATCCAACGCTTCAAAGTTGGGATAAAAATCTTCGTGGACGCGTGCGCCCGTGCGCCCTTTCTGAGCTGGCATCACGTGGCCAAAGGCCAGCCGGCCCGGGGCCCCATCTCGTTTGGCCTCCAGTTGCAGCACGCCATCCAGTTGTAGTTTTTCTAAGTCAGTAATTAAATCGGATTCGAGTCCGTAGGTTTTACGGCCACGGTACGCCCCTCCAGGATGTGACACGATCAAGCGAAGGCCCCGCAAGCGTTGTTCACCCGCACGGAGTCTGCCGATGTCGGGCAGGTATAAGCGTAAGGAATCGCCGAGAATTACATGGGTGACATCGCCGCGACGATCCACCAACAAACCCAAAACCCGACGCAAAGAGGCGCACAGGTCGTTCATTTCACGGGCGAGGGCGCGCGTGACCACCTCGTGGGGGGCCATCTTACGGGTGTAGAGCCGTTCGAGGTTTTTGATTTGCTCCGCTTTGAGCCCTTGAATTTTTCCGTGCAGCGTTTTGATGGGAGAGGTCCTTTAGGAGTGTGAAGCGCCAGAGGGGTGGGCGAATAAGGGGTTGATGGGGCCATCGCCTTGTCCGCAGGCATAACCCGAAAAGATGGCTTTTTGCACGAAGGCATGGGCGTGCATGACCGCTTGCGGCAGTTCATGGCCCAAGGTGAGGGCTGCGGTGATGGCCGCCGAAAGCACGCAGCCTGTGCCGTGGGTGTTCGAGGTGTGTTGGCGGTTGGCCTTCATCTCAAAATAGTGGGTGCCGTCGTAGAGCACATCCACAGGGTCACCGTTGAGGTGGCCGCCTTTGAGCAAGACGTTGGTGGCGCCCATGTCAACCAGGCGTGCACAAGCATCTTTTTGGTGCTGTGGTGTGTTGAGGGTGAGGCCACACAAAGCTTCGGCTTCGGGCAAGTTGGGCGTGAGCAAATACACCTGGGGCAGCAGTTGTGCTTTCATGGCCTGAACGCCCGGCTCAGAAAGCAAGGCGGCCCCGGTGCTGCTTTGAATGACTGGATCATAAACGATGCGTGGTTGATGCTGGGTCAGGGATTGGGTCACCTGGCTGACCACATCTTCATTGGCGAGCATGCCGATCTTACAGTGGGCGGCGGGCATATCGCTGAACAAGGTGTTGAGTTGTTGTTGGATCATGTGGCCCGGAATGGGATGGGTGCCGTCACAGGTCAAAGAGTTTTGAGCGGTGACCGCCGTGATCACCGCTGTGCCATGCACGCCCCACGCCGCAAAGGTTTTGAGGTCGGCATACACCCCGGCGCCCCCACTGGAATCTGCGCCAGCGATGGTGAGGGCAATGGGTTTTGGTTTTTCAACAGACATGAAAAAAGGGTGCCCTGTTCAGGTAGAGGGCTCAAGTGGGGATGTAACGATTATAGGCGGTATCGCCACACAAAAATCAGGCTCAACAGCAAGCCCAGCAAGGCCAACAAACTGTAGGGAAGCTGTTTGGGCCAGTTTAAATGAATTTGGTTTGGAACCCGGTTGGTATCGAGGCAGAGGCTGTCTTCACAAGCTGTGAGGGGGATGGACGCACCGGTGGCGCTTTGGGCTTGCCACAAGGGGTAGTACAGAAAAGGCAATTGTTTTGTGGCCCCTTCGCCTTGATAGGTGAGGTGCATTTCAAAGGGGGAGACCGCATCGATTTTCCAGTGCCCCTGGGCTGAAGCGGTGTGGCCATAACAATGGTACAGGGGGGTTTGACCCAAGGGTTGCCATTGGGCGTGACTGAAAAAATAAATACGGGCCCGTTCAGAGAACACGCACGCCTTGGTGACCCGACTTTGAGTCAAACGGCTTTCGAAGGCCGCCATGTTGCTTTCGGACAGGACTTCTCCGTTAAAGGTACTCGAGTTCAAGTAATGGTCTCGGTAGATCATGAAAGGATGGGGATCGTCGCCGGCATGGGCAAAAATGGGCACGCCCAACAGGTCGGAAAGCATCCCGGTCCAATGGTGCTGTGCACCGCAAGTCTCGAAAGCCCCCATGCCTTGAGAGGGATTCACGTGAGAGCAATTTTCCATCAACAGGACATCCTGGCTGTCGATCCACTGAACCATTTTCGGATCGATCTCTTTGGGGCTATTCAAGGTGAAGAGCTCTGTGGTGCTGGGCGGACGGACCAAGACCAGGCCCACTAAACAAAGCAGGCTCCCCACGGGCAGCAAAACATATCGCACTTTTTCTTGGGTGCGCTCGAGGGCAAAGTAAAAGGCGCATAAATACAACAAGCCCGAGACCACCGGCAGCCACGACACCACCCTTTGAAAAAGAATGCGCAGGCCCGGGACGAAGCCAAGGGCAACGCCGCACCACGAAAAAACACCCAGTGCCAACAAAAGCCCAAGATTTGGAGGCTCGGGTTCGTGACGGTTGATAACATGTGTGAGGGCCAAGAGCCCCAGGGGCAGCAACACCAAATAAAAGGTGGCGCCGGATAAGGCGAAAGAGCCCCAAAGGCTGAGGGTGTCGGTGAGTGTGGCCGGAACCTCCGCGCGGTGACCGGTGAGTTGAACGGCATGGGCCCACACCAGCTGGGCGAACGTATCGGGTTGCTCAGAGGTAAAGAGGTAATCGTTGTTGATGGTGTCGGCGAGGGCCAAGAAATTAAAAATCCAGGGCACGCTCATCAGAAGAAAACACAGACTCGCCTGCAGGATGGGCGTTTGCGCATCACGCCAGCGGCCCTCTTTGTGTAAATGGTAAATGAGGACCAGGCCAGCCGGAACGAGAATGCCCACCAAAGAGGCCACGTGGGTGTACATTAATGCGGCCGCTAAAAAGGTTGCCGGGAAGAGCGCACGTTTGTCGCCCCGGTAAAACAAAACCAAGAAGTACAGCAACCACATGTTGGCGCTTAAGGCGATGACATAAGGGACCATGCCGACGTTGATATAATCGGTGAGTCCTAATCCCAAGGCGGTCATGAGTGCAAAAGACAATGCGATCCAGCGGGAGAGTTGCAGTTCATCGAGAAGTAAAAACGCGCCAATGGAAAACAAAATGGTGGCCACCACCAACAGCAATGAAAAACCAAGGGTTGGACCAAAGAACAAATAGAAGGGCAGGTAAAAAACAAAACCTGTTCGCAAAAACAAAAACCCGGGCATGCCACCGTGAATAAAAGGGGCCACCCCAAAGGGTGAACCGTGATCTAAAAACCATTGGGTTTGTTTGAGGGTGAACCAGTAAAATTTGGCGTAGTCGCCTTCGATGAGGATTTGATCGTAGTTGGAAAAGGGCAGCCAAAGGGTGGTCATGGACCAGCTCAAAATACCCACAAAGAGCAGGCACAGCTTTTTGCCGGAGGGGCTTTCAAAGATTTTGACCAGGTCTTGGGGTTGCCGATTCATGGTAATTGCGTTCCTTGGGGACCACCTCAGCATACTGTTTTCGCTTTAAATTCAAAGCTTTTCGCCCTTTTTGGGGCCGCAGCGCCCGGTGAGCGGCAAGTCATTGAAAAACCGTCGTTTTGGGGTTGCTTTGTGGGCCGAGTCGGCTAATATCGGCGCTCGTTTCGGGGCATAGCTCAGCTTGGTAGAGCGCCTGGTTTGGGTCCAGGAGGTCGCATGTTCAAATCGTGTTGCCCCGACCATTTCCCGCCAAAGCAAATAAAAGCCGAGGCGGGTTTTTTTTGAGTGCACATCACGAATCCAGCGTGGTGTCGTAAGCGCCCTTAGCTCAGCTGGATAGAGCAACGGCCTTCTAAGCCGTAGGTCGAACGTTCGAATCGTTCAGGGCGTGCCAAGTAAAAGCACTTCGTTTTTCACCCCTTGTCATTTTGTGATGAGGGGTTTTTGTTTTTGTGGGCTCGATTGAGGTAACTTAGCCCTAATAAAATACATTTTTGGTTTGGGGAAAAGATGACTCGCTTTATTTTTTGTATGCTGCTTTTTTCTGGCCTGGCCACCCAAGCTATGGCCGAAGAAAAACCTAAAATTTTAATTTTAAAACTGAGCAGTCAAACTGTTGAGAAAGAAACGCTCAAGAGCCTCGATGCTGTATTGGAAGTTGAAGTCAGTAAATACAACAATTTTGACTCTCTATCTACCAATGACGTGAAACAGTTGTTGGAACTGGAAAAAGAAAAACAATTGGCAGGTTGTTTTGATGACAGTTGCTTGGGGGAGTTGGCCGGCGCTTTGGGCGCACGATTTTTAATCTTTGGTGATGTCGGCAAACTTGGAAGTAAGTTGATGGTGACTTTAAGTCTGTTCGATGCAGAAAAAGCCCAAAGCTCCAGCCGTGTTTTGTTGCAGGGGGCAGATGTAGATGCTCTGGCTCAAACTTTTCCTCAAGGAGTTGAAGATCTTTTAAAGCAAGGCATCGAGAAAATTGATTTGCAAAAAAACTCTAGCCTCTCACCAGCGGTCTATTATTCTGGTCTTGGTTTAACCGGCGCTGCAGCAGCAGGAGCAATGGTTGCTGCTGGGATGATATTTTATTACCAAGCAGAGAAGGATCAGCTTGTGTTAGAAGCAGAAGAGAGTGGTGATATAATTGATGGCGAAACCTTAGATCCCATAACTAAGGGTGGGACCAGATCTTTGGTGGCTTCAGTGGGTCTCGCCTCAACCGCGCTTGCTTTGGGCTTGGTTTCTTGGTTTATAATTAAGCCACTCATTTATTTTGAAGATGAAAATAAAAATGAAGGCAAGGAATAGAGTTAAAGCCCCACGCCACTCCTCTATAGTTAAAACGCCTTGGCGATTTGCTCCCTCAAACAATAAAGAGCCAAGTCAGGCAGGCACTTCTGACCAGCAACAATGTTCTAAATTAATCGTCACTGTCATAACGCCAACCTCGAAAAAAAGCCTCTGAAGTTTCATTGAGAAATTGGGAGTAAACGCGCCACCCTGTTTGTTTTGCTTCAGGGCGCGATGTTTTATACCGTGGCGTCCAAGCAGGCAACAACATGAAACGCAAACACAGTCATCGACCCCTCACCAAAACGAAAAATCCCGAGCCCAACAAAGACACTACCGATTGGGTCATTTGGGCGGCATGGGCAGATCGCGTGACTTTTGAAGACATACAGGCACAAACCGGTCTTTCGGAATCGGACGTGATCGCGGTGATGCGACGCAATCTCAAGCCTTCTTCTTTCAGGCTTTGGCGGAAACGCGCTGCTTCTACAAGTATCAAGCATCGAAAAAAGTTTGAGGCGGCCCGACGCCGACTGCGTGAACCGAGCTTCCGAGAGATGGCTGATGAAGCTTATACGGATGCGCTATAGTCATTAAGCCACACCACTTAAACGCCTATTCAATTGTTATGATGAGGCGCTTAGGAACGCGTCCCCTGTCTTTTGTGTTTTCCGTCTTGATGCATAGAAACGATGCATGCAAAAGATATGCGGGAAACTGATGCAAGAGATGAAAACGAAGAGCAGCGAAATATTTTTTTCAAATGATGCCTGAGGGTTGAGGAAGAAAAACAGAAACAAGGCGAGTGCCCCAACGTTGAAAGGCAGCGCGTTTTTAAATAGCGCGACATTGTCTTGCCCCAGCGACGCTCTGAGATGGGACCACCCTTGGTAGCTGTGGTGGAAAATGAAGTAAGTTCCAAACGCGATCACCAAGGGCAACCATTGCGCGAATAATAGGTAACAGACTAAAGAGAACCACTGCGCGCGCTTAAAAAGGAGGGCTAAAGCAAAAGACACGCCAATGGCACTCATATAAACCAGCGAAACATCGAGCGAGAGGCCTACGACGTTGACGTCCAATAAATAGAGAATGTTTTGCGTTTCTGTGGGGTGAGAGGAAAAAAGGGCAATAAAAAACAAGGCGCCCCACAGCAGGCCAATAAAAGGCGTTTTGATATTCCACTCTACCACATCGGTTTCCCCAAAATGCCAAGCGGAATAAAGGACGAAACCCAGCAATGCAATGGTGGGTGACAGGACCCAAAGCATATACACAGACGACATTAAGGCCAAATACTTTAAAATAAAAGACAGCGTGATGCGCTTCGTATTTGATAACGCCTCAGTCATATGATCCATAGCACCGTGTGGAATACCGACGATGAGAAGACCTGTCGCCAGCAGGCCATACATCACTGGTTCGGCGATTTGTGGAACGAAGAGGTCGAGCACAAAATAGAGTAGAAGAGAGCCAAATAAAAGCAAGGACGGTTTTTGTTTGCGAACCCAAAAAGTAAAACAAGAACGCAGAAAAATAGAAACAGGCAACTTGTAAAACATTCTGGCGTCTTCCCAAATCGATGTTTTCTCGTCAAGAAACTTGAGGATGTATGCCGTATCCCTCACTTGAAACAAACGCTGGAAAATAGGTTTCCCTTGGTGGGGCCATAGGGCCAAAATCAAAATTAGTAAGCGATCGTAAAAACGAAAGCGTGATTCTTCTTTTTTTGCGCTTTCATTTTGGCAAATAGATTTGGCGTGCGCGTACATTTTTTTGAAGGCGTAACCCGTACTCGGCTTTACCTTGTTGGCTCGCGTTCCTAACGGAATAACGCCTGGAAGTGGTTTTGGTGGTTTTAAATCCGTAAACATCGGAATCACGCCGCGCTCGATGTCTTTCAGTTTGTACGGCCCAAACTTTTCTTCAATATATCGGTGGAGAACAGGGGCAGCATTATTTTCGGAAATGGCTTGAGTTCCAAATCGAGTTAACTCAACCAGTGCGGTATGCTCAGAGAAAGGGAGGACGTAAACAAACTGGGTGTGGTTTTGTTGCGGTACATTGAAGTCCATGAGCGTGCAAGCATCAGGGTTGAGCGCTTTGTCATCCAATGTAATCTTGTACCCAACGAACGACTGCAAGATGTTTTGGTCTTCGGGTAATGCCTTATCAAAGTGTGGCGGACGCGAATCAAAAACGGTTTGGGCCTTGTAGGTGCCAGACTCTGAGACAACAAAAGGTTGTTGGGCCGAACCCACCTCTAAGACAGCTTCGTTTAAAAAAATGGCTCGATGTTGCGTCAATATTCTTTTGGTAGCGTTATAAAGCTCGAGACTGTTGATGTGATAGTACTTCAAGTCGCCCATTTCCTGGGGGGGATGACTGTCGGTGCTGATTTTTGACCAGCAGTGTGAGGCCATGGCGGAGAAATCTTGAGTGATTTCTTCGGTATCTTTTGACCAAAAACAGTAGGTTTTATCGTTTACGATTTTTGTGGACGGATCGATAACCAGGATCTTTTTGTTGTTTAAAAGACCTTTGCGTTTTAGCTCGTGAACGAGAATACACGAGCTAGCGCCCAAGCCAGCGAATATGTAATCATTTCCCATTTGGTGTCCACTTGTGATTGGCCATACTCTGCCCAGTATAGAAACAACAACCGATCTGGTCTTTTTGTTCGATTAAAAACGAAGTGCCCTCGTAAGAACCCTTAAACGCCTGAATTTATGAGTTAAGTGGCCTTTTTTGTTAGCCCGGGGCTGTTTCAGATTCGGTTCGCCTCAATTAAGGTTTGAATTCACACCGCTCGTTGCCCCGTCTCGTTCTTATAAATCAAACCCATGCTGCGCACCCTTGAAACTCGCTAGAGCTAAGACACGTTTTCCGCGGAATTATCAATTTGGGGCGAAGGCGCGCTGAAGCGGGATTAAAAGGAAACAACCGAACCCACAGAAGCTCAGGCGTACGCGCAAAAGTTAAAAGAAGTCATCTAAGAGCTTGAAAAGGACACTTGAAAGAACCGAAACGAAGATTGGCGGCACTATATTTTAAAGCATCTGATACACTGTTGTGCCCAATGCTTTTCTGGGCGGTTTCATTTGTTCTCAGAAGCCGAGAGAAAGTGAAGGATTTTTTTCGTGGCCTTTGTTATCTCAAAAAGCGAATCAAGCTCTCAACAAATTGGTGGACCACTATGAACTTATTTTTTCAACTTCAGATTTTACTGTCAGGCATCATTGCTGGTTGGATTATTTTTCAAACCGCATTTGTGGCGCCGACCGTTTTTACCAAGCTCGAAGATGCCGAAAAAGCACTTGTACTGCGTGCCATTTTTCCAAAGCTATTCAAGGCACTCGCGGTTGCTGGTTTGCTGCATCTCGGACTCGGCTTGTTAGCGCAAACTACAGTCTCCAGCGCTGCGTTTAAAATGTTTCCGCTCATTGTTGGCGCATATACTTTTCTTTCAAGTTTCCTCTGTAATGCCATCGTGCCAGCGACAAATGCAGCGCGGGATCGCAATGATACCAAAAGGTTTGCGCAGTTACACAGGGTGAGTGTTTTGTTAACCATGCTCACATTGTTGTTACATTTAGGTTGGATGTTTGTGACGAACGCCTCGGTCTAAACTTTTAGGACGCCCGTTAAACGGGGACATACGGGGGCGTCTCACCAAAAAACGCCGGTATTCCATTGCGACAAAGCACCGATTTAAAGTAGGGTGGCCACCATGAAAATGAGCCGGTTAAGTAAATATAAAAAAGTGCTGACTTTTATCGTTGCGACGATGGCGCTCACCCGGCTGATCGCGTGGCTTGCCAAGTTTTAAAGGCTGGGACGCTGAACAATAAAAATACAGAGCGAACAACAAACTTTGTGTGAAAAAAAGGGTACACGATGGTACGGTGAGCGAGGGGGAATGTTTATGCGGCTTTTTGTATTTATTGTACTTCATATTTTTTTGTTTTGGGGCCCTAACAGTCACGCCCAAAAAGCAAAATCAGATAAAACAACACAATATCTTGATGGTTACGGCAAGCCCATTGTCGTTGATGGCGCTTGGCTGAAAAGCATCTGCACGTATTCACAAAAAGAAGGCGACTATTTTTGCGACGAGAAAAAGTTGCCCGCAAAAAAACGGACGGTCTCAAAGAAGGCACCCGAACCAACAAATCTTTCAAGCCCTGAGACTCAAGGAGTGGTTGACGCTGAAACAGGTGATCCGTCCACTTGGGTGCCCGTTAGTTTAGAGGTAAAACAAAAGGTATTGAAAGAATCATTTTCAAGGCTTCCCAAGCCGAAAGCGCCGGAGGTTAATTTGAAAAAACCAATAAAACCCAAAATTAAACAGCCGGCCAGCGGGCTCCTCTTGGGCGGCGCGGCCGGTGTTGCCGTGGCATTGGCTTTTGGTACTTATGCTGCAGTCAATGGCTATCAGAGGTGGAATTCGGTGGGTGTGGGAATTGGTTATGCGGTAGGCTGGCTATTGTATCCGGTTGGGTTTGTGCCAGGCACCATTGTTGGCTTAACAATTGAAAAAGTGAAACGAGACGATAATCAAAAGTTGCTCGATCAATACAATGATGAAATGAAGTTCTATGAAAAAAAGACCAAGCACCGAATCAGAAAAAACGAGCGGTACCACCATTTAAGACAAACGATTTATGGTGAAGCTCCCGCAGAGCCGGTACAGCAACCCAAGAACCAAGAATAGAAATTTGATACACAGCGTATGAGTGGCTACGCTCGAAACCCATCAAGGACTCCCATGAAACATTTATCATTTTTAATTTGCTTGTTTGCTTTATTATTCACCGGTTGCCCCGGCGAGGCCCTGGTGGGTGATGCCTGTGAAGGCCATGACGACTGTGGTGAAGGGCTGTCCTGTGTGGATGAGGTTTGTGCCGACAAGGGTTCTAGCGATGGCAATAGCGATGGCAATAGCGATGGCAATAGCGATGGCAATGGGGACGGTTCCTCTGATGGGAGCCCCGATGGCGCTGCGCACACCGATGCAGGTTCCACCGACGGCACAACCGACGGCGCCGCTGCCAGCGATGCGGGTTCCAGCGATGGCTCTGCTCCCGCTGATGCGGGGTCCGGTGACGGCAGCAGCGATGGCACGGCCGCAACGGATGCGGGTTCCAGCGACGGCAGCACTGACGGTGCAGCAGCGGTGGATGCCGGCAGTGATGAAGAGATGACCATGGTGGATGCCGGTGGTGCCGCCGCACCCGTTGCCGATGGCGGTACGGCAGAGCCAGCGGCAGAGGTGTTGTGCAACAACGCTCAAGATGACGATGAAGACGGCCAAGTGGATTGCGGCGATCCCGATTGCGCCGCAGATCCAGCTTGTACTGAGGTGGGCCAATGCACCAATGCCATGGACGATGATGCAGATGGCTTCATCGATTGCGCCGATTCTGATTGTGCCGCCGATCCCGCTTGTGCCATCGAGGAATGCGCCAATGGCATGGATGACGATGAAGATGGGCACGTCGATTGCGCGGACCCAGACTGTGACGCTGATCTGGCCTGTCTCGAAGATGTGAGCACCGATGCCGGACCGGGTGAGCCGCTTAGCGCTGATGCCGGGGTGGCGGTCGCCAATTGCAGCAGCGCCGATGTGTTGGCCCTGGTGATGGGCGGCGACGCGGTTAATGACACCATCGAAGGTTGTTATACCACTTGCATGGTAGATTTGAGCACGCCCACTTGCGTTTCAAACTGTGTGGAAACCGGAACTGATTTGAGCGCCACTTGTTCGGGTTGCTTTGGCGAGCTCGGCGTGTGCATGAATGCCCATTGCCTGGTTGAGTGCGGGATGGATCCGGGAAGTGACACCTGCGAAACCTGCCTCGAAGCGAATTGCAGCGATGGTTTTGCGGATTGTGCAGGCATCGATCTGCCTTAATGGTGCCCATGAAAACCCCATCTGCTGAAACCATAGGCTTGGAGCATCGAGCTCAATGAAGATCTTCAAAAAAGCATTGATGGCCGTGGCGGGACTCGTGGTCCTGTTGTTCGTTGCCGGTGAGTGTGTGCGTTATGCCATCCACCATAAAAAAACGCCCTCCGAATGTGAAAAGCAAGCCCTTCAAAGTGCCGAGCGCGAATGTGAAAAACTTCGCGCCGACGATAACGCTTATTCTGACTGCATGCTCGATCGGCTCAAAAGGGGGTATCAAGCGTGCGAGTAGCGATTTAAGACTTTGCAGGCGGTGCCTTATTGAAGCCCAAAGCGCTTTCATGGTAGCTTTTCTTTGATGCCCCACCTAAAGCGCAGGATCCCCATCTCATGAAGAATCATTTTGTAATTGCTTTGTTTCTCGTTTGCATGGCTGCATGTGGCGATACGGTCACCTCCCCAGACGATCCACCAGGGCTCAACCCGGATGAAACAAAGTGTCAGGCGCCCGACTATTCCGTCACCCTTGGTGAGGCCTGTGATGAAGTGCTCAGAGATTGCGGCAATGCCATCTGCACCTCACCGTTGATTTGTGTGAACTTGGTTTGCGTGTCACCCACAGACGCAGGAGCGGGTTCGGGGGAGTAGCGGTGAGCGTATTGGCTTTAAACGATGTGGCACGAGCGCGAAAAGGCCTTTCTTAGGGATTCGGACACGGGTTCGCTATTTTATTGGGCATTTTTTGACCGGATGTTAGGTATACATCAAAGGTGAAAAGTCGATGAAAATCTATTTGTGGATTTGTGTTCTAATCAACGGCGGTATTGGTGTGTTGTCCCTCTTAGCGCCCCTCAATTTTTTGGGAACGGTCAATATCGGTGTCACTGCGCCCAGCGGTATTATTGAGTTAAGGGCCATGTACGGCGGCCTCCAGGTGGGACTCGCTCTCTTTGTGACTTGGTGTCTTCAAGACATCAAGCGTTGGGACAGCGGGGTCATCCTGATGGTGCTAATCCTCCTTGGTTTGGGTATCACGCGTCTCATCAATTGGCTCGTGGCCATGCCGGAAGGCTTCACGCACCCCATGCTCTTCGCGATTGAATTCAGCGGCGCGGCCATTGGTTTTTACGTTAGGCAAGTTGAAATGAAATCCCGTCACCAAGAAGGCGGTCACACGCCTGGAACAGATGCATGAGCGACCCTGAAGACAATGTAATTCATCTGGCCAAACATCGCCCGCAGCCCAGTGGGAGAGACATGAATTGGCGCCCTTGCCCCACTTGCGAGGGGCAAATGCGATTCACGGGGCTTCCTGATTTTTCGGGTCCTATTTACTACCGAATCTACAAGTGCGCCCGCTGCGGGTTTGTTAGGCAAGATGTTGAAGAATAACCATACATTCTGAACCAGAGATTCACCGCTGCTTTTCAATAAAATAGCCAGTAATATTCGTTTTCAATCAAATTTTCGATTAAGCTCCTGATGCATTGGAGATCGTCGTTCGTGAAAATCGCCCGAATTATAGTTGCATCAATATTCTTGAGTTGTTTCTCGTCTTTAGGCGTGTTCGCCAGTGATACACCTTCTCGCATGCTCATGATGGACATCAAAGCCACCTTGGTCGACGAAAAAATAGTCGGCTTGGTGAACAACATGGTGTCCACCGAACTGGCCAAACAAAAGGGTGTCGAGTTGCTCACCGGGGCCGACATGCGTCAAATGGTGGCGCTTGAAATCGAAAAACAATCCATGGGCTGCACCGATGACAGCTCTTGTTTGTCCGAGTTGGCCGGGGCCATCGGCGCCCGTTATGTGGTGTTTGGTGAAATGGGCAAGTTGGGTTCGTTTTTTCTGCTCACCCTGAATTTGTTCGACTCCCAAACGGCCAAGTCGGTGGCCCGCGATACCTTAAAAGTCAAATCCATCGATGCCCTGGTGGATCAAGTGCCTGCCCTCATTGCAGGGCTCATGGCATCGGCCCGCGAAAGCGGGGGCTTGGTTTTGACCGATCCCAAGGTGCACCCCAGAAAGCCGGTGTTCATGCGAGACGTGGTTTTGAAAGACGGCCGTTTGTTCGGGTTTGCCATGGGGCACCCCAAACTGGGTGATGGCCCCATGCGTTCCTCGGTTCTTAAAAGCATGACCTACGACGACCAAGGCACCGCCACGGCAAAATCTAAAAACACCACGTATATCATCGAGGCGTCGGGCTGGCGCGTCAAGCCAGATGGGCACCCCCACAAAGGTTCTGGTACAACCATCGAACATGTGAAGCTCAAAAAAGAACCGAATAAAAAATGAATTGGGTGACCCATGGAACATTATAGAAAACTCGAACGCATGTATGACGCTGCCCCCATTAACCACTGGTTCAAACCTGAGCTAACGGTCAGTGAAGGTGCGGCAGAGCTTAGGATGGTCACGCGCGAAGATTTTCACCACGCAGCCGGGGCGGTGCATGGCTCGGTGTATTTTAAAGCTTTAGATGATGCCACGTATTTTGCCGTGAACTCGGTGGTGCCCGATAATTTTGTTTTAACCGCTCGCTTTGAAATTGATTTGCTCAAGCCGATCAGTCTGGGCACCTTGGTGGCCAAGGCCAAAGTCACCGGTGAAGACGAGCGGCGCATTTATGCCACGGGTGAACTCTTCAATGAGCAAGGCGTATTGTTGGCAGTGGGCAAAGGCGCTTTTGCCCGCAGCAAGATTCCCCTCACACCGGATGTGCATTACCAGTAAGGTTTAGAAAACTTCTAAATATCAATGGCTTATGTGGTTAAGGCGCCGGTGGACTTTTCCGTCAAAGCGGGTAATGTTGCCTGAAATTGTTTTCACCAAGAGGTTCGCGATGTCTTTTCGTTTCAAATTGTCTGCTCCTTTACTCATTTTGACCACCGCTTGTGGCGGTTTGACTCCAGCCGGGGAAGAAGAGGTCAAAGAAACAGTCGCCTTAAACAACACCTTAACCCAAGTGACTGCTTTAGAGAGCGAGGCCGACTGCCCCAACGGCGGGGTGACCTTAGAACACGGCATCGATGTGGACGGTGATGCAACGCTGAGCGAAGACGAAATCACGCATACTTACGTGATTTGCCACGGCACCAACGGGCAAGATGCCGACGTGTCAGACTTGACTTCGGAGCTTGAAGCTTTACGCGGTGAGCTTGAAGCACTCAAGACAGCGGTCGATCTCAACACGGCGAAAGAAGGTCTGACCGAAGCGCAAGCCACCCAGTTGGCGGCCAACACCGCCGCCCTCAACGACATCGGCAACCACACCGCTTTTGATGGGTGGGATAAATCGGTGGCGGATGATTCGGCCTATCTCACCGAGGAGACCGACCCCGTTGCCTCGGCCGCCGGTTACTTGACCAGCTACACCGAGACCGACCCTGTTGCTTCCGCGGCTGGTTATCTCACTGAAGAGTCCGATCCGTTAGCCACGACAGCCTTAATCGACCTTGGGAACAATGCTGCTTTTGATGGTTGGGACAAAGATGTTTCGGATGATGTTTCGGGCACGTCTGGGTTGACCTCAGAACAAGCGGCGGACCTTGATCAAGTGCCGTTGATTGAATCGCGCCTGAGTATTTTAGCGGGTGACATGTACAGTAACTACGATTCGGCAGACTTCGATTGGGAGCTTTTGCGAGAGTTTAATTATTTGGTTACCGAAACCGACCCGGTTGCCTCGGCCGCCGGTTATCTTACCGAAGAGACCGACCCTGTAGCTTCCGCCGCCGGTTACTTGACCAGTTACACCGAGACCGACCCTGTTGCTTCCGCGGCCGGTTACCTGACCAGTTACACCGAGACCGACCCTGTTGCTTCCGCTGCCGGTTACTTGACCAGTTA
>PBLQ01000058.1 GCA_002721815.1 Myxococcales bacterium
GCCGGCCGGGACGTATCCGTCGCCCTCTACCCTCACTTTATAGGCCACATCTGGAAGCACATTGTTGAAGATGTACGACCCCTCACCACTTTGCACGATGACCTGCTCATACACACCGCTGTCTTCTTCTACCGGTAACAGGCGCACTCGGTATGACCTGCCCTCACTCGCCCCTACAATGTCGCCTGATATCATACCCCGATAGGACTCGGCCGGTTTACGTTCGAGTTCCATTCTGACCGCTGCCACTTCGCCCGGGTAGAGCAAAATATTGTCCTGCTGGAAATTTTTGAAGGCCGGAATGCCATTGATGTCTGTGTCGAGGAAAATCGAATAAGTGCCGGTTGGAATTTCGGCCCAAAAAGTACCGGCTGTGGTGTCAATCCCGTCATCGAGCCCTTCAGGCATGGGATCTTGGCTGGTTCGCGTGGTGATCAAACCCAAATCACCGGCTGCTTCTACCCGCTCTCCCCTCTGATTGAGGATTTCAAGTTGCAAGGGCCGAGCGTCAAAGTCGTGGTCTTCTACCAAGACCCGCCCCACCAAGATGCCAGGTCGCTGGAGCTCTTCATCAGTGTCGAGATCGTACGGATTGAGTGCTTCAACCGGTTCACAGCCGCTGATGATCCCCCCCATTGAGATCATCAAGCAACCAAGCAGGTGTTGCCAAGAGGGTGTGGTTCTTGAAAATAGCAGCATTCGGGCCCCCAGAGTGCGAAATTTGCCCTTCGTCAGTATCGAGGGGCAACTTAAACGACAAGGAATTTTGTAGCATGGAAGCTGAAATTGAACCAAGTCAGCGAGCCAAAAATCAGGAATTTAAACCGGACTTTTTTACCTCGACAAGATCCAACTCTGATGGGGGACATTGTGTCGCGAAAATCACAACCCACAGGGCTTCGAAGATCATTTGACGGGCCCAAAAAGTTTGTCCCACCAATTTCGCATAGGGTTAATCCCCAACAAAGAAACACCACTCGCCGGCTGAACCACGCGTTATGCATCAAACCGGATGGCTGACCGCCGCTTGGGCATGAAACCCGTCAGTCTCTTTTCAATCCCCCCGCGTGTACCGGGCCGCATTGACGATGGACCACAGGTGCAGAGGCAAGGCGATGAACAAAGGGAAAAACAATATGGCACCGACGCCATAACAAGCACCGGTGAAAGCAAAAAAGAGAAACGCAGCCATGATGCGTCCTTGCACCAGTTGGCCCAAGCCCGGCCAAAAAAAGCTGCACACGGCGGCGATGACGTTTCCTGCGGATCCAACTTTGGACATGACGGCTCCTTACGCGGTTCAGGTCGCACCCTAGCACAACTGTTTGGGCAAAGGCCACATGGGAATGAGGGACCCTAACACCCAATATTTGGGCTTTCTTGGCTTCACCAACCCTTTGATTTATACCCTCCCCATGGATGCAAAGCCTCACATATCCCCTTTAGAACGTCTCTTTTTGCGTTACTTTGGGGAATACCCCGCAACCCAAGACCCGCCCCTCAGCCGGGCTGAATTGGCCTCAAAAATGCGCCCCATCGAGCGCGGCGTGATTTGGCGGGGTGGCTTGGCGGGCTTTTTGTCCGGCTTGGCCGCTGCGGGCAGCGTTTATTTGGCCCAAAAATACAGCCCCGGTTTGGCCCACCACCTTCAGCTCTCAGAAACCATGGTGTTTTATGGGGTGTCGGTTGGGCTCACCACCGGGGCCACCCTGTTCGAAATCGCGTTCCTCTACACCGATGCGGTGAAAGGCTGCGCGGCCATGAGTCGGCTGGCGCAAACCCGGCTGAATCTCGAGCGCGTGGTTTTGCCCTTCCTCAACCAAAACTTGGTGCGGGCCGGCTTGGAACTGCCCAATCGCCATCAGCCCTTGTACGGCATCGACCCTTTAACCGAACAGTCCAAGCTGCGGTTGCTGTTCTTTTCATTTGCCTACAAACTCAAAGTCTCCGCCACCAACCTGTTGGCCAAATTTATCCTGAGGCGATTTTTTCCGCGGTTGGCCGGCCGTACCTTTGGCCGCACGATCATCGAACTGGCATCGGCGCCCGTCTTCACCGTCTGGAACATTTTCCTGTGTCGGCGCATCATGCGACAAGCGCGGGTTCGTGCTTTGGGACCTGCCCTCGTCGATGATTTGGTGAAAGAGTTTTTTTCTGCAGGTTTGGCCGCGGCCTCCGTCGCTGAAAGGCGCGCCCTTTACGCAGCCATTAAAGAGACGGTGATCTTATCGGGCACCTTCCACTGTAATTTGATCCTGCTCGCGAGCCTCGTGGTCGAGCACCTGCACCCTCAAGAAGAAAAGCGGTCGCTCACCGAAACGTTACACCATCTCAATGCTGAGCAGCAGGCCAAAGCATTGGACCTTTTGGCATTCATTCTTGTTCTCGACGGAAAGTTAAACAAAAAGAAAAGAGCGTTCTTTGACACCGTCTTGCAAAGCTTGGGGCACGCGCCCCGCCCAACAGCTTTACAGGATTGCCTCACCGTGGTGGTTCACGGAAAGGCCCTCGGCGCGTAAATCTTGTTGCAACCATGCGCTACTTTTTGGGTTCGAACCGATAATGACCCGTGATGGGAAACGCAAAAAGAATGTCTTCCATTTCGGGTCCGGCGCCGATGTTGTGCACCACCAAATGTCGTTTGCCATCAGCGGATTTCTTTTTCACCATGATGCCAATGTGCGGTAACTTTTTGTTCACCATCCAGGTGACCAAGTCGCCCGGTTGATAATCCATGGCCCGGTCGGTCACTTTTAAACTCAAACCCTTGCGCTCGAAAAAGCGTTGCAGGTTGGGCACGCGGCGGTGATCGATGTTGGTATCTGTCTTTTTGAGACCCCAGTTTTTCGGATACAGTGAAAAATTGGCCTTCATGTCTTCATGGACCAACACCTGTAAATCATGACCCAAAGCCCGATAACTGCGAATGACCACATCGGTGCACACGCCAATATGGGGTGGCACGTCTCCCCCAGGGTAAGCAATGCCGCGGTAGGCCCCATCGTAGGTCACCTGATGTTGGGTGCGCTCCATGGCCGCAGCCACCAAGCGGTCGGCAAACGGTCGCACCTTGCCTGGCTGGGCAAACACCGCAATGGCCCAAAAAAGCACCCAGACCCCGGTAAATAGAGTTTTTCTCATGCCGCGAGGGTACCAACTCTCCCAATTGACCGCAAGGTGGCCCCGTTAGGCCTTTTAACCTATTGAAAGAAGACCATGAGCTGGATAGGCAGCGCCCATCCCCCTGGGCAAGCCGTCCATGGGAGCTCCCAAACGATACAAATGACCCTCACCACGCGCCTCACCTTTTTGATTCTACTCGTCTTGTTACAAGCGCGCACCGGTCACGCCTCCCCGCCCCAGGCCCATCTCTCACAAACCGATGCCGCCCTCACTTTAGATGGCCTGGCCACCGAAGCATTCTGGCAAGACAGCCCAGTCTTCAAAGATTTCTCTGTTTATGAACCCAATGTGGGCATTGAGCAACGGGTGAACGCCGAAGCCAAAATGGTCATCGGCCCTAAAGCGCTTTACGTCTATGTGCGTGTGGATGCTGGCGAGGCCCCCATCTTTGCCCCCTACGCCACGCGGGACGGTTCACCGGGTGATCGTGTGGTCATCCAAATCGATCCTTTCGGTACAGGGCGACGGGGTTATGTTTTTAGGGTGAATGCACGAGGGGTTTTGGCGGACGCGCGCTTAACCCCCGGACGTGGTGCCGACAATGCTTGGGACTCTTTGTTCGATGCAGCCACCGTGCAAAAGGAGAACGGTGCTTGGGCCGCAGAGATTAAAATTCCTTTTCAGAGTCTGCGTTTTGACCCCAAACAAAAAGAATGGCTCGCCCATATTTTTGTTCACAGCTGGTTTCACCAACAAGCCATCTCGTGGGCGCCCATCGATCGTCACCAGAACAATTGGCTCATTCAAGCGGGCCGCATTACCGGTTTTTCGGGGCAACAACCCGGGCGGGACATCGAACTCATGCCCACGGTGGCCACCTCATGGAATCAAGATGAAGACGGCATGCCCGCCTGCGGGTTTGGGGCCAACGTAGGCAGCTTTGAAGTGTGTGGGGCGCAACTGGATTATGGATTGGGCCTCAAATGGGGCATCACTCCGTCCATGACCTTTGATGCGGTTTTTAATCCGGACTTCTCTCAGGTAGAAGCAGACCCTGGTATTCTGGATTTGAATTCGCGATTTAGCATTCGACTGCCGGAACGTCGGCCCTTCTTCTTGGAGGGGGCCGATATTTTTCAAACAGATTATGAAGTTTTTTACAGCCGATCCGTGGTGCAGCCCGACTCAGCCTTGAAACTCACGGGCCGACAAGGAGATGTGCGCGTGGGTGCCCTCTCCGCTTTTGACCCCAGAGAAGACGGGGGGTATGCCGCTACAGAGGTGGGGCGTTTGCAACTGGACCTCGGGGGAAACGCCACCTTGGGAACCATGTTCGTCCAACGTGACGATATTTTTGCGGCTGAGAACATTTTGTCGAACACCGTGGGTGGTCTGGACGGCCAAGCGTTTTTGTTCAAACGCATCAATCTTGAAGGCGAGTTTTTCTTTTCAAGAGTGCACGAAAAAGACACTGACCCTTCTTTGGACGTTGCTGGTAAAGCGAGAGCGGTTTACAAAACAGACAATTTCAGGCTGCAAACCCATTACCGCATGGTGGGCGATAATTTCCGCAGTGATGCTGGTTTTATTCCACGAACGGGATTCCACGAAGGCTTTATCAAAGCCGATGCCTATTACCGCGGCGATGGCTTTTGGGCCCGGAACATCAGCCCGGGTATTTGGACCCGATACAATGTGAGCCCGCAAGGGGAGCGGGAAGATCGGGTTTTTGGAATGAATAACTTTTGGCGTTTTGGGGAACGCATGTGGTTGTTTGGCCGTTTGGAACATTTTGGTGAGCTGGTCCGCTGGGAAATTGATGAAGACACCGGCGAAGAAGGCAGCGTGTGGACGGAGTCTACCGAATTTGCACTGATGTATGGAACCAGCACCCTCCAATGGCTGGATGGCAATGCCGGCATGGTGGTGGGACAAACACCCATTCGCGACCCAGACTTGTTCACCTTGGCCAACCGAGACACCCCTTTTGTCGGGTGGCGTTACGGGCCCCGGGCCAATATTGTTTTGCGCCCCACCCACTATTTGACACTCATGTGCGATTACAATCATTTCATTTTCATGGATGAGCGCGAAGGCGAAATTTTGGGCGAGCAACCTGTGGTCCGCACACAAGGACGGTTTTTCTTCACCCGTAATTTTAACCTCCGCTACATCAACCAGTGGCAGCCCTATAAAAAGATTCTCATCAACGACGCCTTGCTGTCGTATGTCCCCATGCCCGGCACGGTGTTTTTTGCTGGCTTTCGACAAACGGACGCCCTGGACAACAGTGCCCCTGTGGAACGCGCGGTCTTTCTCAAATACAGCGTCCTGTTTTCTTTTTAGGTTTTTCAACCCATGAACAAATCAACATTATTTTCGTGTTGTGAGCCCCATCACACGACGTCGTTTTGCGGATGCACCCACCTGCAGTCCTTTGCTATACTGTATACAGATGGCGGTAGGAGCCCGGTGTAAAAAAGGGCCCGCAAATGGGGATTGTTCACGCAACTTCCCACAGCGAGATACCGATACTGGGGTGAATACCGTCGGGCGCATATCGAGGCGCATCCTAAAAGACGTGCGTCTCTTAGACACGGCAGGAGAGCACCATGAGAAACGAAAACACAAAATTTGTTTGGCTGCGACCCAAGTTTTATTCCACCGACGATATTCCTTTGTCGGCTTGGAGCGTGACCCATGCCTATTTAAATCTCAAACGTGATGAACGCCCCAATTCTTGGGCCTTGGGGGCGGTGGCCATGTGGCAAAAATCCAATGGTAACCTGGCCCATGCTTACGGGGTCAGTTTTTCCCCCATCGAAGACATTCCCACCGTGTTGGTGGTAGGCCGACACGATCATTGCCACATCGAACTGAACAGTGCGTGCAGCCTGCGTCATGTGATGATCGTGGCCCACTTTGATGGCAGCCGACCGGTGATTCAACTGCGCGACCTCAATACGGCACACGGCTTTGGGGTGGGCCGAAAAGAGCAAGCCAAACGGGCCGCCACCATCGATCAAGGTCGCTTCACTTTGGGAGAGGCTGAAATTCGTATCTTCGTTGCCCCGCCCAACGAGCCATTTCAATTTCCCCCCCAATTTTTCCCTGAGTGGACCATCACCTCGCCCCCAGCTGGGGTGAAACCCCGACACGCCCAAGAATTGTTCTCGGCCAGTCACGCAGATGCCGAAGAAGTTTCGCTGGGCGAGCGCCTGGTGCAGCGCCACTGTGAGGCGGCTGAGTTTCACAACGTAGGCTGGGTGGGCTCATCGGTTTTTGGCTTCCGCGACGCTCAGGGGCGCATTCGCTCCTTTCGCTCAGGCAAACTGGTCTGCTTAGACAAGCCCGCCGTGGTGGAAGCCAACTTGGCCCAAATAAAAGACGGGTTGTTGCTGGGCCGCTACCTCCGTTGCGCGGGCAGTGAACACCTGATGGGCTTTAAAGAAGCCTCCCGGGTTCATTGTGTCCTGTTGTTGCGCAACAACAAGTTGTGGCTTTTGGACACAGCCTCCACCAATGGCACCCTCATTAAGAAAGCCAACGGTGCCAAACGCAAGGTCAATGCAGAAAACCCCGTTCGCGCTTTAGAGGTGAATGATGTGGTGGAAATCGGCAATCGTGAACTGAGTTTGGTGTTGCGATAACAGTCCGCGCTCGTCTCCCCATGGGTGCTGGCAGCCGGCAGCAAACGAGCATAACGGGAGGGTCTCGAACGGGGTTTAAACGCTCCTTTTTGACCACATCGAAGTCCCTTGATTTGACGACCCGCTGTAATTGGGACCATGGGCGGGGTCGAAAATCAGGCCAATTCCCGCATAAATGGTCTAAACGATCGAATTTTAACGAGTCAGAACCAATAAATAGTAGAACAAAATCTTTTGAGGCCCTATGATATCGTCTTATGAAACACATTAGTCTTTTCATCCCCTTGGTTCTCATGGGTTGCCTGCAAGCCGAAGTTCATAATGTCGATCTGGACATTGATGAAGATGGCTTAATGACTTCGTTCGAAGAAGAGATCGGTACAAACCCGGAAAATGCGGATTCTGATGGCGATGGCTACGATGATGCTGAAGAAATCGATGAGGGCTTCGACCCCATCGACGAAGAAGACTATCCCTACCTGGGCGAATACCCAATTGCCAGATGTGACCCAGGCGTCACCCCCACCGGACATGCTGTAGGGCAAATCGCAGAAGACTTTGCCTTGACGGACCAACATGGTGAAACCGTCAACCTCTCAGATTTTTGCGGCAAAGTGGTTCTTTTAGAGGCATCAGCTTTTTGGTGAGGCTCATGTCGGAGCTCGGCGAGCGCCCACCAAGAATGGTATCAAGATTTAAAAGACCGCGGGTTCATTGTGATTACGCTCATGGCTGAAAACGGTGCGAAACAAACCCCGTCCGTCCAGGATTTAAAAGGGTGGGCAGACACCTACGGTTTGACCCATCCGGTTGTTGCTGATGCAGGGTTTCAGGTGGCGCTGAGGTTCCTCAGATCCGATCCTGGCTTCACCGGGAACATAGGGTTGCCGAACCTGCAGTTGTTATCACCTGGGCAAAAAGTTGAGCTGATCGACACTTACGTGCAGAAAGAAGACGTTGAAGCATATCTCCCAGAGTAATCCTCTAACACCATCAATGGGGTCTAGATGCGGCGTTTATTACTGACAGGTACCATCAGTTTATTTTTACTCTTCAATCCAAGTCATGCGGCAGGGAAGGCTAAGGATAAAGAAGCCAAACCAAGCGAAGCTGAAACCACGCAAAACGATGAGAATACCGGACCGGACCTGGACATTCCCCCCTCGCCATCCTGGTATGAGCAAATACCCGTCCTCAGAATCAGAGGAGACGAAGGCCAGCGGGTTGCATTTGATGGTCTGAGGTTAAGAACGGGGCTGGGCGTCAGTGACCACACCTTCAGTCAGTCTTCAGACAATTCCACCCATGTGTTTCCACCCCAAGCCGATTTTGCGGTCAGGAAATTCCCAGTTAGCTTCAACTTAGAAAGTCTCGTTTACAAAAATATGCTAGGGGTGCGAATGTCTTCGGGCGCAGCGGGCTATTCAACGAAAATAGGCAATGACGTTTACGACGTCTGGAGAGAAATGTTCAACGCGGCCGTTGTGTATCGGCATACGTTCGATTTGAGCGGTCCATCTCATCCAACAGAAAATGTTGAACCCACAAAAGCACCTGAGCCTGTTGAGCAAGCAGAAGAAAAGGAAAGCCCGAAAGCGAAGAAACAATCCAAATCCAAGAAAAGGTCTAAAGCCAAGAAAAGATCTAAGGCGAAGAAAAATTCTAAAGCCAAAGAAAAATCTGAAACAGAGAAAAACGATCCAGCCCAAAAAGATGCCGCTCTCAACCAAGCCCCGACGGCAAAGCCCCGCGCTAACAGCATGACCCAAATAGGCTTAGAAGGGATGCTTGGCTACAACCAAACCTCAAACATTGCGGTGGAATATTCAAACAAAAAGAGGTCGGGTGCCCAGACCATGGACGTCCCGCTCAGTGGGCCCGAGTTAGGTCTTGGCGTTGTTTACCGGATCTATAAAATTAACCTACGGGCCTCCCTCTCGGAAACCTTCGCACCAACACCGGTGATCACGAGCGTTCGTACCCTGCTCGAATATGAAGTCATGCAACTGCCTATCATGGACGCCGTCTTATTGATTCATGCCGATGCAGGAATGGATTGGTCACATTTCGATGTGACCAAAGAGCCAGACAGCACCCTTATCAATACAACCGACAGAAGGTTTAACATGGGTGTCGGTCTCCTCTGGTAAGGTATTTTCAATTGACGGTTCCCAATCCCAACGGCTAAACTATGGGTCAATCCGTGACTAAGGAGCCCCCGTGCTTAATTTTGGCCCCCCCATTCGTCCCAGCTTGCCGCTCGTTGTAATCGGCCTCTGCCTGTCTCTGATGAACGCCTGCGATGAACCAGTGGCCCCTGTGATCGACGAAAAAACGTCGTTATACGAACAACAACAACAAAACATGGGTAATACCGCAGATGCGGGCAGTGACGGCAGCGCTAATGGCGCCTCGGACGGCACGAACGATGGCACTTCGAACGGCACGAACGATGGCACTTCGAACGGTACGAGTGATGGCACTTCGGACGGAACGAGCGATGGCACCTCGGACGGCACCAGTGATGGCACTTCTAACGGCACGAGCGATGGCACTTCTGATGGAAGCAGCAACGGCAGTTCCGATGGCGCGCTCGCTGATGCGGGCCCAGCACTCCAATCTGATCTGCCCGGTTGCCGCATCGGAGACGTATGGGTGGTAAACATTCAATCCGTGCCCGAAGCCGGACAGGGCTGTCAAAATGGTGGAGGCACAGCCCAGTCCGATGCCACCCATCAGCTGACCGTGGCCCAGGGTACGGGCGGTGGGCTCACCGTTCACCTCACCACGCCTTCCTTAGCTCAAACCGATTATGTTTTCGAAAGCGGCGAATTCTCTGAAGAAGATGGTGCCTGCCATCTCATGGCACACGTAGAATTTGGCATTAACTTTCCAAATGACACCGCTGCAGACAATCAGACCACGCAAAGCTGGCTCGGCTACGACTATGACCTGACGGCCAACGCCAGCATTGTCACGGGCAACGGCACCATGACCTCCCGTTGGTTGGCATTTCCCGATGCGAGTAACCTCGATCAAGACGACACCACCGATTTACGCGACCCTTGCAGTGAGCCACTTGAATTGAACGGCACCATTACCGCCAATCAATAACTAAGCACCCAAGGTTAGACCGCAGGGTTAACGCTGTTGAGCAAATAAGTCCCAGTCAGTCCGAGCTTGAACCAGATTCGGATGCTGGGTCTTTTCATAACAAAGCAAGCGTCGCTGAAGATGAATGCCTTCCCATTTTGGGGCATGGGCTTCACTGTTATAAAGCGCGGCACACAGCTCCCAATCTTCGCCTGCTTGTGCCAAGTGCTGGGCCAGTGTCATGCGAAAATTATCGTGGGCATTCAACGCAAAAGGGGCCTGAGCCAACAGCCGTGCCATGTCTCGGGCCGATTCAGGCTGCCAATTCCGTGCCAGTAATTGCTGAAAAACCCGTTCCACCATGCTGCGCCGCACCCAAGGGGTTTCACGCAAACTCGCCAATGCTGGCACGGCGACTTTCAAAACGCGACCATCATCAGGCCCCAAAACGGCTTGGGCAAAACGCAACCAATTCGCATCATGAACCCGGCCTGTCTTTTGAAGATTGGCGATGAACGCCTGCTGCCCTTGAGGGCTTAGCCAAGGGTCGATGTCTGGGTGAAAAAGCGAATCTTCTGGCTCTCTCTGTGTCATTTGGCGACCGAAATACAAAACAAATTCAAACCGGTGCACCCGTTCAAAAACATCGTGTGCCGCGGCGGGTGTGGACTGGCGCAACCAAGTCACGGCTTGTTGATATTTTTTTTCTTTCACCAAGGCCCACCAATCTCGTTCATGGCTGAAGGCCAGCTTCACATCGTAAAACTGATTCACCCTGTTTTTGAGACGCGCCACCTTGTCCCAATCCACTTGCCCCTTGACCTGGGGACGGTGCAACGACTTGTCCTGCGCCATGCCGTATAAAATTTTTGGATAGATGCGTTGCTCACTGCCCATGGATTTGGCGAACCGGTATTCCAACAAATTTTGGTCGTCGGTATTGATCACATCATTAGGGGGGGCCGTTTGTAGGGTCACGAATTGAGGGTTGGCCTCGTGAAGGGTCAAGAAACCCTCCACATCAAAGATACCACCCAGGTCGTTCAGCGCCGTTTTAAAGGGCTCGATGGCGAGGTTGCGATTCATGAGGTCTACATCGTAGACCTGAGGGTGGTTGGACGCCAAAATCACGTAATCCAAGGACATCAAAGACCACACGCTCACATGGCTAAAATGGGACTTAAGGCTGGCCAAAATAAGGTGTAAGGTGGGCAAATCAATTTCGTACCCTTGAACCCATTGGGCAAAATAACCTTGGTCCTTTAGGCGCTCTTTGACCTTGCCATAAAAGTCTGCCGTGAAAAAACTGGCCACCCCAGCCCGGTAGGGGTTGGACGGCTCTGAAACTATAATGTCGTAACGTTGCTTGGACGCCATCAACAAAGCGCGACCATCTTCGAACATGAGATTCACCTTGGGATGTTCCATGACATTAAAGTTTGATTTTTCGGCCATCCTCGCAAAGTCTGCCACTTCTGGCTCCAGCTCCACCACGTCTACCCGTTTCATGCTGGGTACCTGTGCCAACCATCCGGCGGTTTGACCAGCTCCCAAGCCCACCACAAAAGCATGCGCTGGCTGCGGATGAAGCATGGCGCCCGTTAACCCCAACATGACCGTGGTCATGGCATCTTTCCATGCGTTGCCATCACTTTTACCACTGTTTAAAAGGGATAACCCTTCGTGCAAAATCCCAATGGGACTTTCCACCCCTTCCAACTCCACGCGAATGTTGCGCCGGTGTGAGTTCAAACTGGCTTGTAAATCATTGGGGTTATCCGTCAGTAAAAAACTTCGGCTGGCCCCAATTCCAGAATGCCGCCAAACCGCGGTGGGACCAGTGGGAAAAACCATCGCCCCCACTGTAATAACCAACACAAAAGCAATGGGCCCCCATGTGGGACGCTGAGATTGTGGCAAAAACATGCAAATGAAGACGCCGGTCGCCGCGACAATGCCAGCACACAGCTGCCAAACACCCAATGCCCCAAACAAAGGCATCAAGCCAAAACCACCTGCCAAAGCCCCCACCACCGCGCCGGTGGTGTTGGAGAGATAAAGGCTGCCCACATCTCCCGCCACCCCATTGGGTCCCTGCCCGCGTAAGGCCACCACCACTGGAAATTGAAACCCTGCCACCAAAGCTGGTGGTAACACCAGCACACAGGAGACCAAGGACCATCCCAAACAAAGACTGAGAAAATCATAACCCGCCCACATGCGGGCATGATGTGCCCAAAGCGCCAAGCTGTCGCCCATCGCGAAGGGCAGCAATAAAGTGACCCCCTCGAGTAAAAAGGTAAAAACCAACAAAGCAGGAGTGATTCGCTTTGGATTAATTTTTCGGTACACAATGGCCCCAAGCCCAATCCCCACCAAGGCCCACGCCAAAACCAACCCAAAAGAATAAGTGGTACCCCCCAAGATAGGTGCCGACATGCGAAACCACACCATCTCAGCCACAAAAAAGACGAACCCCGCCACAAAGGCGGCCATCAATGTGAGGGAACGCGATAGCGTGACACCTGTGGACGTATCGGTCGGTAATTCTGCGGTATTGTCCACCGTGGTTTGAGGAAGCTTCGCGGATAACCACATGGCAGACAGCGCAATGGCGCCATTAAAAACAGCGGCGAACCACAACGCGTTTTTTATGCCCACCTGTTCGAACAAATAAAAAGTCCCCAGCAATGCACCCACAACGCTGCCCAAAGTATTCACCCCGTAAAGCGTGGCCAGCCCTTGTCTTCGGGTATCGGTGGCATGGGTCACAAACCGTGCCATGGCCGGCAACGTTCCCCCCATGCAAAACACGGGCACACCCATCACCAGCATTGCCAACAGCAAACGTACACCGACACCAGAATATGATCCAAAGACCAAAGGTCCGCCCAAGGAAGCATAAGCGCCCTGCACCACCGATAGCAAAAAGGGCGACAAGCCTGCGAACGCTGCAATGGCAAGCTCCAACACACCATAAACAAACAGAGGGCTTGCATGGGCATCGAGGCGTTTTCCCCAAAACCACCCACCTAGACCGAGGCCGCCCATGAAAATGGCCAGAACCGCTCCAGTTGCGGGTGTGGACGCCCCAAAGATTAAACGAAAGGAAGCCATCCATACCGTTTGGTACATGAGCGCCGCAAAGCCACTCAAAAAAACCAGCGGGACGGCGATTCGGAGAGGAGATAGGGGTTTAGAAGATGCCATCTCCTTGTTCATGGCATCTTTTGGAATCCCTGCCAAGAATCGGTCTGCGAAATGGAAACAAAACGCTTCTGAGGTGAAAGGGTTATTCTACCCGCTCAAGCCCGCCAAAGCTTTCAGCAAAGGCCGCATTGCAAAACTTGCCTTTGGGGATATCGCCACCCATGTCTTGGTCAAAACAAACCAAATCGCCCACGCAGGTGTTATCCTCTAAACAAGGGCACTTCATGGTCCCTGCTTTACAACACACGCCATCGGCGGTTTCGGAATTGCCACAGGTGGCGTATTCACCGTCGGTTTGCTCCACACACGCTTCGTCAGTGGTGCAATCGGAAGAAACAATATCCACACCACAGCCCATGGAGAATCCAGCCACCGCCAAGCTGAAAAAGATTGCTGTCATCCACACATGCATTTTGTTCATGATCATCATCCTTTGTAATGCGCCTAAAAGATAGCCTTCATGCCCACCGTGGGCAATACGTAAGGAATATTATTTGGCGTACCAAATCCAAAATCTTCGGGTGTGACCCCAGCGTTGGCCAAATCCACGTAATACTCAAATAGCCACTGGTCCCACACCACCCGCTTGTCAAATCGGAGGTCGATGCGAAAAGCGCCCGTCTTGGTGCCCGTATTGTAGCCATGGACCGTGGTGGTGGGCGTGCCGCTCATGTAACTGATTCGACCGCTGACGGACCAATTGCGCGGTAAACGCTTTCCGCCCACAATCTTCATCACATGGGTGCGGTCGAAATCGTATCGCAACCAACGGTCATCGATGAGCCGTTCACTTCGCCCAAGGGTATACGCCACCCAACCGAAGTACCCTTCTGAAATTCGTTTGCGAAGTAAAAACTCGATGCCGTAGGCCCTGCCATCCCGAGGGACCGTTCCCAAATCAATTTCTTCGCCTTCTTTGGCGCTGGCAGCCGGCAATTCTCCAGGTGGGCTGTCCGGAATGGGGTTTTGTAAGCTTTCAAAAGTGGGATTCACCGTCAACTCGAAGAATACCGGATCCATGTGGTGGTAATAGGTTTGAAATTTGAATTCAACATCGTCAGACAGGTCTATTTCTGCCCCCACCGTACTCTGAATGGACCGCAACAGCCCGTCTTCAATTCCCGAATGGTCCACCCCCGGAAAGGGCAAGAAAAGTCTGGGAGGCTGATGGTACAAACCCACCCCGCCGAACATCCAGGTGGTGTACGGCATGGGCTCGTACAATCGATAACGCGCCGTTAATCTGGGGTCAAAAGTAAACGCTTGTTTGTCACGGTGATGATAGACGTCGCTTCGGGAGCCACCCACCAACAGAAAATCATCACGGGGCATCCACTCTGCTTCAGCGTAAAGTCCGCCTTGCACCAACGTGCCTGCAGCTTGCTCAAACACTGAGTTGAACAAGGTCACGCCCAACCCCTCTTCGCCTTCAGGAGCTTCATTATAAGAAGATTCGCGATAGAGCACCTCGGTGCCCATGTTCAAAGCCAAAGACTCTGCCATGGGCAGACGCCAAGTGGCGCGCGGGTGAACGATGGGCGACTCCACCCCGTAATCCTCACCGTCAAAACGGGTGCGATCGTAACCCAGGGCCACCCGGTAATCCCCGTAGTGGTCCGCACTTCCCCTTCGATGACGTAAATCCAAGCGATGAAAATCCATGCGAAACAGTTCTTGCAGTTCTTGCCTCACCAAACCGGTGTTTTCGTCGATCTCACCATCAGGGTTGTCTCTTTCTAATTCGATTGAATCGGCTGCCCCGAATACATTGAGTGTCCAATGGTTATTTTTTGGCCCATAGTCCAGCCGGCCTTGATAATCCCAATACCCCAAGCTGAAACCCGGGGCGATGAGGCTCAACAAAAAGGCGGGATACCCATAACGGCCCCCCAACTGTAGAGTCACACCAGAATCGCCCAGCACATACTCGCCAAAGACACCGGTTTGAACCGCATTGATGTCAATTTCAGTGGTGTTTTTTTGCACGTTGAGCAGTTGGCTTTGCCCGTCCACAATCCCGGCGGTGTATCCCCCAAAACGTAAAGGAAAAGCCCCCGGATAAAAATCAATGCTGTCGATGATACGTGGGTGAACCACGGTGGGGCCCGGCAGCAAATGAAATAAATAAGGCAATCGCATGCTGTCGAACAGAATTCCGGTAGAGCCCGGGCTGGACCCACGAATCAAGGGCAACGGTAAAAAAGCACTGGTCTCGGTCATGCCCGGCAAATTGGTCACAGCCCGGTAAGGGTCTCCAAAAGTACCTGGAATGTGCCGCATCTCGTCACCGGTGAGGGTTTCGCGCACGGTCTCGGTTCGGATGCGTTTCTTTTTCACCCGGGTGACGTAAGCATTATCACCCGTGTTGGCCAAGTCTTCGTCGCGGTCCAGCAACAACCGCACCTGCAACGCCTCCCCTTTTTGGGGCACCAAATAAATTTTAAAGTGACCGAAGCCATCCGCGTAGATCTTGACCTCCATGGAAGCTGCCGGCGTATCCAAAGCAAAACGCCCTTTCGCATCGGTGAGCAATGAACGTTGCCCCTGTGGTGTCGTGAAAACGATCTCTGCAAACGCCACCGGCAATTGGGTGCCTCGTTCTAAAATAACGCCTTCCACGCGCGCAGGAAATTTGGGTTTGGGTGGGGATTCAAAGGTTTGTGAAAACTCTATTTTCACTGGCACGGGTGTGCCTTGGTAAAGGCCGGGTTGAAATTTGAAATCCCGAACGGCTTTCAACACCGCCGCATCGAAAGGCTCGCCCATGGATTTGATCAACGCCACTTCGATCACGTCGCCCTGCGCATCCACTTGCAGTTGCACCACCACAGCAGTGGGCGTCTCCACCCGAGGCGCACCTTCCGGAAAAGGAATGGCCGTATCGACCAAAGCCACCGGCGGTTGGAAATCTAATGACGTCCCTGCATCTGAAGCAGCATTTCCCTGGGGCCCTGCATCAATCAGCATATCGCTGTCTGTGGCTTCATCATGAATCCCGGCATCCCCCATGGCAGGCGCAACCTCAGTTGCATCCATACCGCCATCTTCCCCAAGACTGGGTAAGGCGAGGCCCCACGAAAAAGCACAGCAGAGGAGTGGGAAGAAAAAACGCCGCACTTTTACCGCCAAACCATATAAAAGCCGGCATAAGGCGAGGTGTGCCCCCACCACTGCCACATGTCGATGGGACGACCGGTTTCAAGATTGACACTTCCAGTGAGCCCACTTTCAGAACACTGCACGTGCTGAGATTTAACGCCCAATAAAGGCCCCACCGAAAAGTAAGGGGTGATGGGCGCAATGTAGGTCACGTTGAGATTGGCCGCTGGACCATAGCCGTAACAGGATGTGATTTTCTGTCCCACGTCAGCCATACGGCTCCCCAACGCTGTCGTTTGGGCTGCGAAAGCAGCTTCTTGATCTTCCCTATCGGTGGCCGGTGACCCTAAAATGCCTGCGATACCCACCCCAAAAGACAGCTTTAAATGCTGCACCAAGCGAACCTGGGTGTTTAAAAATGTGTTCCAGACCAACCCCCCAAAAGGCGCCTGTTGATCTTGAGGCGTTCCAATACCAGCGGCACCGTAAGTGAGTTGGACTCCCAAGGCCCAATCAGCATCCAGTTGATACGTCGGCTCAAAAGTCAAACCGTTCACCCAGTGTTCTGGCGCAACCCCGTGACTGAAGCGATACTCAGACGCATAGCCCACGCGCAAACGAAACCCTTTTTTAGCCCATGCATTTTTTGCTTTGGGACCGAGTAAGGTGCGAAAGGTACGAGTCTCGGTTTTTGATTTTTCCGGTTGTGCCACCACCGGCGGTTCGTTGGCTTCACCTTGTGCCAATGACATACCAGGGCACAACAATCCTATCCATACGACCACCCACCAATGTTTCATGGGCAGGGCCAATCTGCGGGTGGCGCTGCGCGACAGTCCCATTCGTTATCCTCACAGGTGATACCCGACCAACAACCTGCAAGCCCAAACACTTGAAACTCCCCACAGCTCGCCGATTCATCAAAGGGCAGCACCAATAAGTCATCCCCCACACAAATGGCATGGGTGTAATCCATGGGTTCCTTTTCTTTATCCTCAGCCAGCCATTCGTCTGTTTCAGGGTCACAACCGGGTGGTGGCCCCCAATCCGTCCATCCATTCAAGCACATGAATTGCTCTTCTTCTGTTTCGCCCAATGGAAAGAGCGGAATGTCTTCGTCCAGGGTGGTGATTTGGCAATCATTCAATTCACCGCTGTCATTCTTCGTGAGGTTTTTCAGCAGTGAAAAACCCGTGGGCGGTGTGTCGCAATTCATCGCGGGCAGAAAATTACCGTCCAGCTGGTAATCACCTTCCACATGCATGAGTCGCGTCTGGGGCTCTCTCAAATGATAAAATGAAGACGCCACCAGACGATCCGAGACCCATTGCATTTCGTTGTCCCAATCCTCTTCGCCTTCTTTGCCCTCGCTACGGCCCTTCCCCCTTTGTACGCCAACGTCAAGATTTAAAAAGCCGTCATTGTCCGCATCGGAGAAAACAACCACAGCCGCGTAGGCCGCGCGACCATTCACATCGCCCACCACCACATTAAATGGCGGCAGCGCATCCAAGCCTATTTCAAACCGGGTCACATCAGGTTCAAGCGTGATTGAATTAGCCACCCATTCACCGGACAACAAAAAAGGGTCGGGACATAAATCATCTAAAAGCCCTTGGGCTTCAGGCAGCAAACACACATCGGGCACGTCAACACTGCTCACCCAGTAAATGCTGGCAACCAGGGGCACGTCATCAAGCGCATAATCCAAGGTGTCACTGTCGAGGGTGACTTGGAGCTTGGTTTCTAAGTCCGGTGCTGCGTCCGGGGCACTGATTCCGGTGCCGCACCCCCATACGCCCAACAACAATAACAGGTATCGCCAAACGAATTTAGAACTCATAATGCAACCCCAACTGGGCTTGCACCCCAAAAATGTCTGTCTCCGTGTCCGCCACCTTTTGTCGGGTCCAAGTCGGGCCAATGGACATCCGTGATGAAAAGCCAGCGCCGAGTTTCAATCGCAGCCCCGTCTCGATGGATGCATTGGGCCCCATGGACCAGTTGGTGAAGCGGCCGAGTTCATCACCCAACCGAATGATCTGATGGTGCGTCGCCACCTCATAGACCCCTAAAGCCCCAGCGGTCATTTGCCCAAACCATACCCCCCGCCCCAGCTCCTTTTGAAGGCCCAAGCCCACCTCGAAAAGCTGGTGATAATGATCGAAACGCCAGTTGTCATTGCCGGTCACGGCATCACCAAAAAGCACGCGACCGCTCAAACAAAGGGGCAGCTCTTTGAATCCGTAGTCCAATTGAAAAGCACCCGCCACAAACGACCCACGGTCGGCAGTCACTGCAGTGGCTGATGCAACGCCCCCATTCAGGCCAAACGCGCTTTGGGCCCCCTTGGGGTCTGCCACATTCACCTCACCCCATGCAGGATTCAAAGCCGCCAAATAAGCGAGGCTAAAGGCCATTACCCCCCACCAACGGGGTTTTCTTCGATTCATGGGGTTCCTTGCTCGTTGATATTCTGCTCAGGACAGCCATTGAATTTGGCCCTCTAATTCATGAACGAAACCATGGCGAAACTCAAGTTTATGCGGATGCGCCCTCTGGCCCTCATGGACAGGTCTTTAAACCCTGTGCAAAAAGTCCTTTATTTTTCAACCATAAACAGAGTTACGGCCTGAAGCATCTGTTTTTATTGCGCTTTAATGGTGCAAAGGGTATAACTACGTGCTTGTAAAACCCTATGCAAAACAGGACTGCGAAGGAGCTTATTTTGCCCAAACCACCTGCACAATTTGGCGGGGCCTCAGCTGGCTGGGGTGTGGGGGGCATGATGTGCCTTTTATGTGCCTCTGCGTGCATCACGGTGGCCACGGCTTTAACGCCTTCTCCAGAGCCTGTTTCACATCCGCAAACGCCCGAACTGGATCAACAGTTTTGGAAAGTGCTCCAAAGTGGTGATTACGAACAGATATCGTCGGTTGAAATCCCCATCAAGGCCGCCTATCTCGAGCAACCCAGAGACCCAGTCCTCGCCGCCAAGCTCGGATTTTTACACGCATGGCGGGTGACCGAAAGGGCCAGGCTGAAAGAAGTGGGCCCAGACATTACGGACGA
This sequence comes from Myxococcales bacterium, assembly GCA_002721815.1. Lineage (GTDB taxonomy): Bacteria > Myxococcota > UBA727 > UBA727. The sequence goes on from PBLQ01000058.1 coordinate 19,248, forward strand.
TCTCTCCATGGCACAACGGTACTTCCATGCCGCCCACCGACTGGAACCCGACAATCCGATCTACCACGGCTTTTATGCCGCTTATGCCTTGGCGGATGCCACCATTCACGATGACCCCAAACGTCTCACCCAAGCGGGCCTCGAAAGTCGAAACGCCATTCGCGCTTGGCCTGAATTCAACCTGTTCACCTTCGCTTACCTCACGCACGCATTGCCCTACGATGACCAACGAAATGCAGACGCCGTGGCAGATCTCGATGACATCATCCACCGGTGTATCGGTGATGCTCCCCCCAGCTCTGCCAGCGATTTCGCTCAAGCCTTAGACCGAAGCACCCACGCCCCCGACGAACGTCAACGACGCGCCTGTGGGAACACCGACAAAGTTCCCTTCAACATTCAAGGTTTCATGCTCAACTTGGGCGACACCTTGGTGCGGCAAGGCGATCTTGAGCGCGCTCAGTTCGTTTATGAAACCCTCCAACAGACGGCCGAGCATGCCGCTTGGCCTTTTCATGCCATCACCGAAACGCGCCTGCAAAACCTGCAGGTCAATGTTGGCCGGTTTCAAAAGAATCCACCTCGAGGGACCCCTTATATTAACCCGACCGACCGAGCGATGTTTCACAGCAGCATTGCCTGTGTGGGCTGTCACCAAGCTGCGGAGGCACCATGAGAGGCTACTACGATTACCATCCCGCGTTCTTTTTAACTCGGCCCGTGGCACTTTATGGGGCCCCCGGAACCGATGCCGCCACCGTTGGATACGGGTTGAGTGCACTCACAGGTCTGCCTTTTATCGACGTGGATCGTCGTGTGGAGCATGAGTTAGGCTGCCATCTTTCGCGGGCCATGCGGCGCGAGGGTGGCCATCAAATTTTATCGGCCTACAAAACAGTGGTGCGAAGAGCATTGGGCGAAATGCCCCATGGCATCTGGGCCATGTCGAACTTGATTTTAGATTATCAACCCATTCAGCGTTTGTTGGTCAAACACACGGATGCCGTGATCATCGAAAAAAGCATTTTCCTGCTGTACGATGATCTCAAACAGGACCCCGAAGCTTATCCCCCACGCCACCCAGAGCTCAGCCGGTATGAAAAAGGATCCACGAGAAACTATAAAAATTTCATTGATAACATTGAGCAAAACTACCCTGAATCCATCATGCGCATCGATGGGAACAACCGGTCTCCCAATGACTGTGCGCGGGAAATTTTCCAATGGTTAGAGCGTAGAGGCGTCGCAGATTTAAACGAACAACACCCCCCTCCCACCTCGAACATACGTCGCTGGCTTAAACTGTAATGGCATCATGAGTGATAAACCTAGAATCTTGATTATCGGTGCAGGAGTGGGCGGTCTCACGGCGGCCGCATGCTTGTCTTCCCAAGGATACCCCGTAACCGTCCTCGAACAAGCCAGTGCTTTGGGCGGCAAAGCGGCGCAGCAAGAAGTGCACGGCAAAACCTTCGACACGGGCCCCAGTTTGCTCACCATGATAGATGAGTTGCAGACCATTTATGCCGCTTGCGGCGAAAACCTTTCAGACTCCCTCGACCTTATCCCACATGAAGCGGCATTTCGTTATGACTACGCGGACGGGGTATCTTTCGACGTGTACCAAAATTTTGAACAGACACTTGCGAGTGTCGAATCCGCACTGGGTGCACAACCAGCCTTAGAGTTGCGCAGCTTTGTCCAGTACAGCCAAACAATTTGGGAAAATGCGCTGCCCCATTTTGTGATGGATCAAGCCCCCACCCTGTTGAACACACTCCAAAAAGGTTGGGCGGGATTGCGCGCGGTTTCAAAAATCGACGCACTCGACGTGATGAAACGTGCCATCGACAAAAAGGTCACCAGTCAGCACTTGCGCTATTTGCTGTACCGATATGCCACCTACAATGGATCCCACCCAGCCAAAGCGCCAGCAACCCTCAATTGCATTGCACACGTTGAACTGAACTTGGGAGGCTATGGTGTGAAAGGCGGGATGCACCGCTTGCCACAAAGCTTGTGGACCATCGCCCAAAAGAACGGCGCTGAATTAAAACTCAACCAAAATGTCTCCCGTATCATCGTGAAGAACAAACGCGTGGTGGGTTTGGAAGTGAACGGTCAAGAAGAACCCTGTGAATGGGTGGTCTCCAACGCAGATTGGCGTCACCTGCAATCTACCTTGTGCCCAGAGTTTGTCACAGGTCCCATGAAACGTTCACTCAAGGCGGCATCCACCTCGGCATTCAATGCGGTCTGGTGGGATCAAGAACCTTCTCAAAAACGGTTGGCCCACTCGGTGCTTTTCCCAAAAAACTATGAAGATGAATTCGAAGCATTGTTCAGCGGAAAAAACCCGTCACAACCCACTGTGTATTTATCAGACCAAACCATCAATCACCACAGACAACCGAGCGATGGAGGCCATTTGGTCTTTGGCATGATCAACGCGCCCGATCTGAGTTCGGCCCCCCAGCAAAAGCCCACCGAAGAGATGGTGGCTCTCATGAAATCCACAGCGGTGCAACGCGGCTACCTCAGTCCCAACGCCGAACTCTTGTGGTCGCGCAATCCGCAAATGCTGGCCGACCGCTTTCCCGACTCAGCCGGGGCCCTTTACGGCCTGGCCTCCAACAGTTGGGATGCTGCTTTTTCCCGCCCGGGCAACCAATCCCAACGGGTGAAAGGCCTGTATTTGGCCTCTGGTACCGCCCATCCAGGCGGGGGGGTGCCCATGGCCATGATTTCGGGGTATTTGGCGGCTCAGGCGCTTGCCAGCCCTTAGTCGATCGTTAAACATCTTGTTATTAATGTTTTTGTGGCAATCGCAACTAAGGTACGCTCTATTCCTGAACAAAGGACTTTGAAAGCAGCGATGAACCTGAAGATGTGCCCAGTTCACATTGAACCGTTAGAAGGCTAACTGGCTTTCATCGGGGCCACCACGTACTTTTCATCTTGAGCAATGGTGGGATAAGTATCTTCGCCTTCAAAGGAACCCGTCTGCTGGAAAGCAGCCAAGCGTTCGTCTTTTTCCTGAAAACGGTCGAACACCCATTGGTTTAATTCTGCTTCACTTTTGTTCGTGAATTCTGTCGCATCATAGCGACGCACATGAACCTCTACCCGGTCCACCTTGTGAAGGTAACAGTCCATGAGTGATTTAATGCCCCCCGGATACCCGATGGTAATGTCATAAACGGCGTCCACGTATTCGCCCAAACCGGCCACCGTGGCCACAAAGCCTTTGGTCCGAGGCACCAACGAGTGTTGGGGCACATACTTACCACGTTCTTTGGCGAAAGCTTGGGCCTTTTCAAGTTTGGGTGGCGTTACCCGCGTCCCTTCTAAAAAAGACACCAAGAACAATGGAATCTTTTCGTCGATGTATTTGGCGAAAAGCTTTTTGATGCCGCCTTTGTCTTTGGCCCAGTTGCGCTTCACATAAATCATATCCAAAAAGTACATGCCCCAGCCCACACCGGGGAAATACTTGATGATGTCTTTCACGTAAAACTTCATGTCACCCAGTCGGCCGCAACGCCAGGCAAAGCACAGCAGCAACATCACATCGGCCATGCTTTGGTGGTTGCACACCAAGATGGCATTCTCCCCCCGCGGCACCGTATCTCCAGTGAATCTCACTTTGATCTTGGCGGATTTTTCGGCCATGGACACCCACATGCTCCACAGGGAGGTGGCACACCAACGGTTCATGGCGCGGCAAGTGGACTTGGAAAAAGGGCGCACGAAGGCGCTCGCCATTTGAATGGGGTTCAAAATGAAAATCAAATAAGAAAAGCTCAACACGCAAGTGCTGAAGTTATAGGCTGTTTTAAACATGCACCCGCTTTAGAGCATTCCAGTCCATTTTTGAACCCGGAATTTCTGCTTGAGGGGCCAATTGAAGGCGTTGCTCGATAGAATGTACTGCGCTAAAATAAGGTGCGGGAGTCCTAAATGCTTAAACCACTGTTTTTTAATGCTTTTTTGTTTATCTGGAGCACAGGCTGCCTCACGCCCCCCGAGCCATCACAGCCCCACCCCTGTGAGCAGGCGGATCACTGCGTTTACGACCGCACAGCTGGCGAGAGCAACTGCAAAGAGGGCTACACCTGGGCCGATCCCAGCGACAGCACCAACTACAACTGCGTGGCCCTAGAAGGCGACGCTTGTGTTCCAACCACCTGCTCCGAACAAACCGCC
>PBLQ01000059.1 GCA_002721815.1 Myxococcales bacterium
AGCTGAGGCGTCAGAAGCATCCGAAGACCCCGAGGTTGAAGTCAGCGCCTATGAGCGAGACAACCCACAGGCACCCTGGTTGTTGTCCTGCATCGAAAGCTTGGTTTTTGTCAGCACCCAACCCTTGACCGTGCAAAGAGTTGCAGAGGTTCTCAAAGGTGAACGGGTCCGGGTTGATAAAGATATCATTCGGGGCGCCTTCAAAAATTTGTTGGAACAATGGGAAAGTGGCGAGCGCGGTTTGGCGAATGGCTTTCAGTTGGTTGAAGTCGCCAAAGGCCTTTCTTTTCGCACCGTCATGGACAATGCCCCGTTCGTACGGCGATTTTTCGCGGAGCGTCCTCAGCGTTTGTCCCGTGCACAACTGGAAACTTTGGCGATTATTTCTTACCGGCAGCCTGCCACTCGTGGTCAGGTAGAGGAAATCCGAGGGGTCGATTGTGGTTCAGCGCTGCGTACCTTGCTCGATAAAAACCTGATTAAGGTGCTTGGTAAATCCGAAGAGATTGGTCGGCCATGGATTTACGGTACCACCAAGTATTTCTTGTCCTTTTTCGCCTTGAAATCATTGCACGATCTTCCGGCGCTCCAAGAAGTCCAAGAGTTGGATGTGGAAAACAAAGAAAAACTGCGTGCCATCTTGGGGGACGAAGGCGAAGAAAACATGATCATGGAACTCTTTGACCCTGAAAAAGCGGGCGCATTGATCTCCGATGATACTGAAGCTTTGAGTCAGGTAGCCTTGGGCGAACTAGAAGAAGCCGTGGGTTTTGCCACCGAAGTGGTTAAGCGTGTTAACGATGGCCCCCAAAAAGAGGCCGAGGCGCAAAAAGCGGACGCAGAGACAGAAATAAAACCCGAAGAGATGCCACCTCAAACCGAGGAAACACCTCCTGCGGAAGCATCCCTCTAAATTACGAAAGTCCCGACGCGAGTCGGTGCGAGAGCGAATATGGAAAAAATTAGATTACAAAAAGCCTTGGCCGAAGCTGGTTTCTGCTCAAGAAGAGAAGCAGAACGCATGATTGAAGAGGGGCGTGTCTTACTCAACGGCAAACCCCTCACCCAACAGGGGATGAAGATCGACCCGCTCACCGATAAGGTGAAGGTCGATGGAAAACCGGTGCGTTTATATGCGCCTGGGGACCACACCAAAGTTTACTTTCTCTTAAATAAACCAGGTAATGTATTGACCACCACCAAAGACGACCGGGGCCGCCAAACGGTCATCGATCTCATGCGTGGGGCAGAAGATACGCGTATCTTTCCCGTGGGCAGGCTAGATTTTGATTCGGAAGGGGCCTTGCTGTTGACCAACGACGGGCCACTGGCAAACCAATTGACTCACCCCAAATCTCACGTCCCCAAAACGTATATGGCCAAGGTCAAAGGGGTCCCGCCTGAAGAAAAACTCGATAAATTGCGTCGAGGCATTTATCTCGAAGACGGGCCAACGCAACCGGCGCACGTAGAGATGGTTAATAAGGTCAATAAAAACACCTGGGTTGAAATCATCATCACCGAAGGACGCAACCGGCAGGTGAAACGGATGTTTTGGCGGATTAAACACCCGGTGATCAAATTGGTCCGTACGCATTTTGGGAACTTAAACATCGACGGGCTGCGGCCCGGCCAATTTCGCGAACTCTCTAAGAAAGAACTCGCCCAATTGCGCGCCTTGGCGCGTTAAAAGCATGGAGGAAAAATGAAAAACATATCTGTCGTTAACGTTCTGCTGGTGGTCTTGTTGGCCGGGGTCGGGGCGTGGGGCTGGATGGCCAATCAGGCCGCCACAGAAGCAGAGTTCGCAGCCGAGGTTGAAAAGTTGCGGGTAAAATTTGCGAACCAATCTGTCTTTTCCCGTCAGGTATCGGGTGCTTCCTTACGGTTTGAAACCAATCAGATCCTTGGGGGTCACCTGCGAGGGCTAAAACGTTTGGCGAAAAAGTTTAATACGACCTTGCCCGAAGACGCCTTCATGAAGGACCTTGAGGCCAAAGTTAAAGATGGCAAAATGAGCGAAGCCAAGATTAAGCAATATCGTGACCGGTATGCTTACGTGCAAGAGCTCTGGGCCAAAATTTCAGATGGCAAATACAATCCAGCCTTGGCCAAGCACCAAAACGGTTTTCGTGTTGATATCGTCGACATGGAGCCCATTAGTCACAACGGCCAAGACAGTCTCAAAGTCAACACTTTGTTTTGGGGCGGTCTAAAAGGCCAGGTGAATTTTGGGGATATTGAAATTCGTTTGGTACGCCTTAGTGAAAAGACGAATGACAAAGGGGAAAAGGAAGAAGTCCGTGAATTCGCCGAGACCATGGGCTCTGGGCCACCCGCGATTCTGGTCGCCGACCCTACCAAGTGGGTGGCCCAATGGCCTCCGGGCGTCGCTGCTGGCTATTATATCTTGCCGAAATTCCCCCCGCCTCCTGGGAAGGTGCGATTTAACTTGAAGATGAAATTCTCCGTCCGAACCGAGGGTGGGGGAAGCATCCCAGTAGAATTAGAATTCCCTACCGCCGAGGCAGACTCCAAGTGGCGTAAGGCGGCGGGTGTGCCATGGGGCGCGCCGTCACGGGAAATGACCGATGAAGAGATGAAAGCGCTCGGTATCAAAGGTGGCGAAGACGGGGATGATGAAGAAGACGATGAAAAAGATGAGGATTAACGCTCTAGGCGTCGTTGCTGTCAATCGCTTCTAAGGCGGCCAGGATTTTCTTGGCCTCCCGGCGGAGTCGGCCAGCCTTCCGGGTGAGGTCTTTGATGTCATCTTTGGAAGGCAGGTTGCCCATGTTGAGCAATCTTTGGGCAGTCCCTTCAAGCTTTTCTTGAGATTTCTGGACGGTTTGAAAGGCTTGCATGATCTTTTCAGCACGATCGGGTGATTCGAGCACTTTGCTCACTGCTTTCATGCCGAGTTTCACGCCTTCACTTTTTACCTTATCTGCGATGCCATTCATGGAATGCTTCCTCCAAGGTTCAACTGACCAAATCAGGGCTCTAAAATCAACAGGTTTGCGATTAAAAGTGTCAGTCACTCCCCGATGGGCCGGGCCTTCGAAAGACGACTGGAACCTTTTGCCACCATCCACTTGCTCATTACTTGTTAACAGCCTAGTAATTGGGTCACCTTTCCACATGCTCAGCAGGGGTTTGCATTGAAAATTACCGCCAACATGGTGACCATGACCCGGATTTTCCTCATGCCGGTACCATGCCTCCTGCTCCTGTATGGAGACGCCTTTTGGAGATGGGTGGCGGTGTTTTGTTACACGGTGCTCGCCACCACCGACTTTATTGACGGGTACATGGCGCGAAGGGATGGTCCCACAAAAATCGGTGGATTGATCGACCCTGTGGCAGACAAGATTTTTATTGCGGCACTCTTTTTTCCTTTGGCCAGTATGGAAGTGGCCCCTGCATGGTTCATCGTTGCCATTTTCGTTCGTGAGCTACTGGTCACCGGTCTGAGAAGCAGTGTGGCCTGGCGCAAGGCCTCCATCACCACCAGCCGTTTGGCAAAAATGAAAACCATAATCCAGTTGGGCGGGGCGGTGAGTATCTTTTTGGTGCTGAGCTTACAACCCTATCAGTTGATGGCTTTTGCGGTCTTTTTGGCGGTGATCACGGCGCTGGGTTGGTTGTTCATGCTTCTACGTAAAAAGCGGAAACCCTTCTTTTGGATGTTGCCAACCATTCCCTGTTATATTTTGGTGGCCGGAGCCGTCACATATGCCGATCAAGAGACGGTGATTTTGATTCACTTGATGGTCATTGCTGGACTCACATTGGTCAGCGGTTTTGACTATCTATTGGGCGCCTTCGGTCTTTTTAAATCGTCTGGTGTCTCGCGCTACGATTTGGTTCGATTGGCTTGGGGCTTGTCTTGGCCTTTATTGGCTTTGCCCGCCGTTGCATGGACCCCAGTGGCGATGCTCCCACTCTTGGTTGCTATCTCATGTGAGCTGACCATTGGTGGTGTCGACAATGTGGCCGTTGCCGAAAAAGAGGTGCCGCCCGATACCCTCAACTTTTTGATTTCAGCCATTTGCGCCGCTATTTTTGGCGTGGGGTATTGGATGGAAATTTGGGGAGGGTCGTTGCCAATGGTTGCCCCTTGGATTCCAGGGCTCGGGCTGGCGGCCGTTTCTCTCACGCTGATGGTTTTTAGTTTTAAACGGCACGGTGATTTGTTTAAGAAAGTGATTTAAGCATGTCACCAACACCGCAGAAAATCTTAAACACACCTCCCGCTGGCGTCTCCGAGACGATTCATTCTGGGGTGCGTTTCATCACTTTCAATTCACCAGAAACAAAAAATGCGCTCACTGTCGAGCTGGCATCGGAATATCAAAAGGCCATTGATAAAATCGCGCAGGATGCTGAAGCTCGGGTGGTGGTTCTTGGGGCCAACGGCAATTGCTTTTCTGCTGGTGGGGACTTTGATTTTCTGCAAGCGAGACACGAAGACACGCCTGCCGGTAACCGCGTGGCCATGAGACAGTTTTACGATCTTTACCTTTCCATCAGAACCCTACGTGTGCCCATTGTCGCCGCGGTTTCTGGGCACGCCATTGGGGCCGGGCTGGCTTTGGCGCTCGCTGCTGACCTTCGGGTTGTGGCCAATGATGCAAAGCTGGGGCTTACTTTTGTAGGATTGGGTTTACATCCTGGCATGGGTGCTACCTATTTCACTGAAAGGGCTGTGGGCAGTCAAAGGGCCCAATGGGCTTTGCTGACGGGTGCTACTTTTTCCGGTTCCGAGGGTGCGGAATGGGGGATGTTTTTGGAAGGATTGGCACAAAATGCGGTGACAGACTGTGCTGTTACCCTTGCCAATCAAATCGCCATGCAATCGCCCAATGCTGTCAGCGCCACTTTAGCGACCTTGCGGGACAAAACCCATGCGCCGCTAGAGAGCGCCCTGTGGCAAGAAGCCTCCGGGCAAGCAAAGTGTTACGGGCATCACGAATTTGAGACCGGATTAAAAGCAATTCGGGACAAAAAACAGCCCCAATTCTAAAATAAACATTTAAAACCAATGGTTTAACTGTTTTTTCGTTTGAACTGGCCAAAATTTTGGTGCGGCCTGCTTTTCGTTATACATAGGTGCACATCGGACGACATTGTCCTACATTATCTTACTTCTTGAGCCTGAGGGAGAAAACATGAGACACACCTGTGAATATTGCGCCCAAAGATACGACATGCCAGACCATAAAGTAATTGGAAAGGTTCTGAAGGTTCGCTGCAAAACCTGTAATGGCGTGATGCACGTGGTGGGTCCCCGGGAAGGCTTTGACCCTGCGGGGGAGCACCGTCCACCTACTTTGACGGGTGTTCAAGCCTACAAGCCGGGTCAAAGTGGCGAAGATGTGTCGCACCAAGGCAGAGTTTGGTGGGCGGGGATTGGTGGTCGCGCCCATGGCCCTTTTTCCACCCAAGAGGTTGAACGCCTCATAGACCGTGGTGATATCCATGCAAGAACCCGAATGTGGCAAAGCGGGATGAAGAATTGGGTACGTATTTCGGAATCACCAGCATTAAGTTTCTTTATGGAAGCGGTGGTTCAAAGAACCGCCGAAGATCAAGAGCTATTGGCGGGACGCGATCCATCCTGCGTTTTTGACAGGGCCGCCTTGCTGTCCGACGGGAAGGGGTATTTCCCGAATCCAACGCTGAAAAGTGGTTGGTTGGTCTTGGATGAGAATACCCAGAAATACCTGGAAACATGTGCCCAGCAGGCATCTTGGCTTCAAAGCGAAAAATTAGGAATCAATGGCACTGAGTCCACCCCACGCACCAATCGTTTGCTTCGGGCAACCTTGACTGGAGCGGTCACCGCTGGACTGCTGTGTTTGGCAGTTCACGCTTACGGCCCCCGGGCCATTCATGGGGAAAACATGGACAACACGGCAACCCCAGGGGCATTGGAAAAAAATATTTCTGACAAGATTGTGGCCCAACTTTTGCCCTAAAAGTCTTGCGCCGCAACATCATGAAGGCCGGGTTGATGCCCGGCTTTTTTGTTGGTGTTTGTATGTTTTCCAGGGCGTAATGATGTATTCTCGACACTTCGGAGGATACGGCTATGTCTCAAAAAAAGATCATCGTGATTGGCGGTGCCCATGGCGGCCCCACCGCAGCTGCGCGGGCGAGAGAGTTTGATGAAAATGCACATGTGATGTTGGTTGAAAAAAAAGACCATGTCTCATGGGTCCGTGCTGGGCTGAGATATCATTTATCTGGTGATGTGAGTCATTATGATGAAATCGATCGTGAACGTGCCGCTTTTTTCACCCAACGCTACCGCATCGACGTTCATACACAAACCGAGGCGGTTGCCTTAGATTTAGATGCGTCTTATGTCACCCTGAAGTCGCCCAGTGGCATTCATCGGCACCGATTCGATTCTGTGGTGTTTGCTGGAGGTGCAGCCAGCAAAAAAGCAAATATTGATGCTTTGGGTGGGCCAGGCGTTACTTTTTTTCGAAACGTGGACCACCTTCAAAAAATTCGCTCGCTCATCGAGCAGGGCGCTAAAAAAGCGGTGGTCATCGGTTGCGGCCCATATGGACTTGAAGCCGTGGCTGGATTGCAAGGTGCGGGACTGGCTGTCGAGGTTATTGAGCGAGCGCCCCGAATCTTACCCCACTTTTCCTTGCCTGCGGCCCATGCCGCAGCACAAATGTTAATTGAAAGCGGTGCCAAGCTGCATCTGAACGCTGAGATTGAATCCGTTGAGAGGGTTGGTGAATCAAAGCGTACGATACAGCTGAACAATGGCACTGTTTTGGAGGCAGACATCGTTGTGGTGTGCGTGGGCATGAAACCTCAGACCCAGCTGCTGCAAGAGGCTGGCGCAGCGATCCATCCTTCGGGTGCTGTTCGTGTGCGCGAAACCATGGAGACAACGCTGCCCCGTGTTTATGCCTGTGGTACCGCTGTGTTGGTACCCCATGCAGTGACCAAAGGGCCGTGGTGGTTTCCACAGCCAGCAATCGCTGAACGTACGGCACAAATAGCCGGGCGCAATGCCGCGGTGGGGCATCAGGGGGATTCAGAAAGCATGAGTCCAGTCGCAGGGACTGCGGTCCTTCAAATTGGTAACTATTGGATCGCCAGGACGGGTTTAACCGACGAACTCGCACGGACACACCTCGGTGAGGACCGAATCCAAGTGGTCACCATTCACGGATACTCGAGCGAAAGATGGCTAAGCGGCGAGCATATTTGCGTGCGCATGATGGTGGATAAAGCCTCGGAATGCGTGGTTGGTGCTGAAGTTTGGGGCAGCCAAGGCGTGGCCAGACGGATCGATTTACTGGCTTCTGCCATTGTGGAGGGTTGGAGCCCCTCACGTGTTGCGGACATTGATATGGCTTATCTTCCCTTGCTTGGGCCAACAAACGACCCCGTGAAGGAAGCAGGTGCGTTGTCTGCATTGTGCCTCAAGGGCGAGGCACATCCCATGACCACCGATCAACTGCTTTTCCAACTGCAACAAAATCTAGATTTTAATTTGTTGGATGTGAGCCAGGACGGGGATTATATGGACCAATGGCCCAGTTACGCCGTTCACGTTCCTTTAGAGGAGTTGCGGGGGGCCATGGTCGATATGGACAAAAATAAGCCGGTGGTCTTGCTCTCCAGAGCGGGGCGAAGGGCCCATTTGGCGTCTCGCATCCTGCTTCAATCTGGATTTGAAACAGTATCCTACCTCGATGGTGGGGCATTGACCTGGAGACTCTTGACACAAAATGGCTGAAAGCCCTGAAACAGGCTACACTTGAATCAGTATGACGCGCCCACTTCTTCTTAAAGGTCCTATCGGGATAAAAGCTCTATTTTTTAGTAGCTTAGCGACTTTTTCTGGGCTGGCAAATCCCGTGGGCGCGGTCCCCAATTACCTCACGCGTGTCCCACATAGTGATGGCGGTTCTTGTTTGCCGTGTCACAGTTCCGGGGGCGGCTCTCCCCGCACGCAATTCGGCCTCGATTTCGCGGCCAATGGGTATGATTGGGAGGGGATTTGGAACCTGGATTCAGATGGCGATGGCCAATCTAACGGTGAAGAACTCGGTGACCCGTGTGGTGCCTGGTTGCCGGGAGAAGAAACGGCCCGAACTGATTTTATCTCCGCGGCCGAAGACCCTGATAAAACTTCTGACTTCCCCTTAGGGGGTACGACCCTTTGGTTTTTTGACCAAGATGAAGATGGGGTTGGGCGCAATGGTGCATTTTTGGCGCAATGTGAGCCCCCTGCTGGCTATGCCAGTACGCAAGGAGATTGCGATGACGAAAACGCTAACATTTGGTCCGAAACCTCCGTTTATGCCGATGAAGATGGCGATGGTTTTGGGGCGGGCCCTGAGGTCCTGATGTGCATCGGCGATGCAGGTCCCGCCGGCTATGTGTCCAACGACTCGGATTGTAATGACGATATTGCCGAAGTGTATCAACTGTTGCCTGGTTATGTGGATGGCGATTTAGATGGCGAGGGCGGTGGACAGCTGCAATGGGTTTGTTCTGGCAGCACCTTGCCAGGCAACTTTTCCACCACAGGTGAGGATTGTGACGACACCGATCCCGCGGTGGCATCCCTGCGTTGGGTAGCGGTTGATGTGGACGGAGACGGATATGCCCACGATGCGCCACAATGGCGTTGTCAGGCGGGTCAAATGGCGGAGGGGTTCGTTGAATTTTCCGCTTGTGTTAATCTTGCTGATTGTCCGGCGGGTATGGACTGCCTCGAGAGCGAAGGGCAATGCACACCCCAATTTTTCGATTGTGATGACGACGACCCAGAGATTTTCAAAGAACTGTCACTGTACCCAGATTTGGACGAAGATGGTTTTGGGGCTGGAGATGCCACCAATGTTTGTACGGGTAACATTGCGCCCGTCGGTTGGTCCGAGTCTGATGCCGATTGTGATGACACCCCTACGTCAGGCGCGGGTTATTTCCAAACGGCCTGGCGCTACGTGGATGAAGATGGAGATGGCTATACCCTTGGTGCGTTGGTTGAGGTGTGTATGGGCGCAGAAGAACCCGATGGCTACAGCGCAGGAAGTCTGGGCGAAGATTGTGATGACACGGAGGGTGCAAAATTTAAAGAAGCCTTTGGTTACCCGGACTTAGACCAGGATGGGGTGTCTGATTCAGGCCGCATCATTTGTGGTGATGGTGGCCTACCAGAGCACTGGACCGCCATAAAGTATGGGCAAGATTGTGACGATAATAATGGGACGGTTCCCGCATTCACCTGCGAGGACCTTCCGGATGCCTGTGGGATTATCGACGATGGGTGTCCGCCCCCTGGCACCTACTGTGGCCCTTGTCCAGAGACATCGGATGCAGGGTCCGAAGATATGACGAGGGACGCAGGAAGGACTGGGGATTCAGCGGGTACGTCTGTTCATGATGCGGGACAGGCCAACGAAGGGACTGATGAAGCGGATGATGATCAGGAGGAGGATGAGGACGGTGACCCCGAACCACCCAATTCAGGTCCACCCGACGAAGAAGCACCCGCTGCGGGGTGTTTTGGAGACCAAATGCCCAATGATTTTGCCAAGCACAACTGGATGTTCGCGCTCATGGTGCTCGGGATGGCAATGAGAAGGAATCGAGGAAGACGGTGATGAAGGCAATATCGTCACAAGTGACCCGTGGATGGGTCGTTTTGATGCTTGCTATCGGGTCATTTGCCGTTGTGCCGTCAGCTCATGCCACCAATGCCATGATGGAGCAGATTCCCAATCAGAACACATTTTCTTGCGACACATGCCACTTGGCAGGGGCGGGCACTGGCCTCAACGTTTTTGGCGATCAGGTTCTTTTACACCTGACCTACGATGACCTGAATCCAATCGTGGATTGGTCAAGTCTCTGGACGCTGGACGCAGATGCAGACGGTCAAACCAATGGTGAAGAATTGGGCGACCCTTGTGGCAGCTGGGATTTTGGAACCAATACCAGCCCCAGTCGAACCAATCTTATATCTCATCCCGGTTGTCACCCGGACAATGGTTCCGGCAACCATTACTGTGCCAACGCCAATTTTCTGCCTTATACGTCTTCAGCGCCCACTCAAGGCACACCGACTTGGTACGAAGATCTTGATGATGACCAAATTGGTAAGGCCGATGTCTTTGTCACCACCTGTGTTTCTCCCGAAAATTACACCACCATCGGCGGTGACTGTAATGATGAAGACCCAAACATCACCACTTTTTTGTGGTACCGAGATTTAGATCAGGACGGCTATGGCGATGCCCATGAAACCAGTGATGAATGTGAGCAGCCACAGTTTTATACTGACAATAACCTGGATTGTGACGATATCGATGAAAACCGTTATCAATCGGTCGAACAATATTTTGACGAAGACAATGATGGAATCGGCTCGGGTGTTTCAATCACATTTTGCCTGGGTGATGAGCCACTCGATTTTTACAGTGCTGTTGACGGGGACTGTTCTCCCAGTGACCCCAATGCATGGCAATACCTTTGGGGGTACGCGGATGAAGATGGCGATTCTTACTCCGTGGATGTTCTGACTGAAGTGTGCACCAATGATGCATTGCCAGAGGGCATGTTGGCGTCGCCCACCACTGATATTGATTGTGATGATACGGATGCCAATCGATACGTCGAAATGAATCTTTACGCAGACACTGACGGCGATGGATTTACCTTGCCGGCCTCTATCTATATCTGCTCGGATGGCAGTGCGCCTTACGGTTATAAAGATTCGCCCTATGGAAACGACTGTGATGATTCCTATGGCAGTGTTTTTCAGAACATGACCGGTTTTGAAGACCAAGACTTTGATGGTTATACGGTGGGCACGATGGCCACTGTGTGTTCCGGCCTAACGCTCCCAGGAACGTATCAACCTTTCCAAAGCAGCATCGATGATTGCGATGATACGGATGGCGACCTTTACCAATCTATTTTATTGTATCTCGATAATGATGGTGACCAATACAGCGTTGGGACCACGCCTACCAGCATCTGCATTGGGGATACGGAACCTGAGGGCTACACCAATGGTTCTTTGGGCGAAGATTGTAATGATGGCGATGCGCGTTACTGGAGATGGGATGATGCCTGGGAAGATATTGACCGAGATGGTTACGGCGTTGGAGCGCCCGTCAATCGGTGCGTAGGGGATGAATACCCCCCTGGATGGGCACCTATTCCTGGCGACTGTGACGACCTCAACAGTTTAAAATTTGAACTCAAAGATCGTTATGAAGATAAAGATCACGATGGATGGCATTGGGGCGTTCCACTTTTTGACTGTTGGGGCGATGTTCCTTCAGACTTAGATTATACCTTTGAGACCGAAGGGCTCGATTGTGATGACACTGACCCCAATCGATACATGCAGATTACATTCTTTGAAGATCTTGATGGCGATAACTTTGGGACTGGATATGGAAACCCTGTTTGTGCATCCGACAACATGGATTACTGGGGTTTGCGGGGCTGGGCCTTGGTTGGGGGCGATTGCGACGATGATGACCCTAACGCTTACTCACAAATGTCGGCCTATCGCGACGAAGATATGGACGGGGTGACCACCGGCAGCATTCAATACGTCTGCACGGCCGGGGTATTGCTTCCAGGCTGGTCCACAGAGCCTTTTGGCAACGACTGTGACGATAACAACCCCTTCTTGTATCGTTTTCTCACTGGTTATGCCGATTTTGATAATGATGGTGTCACAGTGATTATCGCGGAGGACGTCTGCTCCGGTCCAGAACTGCCGCATGTTTACTATCCCACGCCAACCGGTAATGATTGTAACGATAACAAGGTAGAAGAATACCAACTGCTGGCGGGCTATCACGATAATGACGTTGATGGGTACGGCGCGGGAGACTTGGAGCTTGTCTGCTCTGGAGAAACCCTCCGTTACGGGTATTCTCAGGATGGTACGGATTGTGATGATAATGTCTTCGCACTGTATCGCTCATTGGAATTGTACCAAGATTTGGATGGCGATGGTAAAACGTTGTCAGCGCCTACCACCTTGTGCCTGGGTGATTATATCCCTGCCGGCTATTTCGAAGAACCAGCCGGCGATGATTGTGATGATACAAACCCCTTTGTTTGGAATGGCCACGAAGTGTGGTGGGACACTGATGGCGATGGGTTTACCGATTTTGGGTCCGAAGATATTTGCGTTGACGAAGAACTTCCGCCAGGCGCCAAGCTCGACCAATCGATTCTTACAGATTGTGATGACAACGATTCCAACATGTACCCGGTACGTTGTCAGGATATCGGCGCGCAATGTGGCTTAATCCTGGATGGCTGCGGTGGGGTGAAAGATTGCGGCGACTGTTTTGAGCCCAATACGTGTGGGGGAGGCGGCATCGCCAATCAATGTGGCTGTTCGCCCATCACCTGTGATTTGGTGGGCGCTGAATGTGGTGAAGTCCCTGATGGCTGCGATCGTACCATTTTCTGTGGCGAGTGTTACGGGCACGAAACCTGTGGCGGTGGCGGGTATCCCAATTGGTGTGGATGCACACCATTAACCTGTGAGCTGATGCCCAATGCATGCGGCCTGACCGATAACGGTTGTGGGGGAGAAATTGATTGTGGCCCGTGTGTTCCCGATGCTGGGGTGCCAGAAGTCTTCGCAGACGGTGGTTTTTGGGCTGAAGACGGCGGCACCTATAGCGATCTTGAAGACGATGAGCCCGACGCAGGGGAAAATGATTTGCCAGGTGTTGATTTTCCAGACCCAGATGACGGTGATGACGATGGAGATGATGGGGCCGGCGATGATGATGACGAGCAACTCCCACCACTGGATGGGGGCTGCCAATGTGGGGCTGAGAACAGCGGGTCTAACGCCGAGACGGGTTTATGGCTGTTGGGCTTATTCTTTATGCGAAGCTATCGGCGAAAAAACCCCTTCAACTAAATTATAGGCAAAAAAAAACGCCTCCAAAGGAAGCGTTTTTTTAGGGCTTGGGTTTGTCAACCTAGTTGGTTTCTTCAAACTCTGCATCCACCACATTGTCATCGGCGGGTGGCGCTTCAGCTTCAGGTGCCGCTCCTGGCGCGCCTGCGTCCGGAGAAGCGGTTTGGTGAATGTGCTCACCCATCTTCATGCTGGCTTGGCTCAGGGCCTCTGTGGCTGCTTTCAAAACGGCCAAGTCTTGGCTGTCGAGCTTTTCCTTCGCCTCGGTCAACGCCCCTTGAACCGCGGCCTTGGCATCCTCGGGTGCCTTGTCGCCGTGCTCTTCAATGGCCTTTTCTGTCGCGTAGATAAGGCTGTCGAGTTTGTTGCGCTCTTCGATGACTTCACGACGCTCTTTATCTTCAGAAGCATGTTTTTCTGCATCATTGACCATGCGGTCGATTTCAGTTTCAGACAGCCCGGAGCTTGCCGTAATGGTGATTTTCTGTTCTTTGCCGCTGGCTTTGTCCTTGGCTGAAACATTCACAATACCATTGGCATCGATGTCAAAAGTCACTTCGATTTGCGGCATGCCTCTTGGTGCAGGTGGAATTCCCTCGAGATGGAACCGGCCTAAGGTGCGATTGTCAGCGGACATTTCTCGCTCGCCTTGAACCACATGCACTTCAACAGAAGTTTGGTTGTCTGCCGCGGTGGAATAAATCTCCGATTTTTTGGCCGGAATGGTGGTGTTTCGTGGAATCAACACGCTGGTAACGCCGCCCAAAGTTTCGATGCCAAGGCTCAAAGGCGTGACGTCCAAAAGGAGCAAGTCTTTGACATCGCCGGACAAGACGCCAGCCTGGATGCCTGCGCCTAAGGCGACAACTTCATCAGGGTTCACCGAACGGTTGGGCTCTTTGCCGAAGAACTTTTTCACCGTTTCTTGGACCAAGGGCGTACGGGTGGAGCCGCCCACCAAAATGACCTCATCAATTTCGCCAACCTTCATTTTAGCATCATTGAGCGCCTTTTGAGCGGGCTCAAGAGCGCGTTGAACGAAAGGCTCGATGAGCTGCTCAAACTTGGCTCGGGTGAGCTTCATGGTCAGGTGTTTCGGCCCGGAAGCATCTGCCGTGAGGAATGGCAGGTTAATTTCTGTTTCCAGGGTACTGGAAAGCTCAATTTTGGCCTTTTCGGCCGCCTCTTTAAGGCGCTGAACCACCATTTTATCGTTGGATACGTCAATTCCCTGATCTTTGCGGAACTCATCCACAAAATAGGTCATGAGGATGTTGTCGAAATCATCGCCACCCAAATGGGTATCCCCGTTGGTTGAGATAACTTCCACAACGTTTTCGCCCACTTCAAGAATCGAAATATCAAAGGTACCGCCACCCAAATCGAAGACAGCGATTTTTTTGTCCTCTGTCTGATCGAGACCGTAGGCCAGGGCTGCAGCCGTAGGTTCGTTCACGATACGTTTCACTTCCAAGCCTGCGATTCGACCTGCATCGCGGGTGGCCTGACGCTGGGAATCATTAAAGTAGGCGGGAACCGTGATCACTGCTTCTGCAACAGGCTCGCCCAGATAGTTCTCAGCAGCGCGCTTGAGTTTTTGAAGGACTTTCGCCGAAATTTCGGGTGGGGTAACCAACTTACCATTGATTTTGAAGCCCACATCGCCGTTGTCGAGTGGTTCGCAGTCGTAAGGCACGCGGCCGATTTCTTGGGATGCTTCGCTGTGTTTCATCCCAATGAAGCGTTTGGTGGAAAAAACGGTGTTTTCTGGATTGGTAATGGCTTGCCGGCGAGCCGATTGCCCCACGATAATCTCACCGTCTTTGACGAATGCCACTACGGACGGGGTGGTACGCGCACCTTCTTCGTTGGTGATCACTTTTGGCTCGTTGCCTTCCATGATGCTCACCACTGAGTTGGTGGTTCCTAAGTCAATTCCAATAATCTTTCCCATGCTTAACTCCCTGAAAAAACGTATATTTCTACCGAAAAGTCTTTTTTTGCTCTTGGAACAGGGGTAAGAGTAAACCCGAATATGAGGTGGTCAAGCCCGTTTGAGTGGATCAGTCCCTCTAAACACTTAGAAACCACCCGTGGGCTTTTCGGACGGTGGAATGAACACATGGATGGCTTTAGTTCTGGGCGGGATGGTGGCGGCCGGCTCACCCACACCTGGCGTCTATGAAGTAAAGCGTGATGAGATTTCCGTTGGCACCAAAAACTGGGGGGTCTTTTGCGGCTCCCCAAAGGCCTTTGAAAAAAACACTGAGGGACAAAGGGTTCAGGTTTCCGTCACCGAAGGACATTGGGAGGCCAATGGGGCGGGCAGACGCTTTGGCTCGCGGATTTGTGAAGGTCAAAACCTGAGTTTGGAAGTAACCGAACAAAACACATCCGGTTCACGAAATAGTTTTAAATGCCAGTCAAAACGCGTGGTTCAAGGAACGGAAATATCCACGCATGAAATAATCCAAAACAGCGAAAATAATGAAATCATTTTTAAAAGCATCAACGTGCGTTCGTTTCGTAAGGGGGGCACCTTATGCGAGTTGGAAGTCAAAAGGGTCACCAAACTGGCTTTTGTGCCACCCATGCAAGACCCGAAAGAAAATCTAGCTGCTGACACACAGCCGTCTGGACCAGAAGAAGCAGTTGTTTTAGAGGGGGCGCCATCTCAAACGGAAAATCCGCCGATGTCATGTAACGTCGTGGGTGAACCCGTTCGCTTGGTGGCGAAAGGCGAGCCGAAACCCGTTGTGTATCGTGGGGAAAAACGCTGTTTTCAAGTGGAAGCGCAAGACAAAAAGGGCTGTAGTGTCGACTGGGCTCGAATAAAATAGAAATTAAGCTCTCGCAAGTTAGGCCGCTTGACGAAACGTGGATGCCTTTACCTTTCCGATAAAACCAACCGCAAAAAAGGGCGGGTTACTGCCCGTATGGGCAACAAAAGAAAAACCATTTCGTTTGAAATTAAAGATCGGCCGGTCGCCGCGCAACAGCTCGCAGCTGCTATGCCAGTGGCGTCAACGCCGACCGTAGAGCCTGCTGTACCAGATGCGGGTGTGGCCCCGATACAGTTGGCGCAAGTCACCATGGCTGCCAAGGCGAAAGGGAGCATGCCAACCACCAACACACTTCGGCCCCCCACCGATGCAAGTGGGCTCCCTCTGTGGTCTGGTGGGGCCATCTTGTTAATGATCCTGTTGGGTTGGTTCGTATTGAAATGGCGAGAGGGCTCTAAACGAGCTTGGCTAATCGATGACCAAGATACGGACAATGTTCCAAAAAATGTGGAGCTGCCTAATGCGCCAGGCGTGGTGCCAGTCCCAGTCCTGACAGGGAACAAGCCCAAACAGAAACCACCACTCAGGCCCAATCAGCGCATTGTTCGAGGCAAAACCCGAAAGAATGCCGCTACCGGAACCCTCAAGCCCAGCAGTGGGCGACCGTATAAGAGTGGGACGGCCTCCACCATTGGCCCTGCCTCCGACCGACTAATTTGTCGCAAATGTGATTTTATTCTTCCGGCGGGGCATCGAGGGGTGTGCCCGCTCGATGGCAGCCTGCTGGAACCACTCACACCGATGGTACCGCAGCCCACCCATCATTTTGAGGTGAAAAAACGAATCTGCCCAGCATGTTGCAGCGAGTTTGCCCCCGAGGTGGAAACGTGTCCTTTTGACGGCGCGCACCTGTTTCCGGATATCGGCCAGTGGGACGAGATTAAAGATAAGATCATTGAACGTAACGCCATCGCGCAAGAGGAAAAAACACCCAAGGCCAGTTAAGGCTTGGTGAAGAGGTTATCCATGATTCAGCCTATTTTAAGAGTTTGCTTAGTGCTCCTTGTAGTTTCAGGACTGGGTGCGTGTGCCACCATGCAATCCTTTCCGGGACCAAGTTCCTACCCGGCCAAATGGGAATGGACGCTGAGGGCATCTGCGGACGCCCCCGAGGTGCGGGAGTTGCTCAAGTTGTTTTACAGTGCACCCGAATACAACGATACTCTCAGAACTCAGGTGGCCAAACTGTTACAGTCGCACCCCCATCATGGTGACGCACATGATATGGCGGCCGTGCTAGGCATGCTCGACGGGCGGCCCGATGTGGCTTGGTGGCACTGGTCGCAAGCGGCAAGGGATACGAATTGGCCATATACCGCCTACGCGCTTGGCCGCCTGCGAACCTTGGACTTGAGCGTCCGGCAAAAACAGGAAATGATTAATCTATGCGAGCATCTTGCTGGTAAACACCCCAGTGGCGAGGTGCGATCACGTGCTTTAGACATGGCTGGGGCTTATTATTTTCAGCTCGGTGATTTAGAGAAATCCATCGATGCCTATGCCAAACTGGGGTACGTGCGAGACTGGTCATTGCTGGGCGTTTTAGACAACGACCAAGGGAAGGGGTTTTTTACACCCTTTGCGCCTGAGAAAAAGGTTGATTTGGCCAGTGAAGAAAAAGGGATTCTACACGCCATTAAATGGCGAAACCAAACCAGCAACTCTCATTCAGGACGGGTGTACCTCAGCCAATATATGTCTCCAAGTCGTCAGGCCCTTGCCTACATGACCACTTGGTTTAACAGTGCCCGTGACGATAAGATTCAACTGCGTATTTCCACCAGTGACCCCATTCGTGTTTGGGTGAACAACACTCTGGTGGTGTCCGAACAACATATCTCCGGTTACCACTTCGACAATGTGGTTGTCACGGTACCCGTCAATCAAGGGGAAAACCATCTTCTAATTAAAAGTGCCAATCAAAAAGGTTCCTGGACGGTGGGCGTGAGAGCCACGGACCTAGAAGGGGATGCCTTGCGGAATTTAGCTTTCCGAACTGCACCTCAGCTTCAAAATCATGGCGAGGCGACTCAAAGTACAGTTGGGCGAGCGATTGGCCTAAAATTCGAATCTCAAACAGGCACCCTCAGGGACCCCATCGTCCAAATCTATACGCTCTTGGAGCAAGGTTACTGGAAGGATGCGGTAGAAGTGGCCCAGCTTTTGAATACACCGTCAATCAACAGCATTGCTGCCATCCAAGCGATGGCCGATGCCTTTTTGGTCAACGGCGAAGAGGGCAAGACCATCGATCTTATCAACCGGGCCATCAGCCAAACGAACCACTCATTGCCGGGCCTGCTGAGCAAGCGGGCGAACTTTTATGCCAGCCGTGACCGCGAAGACAAAGCCCAACAAGATTTGCTCGACGCATATGAAGCTCAGCCTCAAAGTGCATGGTTGGCTTTGGAACTGGCAGACCATTTTTCGGGTCGTGGATGGTATGTTGATGCTTGTCGCCTGGCCAAGGAAGCCACCGAAAGGGCGCCAGATTTGGCCAGGGGCCACTACGCGCTGGCCACCTGCCTACAAGAAATGGGGTACGAGAAAAAGGCGAGACAAGAGTACCAGCGAGCCCATCACCTCGAGAAGGGTAGCCTGAGTTACGTCCGTCGGCTTTACCACAAAAGCAAGCAAAGCCTGGATTACAGTGCGGCCCGAAAATACGCTTTATGGGAAAACAATTTGGTGCCCCAAAGTATTTCGCCAAAGCTCAAAATGGCGGTTTTGGAACGTATTATGGGCAATACGGCTGCCTCCGAAAAATGGCTGGAGAAAATGGTGGCGCAAGATCCAGATTTTGCGCGCCCCTATCGAGAGAAAGCCATCATGGCCCATGAACGCGGCGAACAAGAGGCTGCCATTGGGCTCTTCAAAGAGGCCTTGTCACGGGACCCTGATAACACCGCTTTGGCTGATCTTATCGAATACATGGAGCCTCAAGGCCTTGGCTGGATGGAGGCTTGGGTCCCTCAAGATGACGAAATTCAAAGGGCCATTCAAAGAGCCCCTCAAGTGGATGTGATGCCAGGCTCTCATTTTGTGACGCTGCTTGATGATGAGGTAGCCGAAGTGGCCAACGATGGTTCAGCCAAGCGCGTGGTGACCCAGGTGAATATGGCTGTCACCAAAACGGGTAGGGACCAAATGATAAGAGCATATTTGCCCTATGCGGGAAAAACACGGTTGCTGAAGGCCTATGCCATCCAGCCAGATGGTGCCCGGCAAGAAGCATCGTCCATCCGGGGCAGTAATATCCGTTTTCGGAAAGTTGAAAAAGGAACTGTCGTGGTGGTTCAATATGTCCATTACGCCATGCCAGCACAGTTCATGCCTAACGAGTACTTTGCATCATGGTTTTTTCAAGGAACCGGAAACCAAGTGGAAAAGTCACGTTGGGTGCTGGCCTTCGACGAAAAGCGGCATTTAAACATCAAAATACAAGGTGACGTGAAGCACCAGAAAAAAAACGAGGGCAATCAACAAGTCCACATATTTTCCGCTGAGGGTGTCGCCCCATTGGTGCCCGAACAATTCATGCCGCCGGTGCGAGATTTGGTGAACCGCGTGTCTTTGAGTACGGTGAAAAGCTGGGACGAATATGTCGCCTGGGAAAAAGCTTTGCTGTCCACCGTTTTTCGCGAAGAGCCACGACTCCGACAGCTCGCGATGGAAATCACGGCAGGCACCAACACTAAAAAAGAAGCACTTGACCGCCTCTACCACTACGCAACGCAGGAGATCCGATACCAACAAGACTATGAAAATACCATCGCTGGTGTGAAGCCTCACGCCTGCCCAGTGGTTTTAGAAAGAGGATATGGGGACTGCAAAGACAAAGCAGTGCTACTCATTTTGTTGGCCAAGCAAATGGGCATCAAACTCAATTTTGCCATTTTGCGGACCACCAATGCCGGGGCCGTCGAGGTGGAAGTACCCAATCAGCAATTCAACCACGCCATTGTTCACGTGCCCGAACAGGAAGGCTTTGAGTCCGGCTTCTTTTTGGACCCAACCACCGATGGGCTTGATTTGGGCGTGCTCCGGAACGATGACCAGGGCGCCACCAGCTTGGTGCTCAACCCTGAAACAGGGAAGTGGGCCTTTATTCCCATCCCATACCAAAATGCCAGCGAACAGTGGGAGTATTACAACGTGAGCATCGATATCGAGGGTGCCAAAGCAGCGGAGGCTATAATGGACCTTCAAGTTCGCGGGCTCGGGGCTTCCAAAATTAGAAAAGTACTTCGTTCTCAAGAGCAAGCAGAAAAGTTCTACGCGATTTTAGCCTCTCAAATTTTTCCTGGTGCCTCCCTGAAGGATGCGAGTGCTGAAAACCACACGGATATCGTTTCTCCATTGTCTTTAAAGCTCGAGGCTGATGTGACCACATCGTTGCAGCAAAAAGAACGAGGGTGGCGCTTTCAATTGCCCAACATTTTTCCATTGCGGCAACTGGTGAACCTTGAAAAGAGGACCACACCTTTAAGGATTGGCCCGCCCAGCCATATGAAACAGCGTATCCAAGTCAATATTCCCAGTGGGCACCGGGTAACGAGCGTTCCTGAAAACATCAAGGTTAACCACGGGTGCTTCGATGTCACCCGAACCACCAAAAAGAGTGCGCAGACAGTGGATATCGATTTCCACCTGGTGAGACGTTGTGTGGAGGTGTCACCCGAGGAATACAGCGAATTTCGCGCAGCCGTCCTCAAAGTCCTACAGCAAATGCAAGAATCTATTGATTTTGAACGTGGCCGATAGAGCGAAAGGGGAACCGCTACTTGCCATGAACAAGTAGCGTTGTTTTTTTACCCGTTTTGTTGTGCGAAATCATTCATGAATGCCACCAGTGTTTTCACGCTTTCGAGAGGCATGGCATTGTAGATGGAGGCACGAATACCGCCCACGGAACGGTGACCCTTCAGGTTGGTCATTTTGGCCTCAATGCTGGCTTGAATAAACTTCGCATCGAGGTCGGCGTTGGGGGTGGTGAAAGTGACGTTCATCCATGAACGGTCTTTGTTGGCTGCCGTGCCTTTGTAGAAACCACTGTTGTCGATGGCATCATAAAGAATTTTTGATTTGGCTGCATTCAGCTCTGCAATCGCGGGCAAACCACCTTGGTCAAGGAGCCATTGGGCATTCAGGCCCAGCAGGTAGATGCCCCAAGTGGGTGGCGTGTTGAATAAGGAATTTTTACTCGCATGGGTTTGGTAATTGAGCATGGTGGGCAGTTCTTTTTGACTGCGTTCCAACAGATCTTTCCGAATGATAACCAGTGTGACCCCAGAAGGACCCATGTTCTTTTGAGCGCCACCGTAAATCATGGCGTATTTAGACATGTCCACGGGGCGTGACAGGATGTCAGAGGACATGTCGGCCACCAAGGGGACATCACCCACATTGGGGGTGTCGTGAAATTGAGTTCCAAAAATGGTGTTGTTGGTGGTGATGTGCACGTAATCTGCATTGGGCGTCAGATTCAGTTCTTCAGGGATGTAATTAAAATTCTCCGCTTCGGAGGTGCCTGCGATATTCACCTCACCCACGCGCTGGGCTTCTTTGACGGCTTTTTGAGACCAAGCACCGGTAACCACGTAATCTGCCTTACGAGAGACGGTCAGCAGATTAAGGGGCGCCATGTAAAATTGCAGCGAAGCGCCACCTTGAAGGAAAAGAATTTCGTGGTCTTCGCCAATCCCCATCAGTTTGCGAAGGGATGCGATGGCTCCGTTATGAATCTCATCATACACTTTGGACCGATGGCTCATTTCCATGACGCTCATTCCGGCGCCTTTGTAGTCCACCAAGTCAGCTTGGGCTTGTTCCAAAACCTGGAGCGGCAAAGTTGCAGGTCCAGCACTAAAATTGATCACACGATTCATCATTTACTCCATTTAAGAAATCTTATCGCCTGGTTGGGCGCCAAGTGCAGTCACCATCACCGGGGTTTTATCCCCGGCAGCCAAAATCATGCCTTCGCTGACCCCAAACCGCATTTTACGAGGTTTGAGGTTGGCCACCAAAACCACCATGGTGCCCAAGAGGTCTTCTTTCGCAACATGGGCTTTCAGGCCGGCAAATACTTGTCGTTGCCCGAGGTCGCCCACATCCAATTCAACCCGGTACAGTTTGTCTGCGCCTTCGACATCTTCCACTGTTTTAACCAGGGCGGCACGAAGGTCCGTTTTGAAAAAAGTGTCGATGTTGATGGTGTCATCTTTTTTGACTTCTTTGTCTTTGTTAGGCTTGGCGGTCTGTTGGGCTGAGGTTTCAACCATTTTGTTCACCTTTTTGGGGTCGATGCGTTCGAACAAACGGGGGTAGGGGGTGAGGAGGGTACCTGGCTCGATCATGGTCAGGGCATTGTCAAAATTGAATGAATCGGGTGCCATACCCAGCATTTCCTCAGTTTGTGCCGCAACTTTCGGAAGGATTGGCTTGAGGTAAGCAAGACACGCTTTGCCCACATGCAGTGCGGTGGACAACTGCCCATGCGCCAATTCAGGGTTTTCTTTTACGGTTTTCCATGGCGCAGAATCTTGAAGGTATTTATTGGCTTCATCTGCCATTGTGACGACGTTGCGAACCACTTGGGCGTAATTGCGAGCCAGGTAAAGGTCTGGGACCCCAACGCCAATCTCGTGGACATTTTGGACCATTTGCTCTGCGGCCGGATCCATAGCCCCGGTTTTCCCTTCGAAATAACGATGCAGCATCGGGACGGTTCTGGAAGTCAGATTAACGATTTTATTCACCAAATCGGCGTTCACTCTGAATGCAAAATCCTCAAGGTTTAAATCGATATCTTTAGCGTTGTCGTTGAGTTTGCAGGCGAAATAGTAGCGCAGCGTTTGCGGGTCGAGATGCTCTGCGAAAGTGTCTGCCATGATAAAGGTGCCGCGCGATTTAGACATTTTTTCACCATCTACAGTAAGCATGCCATGAACGGCGACCGTATCTGGCAGATTATAGCCAGCGGCCATGAGCATGGCCGGCCAAAATAGAGTGTGAAAATAAACGATGTCTTTGCCAATGAAATGAACGATCTTGGTCTCGGGGTTTTTCCAGTAATCCCAGACCTCTTGGCCTCGTTCCTTCGCTGCCTTTTCTGCGAGGGAAATATAGCCAATAGGGGCATCTAGCCAAACATAGAAATATTTGTTGTCTTCACCAGGTATTTTAAACCCGAAATAAGGGCCATCTCGGCTAATGTCCCAATCTCTTAGGCCGTCTTCAAACCATCTCTCAAGGTAGTGCCGCGTATCGCTATTAATAACGCCTGGGCGGTCCAGATAAGATTTGAGTTGGTCTGCATAGGCGCCCAACTCGAAAAAGTAATGGAGGCTGGATTTTAAAACCGGGGTTGCGCCAGAAATTACGCTTGCGGGAGATTTAAGTTCGGTAGGCCTATAGGTGGCACCGCAACTTTCGCAACAATCACCGTACTGATCGGGCGCCTCGCATTTTGGACATGTCCCCTTGATCATTCTGTCGGGCAAAAATCGATTTTCTTGTGGGTCGAAGTATTGCTCCACCTCTCTGGTGGCGATGTGCCCAGCCTCTTGCAGGGCCGCAAAAATTTTGTGGGCGTGCGCTTCATTGCTGCTGGTATGTGTGGTTCCGTAACCCCCATCGTAGGTCACGTCAAAAGAGGCCAAGCTTTTCGCATGCGCATCTCGCCACATTTGAGCAAACGCTTCGGGCTTCTTGCCCTGTTTCATGGCATTGAGTTCTATGGGCGTCCCGTGAGAATCGGCGCCACAAATGGACAAGACCTCGTGGCCCGCCATTTGTAATGCACGAACGAAAATGTTGACCTGAACATGTTCCACCATGTGGCCAATGTGAATGGGCCCGTTGGCATAGGGGAGAGCAGGCGTCACCAAGTATCGTGTCATTTGTGCCTCATAGATAGATGTCCGCTTAGGTTCATACCTCAAACAGAGCGCGATTCAACGTATTTAGGCCCCTAAGACACAATTCTGGGGGTGTCTGGCTCAATATTTTGCTATATTTTAAGGGACTGCGTCGCTTAGGAGCCAACTTGATAACGTTCAAGTGCTTATTTTTTATAATTTTTTCCGGGATCCTGTTGGGAGGCTGTGGGCACACCACACTCGTCAAAACAGACCCTCCAGGGGGGTATCTCACCCTCGATGGTGAAAGTCTGGGTAAGGTGCCAGAGGAGGGACTCATCATCAAAAGAAAACCCGGTCATGGCCCTGTGGCCTACCAACTGGTGTACATCGACGGTTTCGAAACCCGTGGTCTTATTGAGCGCGATAAGCCGGCCATCCTTCCCCTGGGGATGGCAACGGCAGCGGGCCTCATTTGTTTGCCATCCATGTGTGGGCTGGGTGCCTGTATTGCTAACCCTGGGTGGTTGTCTGGCGTACTTCTGGGGTCTGTTCTTTCTGCTGGAGGGTGCCAAGCACTCATGGCGGTGGCGTCTCCATGGACCTTACCTTTAGCAGGCACCATGGGTTTCTTGGGCTTTTTACCAGCCGCGATCTTATTGAAGGCGGAACACCTGCCTCGCGAACTTGTACTCCAAAAAGCCCCGCATGGAACACCAGATGGCCCTTCGCCCCAGGAGATGCCATTTTGAATCTGAAACGCCTCTCAATCGCCATCTTTGCTTTCGGCCTGTGCTTTCTCGGTTGTGGCCCAGAGCCTCTTGGCGGGGAACTCACCCTGAAGGTGGTGGCCCCAAATGATGATTTCGCGAGCTACGAACTCCGGCAAGTTCAAGTTTCAAATGTGGAGAACATTTACCAACTGCAACATGCGAATTTTAAGTTCTTAGGGGGTGGTTTGTTAGAGGGGGATGACATGCAAAACCTTTTAACCTCTGAGGTCACACCCCAGAGTTTCGCAACGCAGACGCGGTCTCATTTTGACCAAACCCTCGAACCCCACTTAGCGATACGGGACGAGGTGGTTCACGCCCAGGATTTCCACAGCTTGATGGCTTTGTCTGCGTTTGCTGGTTTTGAAAAAATATGGGGCTGGTATGTCAATGATATTGGAGATCGGTCCACGGCCACCACAGAACCAGGCTACGTGGTCTTTTATGGCGACATTGTACCCTCAAATCTGCTGCCAGTGCCCATGATTCAAATGGACAACGCTGTCTATTTGGCAGGTGTAGACGTCTGGATGGTTTTCCCGGTTGGCAACCAAGAGGGTGTGCCTTACGCGATGAATCAAGGTGTTTTGGCCCATGAGTTTCACCATCGCATCTTTTTCCAAAACGTTTGGACCACGAGTGCATTTGACCGTTGGAAGTCGATTTTGAGTGCCACCGAAAGTCTGAGCGCGTCTGAGCAACGAAATCTCAATTTGCTCCGTGCTTTGGATGAAGGTTTGGCCGATATCAACGCCATTGGATACACAAAAAATATTGGCTTTATGGAACCCTCTTTCCACAGTGAACATTTGGATGTGGTGAGCGCTGAATTGCTGGGTGCAGAAAGTTTGCGGCGAAATATTGAAAGCGACTTCGTCGACAGGGCCACCTACGACAATTTAGGCGATGACAGCCTGGAGCACGCCTTGGTAGACGGTTGTGGTGTCGCACAAAATTTCACAACGTCTGGTGACATTTTATCAGGTCAAGCTTGGAGTCCCTACTGTCTTGGGTCCGTGGTGGCGAGGACGATTTGGGAGGGTGTGGGTCGTGACCATCAATTGTTGCGAGAAGTCATGCTCCCTGCAATTAATCAAACCTTGTTCCATCTTGGAGAGGTCCTCGGCACCGACCAAGATTTTGACTTTGATGTGTTTTTCCAGCTTCTTCTAGAAAGTTTGCCAAACACATTTGATACTGCTGATTTGTGTTCCGAAATTGCAACGCGTTTTTCCTCATTGGCCACTGCGGACAGGATCCCTTTATGCGCTTTTTGAGCTTGATTGTGGTCTTTTTGTCCGGCTTTCATGCATCTCAGCTGTGGGGGGCGCCTCCCAAAGGGCAGCATCACCTTTGGGCGGGCTGGGGCGTGAGCCAATCCGAATCATTTTGGGCTGCACGTTCTCCTGCAGTACCAAAATGGCATCTGAATTGGGAAACATATACGCCGTGGACCTTGGCGCCCGAAGAGGTTTGGGCAAGCCCCCTGCGGGCCATTGTGGGGCTGAGCGCCTATTCGGGGTGGGGCAATGGTACACAAGATTTTGGACAGCAGCAGTCTGCCATGAACGGTGAGTTGGGTGTGGCACTCGGGCCCTCGATGGAGGGGTCACTTTTTCGTCTGGGGTGCGAAATAGTGGTGTTGTCTCAAATGGGCATGACCTTAACTGAAATGCACGCTCTCGATCACAAACAGACTGAGCTCCATTGGACAGCGCTCCTTGGCGTTGGCCCAGGCTGGTATGTTGGGTGGGGGGACCTGGCCCTTCGCCAGCAAACATTACTGGGCTACGGCATCAACGGTTATCACCATGAGGTGCGTCTGGCCTTGGGTTATACATTTTAGCTTACTTCCCGGAAACAGAAAGCTCTGCAAATCGAATGGTCGGCGCTTGTAGAGACCCCCGCGTGTCGAGGTCGTCGCCGGCGTGATCGATATTCTTCATCATCTCAAGCATTGACCCGGCAATGGTGATCTCTTCAACTGGAAAAGCACGCTCTCCATTTTCGATCCAGAAGCCACTTGCGCCACGAGAATATTCCCCTGTGATCATGTTTGGGGAGTGACCCATGAGAGACGTCACCAAAAGCCCCTTAGAGGTAGATTGAATAATGCTTTCCAAATCACCAGCCCCACCTAATACTTGGACGTTGGAAATCCCTGGGCTTGGTAAGCCACTGGACCCTCGACGCGCATGGCCCGTGGGAGCCTCTTTGAGGCGGTGGGCGGATTGAGCGTCATGCAGCCACGTGGTCATCAAGCCATCTTCATTGATGAGGTCCTGGGCCACGGTTTTAACCCCTTCGCCATCAAATGGGGTGGACCCAAATCCCTCGGCTTTCAATGGGTTTTCGTAAAGTCGGAGTCCTGCCTTTAAAATCTGGTTTTCTTTTTGATCCCATAGAAAAGTGGCCTTTTTGGACACGCTGTCCCCGTCCATTCCGCTCAGTACAGCTGAAAAGAATCCTTTGGCCATCATGGGGTCGAAGATTACCGGCACCTTTGTCGATGCGATGGCTTTTGCCCCTAATTTTTGAAGGGCCCGTTGCGCGGCTTTATGCGCGATGGATTCACCTTCCTCGAGCTCATCAAGAAAACGGTGAGCGGTCCACCACATTCCGGTTCTTCTTTTGTTCCCTTCGTCGTGCACCAATGCGCCTCCCGCTAAGGAGCAGGTGGTTCCTGAATAGGCCCCCCGAAATCCGTTACTGCTGGCCAATGCGAACACCCCATAGCCTTGGGACGCTCCGACATTATTGGACATGGCAATGTTTTCGGTTTCCATGATGGCTTTTTCGAGGGCCATCGCTTGGTCAAGGCACCAGTCTGTAGACATTTCGGCGACCTTGGGGTCCCATTTTTTCAAAGGTGCCAGCTGCTCTTGGAGCGCATCTCCCATGGGCGCTGTGCAAACGGGCAAAACATTGTGTTCACTGGCCGTAGACATTCGGGACAACGACAAAGCGGTTCGAACCATTTCTTCTCGCTCTTGCTCGTTTTGGGGAACGTCGGCCCAGGCCGAAAACCCCACCCGACCTTCTTCGATCACACGAATGCCGCACGCACGTTGAGATGAACGACTCAGTTCTTCGATTTCTTGCTCACGTACCGATACGTCAACGGAAGCACCTTTGCCCATGCTAACGTCACAATGGGACACTCCCAGACGTTTGGCGGTGGCCAATAGCGCATCTGCGGTTTGAAGCGCTTCAGATTCGAGCTGGGCTGGATTTATGGTTTTGGTCATGGTTACTCCTGTCCAGTTCCACCCACAGTGATGCCATCGATACGAAGGGTGGGTTGCCCAACGTTGACCGGAACGCTTTGGCCGTCTTTGCCGCACGTGTAAACCCCAGGGTCATAATCCAAGTCGTGTCCAACGGCAGCGATTTTAGAAAGGGTCTCTGGACCATTGCCGACCAGGGTGGCGCCTTCTACGGGGGCAGTGATTTTACCATCTTCGATAAGGTATCCCTCTTGAACTTCGAAAACGAAATTGCCATTGCCGATATTGACCTGACCGCCCCCAAAGGCACGGCAATAGAACCCGTTTTGCACCCCCTTAATTATATCTGCGGGGTCATCCTGGCCGCCAAGCATAAAGGTGCTGGTCATTCTGGGAATGGGGATACAACGAAAGCTTTGTCGGCGGCCGTTCCCCGTTGGAGAGGTGCCCATGAGTCTGGCATTTAATTTGTCGTTGATGAAACCTTTTAGAATGCCATTTTCGATCAATACATTTCTGCGCGGTAGGGTGCCTTCATCATCGACATTGAGCGACCCTCTCATGCCGGGCAGGGTCCCATCGTCAATCACGGTCACCAAAGGCGATGCCACCAGTTCTCCCACTCTGCCGGTGAAAAGGCTGGTCTTTTTCCGTATGAAATCGGCTTCGAGGCCATGCCCGACCGCTTCATGCAAAAGAACGCCCGAGCTCTTGGGCCCAACGACGACCGTCTGTTCCCCAATCGGAGCGGGCCTTGCGCCAAGTTGCGCCTCGGCCATGCGGATGCTTTCTGCCGCCATGGCCTCAGGCTGAAAATGGTCCTTGAAATAGGAAAACCCCTCCCGGTTACCGCCCCCAGAGACTCCAACGCGTCTTTTGCCGTCTTTGTCCTTGATAATGGTGCGCAAACTTAGCCTGCAAATACAGCGGCTGTCAGAGAACAGGTCACCTTCTGATGTTGCAATTTGGACCACCTCATCGGTGTCTCCGTAGTATCCTAGAATACGGTCGATGTCGTTGCGAAGTGTGCGTGCCTTTGCTTCGCCCCGTTGGAGGAGTTCGAGTCTTTGCTCGAGGGTGATATCTGTGGGCGGGAGCAAAGCTTTGGCAAAATCTCCCTCAGCTCTGGATGTTAGGCCGATGTTGACGGCCGGGGCGACGTTGTCTTTGGCAAGCTTGGAAACCGTTCGCGCACAATCAAAAATAGCATCCGGGCTTAAATCTTCTGAATGGGCATAGGCGGTCGATGCCCCCTGGGTAACCCGAATGCCCACGCCGGCTGTTTGGCCCGCCGCTGAAGAGCGTATTTCTCCATTGTCTAATGAAAGGCCGGTGGTCTTCCTTTTTTGGACATAAACATCGGCGTAATCAGCGCCGGTGGACATGGCGATTTCGAGGGTTTTTTCTAGTATATCTTGGCTGAGGATGGGTGGTGCCATTTTAGGGTCTCGTTTCTCTTGGTCTGTCAGCCTTAATTAGGTAAAGAAAGTGGTGGAAAACAACAAGGTGAAAGCGGTTCTATTGCGAATTAAATTTCCCATTTTGAGAATGCGAAACCCCCATTTTCAGGTTTTTTGGCTTGTTTTGTTCATGGCAAGCGCTGGTGTCCCTCTAGCGCACGCGCAAGGATTGCCGGGGAAAGGCGTGCCGGTGCCGCCCCCTGATTTGGTGCTAAAGCAAAATATGGATGTGCCAAGAACTGCTTCGTACATATTGTCTGGGGTTTATGGTGCCTTT
The DNA here is from genome assembly GCA_002721815.1 of Myxococcales bacterium. Lineage (GTDB taxonomy): Bacteria > Myxococcota > UBA727 > UBA727. The sequence goes on from PBLQ01000059.1 coordinate 29,392, forward strand.
CTTGGAACCTATTTGGGAGGCGTGAGCACCCCGTTGCAGCTGGGACCCAACCACGGCCAGCCCAGTGCTGCCATGCTTTCCAGCATGTTGGGGCTCGGCATTGGAACCAGCTTAGGACTGGGATACGCCGCTGTCACAGACGCGCGCCTACAAGCCGCTCAGGCCTTTACCCATTACACCACACTGGGGCTGATGAGTGGCATTGGGCTCGGCAACTTTTTTGGGGACCGTGGCAGGCCCGTGGGGGCAGAATACACCGGGGGCTTGGCCGGCGCGGTGGGTGGAACATTACTGGCTCTTTCCATGGAGGCCAGTGGGCAAACCAACCACGGCAGCATGTTGTTGGGTGCCTATTCGTCGGTGTTGGTGGGTGCTGGTGCTCTCGCTTTGGCAACGGGTGTGGGGTTTAACAGCGAAGGAACCACTGGCCTTACTTTTTTATCCATGGGGCTAAGTGGCACTTTGGTCTCCATGGCCTCCGCCCCTTTAAAACCCAACGCCATTCAAGCGGGCACGATATTTTTCAGTGGCGTGGTGCTCGCGGGAGGTGCTGCGGGCACCGTGGGCTTGGTGGACTTGCTCCTTGGCAACGACCGCTTTTTTGCCCCCGGCATTGATTCAGGGTCCGCGCAAGCGTGGGCTGGGCTGGCAGGCGCGGCGGCTGGTGCCTTCGTGGGTGAAATGATTTATAGGTGGGGCGCCATGCGTTGGCTAAAAAGTGAAAGGCGACCTATTAGATCAGAGGCTGGCAAAGTACGGCCCACGCTTTTGGCAGTTGAGCCACTCCGCGGACAAAGTAACGGGATGCAACCCGTGTTGGGGGTGCAATGGCAGTTGCCTTAAAATTTTTTAGCGCTTTCACCCTGGTGTTAAGTTTTGGCTGTGCCTCTGCCACCAACATCAAGCCGGAGCCCAAGCCGGCACAGAGCAGACCCGCTTTTCAAGTGGCTTCAGATGCCGTGGCGAAGGTCATTGATGACGGGATAGAGCCGGATCCCGATATCGAACGGCAATTGGCACCCTTTCGCGAGGAAATTCAGGCCTTTTCCCAAAGGGTGGTGGGGCGACTGCTGGGGCCATTAACCCGTGGTAAGCCGCAATCATCGCTCGGTAATTTCGTGGCTGACGCCATGCTGGCACAGACGAGATTACAGGCTGGTCGTAATGTTGATTTTTGTTTCACCAATCAAGGCGGACTGCGAGTGGATTTGCCCCAAGGGGAACTCACTGCTGGTCAAGTTGCAGAGGTTATGCCCTTTGATAACAGTGTGGTGATCTTTTCGGCGAAGGGCCAACAAGTTCAAAATATCCTTAACCGCATCGCTCAGCGAGGGGACCCTATCTCCGGGATGTCCTACACCATGCCTGGCGAACAATTTCAAATCCAGGGCACTCCATTTGATATCCACCAGACCTACGAAATATGCACCAATGACTACGTGTTTGGCGGGGGTTCTAATTATCCCATCGATGCGTCCGTTCAGGCAGTTTACACGGGATTGCTCCTGCGTGACCTCATAGAGGCTGCTTTCCTCGATAACCTTGGGCAGGCCGGTGGGGTTACCCCCTATCTTGATGATCGTGTCGTGGAAGGAGGTGGGTGATGCAAAAACTCTCTCGCAGGACATTCATCCAGAGTGCAGCTGCTGTGGCCCCGACGTTGCTGCTCCCTAAGCGTACCTTGGGCCAGGATGCTGGCAGTATCGCCTTACTCCACACCAATGACACCCATAGCCGGCTCGAACCTTTTGACCGAGGCCCTTACGCCGGCCGAGCAGGGGTAGCACGTCGGGCAACGGCGCTGAAAAAGGCAAGGTCATCGAATCTATATAGCTTGGTTTTAGATGCCGGTGATGTGTTCCAAGGCACCCCGTGGTTTAATCGGTACCATGGTGAAATGGACATGAAAATGCTTCAGGCATTGGGCTATGACGGGATGGTATTAGGCAATCACGAGTTTGATGCCGGGATTGAACAACTTAGAAAAGCCCTCGGGTTTGCCCCGGACATGAAGATTGTTTCAGCCAACTATGAAGTCAGGGGGACGCCCCTCGAAGATCGGGTTACGCCGCACCACATTTTCCAAAAAGGGCCTTATAAAATCGGTGTTTTCGGCCTGGGCATTGCCCTTGAGGGTTTGGTTAATAGTAAAATGTGCGCCGGTGTGAAATACAAAGACCCACGGGAAGCCGCCAAACGTCATGTGCAGCTTCTGCGTGAGCGCCAATGCGACGTGGTGGTGTGTTTAAGTCATTTGGGGCACGAGGGATATCAAGGCGAGGTGGGCGATGTGGATTGGCCCAAGGACGTGCCGGGGGTGGATTACGTGGTGGGCGGTCATACCCATACCTTTCTGGAAAAACCGCACCGAGTCTCCGCCCATAAAAGTCATTGGGAAACGCCAGTCATGCAGGTGGGGCACTCCGGTTTATGGCTGGGGACCGCCTCGCTGCGCATCAACTCCCGTAAAGCACAACTGCAGTCTGCGAAGAACGTTTTGGTCTAGCCTAGTCGCCCTTGCTGTCATCACCTTCAAGAGCCGCGCGCATTTTTGCGAGTTCGTCTTCGATGGGGTCTGCCTTTGGCGATGAAGCACTGCTTGCAGCACCGGTATCGCCGCCTGCCATTTTGGCTTTGAGGGCGGCCAAGGCGTCGTCGTTTTCCTGGGCGTTGAACATGGCCTCTACCTCGGCCTCTGCTTTTTGCGCGCTCTCTTCTTCACCCACCAAATCCATCATCGCTTCGGACTGTGCTTCGGTATCTCCAATTTTTTCTGCCATGCGATCGAAAGTGTCAAAGGCGGAAGAATCAGCCAAATGGTCTTTGGTCATGGTTTCTGTGGCTTGGGTTCGTTGTTGTGCCTCAGCTGCATTGATACGCGAGATCAGCTCATTCTTTTTGCGTTTTGCTTCAGCCACTTTTTCACTAAGAGCGGCCATTCCTTTTTTCAGTTCTTCAACGTAGGTTTGCTGTTGCGCCACACCGGACCGGTTCTCCTCAGCCATGGCATCATAGTTTTGCTTTTCTTCGAGCGCTTTACGGGCCAAATCATCGTTGCCTGCTCTGACCGCTTGCATGGCTTTCTGCTCCCATTCTTGAGCTTTAGTTTCAGCCTGTTCTGCGCCTGCCTCTGTCTTTTTCAACAGGGCCATCACCTCTACCAGCTTACCTTTGACCTTTTTCTCTTCGGCCTGCATATCTGCAATGGTTTGCTCGATGATTTTTCGGGGGTCTTCCGCTTGATCGATTAAATCATTGACATTCGATCGAATCACATTAGAAATACGTTTTAATAAACCCATGGGTTTTTCTCCTCATACGGTGTTTGAACCGTGAGATCATGACCCAACTGGGCACTTGTGGCAACCTTTTTGGGCTGAAATCCAAAGAAAGGGTATCGGGCAAATCATGGGTCGATTTAGTGTAGGTGGAAACGCAGATTCTTGGTGTACCAAGTGTAAATTGGTTTTGGCGCATACCGTTGTGGCGATGGTCGAAAAGGTTCCCGTCAAGGCCCAATGTAATACTTGTGGGTCTACCCACAAATTCAGGTCTGATTCACCGAAATCTCGGGCCACAGGGAGCAAAGAGATTAAAGAAGCTTTGCGCAGCAAGAGCAAACGACTTTCTGCGGGTATGGTGAAGGCGAATCATTACCAAGAGCTGATGGCGGGCAGAGACCCTTCAACGGCGAAAACTTATTCTCCAAAATCGACCTTCGAAAAAGGAGATTTGGTACGTCACGTTAAATTTGGCTTGGGTTTGGTCACTGTTTTGAAAGACCACAACAAAATCGAGATTTTATTTGAAGAGGGTGCCAAAGTCCTCGTTTGTGCGGGGGCATCCTAGCCGGCAGTCGCGGTTTGATATCTGGCGAGGAGCTTGCCCACGCGTTCACCCAGACCTTGTTCGTCCAGACGGGTCGAAATCCCGTTCTCAAGGACCCATTCTCCGTTAATTTTCACCCTCGAAATATCCCTACCGCTGCCACCCAGTAACCAGTCCTGAATGGTATGTTCCGCCGGTGCCTCTTGAAGATGGACGGGAATCTTTATCCAAACCTCATCGGTGTTTTGGGCTGGCTGAAAAGGCGCCAACGATCGCTGGCCATTTTGACATGCAACGGAAATTAACCCTTCAGCGAGACTCGGCACATGGTCTAGCCACACCAGGCGTCGCTCGAGGCGTAGCCGCTCATGATCCTCTAGCGATCTTAACTCATCCACCGCGTCAATCCGCACATGAGAATCGGTTCCAATCGCCAGCGGAATTTGATGTTTTAAATAGTCCGCGATGGGGGCGAGACCGTCGCCGAGGTTTCGTTCTGTTGAAGGGCAAATGCATACCGTGGCACCGCTTGTAGCCATGGCTTCCAAATCGGCTGAATCGACATGGGTGCCATGTACCACAGTCGTGTTTGGACCTAAGACACCGTGTTTCAAGAGCAGGCCGATGGGCGATGTGCCGTAGACCTTTTGACAAATTTCGAGTTCTTTTCGCTGCTCAGCCGCGTGAACATGGAGCGGTAACTGATGGGTGGCACAGAATTCTGCGATGGGACGAAGCCAGGTTTCTGGGACGGCACGAATGGAATGAATGGCGAGCCCCTGCTTGTGAGGTTCAATATCATCCTGCTCCAATGCATGGAGAACATGACGGAGGTATTCTTCGACACTGTTAAAAATAAAACGACGCTGAGCGCCTTTGGCAGGGTCGTCAGGGCCGTTCCAGTGATAAGCCGTGTGCAGAACCGTCAACTGAATGCCCACCTTGCGAGCGGCGTTCATTAGGCATTTGGAAAGATGATAGGATGGGGTGTATCTGCTGCCATCAGGTTTGTGGTGAACGTAATGAAATTCGCCCACATGGGTAAATCCAGTTTTTAAGCAATCTAGGAAACACCAGGTGCCGATCAATTCTAGATCCTCGGCGGAAGCATTGGAGGCGATTTCGTACATTAAGGCCCGCCAAGACCAAAAATCGTCGTCGCCTTGTCCCCGTTGTTTTTTTTCAACCAGCCCGCGCATCACGCGCTGAAAACTGTGGCTGTGCGCATTAACCATGCCTGGGATGGTAAAATAATTTCCCTCACTGTGAATCGGCGCTGCGGGAGTTGTTAAGCGGCCATTTGAGGCAAATGAAAACTTTGCGTCCATGATTAGTTGGTACCCGATAACTTGGGCAGTATTTTTGCGAGGTTGCTTTTATAGTTATTGTTGCGAGGGTCGAGGGCCAATGCTTGTTTAATGAAGTCTGCGGCGCGGGCATAATCTTTGCGGTGAAGGGCGTAGATGACCCCGAGCTGGTTATAAAATGCAGGAACTTGATTGTTTAGCGCAATCCCCGCATTTAGCCGGTCGATGGCTTCTGAAATTCGACCTTCTTTTTCAAGGTGTCTCGCCTCGTCATAGATAAGCGCCTCCGCCTTATTCACTCCTGTTTTGGGGCGTAATGCCGGGCGATTAAAAGCGGAACGAAACCCTTTAAGTTCCGCAGTGCCATTCCCTTGTGCAAAATCAATATCGTTAGGGGTCGCGCCTCCAGGGCTTTCGGGCTCTTCATCGGAAAATACGCCCCCGTCGTCAGGTGCAGAAATGTGACCCCGCAGGGCATTGCGTTCTTCGGTGTTCAAAGGCGAGATAATGCTTTTGGTTTTGAACAGGTCTTCAATCTCTGGGTTCACCTGCTGGCCTAAATCTTCGATGCCCGGACCACCGGCGGAAGAGGTTCGCCGAACAATTGATTGGGTGGCAACGCTAAAAATATTGTCTTCAGGAGATATTTCAAACGAGTCGTCCAGAGGAAGATCATCCGCAAAGGCCCGGCCGATAATTTTGACTACGCCTCTGTCTGCCAAAGTTGCCAGCGCGGTTTTGACCTCAACGTCGTTAAGACCTGCATGTCGCTGAATACGTTCAACGGGCCGGCGACCATCTACATATTCAAGAACGTGCTGTTCAAAGGGTGTCAGCAATTTACTGTCCACGTGTTTCATGATGGCAGGGATGGCATCGGGTGCAATGAAAGCTTGTGAGCGACCAGAGACGTACAGGCGCTCGGCGGGCGGCTTATTGGGGTTATCATCAATTTCTAAGGATTCGGATGGCACGCCGGAGGAATCGTCGATATCACTGAGTACAACCGCATCGCGAAGGTTAAAGAGGGCTGGACTCACCCCTCCCGGCCCCGGCCGGAGGTCTTTTTCTTCATCGAGGATATCGTCACCTAGGAAGGAGGTATCCATGATGAAATTGCAGTGTTGGCATATCACTGCATCTTGTTTCACAGTTTGTCCGCATTTGGGACAGATCATAAGGTTGTCCTTAAGGCGGGATTATCCCCTGAAGAGAATGAATTTAGAGAGGTCTACACCGAGTTGGGCGTTTTGCTCTTCGATGTAGTCGTTGTGCTCTGTGATGCGGGATTTAACATAGTCTTGGTAGATGTCCGCAAACAAACACAAGGCATCGTAGGCTGTATGCTCAATCTTTCCTAAGCTGTCATTGTAAAGCTTACGTCCATCGCCCCTGGCCATGCGAAACTCGTCCTGAAGCAGTTTCCGCATGATTGGCGGAAAGCACAGCAGTGCACGCATAACGTCGGAAAGCATGAATGATTGAGATGATCGCACCTTTGCCAAGTATTTAAAAAAGGACCTTAAGCTACGGTCTTCTCCAGTAACCAATAAGTCGGTATATGCTTCTAAGAGGTGCTCCACGGATTGCCGAAGCTCAGCCCGGCCCATGCGGTTATAAGCCGTGACTCTTTTGGGGATTTCAGTGAGTAGGGTGGACACCAATCGGTCGTGATTGTCCTCGATGACTTGAAACAATTCGATCATGGCATGTCGCTCTCTGTGCCATTTGCACCCAAGCAGGTAAGCATTTCATTTTGACAGGTCGGCCCGTCTTGAATGGCAACATTATCAATGCATCTCGCAGCATCAACCGTGACCACTTGGTTTTCATTGCATCCGATGGCACATGAGTCCTGTTCCGTTCTTTCGCCCACCAGGACTTTGGCGCGATCGGGGTCATCGGACGGCTGAAAGCTGACATTACATTTCAGCGTACGCGTGCATAGATTTTCACAATTCACCGTTTCGCCACACCCGTTCAGGGCCAAGAGGAGGGCCAGTGTGCTGCCGCCTCCTAAGAGGGCCTTGGCAGGCCCGAGCCATTGTTGTTTCGCCATTTTTCTTCTTTCCCTGCCTAACGAACTTCCGTATGGATAAAATACATCACAAAGGGGTCCCGGCTGCAATGCAAAGCGCTCATTCGAAAACAGAAAAACGCCGTGCCCTGCAACCCTTGTGGAATGCATTTACTCAGACAGTAAAGCCTCATGAAAACAAAGGGTTACTGTTGGCGATAAGCGGAGGGCCGGATTCTTTGGCCCTCATGGAGGCTTTCGCCCGATGGCCAGGCAGAGCCTTTGCTGAAACAATGGTGGTTTCCCTCGACCATGGGGTGAGGCCCAATGCCAAAGAGGAGGCTCAGCGGGTAGTGGCGCGGGCGTCTGTTTTGGGATTTCGAGCTCTGTGCGATTCGCGGTATCCACCATTGAAGGGCGGGAATGGGGAAGGTCAACTTAGAAAATGGCGCTATTCTCGGTTATGGCAGCTGGCGGACCAACACGACCTTGGGTGTTTGGTCCTCGCCCAGCACCAGGATGATGAAGCTGAAAGCCACCTCATGGACTTGCTGGGCCTCGGCGGCGGGCCTGAGGGGGCTTCCATGGGTCGCGAGGCAAAACACGCTAATGGCCTGGTTTTGCGTCCTTTTCTTGGACTTAGAAAAGACCAGCTGGGCCTTGCTCTGAGCGCCCTTGGCTTGTCTCAATACGCGGTGACGGATGAATGCGACCAAAAAAATCAAAATTGGCGCGCCTTTCTACGCAATGAAGTGATGCCTCACTTGGCCCGTGCGAATCCTAAGATGACTCAAAGGCTTGCGGGTAAGGCGTCCCGCCAAAAAGACGTAAATGACATTGTGCGTGTGGCGGCCCGAAGGAGCATAAGCCACATTGCCGGCGAGAAAATAATGATCGAACTGCACGATCTGCCTTCAATTCTCCTTCGATTTGCCGTGCACGAGGCTCTCCGTATTCTCTCACCTCAGACGGATTTTAGGCAAAGTGGAACTACCATCGACAAGATTATCGAAGCTGCTGAAAGTAAACCCTTAAAAACAAGTGGGTTTTATCATTTCTCTGGAGTGAAAGCAGGACTGTCCGAAGGGCAGCTAATTTTGCAGCGGCTATAAATCCGGCCGTGTGTGGCGCTCTTGAATGAATTGGTGATGAATCACGTCATTGACGGCATAACACTTGGTGTTTATTTGTTACGTCAACGGGCGTTTTATCTGTGCGAAAATTAGCACTTGCTGTTAAATTTTAGATATGAGTCCTCATCGCCCATGCGTTGACTGGGCGGGCAAACCGCTTTTTGGAGTCTTTTTGTGAAGCAATATCAAAGAACATTTATCATTTGGGCCCTTTTCATTGTGATGATTCTGGCCGTTTTTACCACTTTTTCTCAGGGTGACGGGCAAGGTCGGGAGAAGAAATTCTCAGAGGTTGTGGCAGCTTTAGAGGCGGGAGAAGTGACCGAAGTCACCATCAAAGGGCAGACTTTCACCGGTACGCTTTCAGACGGGACCCATTTCACCACCGTGGGCGTTCTCACCGATAATGTTTTGGACAGCTTGAAGGTTGCCAATCAAAAGCACACCACAGAATACACCATCGAAAAGGAAGAAGGGAATCACTTCTGGATCTTCCTCATTCAATGGTTACCCATGATTCTCATCATCTTTTTGTTTTTCTTTTTCATGCGGCAACTTCAGTCAGGTGGGGGCAAAGCCATGTCCTTTGGTAAGAGCCGGGCACGCATGACCAATGAGAACCAAAATAAAATCACTTTCGCAGATGTGGCTGGGGCTGAAGAGAGCAAAGAAGAAGTCACAGAAATCGTAGATTTCTTAAAAAATCCAAAGAAGTTCACTCGTCTAGGCGGGCGTATTCCGAAGGGCGTTTTGATGATGGGCCCCCCAGGGACCGGTAAAACGCTTCTGGCTAAAGCTATTGCCGGTGAAGCCGGCGTGCCGTTCTTTAGTATCGCCGGTTCCGACTTTGTTGAAATGTTTGTAGGGGTAGGCGCCAGTCGCGTTCGTGACCTTTTCGAGCAGGGCAAAAAGAATGCCCCCTGTATCATTTTCATCGATGAGATTGACGCCGTAGGACGTCACCGTGGCGCCGGTATGGGTGGGGGGCACGATGAGCGGGAGCAAACCCTCAATCAATTATTGGTTGAAATGGATGGTTTTGAAAGCAACGAGGGGGTCGTTATCATTGCGGCCACCAACCGTCCCGATGTTCTAGACCCCGCGATTCTAAGGCCGGGTCGATTTGACCGACGGGTCATGGTTCCGAGACCAGACCTTCTTGGCCGTGAAGCCATTCTCGGGGTGCACACGCGCAAAGTTCCCCTGGGGCCCAAAGTAAATCTGGAAGTGTTGGCCCGGGCGACCCCTGGGATGGCTGGGGCAGACCTTGAGAACTTGGTGAATGAAGCGGCCCTCATCGCGGCCAGGTTCGACAAGAGCCAAGTAGAAATGGATGACTTCGAATCCGCTCGTGAAAAAGTACTTATGGGCTCTGAACGTCGCTCCATGGTGATGTCTGAAAAAGACCTTCGTAATACCGCCTTTCACGAAGCCGGTCATGCCTTGGTCACTGCCTTATTAGACGGCGAAAAAGACCCATTGCATAAGGTCACCATCATCCCGCGGGGGCGGGCCTTAGGCCTAACCATGCAACTGCCCACCGAAGATCGATACGCGATGAGCCAAACATATGCACAAAACCAGATCGCCATTTTGATGGGTGGCCGATTGGCTGAGGATTTGGTTTTTGGGGAAGTCACGACGGGCGCTGGTAACGATATCGAGCGTGCGACCGACCTGGCCAAACGAATGGTTTGCGAATGGGGAATGTCTGAAAAAATGGGGCCACTGTCCTACGGCCAAAAAAGCGGTGAAGTTTTTCTTGGACGCGATTTTGGGCAAAGCAGCGATTACTCACAGAGCACGGCCGATAACATAGACGGCGAAATCAGACGCATCGTGAACGAGCAACATGAGCGTGCCAAAAAAATCCTGGTTGAGAACCGGGATGTTTTGGACAAAATGGCAGAAGCGCTTTTGGTATATGAGACCATCGATAAGGATGACATTGATATCCTTTTAGATGGCGGCGAAATTAGCCGTGAAAAGCCTAAAAATAAGCTCAAAACACGGGAAGCGCTGGATGAAGAGCGCAAAAATAGGGCTAAAGATGGGGCAAAAACCCCAGAACCGCTCAGTTGGGCCACAAAACCGATGCCAGAGGGCGGAAGCGCCTAGATTTATTTAAATCATCCGATACAGTGAAGCCCCGCCCAAAGCGGGGTTTTATTTTGGAGAATTACCGTGGGAAGATTACCCGTGGTCGCCTTGGTGGGCAGACCCAACGTTGGAAAAAGTACACTTTTTAACCGTCTAGCGCAGCGGCGTATCAGTATTGTAGAGGATACCCCGGGTGTCACCCGTGATCGGTTATACGCTGAAGTCCGTCGGGATGACTATTTGTACACGCTTATCGATACCGGTGGATTCGAGCCAAAGACAGATTCTCCATTGCTCATGGCCATGCGGCGGCAGACCCAACTGGGCATCGATGAAGCCGATGTGGTAATTTTTTGGTCGATGGTAAAGCGGGCATGTTGCCTGCTGACATGGAAGTGGCCACCTGGTTACGCCAAAGTAACAAAATCGTGGTTCTTGCAGCCAACAAAACTGAAGCCCAAAAAAACCAAGACAATGCCGTAGAGTTTTACGAAATGGGATTGGGCGAGGTGTTTACTATTTCTTCTGCGCATGGGCAGGGCGTGGGCGTGATGATGGACCACGTGTTCTCCTCACTGCCGGACGAGCTCCAAGAGAATGCGCGGCAAGCACTTATCGAATCCGAAGGGCCCTCAGGGCAAGGTTGGGGGCACGAAGAAGCCCTGGATGAAGCACAGGCGCAGATGGAAGCCGAGGAGGATGAGGAATCGGATACACCGGCGGAACACAGCCCAAAACCGGCCCAGGTCATGTTGCCCGACGTGGTTCGATTGGCGGTGGTCGGCAAGCCCAATGCCGGGAAAAGTTCATTAATCAACAAGCTGCTTGGCGAAGACAGGCATCTGGTTTCTGAGGTGGCGGGTACCACCATGGACGCCGTGGACTCTTTCTTCGACTACGGTGGGACTAATTATCGCATTATCGATACCGCTGGTATTAGAAGAAAGCGAAGCATCTACCAGCAAATGGAAAAATACGCGGTTGTGTCGGCGCTTAAAGCGCTTGACCGCTGTGACATTGCATTGATGATGATCGATGCCACCGAAGGCGTCACAGAGCAAGATTTGAAGGTCGCTGCTTTCGCCCATGATAAAGGCCGTGCCGTCCTGATCCTGGTCAACAAATGGGACCTGCGGAAAGAAAACGAACTCAACGCTAAGGAGTTCGAGCAGACCATCAGGGACAAAATGTCCTTTTTGTCTTATGCCCCCATTCGATTTATTTCAGCGAAAACAGGCTCCAGGGTCTTCGATATTCTCGATACGGTTAACCGCGTAGCGACCCAGGCGTTTACCCGCGTACCGACCGGCCAGCTCAACAAGGCATTGGCCCATGCATTTGCCGCGCACCAGCCTCCGGTCTACAAAGGCCGCCGGGTGAAAATCTATTATGGCGCCCAAGTTCGCGTTTCACCACCAACGTTCGTGCTTGCCACCAATGTACCCGAAGGGGTTCATTTTTCATATCGACGCTACCTCAACAACAAAGTCCGAGAGGCTTTCGGCTTTGAAGGTACGCCCATACGTTTATTTTTCAGGCAACGCGGCAGTGAGGCGGGGCTTCAGAAAAACATTGAGGCTCGTAAGCGGACCAAAGCCTTGTCTCGCAACAATAAAGGAAAAGGCAAAAAACGCTCCCGATGAACGCACCCTCTTCAAATGATGCAAAACCAAAGGTCTGGCACGAATTGCGTGACAGGCTTGTGGAGAATCGCTTTGGTCGCGAGACATACGGCGTTCTTGACGGTATAATTGGTGGGTACATGCGAGACCATGGGCTCATGTATGCAGGCGCCATGGCCTTTTTTATGCTTTTGTCTCTCATTCCGCTGGTGGTTCTTTTCGCATCTTTGGCCGGTTATTTGGTGAGCTTCCTGGCGGAGGGGGATAGCCAACACAACACCCAAGCCTTTGTTGGGGAGCTCGTTTCCTACGTGCGTGAACTGATTCCTTACTTGTCTGAATCATTTGAGAAGGATCTGAGCCGAATGGTCAGCGTTCGGGGGCAGCTTGGGGTGGTCAGTGGTATGGCGTTATTGGTCGCTGCCAGTCAGGTGTTTCGAGCCATTGAATTCGCGTTCGCTCGAATTTTTCATGGGCCAGGTTCGCGTCGCGCCACCTCTAAACCAAGACACGCGGTGTTGAGTAAGTTGGTTTTTGGGGCGTTCATTTTCGCAGTTGTTGGCATCTTCGTTGCGAGCAAATGGGTTTTGGGGGATTTGCTCGTCTTGGCACAGAGCCATTGGCCCTTTTTAATTCGACTTGGCCTCAATCCCGAAACCTTAACAAATATTGGGAGCGCGGGCCTCTTTTCAGGGTTCCTGACCGTGGTGGGCTACACCATTATCCTTAAAATCTTTGCATTGGAGCACATTCATTCTAGGTTCTGCATGGTAGGCGGGCTCATGTTTTGGGCAGGCGTTCAAATCGTTCACAGGGGCTTTGATATCTATTTATCGGACTTTGCCGAGATGGGCGCACTTTATGGGGGGCTCTCTGCATTGATGACGGTGGTCATTTGGATGTTTTTGATGGCCACCACTTTTCTTGTCAGCGCGCAAGCGGTGCGGGTCATGCATAAACGAGCAGTACGCAATATATACGATTTTGAAGAATCGCGAGCCGCTTCCTAATAAGCTGTTTTTATGTGTCTTTTTGTGATTTTCTTGCCCCGACCCCTGGTGGCTTGTACATTAATTAAATGAGACTCGTACTGCCGCATCCGCCAAAATATTTGGCCAAACCCATTGGAGGGCCATTGCTCGCCCTGTCGGATATCCATGGCGATATCAAGGGTCTAGAGGCGGTGCTTGATGCGGTTTCTAAGATTTCCCTGTCAGGAATTGTTGTCGCAGGAGATCATTGTTTTGGGGGCCAAAAGCCCTTTGAGGTATGGCAACGATTGAGATCTCTTGGGGCCAAAATGACCCGTGGCGCGTCAGATTATGCACTCGGAGTCCTTCAGGCAGAAAACATCACCCCTTATTCAAAACAGGAAGAGGCGCGAATTAAGCAGTTTCTATGGACCCAAGGACAGCTGGGCGATTTGGTTTGTCGGCGTCTGGCGAATTTGCCCATTACGGAAGTGGTGTCCATGGACGACCGCTCAGGGGTGATGGTGGTTCATGGAAGTCCTCAGGATCCATTGGTGGCCCTGACTGAAGATATGACCGTAGATGGGCTTTCCGAAGCCACAGGTTGTATCGCAGAAGACGTCCTTGTTACTGGGATGACCCATCGCTCATTCGTTAGGCAGCAAAAGAACTTACTCATTGTTAACGCGGGCTCCGTGGGGGAGCGTTTTGGCCCCGAAAGATGCGAGCACTCGGCCCACGCCACCTTGCTACAGGGGTATGATGACAACACGGTCCGTGCTTATGCCTATGACATTCGGGTTGGCGATGAATCAAATATTGGTGTACACCTTCATCAGGTTAAAAAGGTGGGGTGATGAAGAAAATTTTCTCCGTTCCAGGAATGACCACCGCAGACGAAAAACGTTTGGACGCGGTTGAGGAACGAATTGGCTATAAGTTTGGCCATCGGCCTTATTTACTAAAAGCACTAACCCACCGCAGTGATGCAAGGGCCAACAGCGGCTCACACGATTTGGGGCATTACGAAAATTTCGAATTTCTCGGGGATGCTGTACTGAGCTTGGCCACTGCTGAAGCTTTGGTCCGAAAAGACCCGGGCGAAGACGAAGGGCTTCTAAGTCAAAAGAGGGCTCTCTATGTCTCCAAAGATTTTCTTTCCGAGGCGGCCAAAAAAATAGAACTCTCCCTGTTTATCAAAGTCGGCAACGACGTCAAAACTGATGATGATGGGCAATTGCCCGACTCCATTTTGGCTGATGTGGTGGAGTCGATCATTGGTGCCACCTACCTCGATTCTGGGTTTCAATCGGCCCAAGATGTCATATCCACTATTTTAGGAGAACTGCCCACTGAAGTGAGGCAGACCACCCAAGATGCGAAAACGGTATTGCAGGAACGGTTCCAGTCCTCTTGCACGCTAACGCCTGCTTACGAGGTGCTAGAATGTGTCGGCCCTCCACATGCGCCCACCTTTATCGTAGAGGCGCGGGTGGCAGAACAGCAACTGGCCGTAGGTCGCGGCCCCTCAAAGAAAAAAGCGGAGCAAAAAGCGGCGGCCAGTGCACTGGACAGGTTTGCTGAGCTTTCGGCCGCTGAATTGCGCCAAAAATTTGCCAGCTGAATGTGCTATGACTCCCACGCAAGAACGTAAACACCTCACTGACCTGGCGTTAAATCTGGATTTTGACGACGTAGGTTTTGCCAGTGCCACTGATGGCACCCCTCACAGCGATCATTTTTTAGCCGCAGTGGAGGCGGGGCATTTGGCGCCCCTTGATTACATGCAAGACACCGCCGCTGCTCGAGCCGATATTCAAGCCTTAATGCCAGGCGCAAAAACGGTGATGGTCGTCGTCAAAAATTACTTTACAGGCCATCATCAGCACCATTCGGTTTCAGATTTAGAAGAACCCAACGCCAAAGTATCGCGCTACGCTTGGGGGCGTGACTATCATCAGTGGATGCGTAAAAGGCTGCGTAAGCTTCGAAAATCGATCTTGGCTTATTCAGAAGACACCGAGCGCGAAGTCAGGATTTTTAGTGACACATCTCCGGTGCTTGAACGCGCCTGGGCCCAAAAAGCAGGGTTAGGCTTCGTCGGTAAGAGCGCCATGTTTATTCATCGCAAAATGGGGACCTGGACGTTTTTGGGTGGCGTTGTTCTTAGTTGGGACGTCGTGCCCGATGCGCCTGTGGTTAGCCAATTTTGCGGGACATGTACCAAATGCATGGACCATTGCCCCACCCAAGCCTTTGTTGGGCCAGGACAGTTGGACGCCCGTCGATGTATCACCACTTGGAATGTCGAGCGGCCGCTCGTTGCGGAGGCGGACCATGCGCCCGGTGAAGGTAGTGGGTGGGGTTTTGGCTGCGATGTTTGCCAAGAGGTGTGTCCATGGAACAAATTTGAAACAACCACAAACGAAGCCCGATTTCAGCCGCAGGCAGGCCATGTTTGGCTTGCGGAATCCTTGGCGGATTTGCCCGAAGACCTATCAGGCACCGCCTTTGCCCGTGCGAAAAGAGTTGGGGTGCAAAGGAGCGTCCAGCGCGCCCTTAAGCGGGGGAAGGGTCAGTCGTAAGCACCAGGTCATTTTCTGAGCGCCCCAAAAAGTGCAAAGCCAATCGTCGAACACCGTGGCCGCGATCCTGCGACATTTCCTCGAGATGTGCCATCATATCTTCTTTGGGCAGCAACAAATGACATGCCTGTAAAGCCGTTTCTCTCACGATGGGGTGGGGGTGCCGAAGCAGTTTTTGAATTTGATTCACAAACCGGGCCTCGCCCAACTTGCCCGCCAGAAAACTGGATGAAATCATCAGCCACTCTGACCCGTACATCAGGAACTCGCTGATCCAATCATCAGAGCTTTGACGTTTAAGATCGAATTCCTCTTTGCAGTATTCGAGTTTTTTATGCCGTGGAATATCCTCCAGCAGCGGCAATAATAATTTTTTGTTTTCTTTTTCGAGGAGGTTGTCGAGGACTTCGGTGGCATTGGCTTGAGCGTTTAAATTTTGGCTGCTGAGGTTGGCTTGAATCAGGTCGATGGATTTTGGCTGGTGGATCACCGTCAACAGCTTGAAAATAAGGTCCATGTGTAAAGCCATTTTTTCATTAATGGTTTCCCGTAACAATTGGGCGGCTTCAATATCAGGCAGATTCTCCAAGTCCTCGAGGGCAGCCAGGAGCTGGTAATAGGCCTGCATCTCTTTGGTTAACAAATCGTGAATAACGCCAGTGGGCGGACTTAATTGGAGTTTTTCACGGAGTCGACCTGCGCAACGTGCCGTTTCGCGGTTGAGCAACAGGTGGTCCTGCTGCAACGAATCGACCAAAATATTGAAACACCTTTGCGTACCAATTCGAGTGAGAATTCGTGGGATTTGCTTGCGAATAGCGAATTCTTCCTCGCCATGAGTGAGAACCTTTCCGAGCACATCCACGACAGAGTCACCAAACCGACTGAGCGCCATATGGGCCGTTCGAGCGGTTTCGGAGCGTCCTAGCTTATAGACCAAAATCGGCACGAGTTCTGGACTGCGCATGTTGCCTGCTGCCTCGATGGCCTTGATTTGTACCCGCATACTGGGGTCCCGCATTAAACGCATGACCGGTTGAAAGAAATTTTTGACACCAATATCCCTCAAAATGGTTGCCGCCACGTAGCGGCGGTCTTCTTCTTCCGACTCCAGCATTTCTTTTAAGGGGTCCGCGCTGGCAAGGATGCCATCTAAGCCTCCATGGGCGATGAGCGTGGTAATGGCCGCCGCACGAACCACGGGTGATTCGCTGTCCAGATAATGTTTCACCACCCGCATGGCGGGCTCGCCCATTAATGCACCGTAGGCCCCAATAGCGGCTGCTCGCACATCTTCAGAGGGGTCTTTGAACATGGCCTGGACGTGCGCCACGTGCGTGAAACGTTGGGCGCCACCGATTAAATTAAGGACCTGAATACGGATGTCTTTGGCTTCGTGTTCGAGCAAAGGCAATAACTCCTTCGACAAATCAAAACCTTGGACTCTTGCCACCAAGGCCAACGCATTGCGCAGCTCAGTGGGGTTGGGGGCGGTGGCCACCGCTGTCCGTAAGGTTTGCACCGTTTTCTCATCGGTGATTACGAGCTGATCTTTACTGAAGTCCAGCCTTCGTCGCCGCAAACTGGCCATAAGCTGGGACACGTACTCTTTGCGAATGCGCAAAACCAGAAACAACCACAGCACAGACAGTACCGCAGCAAAAATACTCAGGCGGTGAACCTCGATGCCGAATTGGGCAACTAAAAGCCACATAAAAAAACCAGCAAATCCAACACTGGCCGGCTTAAGGATACCATCGATAAAACTTTTTGCCCGGCCCCGCAGATGACCTGGAACCGGCATGTAAATCACTTGCATCGTGGCATCGTAAATACTGTACCGCAGGGCATTTTCGGCCCCTTTATTTAACACTGATATCGCAAAAGTCGCTTTGGTCACGCCAATGGCGTACACGCTAACGCCAACCAGCATGCCCACAGATCCCGTAAAGAGGGCAATGGGCAAAATCATTAAGCCCACGACAATCCCGAAACGTTCAAGAATACGCCCGGTCACCGCAAATTGCATAATGGCCGCTACGATGCCCAAGCTGGTGAAGAACAGTCCGTAGAACGCGGACAATGCTGTGGTGTCCGTGACTGCTTTGAGGACGCCATCCACCATCATATCTTGCGTAAAGGCAGACTTGGTAAAGGTTTTGAACTGATAATCGATGAACTGGACACTGATATGGGTGGCCACCGTCATGCCAGCGATGACCTTCAAGTGTTTACTTTTGAAAACCTCGCTGAGTTCACCCTTTACATTGAACTTATCCTCTGTTCTTGTTCGAAGACCAACGATGGCCTCCCGCAATCGTCCTTTTTCTTTTTGGCCCACGTAAAAAGCGATGTAGGCGCAAATGGCGAAACAGCCCATCAAAGGATAAAGAAGATTTTCTGTGCCAATATAGGTCACCAGACTGGTCACGCTGGCCCCGCACACGATATTGGCTAGAACGCCGCCACCGCCAATGATGGGAAACAAACGCTTGGCCTGCCGAGACGAAAAAATATCACCGGCAAACGTCCAGAACTGAATCATGGTGATTGTACCGATGCATTCGGTCCAGTTGTACAAGACGGCATAAACCCATTTTTGGGTGGGCGTTCCATGGAAGACGTACATGAGAATGCGAAATATACCCAAGGTGATGATGAAAAAGATGAGGGAAACCACGAGGCTTTTGTCCCGACGGTAGCGGTCTGCCACTCGGGCATAAAAAAAGGAGGGGACACCCACCGCAAAAGCCACCGTGATGTACATGAGCACCAAGTGCTCTCGATCCCATTGGCTGAGAAAAAGGGAGTCACGTGTGATGCGCCCAATGATAAATGCACTCACCGCGAGCAACAGAAAAAGTGCCATGATGGCCACTTTTTTGGCTTCACCTTGTCTGATTTTAAGTTGGGCTAAGAATTCTTCCGATACCAATTTGGGTTGTCCCTCAAAAATGGAAATTTCCATTCAAGAATACCCATAAAGGCCACAAAAAGGCTTCAAAATCTTTATTTTTTTTAAACCATCATCTAAAACGCCAAGGCAGCCATCCATTTAAAAAGACTCATTTTTTGGAGCGAACACATGCCAATCAGACATTTATCAAGACCCATCCTCGCACTTTCGCTGTGTTCATGGGTCGGGTGTGGGCACACCAAAGCTCAAGAGACCGACAATCGTTCTTCACGGGATTTATTGGTTGAAAACCGTATGCTTCAAGAACGAATGAGGCGTTTAGAGCAAAAAGTATCGGATTTGGACGCTCAACTCACGGTATTGGCTGATCGAGGACAGCAAGGGGCGGCTGATCAATTTGAGGCCAGGGGGGGGACAGCCTTGGCACCACAACCCCCCATAAGGGCCAGTATCGATATTGATGTCTCCAGCGAAACGCTCAGGACGGATTTAGATCAATGGGAACGCCAAAGACATTCTCAGATGGTTAAATCACCTCTGGCCATGGGAGGGCCCATTGAAAACTCACAAACGGGTCTCTCCAATCAAGTCATGAAAATACATGGCAAACGATTGGGCCGTAATTCCGATGGCGAAATAGCGACACCCACACCCATCGCAGTTTCCCCTGACACTGCCGATACCGTTTTGGAGACCAAAGGTGGTTATGCCTATATGGCTAAGCCGGCTGAACAATATGAATGGGCTCGAGAGCGTCTTCTCAACCACCAATGTGAGCGTGCCATTCCAGCGTTTAAAAATCTCATGGAACGCTTCCCCAAACATGACTTGGCGGACAATGCCATGTACTGGCGTGCTTTTTGCTTCGCTGAGCTTGGAAACCATAAAATGGCGAAAAAACTTTGGCAGGATTTTCCTCTGACGTTTCCACGCAGCCCCAAGATTCCCGACGCGGTTTACCAAACCGCAACCCTGCTTGAGGGCGAGGGGAAAAACAAGGAAGCATTAACGCTTTACCGATCAATCTTAAAGCAATACCCGAAGGCGGAAAAGCGTAAAGAGGCTCGGGCGGCCGTTCGCCGGCTCGGACAGAAAAGCCTTTGAGTGTTATGACAAGCCTGGTTCGCGGCCCTTTTTCATCCATTTATTTGCGCTCCCGTCGAGAAAACTATAAAAATTGGGGCACAGGCCTCTTGGGTGAAAGTCATTGAGATGAAACGTTATTTTCTGGGAGTGGTGAGCCTTGCTTTTTTGGGTGCTGCTGCTGCCCACGCACAAACAGAGCAAGAAGATGACATCGACGCTATTTTGGGTCTCGATACGGCGCCCGCGCCAGCACCTACACAAACCAGTCAGCCTCCCGTGGCCACGCCTTTGCCGTCTATCAACGCCCCCGAAACCTACGTTGTGCGATTTGGTGATACCCTGTGGGATTTGTGTGCAAAGTTTCTAAATAACCCGTGGTACTGGCCAAAAATTTGGTCCTACAATCCTGGTTTAGACAATCCCCATTGGATTCGGCCCGGAACGGTTTTGAGATTTTACCCCCAGCCTGAAGAGTCTCCAGTGGCCGTTGAATCTGCCTTTGAAATGCCAGCTGATGCGCCAAATATGGCGCTGGTGCCGGCCCCTATGGACGCTCCCGTGGACGCGCCTCCAGTTACGGCCAACGAGTTGAATATGGCCGACTTTCAGACCCCGGCCGATCAAGAAGTCAATTTTAGTTTCGACGACCTTCCCCTCTTTGAAACGACCAACGATATTCAAAACGTGCTCGACCGAGTGCCAGACGCCAATGTGACGCGGCGAAGGGTGACTGTTTTCGTTGAAGATGAGTTTCCAGCGGAAGCCGGGGAATTAAGTAACGCGGTTTCAAATGCCAGCTTTTTGAGCAGCGGGGATATTGTTTATCTCGATCTAAAAACAGACGTGACCATGGGGGATACCTTTCAAATTTATCGGCACCGCCAAGAAATTAAACACCCAGTGTCCGGCGGACGCATGGGCAGTATCGTAGAAGTTGTTGGGGAAGTGCTCATTCAGGGGCAGGCCAGGGGCAAGTTTGTGGGCTCCATCTCTCAAGTTTTTCAACCCGCTTTTAGGGGAGACAAAGTGGGGCCTATTGCGGATATGAGTATTCGAGAAATTCGGCCTCAAACCAATGGGCTTGCCATGAGAGGTTACGTCATGAGCGCTGCTGGCGACCCTCGTAGCAATCTGGGTCAACATGACCTCATTTTTATCGATAAGGGCAACAAAGACGGGGTTCAGGTTGGCAACACTTTTTACGTCTTAAGAGGTGAGGACCAGTTGTTCGCTAAAAACATTAAAATCCCAGATGAAATTATCGCACAAGTCATGATCATTGACGTTCGCAATTCTGTTTCCACTGGGGTGCTGTTGTTTTCCAACCGCTCCATCAAGGCAGGTGACCGAGTTGAAATGCGGCCCAGTGGGTCCTAGGGCAGATGGCCAGTCGCTTTGTGCCTTTCATCCTCCTTTGCGCTCTGATTTCTTGGATGTCGCATATTCCGGGTAGTGAGTTGTCTTATCCATTGCCTTTTGATGGAGGGGATAAGCTCATTCATTTGGTCGTTTTCATTTTCGTGGGCTTAAGTGCCCGATGGGCTCTGAGTCATGGTTTTTTGCCTCCAGCCGGACTTGGCGTCGCTTTTGGGGCCGTTGACGAGATTCACCAATATTTTGTTCCAGGCAGATACTGCGATGGCTGGGATGTGCTGGCGGATGCCATTGGCGTGCTGGTAGGCTGTGCGTTGGGCCATTATCTGTTTTTTGGAACCGAGGTGTCGCATGAGCCCACCTAATGCCTTCCCTAAAATCGCATACGGCTTGCTCGTGGGCGCAGCCTTTCTCCTGCTTTTTCAAGAGCTGGGTGTGGCCTTTGAAGCTAATTTTGGCACTGATTTTAACCAGGACATTCCCGAATTTGTCGAAGGTGCCTTAGGCTCTACTTACTTTTATGATTCCGGATTGCGTGAGCCATTTCATGTTTTTTGTCTAAAAATAGGCTTGGGCATTGTCGAAAATCAGGAGCAGGCTGTGCGATTAGTGACGGTAGCTCAGTCACTGTTTTGTGCCTTCGGTTTGTGGTTTTTCGCACGGGTGTTTTTCGGTTCCACCGTGGCGCTCTTGTCCCTTTGGCTGTTGGCCATCAATCCTGTTCTTATCTTCTATGGGGTTTCTGGGATGCGTGCCCCTATTTACACCGGATTGTTACTAACCTTCCTAGGCGCCCTTGGCTGGGAGGGGTCGCGGCAAACCACAAAAATCTGGGGTGCCATTGGGGTAGGCGTGATGGGGGGTTTGCTTGTTCTCACCCGTCGATACGCGTTGGCCATTGTGGTGGGCACTCTGATTTTGAATGGGTTGGGGCTTTATTTTTGGAATAAAGAACGGCTTCGAGCCTGGACCAAAAAAGCAGCGATGATGATGGGAACCGCGCTTTTATTGCTCCTCCCAGACGTGGTTTTGCATGAGACGCCCGCCTTTAGGGACAACATCAACTTTTTTCGCAACCTAGAGTTCCATGGGCATGCGGGCGCTTTCCGCGAAAGTCCCCCTGTGTCGTTCTTTCACTATGTTTTCGTTGATCATTCGCTCTCCGAAGTGGTGACCATTGTAGGCACCAACATCATGAATTTCCCCCAGGATTATTTGGGGTATTTCTTCCGAGGGTATGGGTTCGCATGGGTTTTGGTTTGGGTCGCGACGCTCTTGGCTGCCTTTCACCTCAGATTTTTTCTTGCCACCGCAGTGGCCTGGCTCAGTTTGGCGCCCATTGTGTTCGTCTTACATTTGGATCAGGTCCCTTTTGGAAAGGGAGTTGAAAACAGATTGGTCCTGCAAACCTTTGCTCTTTTTCTGCCCGTGGTGGTTGCTACTGTGTTTCATCTGTTTGGGCTCGCCCTGTATAAAATCCTCGGTGACCATGAGCGTTTAGGCCCCATGATTAACGATTGGATTGAGAGACTCGATATTAAAACGCTTCGGTAGTCTTGGATTGAGATTTTAGAATTGCTTTGACACCCGCGGGATTTATGGGGCAGGGTAACGAGGCATTTTATCAACCTAAAGAGGGAGTTTATACGATGAAACAAATGATTATCGTTCTGGCCATGGCATTCATTTTTGGAACCGGCTGCGCCACATCAACCCACTTCACCAAAGTGAATCCATCCGAAATTTCAGCCAACGGCGATGCCATCGCAGTGATTAGCTCCACTGGTTGTGCCCTGACGTTCTTTTTCCATCTGGTTGAGCCTTGGGAAGAAGGAACTTTGAAACACGTGATCAATAAAGGCCTCGTTAATCAAGCGAAGCAGCTGGGTGCCAATAAAGTGCAAATCACCAATGCAAGCGAAACCCCCAAAAATGGGCTCTTCGCACTCACGGGAAGCATCGTGGGTATCTCCGGCGCCGAAGCAGCTGGTGTTGCTATAAAATAACAGCGCATTACATCAATATTCTTAAAGCCCGCTATTAAGTTTTGGCGGGCTTTTTTTTTGGTGTAAACGGGTGAATAATTGTCATTTTAAGCGGCTCCCGTTTAGGCTGCCTTCATTAACGCGGATGCCATTTTGACCGACGATCAGACGAAAAAAAGCAATCAAAAACGACCCGCTGGCAGCACCCCCGTTTCCGCCAGTGACTTGGCCAACAGGCCGCCTAAGGTCCATGTTCGTGATTTGTCACCCAATCCCTCCGGGCCCGCCGTAACGCTAGGCCCCAACAAGCCGGCGCCGCGTAGAAAAAGCCTCTCTGAAAGTCAGGAAGGCACCGGCGCAATAACAAAAAAGAAAAAGCCGGTCCCCAAAAGACGTGCCGATGGGACCGAGCCACCCAAAAAAAAGAAAAAGAAAAAAAAGAAAAAGCGAGCATCCGTTTCGGCGGAAGGTGAAGCCCTAGAAGAGGCACCACCGCCCCCCAAAAAAATCGTCTATGCCGATGAGGGGAAGGTGTTTCGTTTTGTGGGCCAAAAAGGGGTGGACAATAAAAAGCAAAAGGCCCAGCGGAAAAAGTTTTTTGTTGGATTGTTTGCTGGCGTTGGACTCTTTTTCGCTATTGGCGGGTATAAGTTAGCGACCAAACCGCCTCCAGACAAAATGATTAAAGTGCCAGAAGAAATCAATTCTGAGCGGCAGTTGATCACCTTCACCACCGCCGCGCTCAATAAACGCAATCAGCTGCTGAGCTCCTTTTCATTTTCCGGAATCATCAAGGAAGGCATTGGAAAAAAAGATAAACATTTCAAAATGATGTTTCAAAAACCGAGTTTCATGAAAGTGGAAGTGCCCGCTGATGGGCAGACTTACATTTTTGATGGGGCTATTTTGAGTGTTCAAGATCGGTTCGAGCGCGCGCTTTATAACAAAAACCTGTTGGGGGTCACTGAAGCAGAGCGTTTTCTGGAACTAAATGATATTTTCGCGCCCTTTATGGTTGAGGGATGGCGCGCCCCTTATTTGAACGAGAGTCCCTTACATCTTAAAGCCGAGGAAGAACCCGAATTGCCCATGCCTTTTGGAGGGGTCGGTTGGTCCATTAAAACCCCCATGCTGGATGAGCAGCTGGCGGAAATGAGATACATGTTTCGCAAGGGCACCGCTGATTTTCTTTATCGCGAAGACCTTTCCGCAAAACAGCGCGTGCTGAAGTCGATCTGGGTTTTGGAAGAGCATAAAGATCCAAATTTAGAATTTGCATTTCCTAAGAAATGGGAAGAGCGCGACGCATTCGGAGAAGTCCAGCGGCAAGTGGAATTGTCCGAAATCGTGGTGAATGAACAGATTCAAGTCCCTGTTTTTGATACCACCACCCCCACTGGATTTAACCTTCTGGCGGGCCCAGAGGGCGGGTTTAAAAAGTTGGCAGATCCAGGCAAGGTAAAGCTCTAGTTTAGGGGTAGAGGCCAACCATTCTAAAAATTAAGATGTTTTTTTTTGCGTCTAAATTCCTGGGGTTTATCGGCGGGTTGCCCGAGGTCAGAGATTTGATTTATGAATTGATCCCGAATAGAGTGGGGACACTCGAAACGGTCGAGAAAGCATTTAAGTCAGTCTACGGAGCACCCCATGAAGCAAACCACCAAGCAGCAAGTTCAAACCATAGAACGAGAGCAAAAAACCCTCAGACTCGATCACATCGAGGCAAAGCCGGGTGAAATGTTAACCTCCTTGGAGGAGGCCACCTTGCGGATGCACCATGGGATATCAATCAAGCCGGAAGGGGTGTTGGCCACCAACGCGCTGAGCGAAGGCCTGCGAGAAGAGCTATTAGAAATGGAGCTGCGTGCATTCGTTGAAACCCGGCGTGTGGACGAACTTCCGGATCTTCCCAGTGACGTGATGAAGAAAAAACTGTCGCCGAGGGCACAGAAAATCGTGGCTAAAATCACGCAATAGGCTTTCCCAAAGATGGGTGATTCTTATAAAGCAGCTTCTCGAGAGCTGCTTTTTTAATTCACAGGGAGTGACACCTTGAGCGATATTGCCTTTGACGAATTTGGAAACCCGAACGGCCCTGTGATTATTGTGCTTCACGGGATTTTGGGGTCTCGTAGGAACTGGAAACAGTTTGTTAGGGGCCTGAGTAAAGCGCATCCCAAATGGCATTTCGTCACTGTAGATTTGCGGCACCACGGAGATTCATTTCGGCCCATAGGCTCTAATGGGTTGCAAGATTGTGCCCAGGACCTCATTGGCCTTTGTGAAGCCCAGGGATGGTGGCCTGCCCAAATCTGGGGCCATTCATTTGGCGGAAAAGTCGCCTTGAGCTATGCCCAGCACAGTCCCCGAAAGCCTTCAGAGGTGTGGGTGTTAGATGCATTGCCAGGGCATATCCAGGAGCTGGTGACCGACTCACTTGAAGGCACTGTTAAATCCATCATCACGACCCTGATGACCCTCGAGACACCCATTGCTTCTAGAAATGAGCTTAAGACCACGCTGCTCAACAAAGGCTTTTCACCCACTTTTGCAGCCTGGATGACCACCAACCTCAAAACCGTGCCAGGACCAAAAGCAACGGGGTATGAATGGCGCTTTAACCTTGATGCCATGCCAGCAATGCTCAAATCCTACGCTGATACCGATTTTTGGCCATTGATCGATCAAGGCGAGCCAGATGTTACCTTTAATTTTGTACAAGCAGCACAAAGTGAACGTTGGACCGTCGAAATATGCAGAGAATTTGAAAATCGCGCGGAAAACCCTAGATTACAACGCATCGTACTCGAGGATGCGGGGCACTGGGTGCATGTTGATAACCCCCAGGGTTTAAAGACAATTCTGCAAAAAAGCCTCTAAAATTGCGACTTACATCACAAATTTGAAATTGTTTTCTTGATACGCCCCCGGAAGGTGATAAATTTTGATGTGGGATATTATCCTTCATTGGGGACATCAATTTTTTCCAGGCGGTCTGATTCAAATGAGCGACGGTACGAAAAAGAAAACATCATTGCCTCCCTTAGGGGTCGATCGGGACAAAATGCCCGACATTCCTAAAGAGAGTGGTGGCATTTCTTTGGAGCGTTTGCCTTTCGAAGAATTCAGTACGGACGAGTTACCCGCACGTGAAGTGACAGATCGAATCAATCTAAGTGAATTAGAGGGCCTTAGAAACATTCGAAAAGAGTCCGCCATCAAAGCCTTCTTGATTGTTCGGCGTCCCGATTACTCGAAAGTGCAAGTGCCACTCGAACGGGACACCACCACCATTGGGCGTTCTGTATCCTGTGACATTGTCATCAAGGATGACAAGGCGAGTCGAGAGCATGCCAGAATCAGCCGAGTGGGAGCGGGCTCCTACGAACTCGAGGATTTAAGCTCTCGTAATGGAACATGGTCTGACGGCGTCCAAGTATCGAAAATGCGCTTGATGAATGGTGATAGTTTTTCGGTCGGTAACGCTGTGTTCACTCTTAGGGTAGAGCACGACCACGCCATTGCGGACCATTAGTCCAGTCTAAGTTCAACGCCTTCTCTTGCACCAAAAATGCGAAGCTTCCCACCGACGCGATCTACCCGCTCTTGGCACTGAGCAATTTTCTTTTCGACCATATCGTCGGTGTGCATGGGGTCATGGTGGAATATTGCGAGCTGAGAGACATTGGCTTGCAGTGCTAAATCCACAACAGTGGTCGCCCTGGGATGCCCCCAGCCTTCTTTGGTGCGGTATTCCTCATCACTGTATTGGCCGTCTGCCACCAACAGGTCAGCGCCACGAACAAACTCCACCAAATCAGCAGGAACTTGTCTGGGAGCGTCCAGGTTATCATTCACCTTGTCTTTGTTCGGGAGCAGCAAATCGATTTCACTATCGGTGGCATAAACCACCTTTGAACCATCTTTTACGAAGGAGAAAGCCCAAGAATCCCCGGGGTGCTTTTGCCCGAAATAATCCACTTTAACACCTTCGAGCTCACGACCGCCTTTGCCGATAAAATCAGAAACGATCTGACCTTGTAGCTCGGAGAAGTCGACCGGAAAATAATCGGAACTCATTTGCCCAGAAAGCAAGTCATGAATTCGACTGTCTCCCTCGTCAGTCCCGTAAACCACAAGCTTATACGCAGGGATATAGGCAGGACTAAAAAAGGGAAACCCTTGAATGTGGTCCCAGTGACTGTGGCTGAAAAACATGTGAAAACTTTTCGGGTGGTTTTGGCGACGAAGGATATCTTCGCCGAGCTCCCTGAGCCCCGTACCACCGTCACAAATATAAATCTGGTCATCTACACGCACCTCAACACAGGAGGTATTGCCCCCATATTTCTGCGTGGAATACCCCGGTGTAGGGATGGATCCCCTGGTTCCCCAAAACTTGACGTAAAATCCCATTATCGCCCCTTATGGTAAATATACACCACGTCACCGAGCTGAATGGCGTCGCCATCACGCAAGACAGCAGAAGAGATTTTCACGCCATTCAAGAAAACCCCGTTGCGACTTTCCATGTCTTTAATGTGGTACTCTGGTCCCACACACCATATGGCGCAATGTTGTCTGGAGAGGTGAGGGGATGGCACCTGCACGTCTACCTCAGGAGAACGTCCTAAAACGATCTCGCTATCATCTAAAGGAATGGTGTTTGGCGTCCCCGGACCTCTGGCTTGCACTAACTTGTGAGGCATGATCTCTGAAGACACATCGCCCGGTTTGATGCCGCTAATGAGCTGGGTGCTTTGTCCTTCCCAACCAAATGGATTGTCTTCTTCTGCCATTTTTCATCCGTGAGCACCTTAGTGAGAAGATGCGGGGTTTCTGAGGAAAGAATATGCTGGGCAATGCGTCCGAGTCAAATCTTTGTACCAAAACAAAACACCGGAATTTAGGCATTTTATGCGGCAATTACGACTTTTGCCCATCGTTTTTTACCCGCCCTCAACGCGTGCTCACCAGGGGGTACCAAAAACTGAAGATCAGAAACCCGGGCCCCATTTAAAATCAGCCCGCCTTGCTTAATTAGCCGTTTTCCTTCGCCATTTGAGGCGACCAGGGCGGCTTCGACCAAAATTTTTAAAATAGCCACGCCTTCTTCACCCTAACTGCTCACCCTGAAAACAGGCGCATCCTCTGGTATTTTATCCTTATTTTCAGCTCCAAACATGCCTTCAAAGTGAGCTCTTGCCTCCTGAGCCGCAGTGGTCCCGTGGTAGCGCTGGACGATCTCTGTGGCCAACTCCAGTTTGGCCTCTTTAGGGTGTTTGCTTTTGAGAGCGTTGATCTCTTCTTCGGATTTCGAGGACAGCAAATAATAATACCGCCACATCAGAGGGTCACAAATACTCATCATTTTGCCAAATTGGTCTGCAGGGGCATCTTCGAGCCCAACATAGTTGTTCAACGATTTCGACATTTTTGCACCAACGATTTTTCCATTTTCCTCACGGGCATCTAGGCCCTCCAGGATCGGGACAGTCAAAATACATTGGGGTTCTTGACCGTGGGCGCGCATCAGGTCACGGCCAACCAGCAAATTGAATAGCTGGTCTGTGCCACCAACTTCCACATCCGCTTTAAGGGCCACTGAATCGTATCCTTGGGCCAAGGGATAAAGAAGCTCGTGCATGCTGATACTTTTGCCTGCTGCGAGCCTGTTTTTAAAGTCATCCCGTTCGATCATGCGAGCCACCGAATATTTGGCCGCCAGTCGGATCACGTCGGCAAAATGCATATCTTTAAAAAATTCGCTATTATAAACGACCTCGGTTTTTTTGGGGTCGAGGATTTTAAAGACCTGCCGTTTGTAAGTCACTGCGTTGTCTTCAATCTCTTCTGCAGAAAGAGGTGGGCGAGTGTTACTCTTGCCCGTTGGGTCGCCAATGCTCGCGGTGAAATCTCCAATCAAAAAGACCACCTGATGACCCAGCTCTTGAAAATGCCTCATTTTGGTCAAGACCATGGAGTGACCCAAATGCAAGTCAGGTGCGGTGGGGTCCGCCCCCAATTTGATCACCAGAGGGGTGTTGGTGGCCCGACTTTTTTCTAATTTTTTTCGAAGCTCAGCTTCTACCTGAACATCCACCGCCCCACGCATGATGAGCTTCAACTGTTCTTCGACTGGTAAAAAATCGGACATGTTATTCCCCGCCTTTGGCCATAAAAACTAAAGGCCCCTTGGTAGCAAATTAAACAACTCTTTGCGATAGAAACTTCTTGGGTTTGATATCCATTTCGAACCTAGAGGGCTGAGAATCCCATCGATAGGCTGGTCCCATGGGTCGGTAGGAATTTCCTCCAGGATTTGCTCATCCATGACCAGCGCGACGAAAAGTGGTGCCTTTGCTTGCTTCCTGCAATGGGCCATAAACCGGTCATAAAAGCCGCCTCCTTGCCCCATACGATGCCCTTGCGCCGTGACTGCAATGGCGGGCACCAGCACCAAATCAAGACTCTCACTCGTCCCCTCGAGCCAATTCGGAGGGGGTTCGGGAATGCCGTAGGGTCCCTTAGGCATATCTGCAGCTGCGAAACCTTCAGGAACCGCATGAAAAGTCATCTGCCGGCCTTCGGTTCTTGGGTAAAACCTCGTAATATCGTGGTTTTTGAGAACTTCGTCGATGAACGTGGTCCGTATTTCATGGCCCATGCCCAAAAAGAGCGCACAATTCAGACCCTTACTGGACGGAAGTGCCTGGCACCATCGGTCGAGATGGAGCGCTACGGCGCGGTCAGAGTTTTCGTGGGATCCCACTGTGAGCGAGCGAAGTGCCCTCAGGGCATTGTTTCTAAAAGCTTTTTTCATTCGCTAGATAAAGGGATTCCTCAAGGGGTTTAACAAAACCTCAGGTGCCTAGAACCTGTACTGGGACAGGTGGGTGCACAAACGAACGGGGGAAGGCTTCCCATTACATTGATGGGCTTGCACAGACCCGAACGGAGCGGCTCCCTAGGCGATAAGTACGGTTCAAGCCCTGAGCCTTTGCCTCGTCCCTTGAGGAAAACGTTTACTTTACGAGCCTAACGCTGCCGCACTGGGTTGCAAAGCCATTCCGCTTTAAATCCCAAAAATTTATGGATCCGTGGATCTGCCCAGTCTACGACGACAGGGCGCGTCAAAAAGCCTTAGAATGTAAAACTTTTTTATTTTTGGGCGGTTGCCAGGACTACCTCATGGTCTTCCTCAAGCACTTTTTCCTCTGCCTTGGATCCGGATCCACCCATGGCGCTTTGCACTTTGCCAAGGATGTCCTGCGTTTTTTGGCGGAGATCACCGCGGAAATCACTCATTTCAGATTCGAGTTCAAGAAGGTCGTCAGCGAGATTGAGGGCCACCAGAAGTGCGGCACGTTGTTCGGACATTTTGCGGGGGTAGGCGTTCTTAAGATCTTGGATACGGCGGTTGACCATGCTTGCAACGGCGTGCACGTGGCGCTCTTCTTTATTGGATCGAACTGAAAAACTTTGTCCCAATAAAGAAACTTCAACAGTCTTTTTCACGCTTCCTCCCGTGTCGTGTTCTCTTATGATCGCGATCAAATCGAAATAACGTCGTCACATTAATGTGCTTTGCTGATCCCGTCAATCAAGAAAAGCAATTTAGGTTTTTTCATTAATGCACAAAGTTAAGGAATGTCCAGTGACCATTTTTAATTAAGGTTTTTTTGAATAAAGTAGTGTTTAGATCGTTCTACTTAAACACACCTTAAGGGATCACTTTCAATGAGTTATCAGGCACACACACTTTACGCTTTTTGCTTTCTGGCGACGACGCTTGTGGGCGGTCCTTCATGGGCTCAAAAAAGCAACCTGTCCGGGACTTTTCAAACACCCTTTGGGGAAATGGCGTTGGCTGAATCCACCGACAGCACTGTCAAAGGATTTTTAACGAGTGCGGATAAATGCAATCGAAAAAAGGGAAGTCTTGTTTTTTCGGGATCAAGATTGGACGACTCAGTCACTGCAATGATCAAAATCTGTTACGAGGGATCCTCAAGATGTAAGAAACATATCGATGAAATACCACTCCTGCTCCTCGTTTCACCCGATGGGTCTCGGATGACGGGGGTGGCTCATTACAACCCCCCTCCGGCCGGTTGCCAAGCCATACATCAGAAGGAAGGTGTGGTCTTCGTTCTGGGCGCCAAAGTTAAAACCGCCGTAAAAAGAGCGGCGAAGCCGAAGACCGTTCCGAAAAAGTTAAAGCCAAAGAGGAAAACCAAATCTGTTTCCATCACCAAAACAGTGCCAAAGGACGTTACCAAGCCTTCTGCCATTGATCACGAGCGGCTCATGATTGAGGCCAATGAATTTTTACGCATGGGCGAAGCGGAAAAAGCCAGAGAACGGTTTCGTGCGATCACAGAAAAAGCAAAGAAAAACAAAGGCTTGGACAGTCTGGTGCATGCGAACGCGTACAATGGGGTGGGCGTGACCTTCTATTTGAGAGAACGATATGCTGAGGCCATGGAAAACTACAAAATGGCCATCCGAATCGATCCTAATGTATCGGATTCCTACTACAATTTGGCATGCCTTTTCGCCTTAAAGGGGGATAAGGCGCAATCCTTTAGGTATTTGAATATGGCTGTGCTGAATGGCTACATCGATCTTGATACCTTGGACCAAGACCCAGATTTGGCTAATTTGCGAGATGACCCAAGATACCAAAAGATCAAAGACGGCCTTTTCTAATCTTCCTGGGACGGCGGGCCTTTTTGCAGCCAGGCGTCAGCTGCTTTTTCTAATGCGAAATCTCTAAAGACTTCTCTGGCGTTCACATCCTGCCCATCGCAAAGGAAAGGTGTGTAATCTAGGGGCAAATGGGCGTCCATGCCTGATTCGAAGTGTTGCCCCAAAGCATGTCCGCAAAAATCAAGCAGCGCTTCTGGGATATCGTCCGCAGACTTGGTCTCGGGTGCTGTTTTCATAAAAAACTCAAAGATATTGCCTCGGTCTTCCGTCTGCATCACTTCAACTTTCAGGTATGCAGCATCGGCCGCCAGCTTTAATGTCACCTGAAAATACGCATTCGGACCCAAATATGCCCCGAATTGGCTGTGTAAAAGGTGTGTAAGCGCTTTCAGATCGGTCTGTGGCGTGCTCCCAGCAAAATGAGCATTGACTTCATCTTCAGATAGGATTTTGAGATTCATGGCGTTCCTTTGGACGATTTCAGTTTCGATTTGAAATTGTGACACGCATTGGTTCAGCGGGCAGAACCCTTAATGGCCTTATTTTCAATGAATTAGCAATACAGGAGTGGATGGCCCACAACCTGCTTGATGGGGTGCGCGCGTGCAGGAGTATATATGTCAGACAAAAAAACAAAGATGAAAGACTCAAAATTGAAGAGCCTATCCCAGGCCATTACCAACTTGGAAAAACAATTCGGAAAGGGGTCGGTCATGCGTTTGGGTGACCGTAATTCTGTCTCTGAGATTGAACCCATCTCCACCGGCTCCATTGGACTCGACCGGGCTTTAGGGGTTGGGGGGCTTCCCAAGGGCCGGATCGTTGAGATTTATGGGCCAGAAGCATCGGGAAAAACCACGCTGACCTTGCATTCCATTGCGGAGTGTCAGGCCCAGGGCGGAACTGCGGCCTTTATCGATGCAGAACATGCACTGGATATTCGTTATGCAAAACACGTTGGGGTTCAGGTCGAAGATTTAATTGTGGCCCAACCCGACCATGGTGAGCAAGCTTTAGAAATCACGGAACAGTTGGCGCGGTCTGGCGCTGTGGACATCATTGTGATCGATTCGGTGGCAGCCCTTGTGCCCAAGGCAGAAATTGAAGGTGAAATGGGCGATGCCCACATGGCGTTGCAAGCCAGGTTAATGAGTCAGGCACTTCGAAAGCTCACCGGTTTGGTCTCGAAAACAGGTGTTTGTATTGTTTTTATCAACCAAGTTCGAATGAAAATTGGCGTGAGTTTTGGCAGCCCAGAGGTCACCACTGGGGGGAATGCGCTTAAGTTTTATGCTTCAATGCGGCTGGATGTTCGCCGAATTCAAACCCTCAAACAGGGGGACCAAGCGTTTGGGTCACGCACCCGGGTTAAGGTGGTTAAAAACAAATTGGCATCTCCCTTTCAGCAGGCGGAATTCGATTTACTTTATGGCGAAGGCATCTCCAAGGCAGGGGAGCTGCTGGATTGGGGCTTGGCCAACGACAAAATTGAAAAAAATGGCGCCTGGTACGCAGCATTTGGTCAAAAATTAGGGCAAGGCAGAGAATCAGCTCGAACCTATCTGAAGGAAAATCAAGCGGTTGCGGACAAAATCTCTGAACTGATGACGCCAAATCTAAGCGATGGAGAATCCTCAAAAGTGGCTTTGGCTGCATAGGCGGTGGGTGAGGGTGGGTCAGGCACCCGTCAGGGGCGCTTGGCCAACCCTTCGCTAGGCTTGCAGCGCCTGGGTCAGATCGGCCAAGAGGTCGTCCACATCTTCAATGCCTACGGACAAACGCAACAGGCCATCATCGATTCCAAGCTTGGCCCGTGTTTCTGGCGGAACGGACGCGTGGGTCATGATGGCCGGATGCTCAATCAAACTTTCAACCCCACCCAAACTCTCTGCCAATGCAAAAATTTGGGTGGCCCGCAGACATTTGTCAGCCTTCTCAAGTCCCCCCTTCAGCACAAACGAAATCATACCTCCGGCGCCTTTCATTTGCCTCTGGGCCAACTCATATTGAGGATGGCTTTCCAGGCCAGGGTAGTAAACTTTTTCTACCTCCGGGTGGTTTTCTAAAAACACCGCGATTTTTTGTGCATTCTGGGTATGTCGATCCATTCGTACGGCCAAAGTCTTCATTCCCCTCAACACCAGAAAGGAATCAAAAGGTCCTGCAACCCCACCCGCAGAATTTTGCACGAAAGCCAAACGCTCTGCCCAGTCCGCATTATTGGTGACCACGGCCCCTCCAACCACATCGCTGTGGCCGCCCATATACTTCGTGGTAGAATGGACCACCATGGTGGCCCCTAATTCTATGGGCTGCTGAAGCATGGGTGTCGCAAAAGTGTTGTCCACCGCCACGGGGATCCCCCGCGCATTGGCAATCTTACAGGTGGCTTCTATGTCCACCAACTTCATCATGGGATTGGTGGGCGTTTCCACCCAAACCAAGCGTGTGTTGGGTTGAATGGCAGCGGTGAGCGCGGCGGGTTTGGTCAGGTCAACAAAAGAGAACTCAATGCCTTGACGGGCAAATACTTTTCGGAAAAGGCGAGAGGTGCCGCCATAAAGGTCATCTGACACCACCACATGGTCGCCGGCATCCAAGCACAGAATGACATTTGCCGTCGCTGCACAGCCAGACGCAAATGCAAATCCATGTGTGGCGCCCTCCATCGCGGCGATGTTGTCTTCCAATGCTTTGCGGGTGGGGTTCGAGGTTCGAGAATACTCATAGCCCGTGTGAATTCCGGGGCCTTCTTGAACATAAGTAGACGTTTGAAAAATGGGCGTCATAATGGCACCAGTGGTCGGGTCTGGAACCTGTCCTGCATGGATGGCCAAGGTCGCTAACTTGCTGTTGGATGGGGCAGTCATTTTATTCTCCGTGCAATAATGGCTAAAAGAGGATTGATGCGCATGAAAGCAGAAGGACCCCTAATTTGAAACCCTCTTTTTTATCCGGAGAAATTTTTGGTTTGGCGGGAGTGGCCTACGCCCAGCCGGAAATGGCGCCACAAGCCCATGAAATCGCGCAGGAGCTCGGCTTGAGCAGGGTTCTAGGGGCGGACGCCATCGAAGAACCAGGGCAAGACTGGGCGTTATGGCTGGTGGTTGAGCCCCAGCGGCTGCTCCTGCGCCCAATGGGTTCCAAGGCACCCGGCCCGGTGACCCTGGATTTTCTGCAGAAAGACCGCCTTTATCGTTTTCAAAATGCCCAGCATGAACGCAAGCAACCCCTGGGTAAGGCCATTGGCATTTCAAAAGGCACGCCCCGTGTGCTCGATGCCACCGCAGGTTTAGGGGGCGACACACAAATGTTTTTGGCCTGGGGTTGCCAAGTAACGGCCATAGAAAGAAGCCCTGTGCTTGTGGCACTTTGGAAAAAAGCCTTATCGCAAGTGCAAGGCCATCCTGTTTTACAGAAACCCTTCGAAGGCCTCGAATTTCGTGCCACCGATGCCATAGAACACCTTGCATCTGCCCCCAATCCCTTTGACGTGGTTTATTTGGACCCCATGTATCCCCAAAGAAAAAGGGCATCTGTAGCGGTCAAAAAGGAGATGCAGGTCTTCCGACATTTGGTGGGTAATGACGAAGATGCCAGTGAGTTGTTGGCTCTGGGCTTAAAGCACGCGCGTCAAAGAGTG
The DNA here is from genome assembly GCA_002721815.1 of Myxococcales bacterium. Lineage (GTDB taxonomy): Bacteria > Myxococcota > UBA727 > UBA727. The sequence continues at coordinate 64,672 of PBLQ01000059.1, forward strand.
GTGGTCAAAAGGCCCAAGCATGCACCTGTCCTTGGGGACAGGGAACCCAATTTCCAGGTCAAGGGGACTGTGGTGCGTTTTGATGTGTATCTTTCGGGCTGATGGTTGGCGAGGGCGCCTGAGGCAAAGGGCGCGCTAAGTCTAAGACCACAAAGGCTTGGTCTTTATAGGTGTGCTCGTATTGCGTCATCATCTTTTCGAGTTCATTTTGAAAAGCATACACGCGACGGGTACTTTCCTGCCATCCACGGTTTTTGACCGATTGGTGTTTTTGGAAAAATTCTTTTTGGAAGCCAGCCTCGTTAATAAATGAGTACGCGATGTATCGGATGCCCTGTGATAAAAAGTATTTTTGGATGATTTCAGGACCAGCCTCAGCCTCGAAGCAATTGTCTGGGCCAGACATGTTTGGGAAATCGGAGACAAAAATCACATTCCGTTGAAAATCTAACAAATGGGGTTTGGACAATCGCACGAAAACCTTTTCGCCCGCGGGAATCGCGTCTTGCATCTTTTGCATTTGTGCTTGGCCGGCAGTGGGCGAGAAATAATTGCCCATGGTTTGCCGGTAGGTCTGGTAGGTATTGACCACCTTGAACAGTTCTGTTCGCACCGTAAACAGCTGGAATACCAAAACGCCCAACAGCCCCAATCCTAACCCTTTATAGAGGCCAGGTGATGCCTGCCATTTGGATTTCCAGTCCGTTTGGCAGTACAGGATAAAAACAAATAAAATGCCACTTTTCCAAAGAGGCGCAGCATACCGAATGTGGCCGCCTTTTCCATCCATGGGAAAACCCATTTGCCCTAAAATGACGAAACCCGCGGCGATGCTCAAGGCACCCAAAGCGATGCAGAAACGCTTCTGTTTTTCGGATCTTGTGACCCGCGTCGTCACCCAACACAAAATGACCAATGTTTGGAGCAATGGGCTACGCATGAGGCTTTGCATCACGGTGATCAGGGCCGCGTCAAAACCCATTTCGTAGGAGGTGAGATGACTTTCAGCTCCAAAACAGGCATGGCCCTTTCCGAGAAAGGGGTACAACAAACTGCCCGATGCGCCATAATGGGCCACGCCCCATAAAAGAACGCCGCAGGCGACGATGGAGAGAATCACCAAATGATCCACCAGCCAATTCTGCGCGTGACGTTGATGAAGGCAACTTAAAGCCAAAATGATAAAAACCAGGGGCAAATTGGTGGTTTTTAATGCGATGGCCACACCACCTAAGGTACCAAATGCAACAAGCCTTAAAGCCCTCGAGGAGATGGCTTGTTCACGATAAAAGCCCAAAACCATCAAGGCAAATAAAACAGGTGTGGAGGTTTCAACGCTGGAAAGGTTGGTCCTGTAACTCATTAATAAAAGGGCCAAGAAAAAGCCTAAAACGAAGACCCAGGTCGGTGCCCGAACAACCCGTGTTTGCCACACAATCACCGACACCAACAAACCCATACCTACCGTCGCCTCCAAGAAATACAAAAAATCAAAGCCTGCGAAGGCGAGCCCCATGGCCAGGAAAAAAGAATGGGCGCCCTGTGCGCTGGTGAGAAGTCGGTAGTTGTAGGGGTCAAAACCAAAAGAACCCAAAGACAAAAGTTTTTGGGGAAAGACCAAATAGGCGTAGAAATCGTCGTGTGGATTAAAGCTTGTTTGCAATAACAAGCTGCTCTCATAGGCCCAAAAGAAGGCAGCACCAAGCAATGCAACCACCCCAAAGGGGCGTTCGTGTATTTGCTTTTTGGTGGCGGTGAAAAAGGTCTGTACAGGAGAGTTCTCTCCTCGAAAGCCCAAGCCAAGGGCCAGTAAGCATCCCACCCCATAAAGCGCCCAAAGATGGAAAGCGCTCACCATGGCGAAGGCAACCAAAGCACCGCCCATGAGAATAAACAGCGTAAAACCAATGATAACAAACGGGGGATGTCTTGGCTCTTTTGCCGAGAGCAGCCTGCAAGACAGTGCGCCATAGCCCCAAAAAGAAAAGAGCAGTCCGATACAAAAGGTCAGGCCAGTGACTGTGAGTAAAACCATGCCTTCAGATATGACACCAACGGGCTGAAGATGAAAAGAAACGAGGAATTAAAAATGGCCTTTAAAGGTCAAATCCGTTTTCCGTCATCCAGGCATCGTTGAAAATTTTGCTCAAGTAGCGGTTGTGATTGTCACACATGATGGTGACAATATTGGGCCTGCGGCCTTCAAATTTGTGTGCGAATTTTTCCGCATATTTAAGGGCGCCAGCCACCGCAGCGCCACTGGAACCTCCCACAAAAAGACCTTCTTCACGATTTAGCCGGCGGGCCATGGTGAAGCACTCTTGATCCGTTACTTGAACAACATCGTCCATGGATTTCATGTCGATGGTCCCAGGCAGAAAATCCTCACCGATGACCTCTACAAAGTAAGAGTGCGCCGGCGGCATTTCGCCCGTATAAAACAGGTCATGGTAAATACTACCGATTGGGTCAACGCCGATGATTTGGATTTCAGGTCGACGTTCTTTGAGGTATTTCGAAATACCTGAAACAGTACCACCCGTGCCGATGCTCAACACCAACGCGTCCATTTCTTCACCACATTGTTCCCAGATTTCAGGGCCGGTCCCCACATAATGGGCCTCCGGATTAGCAGGATTGTAATATTGGCTGGCATAAAAACTATTGGGCGTTTCTTCTGCCAAACGGTTGGCCACCGAATAATAGGAACGTGGGTCCTCTGGTTCGACGTTAGTGGGGCAGATAACAACTTCAGCGCCAGCGGCACGCAATGCGTTGCGTTTTTCTTCACTTTGTTTATCGGCCATGACGAAAATACATTTGTAGCCTCGAAGCGCGGCAACCATGGCCAATCCCAAACCAGTGTTTCCACTGGTGGCCTCAATGATGGTGCCACCTGGCTTCAACAAACCCTCTCGTTCCGCGGTCTGGATTATATTTGGGCCAATTCGATCTTTCACTGAGCCACCTGGATTCATGTGTTCACACTTGGCGTAGATGTCCGCATGCACACCTTTGGATACGTTTTGAAGTTGAACGATGGGCGTGCTGCCAATGGCCTCGATAACGCTGGGCAAAGCCCCTTTCATTACAGTCATTTGAATCTCTCCTCAGTAGACAGTCTAATTATCGCTTTCACCGGGAAAGCCAAGATCAAATAGGCTAGTAAATGGTTTTTTATGTTTCTAAACTTAATGACGAATCTAAATCTTGATGGTGAGTGGGTTTTGGTTATTTTTTCTCAACGGCAAAATGATGAAAAATGAAAATAACCGAAAAACAGGCGCTTCTGGCCTTAGATTTGTTACGTTTCCCTGGGCGGCTGAAACACCTGCTCCAAGAACCCGGTGGGGCTGAGACCCTTCTAAAGTCTCTTTATGGCCCCAATTTACCCCTCATAAGTGGATGGAAACCCAAAGGACGACTATGGGAGCTCGGCCTTAGCGCCCTGCTTGAACAGGTTGTTTCCATTGAAAAAAGACTGCATGCACACGCGGTTTGGCTTTTCTTACCAGAAGAAAGCCATCCACTGTCACGGATCAAAACACCGCCTTTTGTCCTTTATGGGTGGGGTAACCGGCAACTGATGAACACCGGCGGTCATCGGATAGCGGTCGTGGGCACGCGGTCACCCACGCCAACGGGGGCCGCAAGAACGCGAAAATGGGTAGAGGTCTGGGCCGAATCCAACATTCATATTGTTAGTGGGGGCGCGACTGGAATTGATTCGGTGGCCCATGCCACCGCAATAAAGACCGGTGGGTCCACCCTATCTTTTTTAGGGCAACAACTTCGTTCAGACTTAAGCATGCCCAGTCCCAAATGGGCGCCATGGTCGGATCTAAATCGCATTTGTGTGCTCACAGAATACAGCCCATGGCGCCCCAGCCGAAAAGGGACATTTGTGGCCAGAAATCGTTTGGTGGCGGGCATGTCTGATGTGGTTGTGGTGATGGAGGGGCACACGCAATCAGGGGCCATTCATACCCTTAAGTATGCGAAAAAAAATCGGATACCAGGTTATGCAGTACTCGGCCCACCGGAAAACCCGTTGGCTGGTGCAGGTTCCAGAGCTGTGTGTGAAGGCTTGGCCCAGCCGGCCTTATCGCCTTTGCAAATCCTTGAATTCACTCAACAGAAATCATCCAAATTACATTTGGCCCTTGATTCCGTGGGGCAACTAAAGATAAAGCCTCCACGAGCAAGCCAATTAACGCCCATCACCGATCAAAATCAACAGCACTTGTTTTCTTTGATCACTGGCCATGCAACGGGCCTCTCCTTTGAGGAGCTTTTGTACGAGTCAGGCATGGGGCTGCCCGCATTGCAGGGCGCTCTCACTGAGATGGAATTGGAAGGCTGGGTTGCTCGCCAGGGGGCGCTTTATTATCCCAAGGGATAAAGGTGTCATTGATTGTGTTTATATAAAGGTACTGATCTGAATGTCTAAATCTTTGGTAATTGTTGAGTCTCCGGCGAAAGCCAAAACCATCCGTAAATATCTGGGGCCAGATTTTGATGTCAAAGCCTCGGTGGGCCATTTGTTGGACTTGCCTCCCAACGCCATGGGCGTCGATTTGGACAGCGGTGATTTCACCCCCGAATATAAGCCCATCAGCGGCAAAAATACGGTCATCAAAGAAATCAAAGACGCCGCTAAAAAAGCTGACCACGTTTATCTCGCGCCCGACCCCGATAGAGAAGGGGAAGCCATCGCCTTCCATGTGGCCGTTTTGGTTGAGGAAGCCTGCGCTAAAAAGAAAAAGGGTGGTCCGAGCATTCAACGGGTCCTCTTTCACGAAATCACCAAAAAAGCAGTGAACAAGGCATTCGAAAGCCCTCTGGAGTTGGACACTCACAAATACGATGCGCAACAAGCGCGAAGGATTCTTGATCGCATCGTGGGGTACAAAATTTCACCCATCTTATGGAAAAAGGTGAAACGCGGTTTAAGTGCAGGGCGCGTCCAATCCGTGGCCGTTCGTTTGGTGGTGGATAGAGAGGCCGAAGTCCTCGCTTTTAATCCAGTTGAATACTGGACCATTGGCGCCGTGGCCAAAGGCAGCAAACCACCTCCATTTCCAGTAAAACTGGCAAAAATTGATGGCGGAAAAGCGGATTTGGCAGATGAGAAATCAACCCAAGCCATTCTCGATGACATCAAAAAAGCCGATGCCAAAATTGCCAGCCTCAAAAAGAAAAAGCGCCAGCGAAAACCCACCGCGCCGTTTATCACTTCACGACTCCAACAGGACGCCGCAAGGGCCTTAAGGTTCACGGCCAAAAGAACCATGAGAACCGCTCAAGGCCTTTATGAAGGTAAAGACATGGGCGATGAAGGCCCGGTGGGTCTCATCACCTATATGCGGACAGACTCCACACGCATCAGCAACGAGGCCTTAGCAGAGGTACGTGATTATATTGGCAAAAACTACGGGAACGAATATCTGCCCAAAGAGCCGAACGTCTACAAATCCAAAAAGGGAGCGCAGGACGCCCACGAAGCCATTCGGCCCACGAGCATTGAGCGTACCCCGGACAGTCTCAAAAAATACCTCTCCAACGATGAGTACCGTCTCTACAAACTCATTTTCGAACGCTTTGTGGCCTGTCAAATGACCAACGCCCAGTTTGACCAAACCACGGTGGACATTGAAGCTGGCAAGCACACCCTCCGAGCGACTGGTTCCATTCAAACCTTTCCTGGTTTTCTAAAAGTTTACGAAGAAAAAAGGGAAGAGGACGACGCTGAAGCCATTCGCGATAAAGAGGAAAAAAGCCTGACGCTTCCTGATTTGGCCGAAGGTGAAGCCGTGGACCTCTCTGATGTCCAGGGGACCCAGCACTTCACACAACCGCCGCCACGATTTTCTGAAGCCAGTCTGGTCAAGGAGCTTGAAGAAAAAGGCATCGGTCGGCCGTCAACCTACGCCAGTATTTTGTCCACCATTCAATCCAAAAGTTATGTGGAGAAAAATGAAGGTCGCTTCATGCCCACCGAACTGGGTTTGATTGTGACAGAACTGTTGGTGGAAAGCTTCCCAAATATCATGGATGTGGCGTTTACCGCAGGCATGGAAGAACAGCTCGACCGCGTGGAAGAAGGTGGGGTGAACTGGAAAAACGCCCTCAATGAATTCTATACCCCTTTTAAAGACAAGATCGCAGAAGCGGCCGTATCCATGCGTGATGTCAAACGCATGGAAATTCCGACCGATATCCATTGCGAAAAATGCGAGAAACACTTCGTCATCAAATGGGGCAAGAACGGTTCCTTTCTGGGCTGCTCCGGTTATCCTGATTGTAAAACCACCAAACCCTATAAAAAAGTCGATGGTAAAATCGTGGTCATCGAGCCCGAGAAGGTCGACGTCAAATGCGACAAATGTGGCGCGGAAATGCTACTCAAAAACGGACGGTATGGGCCTTTCCTTGGGTGTTCTCGTTATCCAGAGTGCAATGGCATTCAAGCACTGCCCACCGGTGTGAAATGTCCCAAAGACGGCTGTGAAGGCGATGTGGTGCAACGTAGGTCCAAGCGCGGGCGGGTCTTTTTTGGGTGTAATAAGTACCCTGATTGCGATTTTACTTCCTGGGACAAGCCCATCAACCAGCCCTGTACGGCCTGTGGCCATCCCTTCATCATCGAGAAAAACACCAAAAAAGGGCGCACGCTTAAATGTCCCACCTGTGGACACATTGAAGAATCCGATTAGAGGTGCCTCATGGGTTCAGTAACCCAACCAATTCGTGTTATCGGGGGCGGGCTCGCTGGATGCGAAGCGGCGCTCACGCTTGCTGACCGCGGGCACCCTGTTACTCTGTATGAAATGAAACCGCACAAGCGAACACCGGCTCAGGTGACCGATCGCTTGGCTGAATTGGTGTGCTCTAATTCCTTTCGCTCTAACCAGGTGACCAATGCCGTGGGGCTAATCAAAGAGGAAATGCGTATTTTAGGTTCGCATATCATGCAGGCAGCGGCGAAAGCGCAAGTTCCTGCCGGTGATGCCTTGGCCGTTGACCGTGACGTCTTTGCTGCTCAAGTGGAGCATCTCATCCAAAACCATCCTAACATCACGCTTTGTAGCGAAGAAGTCTGTGCTTTACCCACCGATGACGTGCCTACCATCGTGGCCACGGGACCACTCACTGCTGAAGATTTGGCTCATGATATCGCCAAACAATGCGGCAAAGAACGTTTGGCTTTTTATGATGCCATCGCACCCATCATTGAGGCGGACAGCGTGGATATGAACCATGCCTATTTTAAGTCCCGATGGGACAAAGGTGACAGCGCGGATTACCTCAATTGCCCCATGAGTGAATCAGAATACCAATGCTTTTTAACTGCATTGCGCAGCGCTGATCAGGCCGCAGCCAAAGATTTTGAAAATCTGCATTACTTTGAAGGCTGTTTACCCATCGAAGTGATGGCGGAACGTGGGGACCAAACCTTATGCTTTGGCCCTTTTAAACCTGTCGGCTTGTACCCACCCGATGGCGGAGAAAAACCCCACGCAGTTTTGCAGCTTCGCAAAGAAGACATCCACGGCAATGCGTACAATCTTGTGGGGTGCCAAACCCGAATGAAGCAACCAGCACAGAAAGCTGTTTTCGGCACCATTCCCGCCCTTAAAAATGCACGGTTTCTTCGCTACGGCGCCATTCATCGAAATACCTATTTGGATGCACCAGAAGTATTGAGCGACCTGTTTCAACTGCGAACCCTATCGACGCCGGGGCAGGTTTATTTTGCGGGACAAATCACGGGGGTAGAGGGGTATGTTGAATCCACTGCTTGTGGTCTTTTGGTGGCCCTGTTGCTCCATGACCACCTCGTTGAGCGCGATTTTGAGCCCCCGCCCGAAGATTGTGCCATGGGCGGCCTATACCGCCACACACGAGGTCTCTTAAGGGCGGATCCAAAACAAAAATATGAGCCTTCCAACGTCACTTGGGCGATGATGCCGCCCACCAAAAAGCGCAAAGGTGAAGGCAAGAAAGAAAGACGCGGTCGCGCCGCCGAGCGGGCTTTGGGTTCGTTAAGCGCCTGGAAAAGTGCTCGGTCGGATTTTTGACCCGCTGGCCTTAAAAGCGCTACCATTGAAGGGTATGCAGGGCCTCATTCAAGACTATCTTCACCACCTCGAACACATTCGAAGGATGTCTGCGCACACCTTGAGGGGCTACCAGCGGGACCTCAACGATTTCTACGGCTGGTTAGAACAAAAACAACACAAAGCTTGTAATCAGATTGATGCGTTAGAGGCTTTTGCTCTGAGGGGCTATTTGGCGCATTTACATAAAGGGCTCGAGAACGCCTCAGTCCAGCGCAAACTCTCCGCCATACGCTCGTTCTTAAAATGGTGCACCCAAGAAGGGCACCTCAAACAATCTCCGGCTGATCTTTTGGACAATCCCAAAAGGGTGCAACGCCTCCCCAGAACCGTGAGTGTGGACGAAGCTTTTGCCCTGTGTGAGGCACCTGACCTCCAGACGCCCTTGGGACTTCGTGACTGGGCGGCCATTGAATGTCTTTATGCCACCGGTCTGCGTATAGGAGAACTTTGCAGTCTGGATTTGACCAGCATTAATTTTAGCCAAAAAAACCTGCGGGTCATTGGCAAGGGCAACAAGGAACGGATTGTTCCATTTCACCAACGTTGTGAGGAAGCATTTAAAGTTTGGATTGAACATGGTCGGGGAAAGCTATTACCGCAAAACTGTGATGATGAACCCGCTTTATTTTTGGGTCAAAGGGGCAAACGGTTGAACCCTCGGGTTTTGCGACGCCAACTGCTGCGGTACGGCATCGAATCAGGTGCCCGTGGGCGAGTTCACCCCCATAAACTACGACATGCCTTTGCCACCCATTTGCTGGAAGGTGGGGCAGACTTACGCGCCATTCAAGAACTGCTTGGGCATGCGTCGGTGTCCACCACCCAAAGATATACCCATGTTGATTTGGCCCGTTTGATGCGGGTGTATGATGATGCACACCCTCACGCCAAATGAGTTGAGCCATGCTTTTTCAGACCCCTGAATTTTTACTCTTTATCATTTCAGTGCTCCTTTTGTATTGGGGGATTCTGCGCGGACGCCGGCAAGCCCAAAACATCATGCTTTTGGTGGCCAGCTATATTTTTTATGGCTGGTGGGACTGGCATTTTCTGGGACTGATCTTTTTCTCCACCGTGGTGGACTACATTTGCGGGTTATACCTCGATCAAAGGCAAGGCGAACAGGAAACCGAATATCTGTTGGATGCGGCGAAGCGCAAACGGGTGCTCATTGTTTCTTTGGTTTGCAATCTGGGGCTGCTGGGCTTTTTTAAATACTATAATTTTTTCACCGAGAGTTTGGCCAGTTCTGTATGGGTGATGTTTGGGTATGAATTCGAACCGTGGTTTTTAGACATCGCAGTCCCGGTTGGCATTTCATTTTATACTTTCCAAAGCCTTTCTTACACCATTGATATTTACCGAGGAAAACTCCGCTCACGACGTTCTTTTCTCGACTTTGCGCTTTTCGTCGCCATCTTTCCCCAATTGGTGGCTGGCCCCATCGTTCGAGCCAAAGAAATGCTCCCACAAATCGAGAAGGACCGCAGGTTTCACTTAGAAACGGCGCAGGAAGGGTTGTGGCTCATACTATGGGGCCTGGTCAAAAAGGTGGTGATTGCGGATAACATCGCCAAGGTCACAGACACCTTATACAACCCTGACGTGTTTCAATTGGGTTCACCCTTGGCTTTGGCGGCAGCTTACGCTTTCACGGTACAGATCTACTGCGATTTTTCAGGCTACACCGATATCGCTCGTGGCACTGCACGCCTGCTGGGGTTTGAACTTCCACTCAACTTTAGACTGCCATTTTTTGCCAAAAACCCCTCTGATTTGTGGGAGCGCTGGCACATTACATTGTCGTCTTGGCTCCGTGATTATCTCTACATTTCACTCGGTGGGAAACGCAAAGGAGCCTCTTGGACCTACTTTAATCTCATGGCCACCATGGTGCTCGGCGGGTTGTGGCATGGCGCCAATGACAATTTTATCACGTGGGGTTTTTACCATGGCTTGGTATTGGTGGTGTACCGGGTTTTGGCGCTTCGAGGTTTGAGATGGCCCATGGAGAACACTGCCGTTGTGCTGTTCTTTCGCAGACTGGTCATGTTTCACTTATGGTGTATTGGTTGCACCATTTTTCGGTCGACCTCTAGCGAACATGCCTTTAGAATTATTAGCGACCTCTTTACTTTTACTGCTGCCAACGAGACTGTGATGGCGACAAGCGTTGCGTTCGAGCGGCTGGCCTTCTTTGCGGGCCCGTTGATTTTATTCCAGCTCATTCAATTTCGAACCAATAATTTAGATGTAATTTTTCGATGGCCCTGGCCAATACGGGGCGTCATTTATGCAGTACTGTTAATTTGGATGATCATTTTCGGGAATTTTCATGGCCAAGAATTTTACTATTTCCAATTTTAAGCGTTGGTTAACGCCAGCAGGGCTCACGGCCATCGCTTTGGTGGCTTGCGCCGAGGTTTTTTGGGCGCCTTATGTGGCCCCTGAGCAGGTATTCGCTTTCGACCAGAACAACTATGACCGACCGGGTCGGCAAGACTACGAAGCCATGCGGGTGCTGCTCACATATCCTCAAAAGACCCCCGATATTGCGATTCTTGGCTCGTCCCGGCCGCGCGACGGGGTACTGGTACCCGAGCTCAAAAAGATTTTGGCGGCCCAAACGGGACAGTCCTTCGAAATTGTCAACTATGCCGCGGTCGGCTTTAGGGCTTTTGATTTGGAAGTGTTGGCCAAACGTTTAACCGAAGACCCGCGCACCACGCCTAAAATGGTCTTTTTACCCGTTAATCCACGGTTTCTACAGGAGAGGGCGCATCGCGATAATTTACGTTTCACCCTCATGCGCTCTGGCCAACTAATAGATGATATCCGACAACACGGAATTGAATCCCCCCTCCACATCACCGAAACCCTTTTATCCAATGCAGTGTCCCACCTTTTTGCTTTACGCCTGTCAGCACGTGAATGGGTTGAAGGCGAGCTACCCAATGAATTCTCGCCGCTCACCCAAAACCCTATTTTTGGGGGTTATGTGAAGCTTCAAAACCAAGACCTTGCCTGGCAAGCAAAGAACAAGCCCATCACCTCCATCGTGAACGCCCCCTTGAAACAAGACCGGCTGTCTGCCTACGTCGCTGTGGAATGGCCTGAAGGGGTCAATCACCTTGGCGCCAAAGAAAAAGAAGCATTTGAAAACGGGCTGCGTACCTTCAAAGCAGCGGGTGTCAAAGTCGTTTTAATGGATCTCCCCATGAGCGACGCCCTGAAAAATGCAATCCCACAGGTAGGTTTTCCTGAGTATCACCAATACTTGGCTGCCACCGCGAAAAGCATGCAATTAGATTTTGTACCGGTCGAGGGCTTCCCGACTTTCACGGACGACGATTTTAGAGAGCAGAGTCATGTGAATCGAGCGGGCGCACTCAAGTTGACGCGCTTTCTTGCAGATTGGATTCACGAGAACAGCACAAATTTCTAAGAACTGCTTTGTTTCCGTCGCTTAGGCCGATCGAAAGTGCCATGCCTTTGGCTTCAAAAACGCTTCAATACCAGCCACGGAGCAGGTCAGTCCAACTCCTGAATGGCCTCTGCCCGACCAAGGCAATGCTGGAGAGACCCGATCGCAACAATTCCAATAAACGGTTCCGGAATTGATACGGGTTAATATTTGTTCGGCCCGCGCTCGGTTTTGGGTGAAAACGCTCGCGGTGAGGCCATACTCTGTATCTTGCATCAGCGCCAAAGCCTCTTCGTCATGGGCAACCTTTTGAATCCCAATCACGGGTCCGAAACTTTCATCCCTCATGAGAGACATCTCATGGTTGGCGTGGGTGACCACAGCCGGTGAGAAGTAAGATCCTTTACCTTCTACTTTACCACCTTCCACTGCCAGTTTTCCGCCCTTATCAGTCGCATCTTTTAACTGAGCCTCCAAAATTTGGATTTGAGCAGCACGGGTGAGGGGACCGAGGTTGGTCTTTTTATCGGTGGGATCTCCTGGCTTCCACTGAATTGCGGCCGCCGTGTATGCACGACAAAAATCATCGTATACCGCTTCGTGAACATAAATGCGTTCCACGGCGCAGCAGCTCTGGCCCGCGTTGTAAAATGCCCCCTCAGCCAGACCCTCAGCCACCTTTTCGATATCCACGTCGTCACACACATAGGCGGGGTCTTTGCCACCCAGTTCCAGTTGAACTTTAATCATTCTCCCCGCTAATTGTTGGGCAATTTTTTGGCCCGTTTCAAAGGAACCGGTGAAAAAGGCGCCGTCAATGTTTTGCTCGAGCAAATGGCTGCCGATGATGCCGTCCCCGGTGACCATTTGGAATGCATCGTCCGGCACACCCGCTTCGTGCAGCAAGCGGGTGATGTTCGCACCGGTGAGAAGGGCCAATTCAGAGGGTTTATATAAAACGGTATTCCCCGTGAGAAGGGCCGGTAAAAACACATTGGCCCCCACGAAATAGGGATAATTCCAGGCAGAGATATTGGCCACCACGCCCAGGGGTTCAAAACGTATTTCTTCTCCTGTTCCACTGCCCATCGGGGCGATGGGGCGGGTTTTCAGGGTTGGCTCTGTGTTTTCTAAAAAGAACCGAATGCGGCCCTGCGTCGCTCGCACTTCGCCGAGGGCTTGGGCGATGGGTTTGCCTGTTTCTGCAGTTAAATCTTTGGCGCATGCTTCCGCTTGTTCGGAAAGCAATTCTCCAAAACGCTTCAAGCAGGCGGCGCGATCTTTGAAATCCGTGGTGGACCACGATGTAAGCCCTTGGCGCGCCCGTTCATATTTGTGGGCCACACTTTCAAAGGTATCTGACGGTAACTCCGCAATGGGCGCTTCGGTGGCAGGGTTGATGATGGTGATCATGTGGCGGCCCTCTCCATCGTGCCAGCAAAGGCTTGTTGAAAAATGTCTTTAAAGTTTTCAGCGGTGACCGGCCCTGGGTTGGTTTGGTGGCATGGGTCATGGATGGCCACTTCTACCAAGGCATCCAAATGACGTGCCTCAATTCCCTGTTCCGGCAATGACGAGGGGATACCCACCATTTTATTCATGGTTTGTAGCCATCCCACCCAACCTGGACCGGATTTTTCAGCGGCGTTAACAGCTTCAGCCATGGTTTTCATGCGACCTTCTGCAAAACGTAAATTAAAATGCATGACATAGGGAATCATGAGTGCGTTGGCGAGGCCGTGGTGTAAATCGCATACGGTGGACAAGGCATGCGCACACGAGTGAACAGCGCCCAGTCCTTTTTGAAAGGCCACCGCGCCCATCATCGCAGCATTGAGCATGTCATGGCGAGCGTCCACATAAGTTTTGGAAGTCTCGTGATTCATGACCCCCGTGACACATTTGGGTAGGGCTTGCGACATCAAACGTAAACCTTCTAAAGCGATGCCATCACACTGCGGGTGGTAGCCAGGCGCCAAAAAAGCCTCTGACAAGTGAGAGCAGGCATCCATACCCGTCCACGCGGTAATGGTCGCAGGAAGACCTAAGGTCAGTTCAGGGTCCATGAGCACATGCACGGGAAGCAGTTTCGGATCAAAGATGATGCGTTTAATATGCGTGGCATCCTCAGAGACCACTGCGGAACGGCCCACCTCGCTACCCGTACCCGCTGTGGTGGGCAGGGCGATGATTAAGGGTAACACTTGATCTACCGGTCGGGCGTCTGGCTTACCATCTTCATAATCGAGTAATTGACCTGGGTGGTGCTGCATCAATGCGATGCATTTCGCCACGTCCATGGCGGCCCCGCCTCCCACGGCAACGACCGCATCCCCTCCAAACCCTTTCGCAGTTTCAGTGCCCGCGGTAACGTGGGAGATGAGCGGGTTACCTTCTATGCCCGAGTAGACCTCCACAGCGAAATCTCTTTTGAGCGTCTCAGCAATATCACCAAAAAATGGTAGAGTGGCCACACCTTTGTCGGTCACCAACAATACCTTTGTAACGCCATGACTTTTGAGCATTGGCGTAAGTTCATGCCTTGCACCGGCACCGCTCACAACATGTGTTGGGAAATTATAATTATTTAAGGTCATGATGGACCTCCTTAAACCAGTTCAAAATAGCGTTTAAGTTCCCAATCGGTCACCGTCTCGTGGGATTGACGACTTTCCCACCGACGGGTTTGTACAAAATGAGACACAAAATCATGGCCCAGGAGTTCATGGGCCAGCTCGGATTGAGCGAGGCGCTCGGTGGCAGCAGACAGCGTGCCCGGTAGAATTTCGGCATCGGTGGCCTGGTAACCATTGCCTTGGGTTTGCGGCATGTCTAAGGACAGGCCATTTTCGATGCCATAAAGGCCAGAGGCCAAGGCGGCAGCCATGGCCAAATAAGGATTGATGTCTGAACCCGTCACCCGCATTTCAACCCGTGTACTTTTGCTGCTACCTGGAATCACCCGAAAAGCCACGGTGCGGTTATCAACCCCCCAGGTCACCTTGGTGGGCGCCCAATGTCCCTCTACCAAACGCTTATAGGAATTGATGGTGGGCGCGTAGAAGGGAAGTAGCTCTGGCAATAACTTGAGCTGACCGGCGAGGTAACTTCTAAACGTCGTGCTCATTTTATGAACATCATCAGGGTCGTAAAACAAATTTTCACTGTCCGCAGAATCCCACAAGCTTTGATGAAGGTGTCCGGAGCAGCCCGGCAGAGCCATGTTGATCTTCGCCATAAAGGTGGGCACCACCCCAAACTCATACGCAATCTCTTTGGCGCTGGTTTTGAACAATACCGACCGGTCAGCGGCACTCAGGGCGTCGGTCACCGCAATGGCAGCCTCGTAAACACCGGGGCCTGTCTCCGTGTGCAGGCCTTCTAAAGGCACACCAAAGTCCAACATATCGTCCATGAGGGCAGCAAAATAATCGCGATTGAGGCCCGCCCGTAAAACCGAATACCCGAACATGCCGGGGGTCAGTGGTGTGAGGTTTTGGAAGCCTTTTTCCGCCAACGTTTCGGGCGTTTCTTTGAAATTAAACCATTCAAACTCAGGACCGAATTTGGGAATGAAACCCATCCCTTCCGCTTTTTTGATCACTTGCCGGAGCAACTGCCTCGGGCATACCGGCGTCCGGGTTCCCGTGTCATCAGAAAAATCAGCCAGGAAGAAGGGTTGTCCATCTTCCCAAGGAATTTGCCGATAGGTGTTTAAGTCAACGCGGGCAGGCGCATCTGGATAACCGCTGTGCCATCCGGTGATCTTGACATTGTCGTAGCAAACATCTCCGATATCCCAGCCGAACACCACATCGCAAAAGCCAAAGCCGCCATCCACTGCTGATAAAAACTTGTCTTTGTGCATGTATTTGCCCCTTAGGACCCCATCCATGTCCACAATGCCCACCTTCACTTTTTGGAACTGGGAATCCTTGAGTTCTTGGAGAATCATTTCATTATTGGTTGGATTAGGCATTTGGGCCCCCTTTAGGATGGATGAAGACCTTAGAGCTACCACCAGGCAGCGGTGCCTTTCAAGGCCTGCAGTCTTGCCATGGCGTGGCTAAAATGCTCTGTTAGGGCCACTGGAGGCGACATCATGAACCGTGCTCGTAAATTCGCACCCTTAGGACTGCTCACTTGCTCTCTGATGGCTCTTTTTGCCACCCCTGCGTTGGCCCAAGGGGCAGACGGTGAAAGCGTCGGCCTGCTGTCTATGTTGGCCTTTAGTTTCGTTGGGGGGCTCATCCTCAATTTGATGCCCTGTGTTTTTCCCGTTTTGGCGCTGAAAGCTTTTGGTTTTGTTCGAACTGCCGGAGAGGATAAAAAAGACCGGCTGCTGCACGTGGGCGCGTACACGGTCGGCATTGTAGGGACCATGGTTGGCTTTGCCGCCCTGATCGCGGGTATCCGCTACAGTGGTGGCGTGGTGGGCTGGGGTTTTCAGTTCCAGCATGCGCCCTTCATCGTTTTCATGTGTGCGTTACTGTTCCTTTTCGCCCTCAATTTACTCGGTGTGTTCGAAATCAGCATGCCCGGCGTTCAAACCGGGGTGGCAGAGGAACAGGGTCTCGGTCACAGCGTTTTTGAGGGTTTCTTAGCCGTTGTGCTTGCCACACCGTGCTCGGCGCCCTTTGTGGGCACCGCGGTTGGTTTTGCTTTGACCCAAGGGCTCGTGGAGATTTTTCTCATTTTCGCCGTTTTAGGTTTGGGGCTAGCGGCGCCCTTTGCCGCCTTGGCGCTCATTCCGGGCCTTGCTGAAAAGCTGCCCCGACCTGGCAACTGGATGCTGAGGTTGAAAGAACTGCTCAGCTTTGCACTCCTGGGGACCATGGTTTGGATGCTTTGGGTCCTTGGGGGCGCTCACGGCTCCGACGACGTCATTCGCACGCTGATACTGATGTTGTGCTTGGGCCTCATTGCGTGGAGCTTCGGCCATTGGCAAAGATCTGCCATGGGTGTGAAAGGCTTTGGTGCGACTTTGGTGTTTTCTCTTGCAGCCCTGTGGGCGGGACAAGGCCAAGTCCCAGAAGTGGCCGCGGAAAGTTCTGGCACCGCCGTCAATGCCGAAAAAGCGACCAAAGGTGAAGCCATTTCTTGGGTAAAATTTGACCCCGCAGGGGTTCAAGCTGAACTCAAAAAAGGCAACCCCGTGTTCGTGGATTTTACGGCAGATTGGTGCATCACTTGTAAAGTCAACGAGCGAACCATCATCGAAACCCCCGAAGTGATTTCGGTCATGAACGAACTCAATGTTCTCACCATGAAGGGCGATTACACCAAACCTGATGACGTCATTACCGCCACGCTCCAAGAATACGGCAAGGGCGGGGTGCCCATGTATCTGGTTTACAGCCCCAAGAACCCAAAAAGGGCTGAGGTGCTACCAGAGGTGTTCACCAAAGCCCTTTTAACGGACGCGCTTAAAAAAGCAGCGAACTAAACGGTCACTATTTAACGATTTTTAATAGCTCCACGTCGAAGACCAGCGTGCCTGCGGGCGCACCTGGGCGTGATGGAGTTTCACCGTACGCCAAGTTACCTGGAATCCAAAAACGCATTTTTTCGCCCACCGTCATCAACTGAAGACCCTCGGTCCAGCCTTTGATCACGCCGTTGAGTGGAAAAGTGGCTGGCATCCCTCGCTTCACAGAAGAGTCGAACATCTTGCCGTCGGTGGTCCAACCGCTGTAATGCACCTCAACCACGCTGGTGGCCGTTGGTTTTTGGTCGCTCTTGCCAGCGCTCAGGGACTTATAGGCTAAGCCTGAGCCGGTCGTCGTGGCATCAGCGGGTACTGCTGCAACGTCGGCGGGAACTTTCACTTCGGGGGGCGGAGGCAGGATCTCCAACAACTCCACATCGAAGACCAAATCGCCCGAAGGGGCACCTGGCCGCCGCGGCGTATCACCATAAGCCATGGCAGCAGGAATCCAAAGACGACGCTTTTCACCGGCCACCATGAGACCAACGCCTTCGGTCCAGCCTTTAATGACTCGGTTGAGAGGGAACACCGCGGGAGAACCTCTCACCACAGAGGAATCAAACATTTTACCGCTCTTGTCCCAGCCCGAATAGTGCACACGAACAACGTCCGTGGGTTTGGGCTTATCAGTGCCTTTCCCAGCGGTTAGGATTCGACTTTTCAAGCCGCTGGGCGCAACTTCAGCATCGGCGGGCGGCGCCAGTAAGTCACTGGGGGCCGGCAATGGCTCAGGGCGGTTGGATGGCGGGGGTGAAGATTTGGCCGCTTGTTTCATTTTATCTTCTTTCTTATTCGCTTGGGCGGCATCATTTTGCGCCGGTGAGTCGGTAGTGGGTCTGGGACAACCGGTAAATAAGGCCAGAGCCAACAGGGAGGTCCATAATTTGAGGTACATATGCTTTCCTTAGGTTTGAGGTATTTTCGCGAAATCGGCGTTAAACCGCTCAATGCCGCTTGTGGTCAAAGGGTGTGAGACCAATTTGTCGAATACGGACATGGGTATGGTTGAAACGTGCGCTCCCGCCAAAGCCGATTGAAGAACATGAACAGGGTGGCGGATAGACGCAGCCAATACTTCCGTTTCAAACTGGTAATTATCAAAGATACGCACGATATCAGCGATGAGGTTCATCCCGTCGGTACCGACGTCATCGAGGCGGCCGATAAAGGGCGAAACATAAGTGGCGCCGGCTTTGGCGGCCATCAATGCTTGAATGGGCTGAAAGACCAAAGTGACGTTGGTTTTGATGCCATCAATGCTCAAGGCACGACAAGCCTTTAAGCCGGCCGTGTTTAGGGGGAGCTTCACCACCACATTTTTGGCGATAGAGGCCAGTTGTCGGCCTTGTGAAATGAAGTCTTCAGCCGTTTCGGCCACCGCTTCCGCTGACACCGGGCCGGGCACAAACTCGCAAATTTCGGCGATGACTTCTTCGAAAGGCCGCCCTGTTTTGGCAATGAGGGTTGGATTGGTGGTGACACCATCTAAAATGCCCAAGGATTGGGCCTCACGGATCTCACCCACGTCTGCGGTATCAATAAAGAATTTCATGAAATCTCCCGAATTTGGGGGCCAAAAGCCCTAAAACCTAAAAAGCTACGCGAACTTCCACCGTCTCCCTTGGCGAGTCAAGGCGTTTGTGGCAATTCCAATGGAGCAATTTTGAATTCGAGACGACATGATCATTACTCCAGAAATGGCAGAACGAATCCGGGCCCAAGGCCGCAAGGTGGTCCAAACCGAGGCAGAAGCGCTCAAACGCCTTCCTGACCGGATTGGTGAGCCTTTTGTGGCAGCGGCACAAGCCATTTTGGAGCGATGCAACGAGGCGGAGAGGGGTCGTTTGATCGTCTCTGGGATGGGCAAACCGGGTTTTATCGCCCAAAAGATTTCCGCCACCTTCGCATCTACAGGCATCCCTTCCTTTGCGCTCCATCCAGCGGACGCCTTACACGGAGATTTGGGCCGGGTGGGTAACAAAGATGTGGTCTTGCTGCTGTCCAACAGTGGTGCCACGCAAGAAATGGTCGAGCTCCTCAATCCTTTGAAGCGCACCCAAGCCATTTTGGTGGTGATGACGGCCAAAAAAGAGTCTCCCCTGGCGCAACACGCAGACGTGCTCCTCGATTTGGGTGAAGTGATTGAAGCTTGCCCCCTTGGGCTGGCGCCCACCACTTCATCCACCGTGATGTTGGCCCTGGGTGACGCCTTGGCCATGGCTTGTTTGGAGGTCAGGGATTTTGATTCAAAAGATTTCGCCCAGTACCATCCGGGCGGGTCCCTCGGTCGCCAACTCATGACGGTGACGGAGGTGATGCGAAAAGACAAATCACTGCCAGTGGTCCTGCCCGACGCCTCCTTAGAGCAAACGCTGGATGTCATGACTTCCACTGTGGGCCGCCCAGGCGCCGCCTGTGTGATCGCACCAAATTCCGGAGAACTCTTGGGTCTTTTTACCGACGGCGACCTCAGGCGTTTGCTTACCAACGGTCAAGCGACCCTGGCCATGGATACCACGGCCGTCGAATTGATGACCCCCAAACCCATCACCATTCTTGAAAACAAACTGGCCTCTGAGGCTGCGCGCATCATGTCAGAGAAACATCTGGATCAACTTCCTGTCGTTGACGAGGCGAATAAAGCCGTCGGGCTCATCGACATTCAAGACTTACTCGAACTTGGATTTACCCCCTAAAAGGAGCCGCATTCATGGCGCTGATACACAACACAACCCGTTTGGCCTTCTTTGTGCCCGCCCTGATTCTTTTACAAGCACAGGGATGTGGCTGCGACGAAGAGCCGCTGGAGAAGGTCAGGTGCGAGTATACGGTGACACCGTCGGGTAACGACCAGGGGATTGAATTTCCAGAAACAGAGGTAGGCCGAGAAAAGGTACGTGCTTTTTCCATTGAAAATACCGGCTCTCACGTACTGAGCAACTTTAATTTTGAATTCGACGACCGTAATGGCGACAATTATGCCATCATCATCGACGAAGAATGGCCCGGGGTGCTGCCCAACACCAAAGAATTTCTGCAAATCAAATTCCAGCCAATTGCCGCCTCTACCAATATTGGTTCTACCGTCACCGTGTCTCATCCCAAGCTTCACGGCGTGGGCTGTGCATCTTATCAGATTCAATTGTACGGCGCTGCGTACGAACGCCCCGTGGTTGAACCTCCTTTTGATGGAGGACCCGGACCTGGGCCCGGACCATCAGACGAAGACGCTGGCACACCCGAGGAGCCACCAGAAATCATTTACGTGGACGGGGGTACTTTCATCATGGGGCCCGATGGTGGCTTGATTCCTGTAGATATCGAACCCGAACCGGGTGAAGACGCTGGCACCGAAGAAGAAGAAGAGGACACTCCTCAATTTTTCAGAGATGGCGGCTATCCTTTCACCGAGAACAGTGTTTTTGTGGCCCGTGGCGCCCTACAAGAGGCGCGTACGGGTTTCGCCGCGGTCAAGCTGGCCGACAACCGCATCGTGGTGGTGGGCGGCTATGGGCGCAATGGGCAGACCTTAGATTCCATTGAGATTTTTGACCCTGAAACCGGCGTTTCTCGTTTGGCGGCGCGAATGCCATCCGCGCGGGGCGAACCTGGTGCGGCGTTGCGCTCAGACGGCAAAGTGGTGATCGCAGGTGGTATTTCGAGCGTCACTGGTGGCGTCATGCTTCAAACCATTGAATTGTTCGACCCAGAGACAGGAGAATTGGAATGCCCCTTTGAACAAGGCAGTTGCGGGCTGAATGACAGCGGGCTCATCCCCTTGGAACACACAAGATTGTCACCGATTGTCACTGTGACCTCCTCGGACAACATCATCTTCGCCCTTGGGGAAACCATCACCGAAGATGGGCGGCTGCCCGCCTCAGACGGTATAAAAATCGTGGGGGACGGCTCTTCGGTGGGCGCACTGAACGTGGCCAGCAATGTAGGTGGCCGTTTCTTAGCTGCCAATGTGGTCATGGCCGATGGCGCGTTTGCTGTGATTGGCGGTGCAACGCCTGACGGATTTGTGCTCAACGATATTCTGTATTTCGACCCGAACACCGATAGCCTCACCAAAACCAGCGCCACCCTTGAAAGCTATGCAGTGCATGCTGCAGCAGGCTTGATGCCTAACGGCAAGATTGCTGTGGCCGGTGGTTATGGCGAAATGGGGATTCCCAACACCAATCACATTCATCTCATCGATAACCTGAACGGCACCGACGCCAATGTAGAAAAAGTGGAATTCGTTTCTGGCACGTTGGCCGTCCGATACGGCGGATCATTGGTCCCCATCAGCGACGATGAAATGCTTTTCTTTGGTGGCATTGATGAACGTTTCACAGACGGCGAGGACCCTCCGAGTTATCTGCACTGGTTCGAAGCCTCTGTGAATGATTCCGTCGTCCCCTTAAAGACAGCGGATTACATTGAATACAAGAGCGCAGGGGACTTTTGGAAAGTTTTAGAGGCCACAGCATTGGCCACCCCAAGATTTGGGCACCAAGCCTTGGCCCTCGATGACGCCCGCATTGTGGTGTTAGGCGGACTGGCAGTGGTGCCACGCCGTGTCGCCCAGCCTGCAGCGGAGTTCTACGATCCAATCTATGAGACATTTAAAACCTACGGCCTGTTTACCCAAGGTTCAGCCTACGCGCCTTTGGGCGAACCGCCTTTTGGCGCATTGCTCTCTATTGGTGGATTAGATGCACACACCGGTGCGGTGACCAAACGTGTGCGACGCTACAATGTGGGTACTGACCTGTTTAACGATGCGCCGGCCCTCGAGGAATTCGCGCGGCGCGATCATTCCGCCACCCGATTGGTCGAAGAATTCGAGCAGTTCTATTTAATTGCAGGTGGCGTCAGTGGCGACAACCAGGTGCTCAGTTCACTGACCTTATACAGCGCCTTGTTTGGCATTGAATGGAGTTTACCGGTTGCACTGGAAACCCCTCGCTACAACCACTCGGCTACTTTGCTTGATGATGGAAAAATTCTCATCTGTGGTGGGCTCGACAGCAGTGGGGCAGCTCTCGATACCTGTGAGTTAGTAACACCGCCTGAAGACCCAGAAGACCTCGAAACTTACGACACAGCCGCCATTCTGACCTTAGCCAATCGAATGCAGACCGAAAGAGTGGATCACAGCGCCACGCTATTGGACAATGGCGATGTCCTTATCGCTGGCGGGGGCAATATCGAAAATACCACCGCCGACCCTGCCGACCTCTACAATATGATTACCGGTGATTTGCAGCCTACGGGATTCATGGTTCGCACCAGGCGAAAACACGCCGCGGTTTTTATCGGCGGTGGACAAGTCCTTTTGGCCGGCGGTGAAGTTTACGTCAGTGGAGTATCTGAAACAGCGACCGCAGAAATCTACGACCGCGAAGGCGACGAAGGCGATGGGCAATTTAATGAGATTGCCGCCATGAGCCAGGCCAGAGCAGGGTGCAGTGGCATGCTGATGAGCGATGGTCGTGTGATCATCGTTGGTGGCCGACAATACTCCAGTCTCCCTGGCTTTCCGAACAAAGCGCTGCAAAGTGCAGAACTGTTCGACCTCGCTAATGCAGGCTCCGGATACTGGGCTTTGGAAAGTTCTTTTGACTTGCGTTTAACCTACCCTAGAGCAGACTTACAGCTCATCGATGTGTACGGTACGCCGGTGATTGTTGGGGGACAGAGTCACGATGGTGACTTGGCCAATGCGACCGAACGTCAAACACCGTTGTTCTTTATTGAAAAAATGGTGGAGGGCAATCCAGACGGTGGCACGGCTGAATGACAGCCCCCGTCGCCTTAGAGTCCACCATTTATGCCTTCGGACTTCCTGAGGATGAAGCCTTTGCGTTAGGGTTGACCCTGACACATGCGGTGCAGGAAGAGGGCGGCACCCCTGTGCCCATCGCGGTGATGGGTGGCGAACCCGTTTACGGCTTTTCCCAAGATATGCTGCGAACCATTTGCAGAGGCCAAAACATAGAGAAAGCCAACGCGCGAGATCTGGGCGCATTGATGGCGACCCAAAAATCAGGTGCAACCACCGTCTCGGGCACTTGTGTCTTGGCGGCCCGTAAAGGCATTCAGGTTTTTGCCACCGGGGGTATTGGTGGGGTTCATCGAGGCAGCGAAGAAACCTTCGACGAAAGCATGGACTTAATGGCCATTAAGGAAAACCCAGTTGCAGTGGTTTCTGCAGGGGCAAAATCCATTCTGGACCTCCCAAAAACGCTGGAGCGCCTTGAAACCTTAGGTGTCCCGGTCTGGGGTTATCAGACCGAGACATTCCCTGAATTTTATCACCGCGGACGTGACCTTCAACTGGAATGGACCTTCAATGACATGCCCTCCTTGGCGGCCGCGCTCAAAGCCCATTGGGAAATCTCACCAAACACCGGGGTTCTCATTTGTAACCCTATTCCTGCAGCACACGAATTGCCCCCGGCCCAAGTTGACCAATGGCTGGCGCAAGCCCTTCGAAGAGCCAAAGAACATCAAATCACAGGAAAAAGGCTCACACCATTTTTGCTCAACGCCCTCAAAGAGCTGAGCAAGGGCCAAACGGTGACCGCTAATCTGGCGCTCATTGAGAACAACGCGCGGATGGCAGCCCAGTTGGCCGTCGCTTTAAAGAGGGTTTAAAATGAGATTGGTTTTGGCCTCTCAATCTCAGATAAGGGCAAAAATGCTGCGTCAGGCCGGTCTTCGTTTCGAAATTTTACCGGCCAACGTGGATGAGACCCCCATCGGCCCACCTTTGGAGCGCGCGGCATCACTGGCCGCACTTAAAGCCGCCACCATCAGCCGACAACAGAAGGGCGCACTGGTCATCGGGGCTGATCAAGTAGGAATACTATCGAATGGTGTGGAACTTCAAAAGCCAATGGATGCGACCCAAGCATCGGCTCAAATTGCCCAAATGTCTGGTAATAAACACCAATTTCGGAGCGCTGTCAGTGTTTGGCGCGATGGGGTGGAAATCCAACATTGCCATGAAGACGCTTGGGTGACTTTCAGGGAATTATCCCCCCAAACGCTGGCTTGGTACGTGGGCACCGGAGAGTGGCAGGGATGCTGTGGGGGTTACCAAATCGAAAACCAAGGCATTCAACTGGTTGAAAAAATAGAGGGTTCTTTGATGGCTATTTATGGGCTCCCTCTGGTACCCTTGTTGGACATTTTAAGGGGCGAAGGTTTTTTGGAATCATCCAAAGGACCTTCTGAGTAGTTCGTTGGAACCTGAGGCTTCATGGCAGAAAACAAAACCGCAGGATTGGTGTTCGCCGTTGCGCTTTTAGCACTGGTCTCCTGCGTGGTGAACTTGGCCACCACTTTTACTGACAGTGTCTTTCTGTCTGAATATCCCGTGAAAGCACTCCCGTTTTATCTCATGGGAATCAATTTTGCCTCGCTGGCATTATCCATGTTCATTTTGTGGGCCGTCGGCAAAAGCAACACCTGGAAAGGGTTCACGGTTTTAGGGTGTCTATTGGCTTTCGCTGCCATTTTTGCCCGTTTTGGACCCATGCCCATAGACTGGGAATACAGCGAAGCTTCGCGGCTCGTGCTCGTCCATACCTTCGCCTTGATGGTCAACGTGGCCAGTTGGAACTTCGCCGCGAACCAAGTTCATTCATCCCATGCCAGGTCGTGGCTTCCCGCCATGGCGTCAGGATTAACCGTGGGCGGCCTCGTGGGTGGTGTCATCACCGTGATGGCCAGTGGCTTTTTTAAGATTTACACGCTTCATGAAATCACCACGGTCTTTTTATGTGTTGCGATACCTTTTCCATTTCTTTTTGGGCGAATTATGTCGGAGTCCCTCCAAACCGGAGGGCGAACCAAGTCTTACGCCGCCCAGGCCATTAGTGTCGAGCAAAAGACCTACCAGAAGGCCGAAATCTCAATTTTCAAAGACCCCCTCGTGGGATTCCTTGCAACGGTCACACTTCTCTTTGCCATTGCTGGTACTTTAGCGGACTACCAATATAAGGCCACCCTACAAGACCAGGGTGCCGCCGAGAAAGTGGCATTGTTCCTCGGTATTTTAAACACCACCCTCAATATTTTGGTACTCATGGGCCAGTGGGGATTTGTTTCCAAATTATTGAACAAGACAAGTCTAAAAGGCCTCTTCGGTCTCTATCCATGGCCCATCCTCGGCAGCATTGCGCTCTCGTTTGTGCTTCCGAGCTTGTATGGCTCCTTTTTGGTGCGATTGCTCGAAAGGTCTTTGAGGCCCCTCATTTTTTATTCTGCCACAGACACTTTGGTGGCTCCCATGCGGAGCGCGCTCAAATCTAAAGTCATCTGGCTCAACAAAGGCATCATGACACCGTTGGGCACTTTGCTGGCCATGGGACTGGTGATGGTTTTGTTCGAGACTTCGCCTGAACTGGTCACATCTCCCACCCTCATTTACGGGCTCATGTCCATGGTGTTGGTTGTCTCGCTCTTCGCAGGACGGTCCTTGTCTCGCATCTATCAATTGCATTTGAGGAAATCCCTGGGGCTGGAGCTGGACGAAGGAAACAAAGAGAACTCGAAACAGAGTCCTTCCATTGACACCATTTCCATGGACCAGACCTCGGTGTTCGACCCCACGGTTCTCATGGGGACATCTTTCGTTTCTGAATCCAAGCTTAAAAAAGTGTTTGCAATGGAAGGTAATGAACGGCTTTTGTCTCTCATTACACTGTTTTCGCCTGCTGATGAGGCAGGTGTTGAATTTTTGCTGGGGAGGGTGCTTCAAGAAGATGACCCGAATGTCCTTTTACACATCTTACGTCTCCTGAAGCTTTCAAAGGCGCATCAGCCTCGGATGCCTCACAATCTCCTTCAACACCCGTGGCCCGAAATCCAATATCTGAGCCGTTATCTGGCCAGTGATAGCCGTGGTGCCTTTAACCAGGAGGTCAAAAAAGAGCTTACAAACTGCATCGTGCGGGACCGGTCATTTAAGAAATTTGGATTGGTTTTTGCTGGAGCACTCGAAGTGCTCGAGCCAGAAGACACCACTTCTTGGTGGGAAACCTTTCTGAAAACGGCGCCCAATAACAAAGCAGTCATTTTGGAAATCCTCACTGCCTCATTTTTAAAAGGGACCCCTTTAGACAGTTGGGGGTTCGCGAACGATGAAGGGTTACGCCACAAGGACTTAAAGCCTTTGATGGACTACGTCGAACACCATCCCTCCGGAAAAGTCTTTTTGAGATTGTTTCGCCGCGAACAACTCTCTCATGATTTCTGGACGGTGGCCTTAAATGCCAGGGGTGAATCCACCCGGATTTTTCTTGTCCTGCTCGACATGCTCATTGCCGACAACGAGCGCAGCAAAGCTTTTTTGTTTGAGTGGGCCCATCAACTGAAAGCCAACGATGCCCTCATCTTGTCCAGTTATTTAGAATGTGGCAGCCCAACATTACGACGACAGGCCATGAGTCTGTTTGCATTGCTCGCACTACGCTTTGGAGAAAACAGTCTGCCTCAAAAGCCTATCGTGAGAGGGCTCCAAAAAACCATCAGAGAAAGCTTGTTGGTGGCAGGGGCCATGGGCGAAGTCTTCGTGGCCCAAGAAAATCAAATTATGGCAGGTGTGACCTTGTCCCGGCTCAAGCGGAATCAGGCATATCGCCTTCTGAATCGATCGTTTGAGCATCAGATCGAACTCTTTTTTGCTTTTTCAGGGTTACTGTTCGGGTCTCAGATTACCAAACAGGCCTTCGCGCGTTTTAGACAAGGGTCGGATTTCACACGCGCCAACGTGGTAGAGTTCTTCAGGGCAGGGGAGCTGCAATCGGTTGTGGCACCCATGCTTAACCTCCTCAATATTTCCCTCCCAAAAGATATGGTCCCCTTCGTGATCAAAGAGCTCAAATTACCACCAGGCAGCTCCGTTGCGCCGCGCCTCATGAGTCGCGAGGGTTTTGAATGGTTTGAAACCTTCATCAAAAATGGGTCCTTGCCCGAGCGGGTATCCACCCGTCTGATGGCTTTGAGTGAAAACCATGTGGGTGTCAACAGCATTCAACCCGAGCATTATGTCGCTTTTTACATGTCGCTTGGTGATTTGTCTCCTGGAGCCCTCGAAACCCGTTTACCATCCATGCTGGAAGAACTCGCCCAGGCCCCACCTGCATCGCTCATGAGCTTCCAGGCTCGATTACGAGATGCATTTTGACTTCTCTGACCTTTGCAGCTCCTAAACAATCCTGGGGGCACTATCCCAGTGTGGCTATTTTGGCCGTGTCCATGGCCATTACCACCACTACCACTACCTTGGCAGATTCGCTCTTTTTAGCGAATTACCCGGTTCAATCGTTACCCTATTATTTGGTGGTCCTGCATCTGCTTGGCATTGGCGTGACGGGCCTGCTCTTGATGAGTGGGCGAAACAACAGCCATCCCAAAAAGTTTTTCTTTATTCATCTTGTCTTTGCCCTCGTGGCTTTCAACACGGCGGTTTGGTCTGGCGGGGTGTGGTGGATTTCAAAAGCGGTGCTCTGCGTGATCGCCCATACGGCAGCCACCATGATCAATCTCGCCATTTGGGCCCAAACCATGGGTCATGTGCATACCGATAAAGCAAAATCACAGGTCCCCTTTCTCGCTGCGGGGTTGACCATTGGCGGCATGCTGAGCGGGGCATTCGTGGTTTGGGCATCCAACAGCTTCGTGGTCGCCAACACCCTTTTCTTTTTCATTATCTTATTGGTGGCCGCCACGCCTCTGGTCTTTCTTTTGGAAAAAACCATGGGGCAGGGCAATCCCGAGGTATCAAAAGAATATTCTGCCACCCATTTCTCCTTCACTTCAAAAAAAAATGCCCTTCGAGATCCGTTGGTACAATTTTTGGCATTGGTGTCTTTTCTCTTTGCCGTTGGCAGCACTTTTTTGGATTTCCAATACAAATCCGTCCTGCAAAACCAACCCAACGCTGAGCGCATCGCTTTTTATCTCGGGGGATTGCACCTGGTCTTAAACGTACTGGTTTTAACTGGCCAGTTGACCTTGTCAAAACTGATGGTCCAGCAAATCAGGGTCCACCGAATTTTTCCTTTTTATCCACGTTTGGTGCTTCTCGCTGTGTTCTCATCCCTGTTTTTGCCGCTCCTTCTCGGCGCATTTTTTGCTCGGGTGACGGAACGAACCTTCAGGCACCTG
>PBLQ01000060.1 GCA_002721815.1 Myxococcales bacterium
ATGAACCAAAAGCAAGCTGCTTACATCGGCGCTCAATTAGATCTTAAAGGTGGAGACCTCCATGGTTACCACAAGAACATGTTCGAAGCTGCCACCGGTCATGACCCAGGTCGTTTCGCAGGTGCCATGATGGCCAGCCCTTTTGCTTGCTGTCGCCCCTATGCAGGTTTGGCACGACTCGCTGGTGCACGACTCGGAAGAGGCATTCCCACAGGCAAAGTCAAAGCCCGTTACTCTTACCACACCCCATACGGCACCCACCAGACCGAACGTCGTGACTTGAACACTGGCAAAGGCATCTTCGGTAAATTCTTTGGTCGCTTGAAAGCTTCCGCACTGGAAAAGCGATTGAACTCCGATCCTTTGTTCCGCGCTCGCTTCGAAGCCAAAGTTGGCGGGAAATACATCCCAGACGGACGCAACGACGGAAAGATCACCGTGCGACGCTTCAAGCCCAACATTTTTGGTCGCGCCATTGGTCTCGCAGGCATCCACGGCCTCGCCGCCCAAACCGCTTTAGGTGGATTGGCTCAGATGCAACAAAATGCTGCCAACGCCATCAAAAGCCTGGTGTCAAAAAACAAAAGCTCCAGCTCCAGCTCCAGTGCTGACAGTGCAGTGGCTAAATTAGGACCCGGCGCTTGTTTTGAAGACTTGGTGGCTGCTTTCATGATGGACGTTGTGAAAGACCAACAAAAGCAAGCCAAAGAAAAGATGAACGAGTTGAAAGACTTGAACTCACAAGCCAAGAGTATGCGCGAAAAAGAAAGCAAAGGCGGCATTGGCAAGTTCTTCGGTGGCCTCCTTGGTGGCGCTCTTGGACTGGTCACTGGCGGCATCGTCGGTGCACAAATCGGCTCCGCTGCTGGCGGTTGGTTGGGTAAAGCCCTTGGCAGCTCAGGCAAAGTCGGCAACGGTGAAAACAAGTCCTTGGACGATGTGAACGACAGCCGTCAAATCAAGATGGAAGAGTTGAAAAACATCATGCAACGCCTGCAGCAAATGCAACAAGCCTTGTCCAATGTTTTGAACGCCATGCACCAAGGTTCCATGAACGCCGTACGTAACATCCGTGCATAGTTCATAGACATCAACACACAGTTCTCAAACGGCCCGCTCTGGGCCGTTTTTTTTTGTCTGAGAATAGAGCTAATCCGTATTGAGGGCCAACAGTAAGGCCTGGGCTTTTTGACGGAGTTGGGGTGTTTTGGGACCCATGAGGGCCAACGCCTGCTTTAAGTCTTTTGCTGCTTTGGGCCCCTTCCCCAAAGCCAAATTCACCTCGGCCCGATTCACGTAGGCGTGAGGCAAACCCGGCGCCACCCGAATGGCATAACCGAACTGCCTTAAAGCCCGATCGGCTTCGCCCAGTTTATAGAAAATGACACCGAGGGCCCGGTAGTAGTAGCCATTCATGGGGTCCAAAGCCACTAAGCCCTCAAACAGGACCTTCGCCTCTTCGGTCTTGCCCTGCTTTAAGTAAAAGTAAGCCATGTGAGCGATGGCATAGAGCTCGTGGTCCGTATACCCCTTGATGTCTTTGAGGGTCGTTTTGCCCTCTGCCCATTTGGGTAACTCTTGCTCCAATGTCTTTTGTACGTCAGCGGCCATCTTTTCTCGCATTCATCTGGTAGATGAACGTGTATAGCGCGAAAGACCAGACCTTGAAAAGGTATGACTGCGGGAATTCAGTGAAGCTGGCGTTGTGGTTTAGCCTTCTTGGCCACCCAAAATACGTCCGTAGACCTCTTCTTGCATGGTCTGTACTTGGCCCAAGAGTTTCATCATGTTGTTTTCCCTGGCCAAGGAGGCGCGCATTTGGGTGATCACCTCATCTTTAAACCCCGCTGGCGGCTCCTGCAGCATTTTGAGTAGATCGGCGGAGCGATTGGAACGCGACCGATTGATGGCGCTTTGCACCAAAATATAATCATGCTGAGGCCCAGTGGGCGTGGTGAAAGGATCCTGTGCCGTCGGTACGGCCAACCGTAAACCATCTGAAGAACGGCTGGGATTGATGAATTCCATGGGACCTGCTTGCGCGATGGGGCCAACTTCTGGAGGCGGCAGTCCAGCCCCCGTCTGTACCTTCATTTCGTCCGCAGTGACGCCCACGGCGCCCATTTTATCGACTGTACCAGCCCATTGGTGGCGATTGACGGAAACGGGGATTCTATTGGCCATAGGGGCTCCTGCGCGAAATTGGGTTTAAACCTAGCCAATTATCGGTGTTTTGCCAATGAAGTTGCGTCTAGATCTTGCCTTCATTTTTGAGTTCGTAAACAAAATTAAGGACTTCCGCTACTGCGTCATAAAGGTCTTCTGGAATTTCTTCTTCGAGGTCCAGTTTATTCAGCGCCTGGGCCAATGGCACATTCCTGAGTACCGGAACCCCCTCGGCTTTGGCAATTTCCTTTATTTTTTCGGCATTTTTACGCATGCCCTTGGCCACCACGGTGGGGGCATTGCCATTTTCTGGGTCGTATTTGATGGCCACTGCAATGTGCGCTGGGTTGGTGACCACCACGTCCGCTTTGGCCACATTTTGTTGAGCCCCGTGTAAAATCATTTCTTCCCCCAAAGCCTTTCGTTGGGCTTTTTGTTCTGGATCGCCCTCAGACTGCTTAAATTCTTGTTTAACGTCATATTTCGACATCATCATATCTTTTTTGAACACGTGGCGCTGCCAGAAAAAATCAGCCATGGCCACCACCAAAAACAAAAAGCCAGCCCGAACCGAGATGTCAAAAATCAGACCACCAGCCACCTGAAGTCCTTCATGAATCCCCAAGCGCTGCGACCGAACAATATCGGGCAATGCATCCTGAGCGGCATCCCACACCACCACCGAAACCAGCGTGAATTTCACGATTTGCTTCAGGGACTCCACCAATTTCTTCTTGCCAAACAGTTGCTTAAAGCCATTAACCGGGTTGAGCTTTTTGATGTCCGGTTTAAGCGGGTGCGCCGTGAACAAAAAGCCGATCTGCATGTAATTGGCGAATAAACCAATGATAAATGCAGTCCCCAGAGCCGGGAGACACACCATGAGGGTCTGCCAAAGCCCTTCATCGGTCACATTGACCACGGTGGCCACACTGGGTGTCCGAACCCCGGCATCGATGGATTCCAGCAAAAAAGCCATTAATGAGTCACCAATTGAGCCGATCGTTAGCGCCAAAACTGCAAAAACGCCGATAAATAACATAGCCTGGATGGCGTCTTGGCTTTTGGATACCTGACCTTTCTCACGCGCTTGTCGCAGCTTTTGAGGGGTAGGTTCTTCGGTTTTCTCGCCGGTTCCACCGTCTGACACGCCTTACTCCTGGTTTTGGGCCATCGAACCTGGCTGGTTTGATTAAGCCATCGGTCTTTTGTTATCATCCTTTGGGTGCATCCGTCACCCATTGCAGGCAGGCGTTATGACGATTCGTTCAAAAAATCCAACCCACACCCAGACCGTGTCGCGTGCGGACCCCGCCTCTCAAAGCGCTCCAACCCGTCCATCGGGTCAGCTGAAGGCCACCAAAAAAATCAAAGTGCTCGATGTGAACGCAATCCATCAGCAGGAATCTTCGGCGATGGAGGGCCTCAAATCAGAAATGAGCGTGACGCGTCCGGGTCAAAAGTTCATCTCACAAAGCCTAGAAAGTCTGCAAAATGGGTTGGAGGTCCAAAAAAAGGACGTGCGAAGCCTGGTCGAAAAACTGCAATCCGATGAGCTCTCAACCGAAGATCGTCAGCAGTTAAACCAGCTGCAATCAGAAATCACCACCAACCAAAAAAAGGTGCAACAACTCAAACGTACCTTAACCTGGATGCGCGCAGGTATTTTAGAAGTGGACAGCAGTCGGGTTCCTCAGAAATTCGCCGATGCAGCCACACAGATCGACCAAATGCCAAACGGGCCCCAACGACAAGAAGCGCAATTAACCAATCTCACCAGCACCTACCAACAGTTGCGCGGACCACAGAATGGTATCCGTTTGTCGGTGGCCGAAGCGGGTGCCATGAGCCGTCATCAACTGGGGCATTGGGCCCCTGACCTGCTGCCGGGTACGCTCCTCTCTGAAGCCGTCGTCAGCATCTTCACCCAAACGCCTTCCAACTCGGAAACCGCTGAACCAGTGGACCAATGGCTCAACCAAGGATTCGGTGGCACCAACCTAAAACGGTTGAATGTCTTGGCCAAAGTTAAAGCACTGCTCACCAAATGAACCTGGTCCTTCTCGCTGTGAATCGCTTTTCTAGGGGTACGGTAGTTTGAGTCACCTACAACTCACGGACGATGAAATCGCCTTATTGCGCTATACCTGCGATTTGTATTTCGTTGAAGAGTCACCCTTGTTTTTCTTAGAATCCGAAAAACGCGTGCCCGAAGATTTAACCAACTCCTATCGACAGCTCGAACAAAAACGGGTCGTTGACCCCAGCACCTTTCAGATTACAGACCCAGCCTTAGACCAACTGGCCCCGGTCACCGAGTGCGATGCCCGTGTGGTCCATCTGCAAAAACGGGAGAACCAAGACACACGTTTGATAGATTATTACTTGCTCGACGAAATTGCCGTGAAATACCGTAACGAAGACACCGGCCATCTCATGGGTGTCGATATGGATACAGACGAATTGGTGGCATTTTTGGCCAGACGTTTGGTCCCGAGGCAATCCTCGGGAGATCTTTTGTTGGTGGATTTGACCCCACTTGAGATCATTGCTCTCGCACAGCTCTCCGCCCCCTTGAGAACCAATCCCCAAGCGCCCATCGTTACCGACCCCGAACGCCTGCCTGCCTTGGCAAACACACACGCCAAAGAGGCAGACCCCAAAGGTCAAGACAACACGTTTTTGGGAGTACTCGGTGTGCGAACACTCCCACAGAACCACAACCCAAAAACCGACGCCATGCCCAAAAGCCACGAAGAAGTTTGGCAATTGGCACTGGAAGGCTTGTTTGCAAAAGGCCTATTGAAGCGATGGGATAATGGGGTGAAATTAAATACAGCCTTCAAGCGCTTTGTGACCGCGCTTCATCAAAAAGAACGGCATGTGTTCGTTCGCTACGACTTTGGCGACGATGAATGGTTTATACGCGAGTCAACGCTCATTCCCACCGACGGGTCTTTATATTGGGTGGGCATGTCCGACGACGGGTTGGTCACCATTAAAGAGCTCGACGGTGATCGTTTGCGAGAAGTTTTGAACACTGCGGTGGGCCCATTGGCCAAGAAGCATACTACTTAATCGCCCACTGCTTCGTATCTAAACTTAACGCCCACTGTCCTCGAGCGGGCGAGGGTAAATCGATAAATTTTTTCATCGGGATTCGAATAAGTTCATTTTTGTGGTCACAGGCCATGAGTTGTTGGCTCGCTCCCTTTTGCCCCATAACGTCACTCACCAACCTGACGCCCTTATTTCTCGGTACTTTAGAGTTACGCTGCCAAAGGCTGTAACTCAGAGACAATGGATTTGCTTGAAATCCTAACTTTTGAATGAGTTGAAACAATTTGGCGGGGTGACGCCATTGAAAAGATGTATGACACCATGTGGGGGCACGAGGGCCCATGGGACACGTCTCCAGTGCCATGCAAGGCGCTAACAAATGTAAGTCTTTACCGCCACGCCAGCTGTCGCGCAGTAAAGACAGCCCTTGGCTCGCCACCCGTTGGGCGGGTTCCACCAATAACAGATAACCTTGAGGCTTCAAAAAACGGCGTAACTGGTCCAAGAACACCTCCCGTGCTTTCAAGGACCTTCGCGGCTCTCCAAATTCATTGAGCACATTGGCCACCAAAATAAGGTCAGCGGGCTCCCTTGGGCCCCAGTTTTTGGCCGGCGCTTTTAAATTACCGCTGATGGTTTTCAACTGCGCCTCGGACGGAAATTGCGCGTTGAAAAAATCCCGACCGAGTTTCAGCATCTGACGGCTTTGATCCACTGCGAAAAACCTTGTTCCAGGCTGTGCAAAGCGCGTGTGAAAAGCCAAACTTCCCACCAAGGGACCGGCCCCCAAGTCCACCACATGGGGCTGTTGCGGCAGATCCGCCAAATGCCCCTCTCGTTCCAGCAGATCCAGCAAAAACGCCAACCGAGCGATGTTTTTGGGCGCAAAATAGCCCAAATAAGCCGATCTGGCCCACGCTTGGGAAAAATAATCATCTCGGCGGAATCTCCGTAAATCATTGAAACCATGAGAGAGTTCTTGAACACTGGCCACCAACGGATCTGAACTTTGAGACGCCGCGTAGTCATAAAGGTCTGTAATTAAAGTAGAAAGTTTATTTTGCCAGGTCATTCGTGTGCTCTATCACAATTTTAAAGAAATTAGGCATTTAGAGCAAAACGAAAGTCAAAAACTTGCCGATAAGAATTATGAGGCTACTCTTTAAAGAGAGCCTTTTACCGAACCTATAAAAAACAGGTACTTGGAGTCGAACATGTGGTTAAGCCCCGAAAAACAAAGCAATGAAGGCCTCGAGCTGGCCCGCGAGCTTTGGGTACCAGAGGCCTGGATCATCGAAAAAGAGCGCAGAAAAAAGCAAGAAAAGGAAAACCAAGAGCGTCCTTGCCTGCAACTGCCTATTCCTGAATACGACCCACTGACCGAAGAGGAAGCTGACGAATCTCAAGCCGGCAGCACGGTCGTGATCATCGACCTTTAAGCCCTCTCGATATAATCACCGGTTCGCGTATCAATTTTTAGCTTTTCACCTTCATTGATGAACAAAGGCACGTTGACCGTGTAGCCGGTCTGTAATTTTGCTGGTTTGGTAGCACCTTGCACCGTATCGCCACGGACCGCCGGGTCGCACTCAACCACCTCCAAAACCACGTGATTGGGCAAATCAATATTGATGGGCTTGTTTTGGTAAAACAACATGGACACTTTTAAGTTTTCGGTCATGTACTTGAGTGCGTCGCCAAGCGTTTCCTCGTTCACCTCGTACTGCTCGTAGTTATTCGGGTCCATAAAGTTATAAACGCCGCCCGATTCATAAAGGTAGTCCACGTCTTTTTCCATCAAATCAGGACGACCGACTTTGTCTCCAGACCGAAAGGTGGGGTCAATGGTTTGGCCGGTGAGAAGGTTTTTCAGCTTGGTACGAACCACCGCTGCACCCTTGCCTGGCCGGTGGTTTTCGAATTCCACGATGGTGTAAGGCTGTCCGTCAATTTCTATCTTGAGCCCACGCTTAAAATCGGAAGTGCTGTACATCTTTGCTCCTCGGCATGTCTGCTGATCTGTTGGTAATTCAACGGACTTAAGCTAAACAAAAATGCCTTTGAAAACAATGGCTGTTAGAGGAGTTCTTGGCGGATTTCTGCGCCCACCACCCGCATGATGTAACGACCCTTACCGGCCCAGGCCTCATTTTCTAAAGCCAAAACCAACACATAGTGTTCGGACAGAGGTCGCATGAGCAGTGTGAAGGCTCCAGTTTGAATGGTGACCTGGTCTACATTGCCTGCATCCAAGCGATCTGTGGCTTTTTGTATTTCGGCAATACTCAGCAATAAATCGATGGACGCCGCCTCCCATAAATCGTCACCAATTTCTTGGTCTGAACGTTTTCCTTTCGGCGTCAAACACGCCACTGGTACCCCATCATAACCCATAATGGTGGCACCAAGGGCTCCCGGTGTTTTGTCTAGCATCTCTCGCAGTAACCGATCGAACACGACTTATTCCTCTGTGACCAGGGGTACCAAACACGTTACTAAGGGGTCGTCTTGACCCACCACACAAGGTGTTAAAGGGACCGGCGTGGCAACGGTCCCTGTGGGACAAGTGATATTACTCAGGCAGCCATTGCAGATTTCGATGGGAAAATGAAACACAGAGCTCTCAATACTGTTTCCAGCCAGGGTTTTGGCACGGACCACCAGATGTACCATCAAAGTTGTTTTGTCTCCGAGAATAGGTGGGACCACCAAATTGTCGAGCGGTAAAACGACCCTCCCCAAATAATCTCCGTTACTGGTGGGCGAAGTGTACGGCATGGGGACGAAAAATGGTTCCTGGTTTTGGGTGATGGTTTCCCAGTCGAATTCCGCATCGGTGGCCAAGCGCGCCGCGAGATCTTCTTCGCTTTCAATAATGAATTCAGCTTCGCGCAAAGACAGATTGTTGGCCGTCATCGTTTTGCCATAATTCGGAAACGCAATGCTCTCGTCCGTGGGTCGATCTGTAAAGGGATAGGACAAATGAAGAGGCAACTCATACTCGGCTGATGTTTGACCCACTGATAATTCTAAAACACCCTTATTACGGTATAAACTGGAATCCGGCGGTAAAACCATAAGACATTGCAACCCTATCCCTGCGTTTTGCAATGGAAGCGCCCCATGAATGATTAACATGGTTCGATCGACCCCCACGGGACAGCCAGACAATCCAATTAATAATGCGCCACACATCAGAGTAATTAAGATTTTCATTTTCATTTTTGCGTCTCCCTTACTCCACAACCGTTGCCTTGATATTTGCCTGCCGACGATTAATGACCCGTGGCGTTAAAAAGACCAAGAGTTCGGAACGACTGTCGGAAACAGAGTAGTTCTTAAAGAGCCAACCCAATACTGGGATCTTAGACAAGATCGGAACTTCCCGCATGGCTTTCTTTTCGAGTCGCTGATAAATACCGCCGATCACTGCGGTATCGCCATCTTTCACCAACATCTGAGTTTGAGCCGCTTTGGTAGACACAGAAGGAACCCCAAAGGAGTCAGTGGCGCCACTTGGAGAGTTATTCGTAATGTTGACATCCATCAACACCGAGCCATCAGCGGTCACATGGGGCGTGACCTGGAGCTGCAAAGCGGCATTCACAAATTGGGTGGAAATGCCTTGCAATCCATTATTAATCACCACCGGAATCTGAATACCTTGCGTAATGGTCGCAGCTTGGTTGTCCATGGTGGTGATCTTCGGTGCCGAAATAACCTTGGCCTCACTGTTGGCTTCTGCTGCGGCAATTTTTGCACTCAAAAAGCCCACATTACCGACGCTGCCCAAATGCATGCCCACCCCAGCAGTGGAATCCTGAGAGGGTAAGTTCACAGCGTAGTTGGTGGGGGTCACTTGCCCCGGTGCCAGAAGGGAATCATTGGCACCCACAACACCCACATTATTGGGGAAAAACAAGCCCGTTGGATTGCCTTCCGCCTGTGACATCAAGATCCCCCCACCCCATTGGATACCGATGGATGTGGCGAAATCATTGGTCGCCTCAATCATGCGCGCTTCAATCAAAATCTGTGGCGTTTGGGTGTCCAGAGTGCGAATTAAACGCTCCACCTTTTCGAGGGTATAACGTAAATCATTCACCACGATCACATTGGTCCTTGGGTCCACCGTGGCCGACCCTCGAGGGCTCAAAATGGGTGTTACCAAAGTTAACATATTGGTGGCCACGGCGTAGTTTACTGGAATTAATCGAGTGGTAAGCGGTAAAGATTCTTCACGTAATTTTGCTGTGGCCGCTTCTGCCTCTTCTTCGGCTTGCAACTGGGCCAATGTCGCCACCCGGATAATGCTTCCTTTTTGCTCCATTCCTAAACCTTTGACCCGTAAAATAACTGCCAAAGCTTGGTCCCAGGGAATGTTTTTGAGCTTTAAGGTCACCGTCCCCGTAACGCCTTCTGCCACCACGATGTTTTTGCCACTCACATCAGAAAGAAAACGCAGGACATTGCGAATGTCTGCATCCAATAAGTCGATGGTAATTCGCTTGCCTCGGAAACGACGCTGTGCAGTGGCCAGATTTTTGATGGCTTCCTGGGTGGCCTGTTGGTAGGCAGCCACACGAGGTGTGGACGACGACTGTCCCGAAGTGGTCGCTTGAGCCACGGGCATCCCTTCGGCGCGTGTGTCCCAAAAGAGTTTGCCATTTTCTTGCCAAATGCGGTGCTCAACGGGGTTTCGCGATCGAACGCCCATACGCACCCAATTGCGTCCCTCTGGATCCGGTGACAATTCGACATATTCAATCGCACCCGAGTTTGGCTTGTGCCGCACGGGTCTTTCATAAGGCAACGAAACGCCCTCCAAAGCAATCACTTTCTCCAAGGGTGAATTGGATAAGGTGCGCACTGCCACGCCTCCTTGGAGTGCAAGTTCAATGCGATCGAAGCCTTGCTCGGATTTCACTTTCAGATCGCCCAGGGCCAACGGGTATTGTTGATGCCTGCGAGTCACTTCAGTG
Organism: Myxococcales bacterium; assembly: GCA_002721815.1. Lineage (GTDB taxonomy): Bacteria > Myxococcota > UBA727 > UBA727. The sequence continues at coordinate 10,209 of PBLQ01000060.1, forward strand.
GGCTTTGCAAAAACCAGGACCAAGCCTTCATCGGTGGAGGCCACATCGTATTTTGGCATTTGGCCTTGTTTCATATCCACAACAATACGGGTCTTTTGGTTGTGCTGGCCAATACGAACCTTTGCGATCGCCTGTCCTTTCGCCTTGGTTTTCATATATTTGGGAGAATAAATGTCGAACAAATCCACCACCAAACGCTTGGGGTTATCGATTTCGTTCAGTTCATACTGCGGCACCTCTCCGTTCGTCTTCAGCCGCAACACGGTACCGCCAGATTGATTGCGGGCCGTCACTTTCAACAATTTTGTGGCCTTCTTCACCAGAATATCGTCACTGGAAATTTCAACCACCGTACTATTTTCGGTCTCCAATGCAGTGGACGTCTGCTCCGTTTTGATTTTGAGCAGCAACCCTTGCGGGGTAAGTTTTGACTCATAGCTAAAGGATTGCGTGAAACCGAGGACAACCCGACCAATACGGCCGCGCTCTCCATCAATCTGACTGGTGGTTAGCTGGGTGAACCACGCGCCTTGCGGTTCGGGCTTGATCACTTGAGATACATCGGCACCTCGCAAATCCACCATCAATCGGTCTGGGTTGGCGAGTTTGTAGGCCGAGAATTCAGGCGTGGCATTCAGGCGAAGCAAGACCTCCATCTCAGTGGGGTTTTCCTGCGTCACGACGACCTCTCGCAAGGAAAAACCAATAGGTGCAGGAACGGCGACAGCAGGTGTCGCCCACCACCACAACAACGCTCCCACCACCAGGGAGTACATATAGATGTAGGATGTCGCTTTTTGCATACTCATCCCTACTCTGTTTCTCCTTCTGGCACCAATTTAAGGGTTTTCGTGGTTTTGATACGACGCCCGGTGAAGTCTCGGAACTCCTCTTGAACGTCTACTTCTCCGCGTCTGATTTGTTTGACCTGGCCGAATTTTTTTCCCAGCAAGGTTCCGATTTTGATGGTGTGCCCCTTCCCTGTGGGGTCCTCCAAAAGTGCCATTGGTGTTGCCGTACCGGCCACCACTGCCACCAGCCTCAAGTTTTCCAGTTCGAAACGCTGCAATTCAGATAAGTTTCGCTGTTCTTTTTCTTGAACCATGAGTTCATCAAAATAGGTTTTGAAGGGGTCCCGTTTATTGGTGGCGTTGTAAACGTAACCAATCTCATTATTTGCCTCAGCCTCGACCTTGTCGGCTTTTTTCGGCTTTTCCTTACGCTCCTTGCGAACCGTGGCTACCGTATCATCATCATCATCCGAACACGCTATCCATCCAGAGCAAGCCATGGCCAAACACAATGCCGCCAGTCGAACCACACCCATGAGGCCCCAGGCTCTCGCCCCCAGATGTACGGGATTTAGCTGTTTTCGATTTCCACGCATCATTTGGTTCTTTTCCGCCCGCGATTAGCACTTTTGCCTTTTTTCGCTTTTTTCGAGCCCCGCTCGTTTTCATCAAGATAACGATAGGTGGTGGCTAAAAAGCTGCCTTTCATAACGATCTTTTTTTCTTCTAGGAGTGGCTCTGACAATGACAAACTCGTGGCGTTCACAATCCGTGGCATCTGAGCCAAACGGTCTAGAAACATGGCAAATTCGTGATAGGACCCCTTCACATTCATGGTCACAGGCACGTGTGCAAAATCGCCGACCCGGCTCTCTTTGAGAGGGGTGAACTCTTCAAAAACCAACCCCGACTGCTCCGCCTCATATTCGATATCGCGCAAGAGCTGAGGGATTTCGGCTTTTTTGGGCAATCGTTCTTCAGCGGCGGCCAGCTGCTTTTTTAAACTGGTGATGGTCTTTTCTTTTTTCTCTTTGTCAGAAGCCTCTTTGCGCAAAGAACCCAATTCCGATTCGGTGGTTTCAATTTGGCTGGTGTAATCTTCAATGGCCCGCTGTTTCTCTAAAATGATAACAAAGTAGTTGCCGCCCACGATCACAGTCAACGCACCCGCAAGCGCGAGCACCTTAATCTGAAACGGAATTTTAGCAAACTGTTCGAGAAACCTATCCACGGGTTACCTAAATCCTACGCGTCACCTTATGCGGCGTAATCCACCAAACAGGTGATTTGAAATGAATAAATGCTAATGCCTTCTTGATCGCTGGCCTTGGTATACGCCAACGTAATTTTTGAGAAGAAGCGACTTTTGTCTAGCGCCTTCATGAACTCAGAGATATCGGCATTTTCAATCCCAAAGCCACTCAGCTCCAGCACATTCCTGGCTTCGGTCACCGAATCGAGCCATACCCGCTTGGGAATGATGGTGGCCAACTCATCGAGCACAAAGACCGGACCACGACGACCGCGTTCTAATTTCTCGATCACACCCAGCTGGTCACGAAGCGTTTTCTCTTCCCGCTTCAATGTCTCTACTTCTTCAATAATTTTTTCGTACCGGATTTTCTCTTCCTTTTTGAGTTCGATCTCTTCGATGAGCATATCGAGGTCACCGTCGTAAGTACTGTTCCAAGCCCCCATCAGCATCAAAGATACAAAAATAGAAGATCCAAAAACTGACAAATGAATCAGACTGGTATTACGTTTGCGTTTCGCACGAATCGGCAGAAGGTTAATACGAATCATCGGTCACCTCCTTGTATCAGCTTGCTGTTATCGATCATCTGGACTCCTCAATGCCAACCCAACACTGACGGTGGCTGCGGGCGCCCAAGCGCGAACGGCTTGTTCGTCTGTCACTCGAGACAGATCCATCTGCTCAAATGGGTTCAATATCCCAACAGAAACCCCCGTTTTATTCTCAATGCATCGGCTCAGAGCGGGCACATGGGCACAGCCACCGGCCAAATAAATTTTACGGATGTTCGCTGTGGCTGATGTGGCCGCAAAGAAATCTAAAGAACGCTGCACATCATTGGCGATGTTTTCTGAAACTTCTTTCATCACCCGTTCAACTTCTTGGGGTACCACTGAATCTATTTCGGTGAGCCCGCCCATCTTTAAGGCTTCAGCCTCTTCGTATGATACGTTCAGCTGTTTTTGAATTTCCTCGGTATAGTTGTGACCGCCCTGTGAAATATCTCGGGTAAAAGCACTCACCCGGGAGTGCAAGCAGTTGATGTTCACCACCGTCGCGCCCACGTTCACCAAAGCGACAGTCTCGCCCATGGGGGTCTCGTAATTGACTTCAAAAGCATTCTGCAATGCGAAGGAGTCCACATCCACCACCATTGGACGCAAGCCTGCTTCCTCGATAACGTTGGTGTATTCTTGAATCATGTCTTTTTTCGCCGCTACCAGCAACACATCCATCTGCCCTTGTTCATTGTGCTCATTCAAAATGGTCACATCCAAGTAAACATCATTGATATCGAACGGGATATATTGCTCGGCTTCCCATTGAATGGACTCTTCGAGCTCATCGTGGGTCATGACCGGCAAAGAGATTTTTTTCAAAATCACCGAGTGTCCGGATACCGACACTGCGGTGTTTTTTTGTTTGATTTTTTTGCTGGCCAACACTTCCCGAATGGCATCCACCACCGCAGAACTGTTCATGATGGAGCCGTCCACGATGGACTCCTGGGGCAGCTGCATGTGTCCGAAATTCAACAACTGATAGCCGCGCTTGGTGGCTTTCAACTGCGTGATTTTCACACTGCTCGAACCGATATCTAAACCTAGGACGGTCTTATTGGCCAAAAGGAACCTCTGCTGCTGCATTTGCGCCCCTTTGTGGGGCCAGTCGCTCTTGTGAGACAAGAGGAGCTAAGCTACCACCTTTTGGGCACATGTGAAGAAAACTACCCCTATTGGTTACCTAAGCATGATCGTGGTCTCAAATTTTTGACCAATTCTGATCTAATAGTTGGCTCATTTGTTGGCCACCGGAAAAACGGCCACCATTTGAAGGCTACCCCAGCCCCAAAAGTTCCATGAGGGGCGCGAAGACGTGCAACCCCTCTCCAGGAAAAAAAACAATGCTTTCTAGGGCACCTAGCGCCAAAAATGGGCCAAAAGGAACCCCCGTGGTGGGAGGGGTCCAATCATCGTTCCCCGTGGGTTCTTGGTTAATTTTTCCGCTCTTCAAAAACCAGTAGCCGATCACCACCCCTTGGACGGAAGCTAAAAAGACGATCAAAGGCAAGGCGTGCCACCCCACAAACGAGCCAATCCCACACAGAAAAAATGGGTCGCCCCATCCCATGGCGAGTTCATCTTTTTCTAAACGCCCCGACTGGCGCATGATGTAAGTGCTGACCACCAACAACGACGCCAGCAACAGAAAGCCCACCACACTTCCGACCAGCCGCTCTTCGAACAAAGGGGGAAAGCCAAACAGGGACAGAGGAATCAAAGCCGATTGTTCACTCACCCAAGCAAAAGCCAATCCGAAAGGAACCAACCCCAAACTGAGCACATTGGGGATGAGCCAGGTGTCAAAATCGATGAGCGCCACACAAACCAGAACGCAGGAAAACGAAAACAATTCGAGTGTTTGCAGGGAGAAACCAAAGTGCCACACGAAATAGGCGAGCACCAGACCTACAAAAAATTCCACCGCAGGGTAACGCAAGGAAATGGAGGTCTCACAAAACCGACAGCGTCCCCTCAGCCACAGATAAGAAAAACACGGGATGTTGTCATACCAAGGAATCATGGTGCTGCATTGAGGACACCGGCTGCGGGGTCGCACCACAGACAAGCCTTCTTGGGGCAATCGGTGGATGACCACGTTTAAAAACGAGCCCACCACAGCACCGAAAAACCAGGCCCAAACCAGCAAGGGTATCGCCAAAGCCCAAGTTTGTATTCGTAAAGGTAAGAGCAGCCATTGAAAAACACTGAGGTCCATTTACGCCGGGCCTCCGAGTTCCCGAACCACCTGGTGACCCGCCGACTTTTCTCCCAGTTCGTAAAGCGCCAAGGAAGCACACAATCGTACCTTGGCAGAACGATCCTTGAGGAGTCGTTTTAATGCCTTGTGAACCTTGTCTTGTTCCATGGAACCACTTCGCATGGCGGCTGGCCCCAAGTTTTGGGCGGTGGGCCATGCCAACATGGCCAACGCCCGCGCCGCATACGCTCTCACGTCGGCAGCGGAGTAAGAAAGCGCCCGAAGCAATATTTGTTTCGCGCGAATGTCACCGATACGACCGAGTGCTTCACAAGCATTGGCCACTGCAAACCCCTGCTCCACTGCGGTGATTAACCATGGTAAAGCGGCCGGGTCTTTGCATTGACCTAGGGCCCATGCCACCGCCGCACCCACTTCAAAATTTTCGGTTTTGAAAGCCTCAACTAAATTGGGGACCACGCGCTTGTCCCCCAATCGGCCCAAAGCCAAAGCAGCACCCACCACCACTTTGGAATCCTCATGTCTGAGCGCTTTCACAATTTCAGGAAACAGGCCCGCATCACCCACGCGAATCAGTGCCACGGCCACGTTCACACGAACCCCGGCATCGCTGTCTTGAAGATGCGCGCGCAAAGGGGCCAAGGCTCTCGTATCACCGATTAAACCTAAAGCCTCTGCCGCATCAGAACGCTGTGAGGCATCACCCTCTTTCATCACCTGCAACAGGGTCAGAACCGCGTCCGAGCCCTTGGAGACCGCCTCGGCAAACTGGTTCGCCTGGGGGGCTCTCCAAGAAGGGTCTATTTTCTTTAAATTTTCGCTCCAGAGGGTCATCTCATATCCTTAGACGCCCGAAAGTAGTGCTTTTTTGGGCATTTGTCCCGGATTTTACGCAAAAAAAAGGCCTCCTCGGGTGAGGAAGCCTTGGGAAAGCATAAAGAGCCGCGATTTACTTACGACGCTTGGTTGCTTTTTTCTTAGTGGCTTTTTTCTTAGTAGCCTTTTTCTTAGTGGCTTTTTTCTTAGTAGCCTTTTTCTTAGTGGCTTTTTTCTTAGTGGCTTTTTTCTTAGTAGCC
>PBLQ01000061.1 GCA_002721815.1 Myxococcales bacterium
AAACCTAAGCTTCGTGCCGCTTAATAATATCCAACACCTCATCATCACGAAGGGTGCGGTTCGCCGCTTTGGCCTTGGTGAAAATGTTTTCAATCAGCTCGTCGGTGGCATCGATTTTGCGCTTGTACAGCCAGTATTTGATGTTGGACAAACCGCTTTGGTGTCCGATTTCAATTTCTTGCTCACGCCCAAACCAACCTGCAGGCACACCGGAGTAAATGATGTCAGCCAGGTGTTCGTCACCCGTTTTAATGGCTTTAATGACCGCGGCTGCATGAACGCCAGTGGCGGTGCGAAAGGCATCGCGACCTGAAAGCGGGTAGTTCACTGGGATTTCGACGCGGGTGCTTTCGCCCACCAATCGGGTGTATTGCACCAAATGGCTCACATCGTTTTTCCAAGCGCCCATGAGTTTCAGGTTTAAAATCAATTGGTCGAGCGACACATTGCCCACGCGTTCACCCACGCCCAGAGCGGTGCCGTGGATTCGGTCGCAGCCATATTCAGCAGCGAACAAGGCGTTGGCCAAGCCCAGGCCACGGTCGTTGTGACCGTGCCAGTCGATCTTAACGTCTTCACCGGAGTCTTTAATGATCTCGCGGGTCCAGTCCACCAAGTTTTTGATGCCGTCGGGCGTGGCGTGACCCACGGTATCGCACAGCACCAAGCGGCGCACACCGAGGTTGATGGCGTTGCGGAACAGGGGTTCTAAGGCTTTGGGGCTGGAACGAATGGTGTCTTCGGTGACGAAAGCCACTTCGAGACCTTCGTCGATACCAAACTTCAAAGCTTTTTCACTTTGGCGCAGCAAAAAGTCCACATCCCAGCCTTCGGCGTATAGGCGCAAAGGGCTGGTACCCAAAAAGCAATACGCCGCGATGGGGATACCTACTTCTTGCTGAATGGAAACCACCGGCTCGATGTCCCGCACCACGGTACGTGCGGCGGTGTTGGCTTTGAGGGAAAGCTTGTTGTCTCGAATGTACTTGGCGATGGTGGTCACATCTTCCACGGCGCGAGGCCCGGCCCCAGGGAGACCGATGTTTGCGATGGTGATGCCTAATTTATCCATAAGATCGACGAGTTCGAGCTTGGTTTCGATGGGGGGATCCACCACGGACGGCGATTGAATGCCATCGCGCAGCGTTTCATCACACAGTTCGATGTTGTCACGAAAGACAGGCGCGTTGTGCTCTAATTCGTTCCAGTCATAAATGGCCTGTTCTTCGGGAATGCTCGTCAATTCAGTGCTCATGCAAGACCTCGTACCAAGTAAAATAAATTATAGTGCTTCAACAATAACCGAAATGCCTTGTCCGCCACCAATACAGGCAGACCCCAGCCCAACTTTTTTGTTTCGCTCTTTGAGCGCGTACAGCAAGTGGGTGGTGATGCGTGCACCAGAAGCCGCGAGCGGATGGCCCAAGGCAATGGCGCCACCGTCGGGGTTGAATTTTTCATCAGGAATGCCCAGCTCTTTTTGAACCGCCAACGCTTGTGGGGCAAAGGCTTCGTTCACATCCACGAGGTCCATATCGTCCAAAGTGGCTTCGGCGCGGGCCAAAGCATTTTTGGTGGCCGGCACAGGGCCGATGCCCATGATGGTGGGGTCACATCCAGACACGCCCCAGTTCACCAACTTGCCAATGGGGGTGAGCCCGTTTTTATCGGCGAAGTCTTTGCTGGCCAAGATCAAGGCCGATGCGCCATCACAAATACCAGATGCGGCACCTGCGTGGATGACACCGTCTTTCTTAAAGATTTTTGGCAATTTTTGGAGGCTTTCGATGGTGGTGTCGGCGCGTCCATGCTCATCTTTATCAAAAATGCGGCTGCCTTTGCGGCTTTTCAATTCCACGGGCGCGATTTCATTGTCGAAAGCGCCTCGTTCTTGGGCTTCGCCATGTTTTTGTTGGCTGCGCACGGAGAAAGCATCCACCTCTTCTTGGGTGATTTTGTACTGTTCCGCTAAGTTTTCGGCGGTGATGGCCATGGGCATGCCGGTGTAAGAATCGGTGAGGCATGACCACAATGTGTCTTCGAGGTCGCCTTTGCCTAAAGGCAGGCCCCAGCGTGCGCCGCGAATGACGTGCGGGGCTTGGGACATGTTTTCGGTGCCGCCCACCAACACACATTCCGCATCGCCCAAAAGGATTTGCTCGGCACCATTGATGATGGCCTGAAACCCAGAACCACAGAGCCGGTTCACGTTGAGTGCGGGCACTTCTTGGGGAATTTCACAGCGCAGGCCAATGTGACGGGCCAAGTAAATGGCATCCACGGCGGTTTGCATCACATTTCCGAAAATCACTTGGTCGATTTGATTGGGTTGTACGCCAGCCTGGCTGATGGCGGCCCGTGCGGCGGTGACGCCCAAATCTGTGGCGGTTTCTTTTTTGAGGGCACCACCAAAAGTGCCAAAAGCCGTTCTTTTTGCGGCCAAAAATACCAATTCGCGATTTCCTGCATGTTTCATGAGAATCCCCTTGTTCAGGTGGTTGAGGTCCGTCGCTGATCTATCCTCCAAGGCGTCCAGCGTCAATGCGGCGGGGGCCCAGAATTGCCCAAAAACACGGGTCTCCCAGGTGCTTTTTCGCTTTTGCCCTGATACACAGAACAGCGACTTTTGGCCTTAGGGAGCTCTGGTGCAAAAACCGGCAACATATCGACTCACAATTTTGGCTTTTTTGGCCACATTGGTCACGGGTGCCATGGTCGTTTTCCAGTTTTTTCAGGTGTTTAGCCCCTCTGAAACGCCGGTTGAGGCGAGGGTTCCCGATATCACCGCCGAACAAGAATCGCTCTTTCGCTCCCCGCAATCCGAAAAGGCCATTGAGGCCCCTGTGCCAGTTTCGGAGCTCGTTGGGACCGTATTCGGGGATCAACCGGGTGCCAAACGGCTTCAACTGGACGCTTTTGGTTATGGTGAGCCCCCCTTTGGGGATCGGCTTCGCAAGGAAATCAATCTCATCGAAGAAAATTTCCCTGGCAGTATTTCGCTTTATGTTTCGGACATCAAGCGCGGGTATGCGTGGGGACACTTCGAAGACCGACTCATGTACCTGGCGTCTGGGGTCAAACTGTTGGTCATGATCGAGGCTTACAGGCAACGCGAAGAAGGCAAATTGCGATTCACAGATGAACTTTTTTACGGCCCGGAAGACCTTCGCGATGGCGCACCCGATCTCAACCGCCGGCGTGTGAATCAGTATTTTTCTGTGGAAGAGCTATTGGGCTTTATGATTTCGAACAGCGATAACGCAGCGGCGGATCTGTTGATCAAGCGTCTGGGTGTGGTTAACATTCGTCATAACCTCATCGAAGATGGTTTCGACAATATTCCGCCCATTGTTCCTTTAATGCATGTACGCCGACACGTTTATGAAGATCTCGACCCAAGAGCCAAAAATCTTTCGGCCAAGCAACTTCGCGCCATCCGATGGTCCAATGGTTTTCAGCCTAACCTGGGTCGGATGAGAAAATACATTGGTGCCCCTTATGGCCAATACGATTACCGCCACATGGACGAAGCCTATGAGCGCTATTACCTACAAGGCAGCAATCATTTAACCATGCGCACGGTGGGCAAGATCTTAGAAAAAATGGTCACGGGCCAACTGGTATCGGGTGAGGCCAGTGAAGCGATGTTGGAGCGTTTGGTTCAAGTGTGGAGCAGCGGGCATCGCATTCGTGGGGCCTTGAAACCCGCCATTCGTGTGGCCCATAAAACCGGGACCCAGCACAAAAGATTGGCAGACCTTTCGGTGGTGTTTATGCCGGACAAAACACCTTTGGTTTTAACCATGGCGGTGGCAGGTGGACGACGACAGGACGCGGAACGGGTGATGTTCACACTGGCGGAACGCATTTACCAATACGCGTGGAACTACAGCTTGGGCCTCGGGGCGGCCCCCATAGACAAGAACCACCGGCTGGCTGAAGTGTTGATGGAGTGTCGCAAACCACAACCAGAGGGCTACCAAGGACCACAGGTGAATCCATGATCATTCCGTATGACCAACTTTCTGAAGAAGCTTTGCGGGGCGTGCTCGATGATTTCATTTTACGTGAAGGCACAGACTATGGTCTTCAGGAAGTCCCGCACCATCAAAAGCAGGAGCGCTTAATGCGGCAGCTCAAAGAGGGGAAAGTGGTGGTGGTGTTCGACCCTGAAGATCAAAGCATCACCCTTAAAGACAAAGAAGAATTGCTGAAGGGAGGGCCAAATGCCTGAAGCGCAGCAACCGCGCCAACACAAACGAAGACCGCGCAATAAAAACCGCCGACGCAAAGGTGGGTTTTCTGCTCAAAGTGCCAAAACGTTGCATGATATTTTGAGCCGTCCCAAAGAACAGCCGTTGGATGAAAACGAACAAAAGATCATCAAAAAGCATTTGGTTTTTTTCAAAAAGTACCGTGCACAACTCAAGCTGAAATACAACGCGGCTGAAGACTTATGGGTGAATGGCGTCAAAGAGCCCGAAGACCGAGGCGGATGCAAGCACTTGTTCAACAAGTTGGACCGACAGGTGATAGAGGCAGCGCTGCAGCGAGGAAATTTGTCAGAAATGGGTGAGTCCCGGTTACAATTTCTGCAGGGCGCGGCGTCTATTTTGCAAGAGGTGTCCATTTGGATTGCCTATATGAAGTGTCTGAAAGAAACCCGTTCCCAATCGTTACTCGAAACCTTTGAGCGCATCTCCACCTGGATGGATTTTAGAGCCATCTCTCCTTCTCAGCTGTTGCGATTTGTGACGTTCTTCTGGGAGGCCTTTGCCGGGCCCACGCGCTTGTCTTTGTTTTTTAGGCTCATGGACGACAGGACGTTTCGGGAAGTCACCCGGGGCATTGTATCGGAGTCCGAACAGGCCTCTGAGGACATCAAAAGTTCTTGGGCAATTTACGGGTCACTTTGGAGCACAAATAGCGCGTCTGGTCCTGTCACAAGCGAAACCACCGAACGACTTTTGGTTTGGTTTAAAATGGATCGTTCACAAAAGGGGGTTATCCCCGATCGCACCAAAGACAAGATGGGGCGCTGGCTGCTGCGTCATGCCCCCACGTCGTTTTCAGATGAGCAACTGTGGGAACAATTGTTTTCATGTTGGACAAAAGATGGCGGCCAAGACTGTTTGTGGGATTTGAGTGAATTGGCCATGGCGCAAGCCCGCTATGACCGTGCCCAGCGGGCCCTGCAAAAAATCAAGCCGCCCCTACGGTACGCCAAAGAAGCCCAATATTTGTTGCGGATGCTCGAGCGTGAACGGGTGGGTCCTTTTGCCGTGAAAGAACCAATGCCCCAAAAGTCTTATGTGGGTGAGGCTTTCTGGCTCACCAAGCGGTTACAGGTGCATCTTCGGGTGATGTCCATGTCTGCGCAAAACAGCGTGAAGCATATGACCGGCATCCAGTCGCAGCTGCCAGGCATCTTCGATGTGGTGAATTGTCGTGGCTTTGATCAAGGTGCCCTGTGCGTGGCATCGGTGCTCAAAGGTTGGCCGCTGCCGGACTTCGTTGCGAAAGAAAAACGTTTGGCGCCGGACAATGTCTTGGCCTTGTGGTTACAAGGGATGCGACTTCTCAAGCAAATCGCAGGCCACCAAGAGACCATGCAGCCCTTTGAACCCCACCAATGGTACGCTGAATTTAACCACCACGGGGGCAATTTACACTTGGCATTTTTGGAGTCGCCGCCCAATGACAGCGTTTCTATTGAAGACGTCCAAAATCAGATGAACGCATATTTTGTAGGAATTTTAGAAAAGCAATTTCCAGAATCAGTGGTGACAAAAGCATTTCAGTTACAAATGCTGACAGCGCTCAGCTGGAAAGAGCTTCATGATCGAGTGCACGAAAACTACGTGGTCGCGCTCGGGTTAAAAAGAAGAAGGTGACGGTTATGAGTAGCAAAGAAAAAGTTTTTCTCATCGATGGCTCGGGTTATATTTTTCGAGCGTATTTCGCCATACGTCACCTCACCTCTAAAAAAGGGGTTCCCACCAATGCGGTCTATGGCTTTACCACCATGCTCTTAAAATTATTGAAGGAGCAAAAACCCAAATATTTGGCCATTGCATTTGATGCCAAAGAGAAAACGTTTCGCCACGAAATGTACGCCGATTATAAAGCGAACCGCCCACCGGCCCCAGAAGACTTGGTGCCTCAGTTTCCGTTAATTCAACAAGTGGTGGATGCGTTTGAAATACCGCGCCTTTTACAGCCAGGATTTGAAGCAGATGATTTGTTGGGGAGCATGGCCAAAAAAGCCACCGATGCCGGCCACGAGGTGGTGATCGTCACCGGCGATAAAGATCTCATGCAGTTGGTCACCCCGCAGGTCACGATTTTAGATGAACTTCGGGGGGCTGCCAGAGGTGGAACCGCTTGGATTGACGAAGCAGCAGTGGTGGAAAAATTCGGGGTTTCACCCGATAAGGTCATCGATGTTTTGGCGCTCATGGGTGATTCATCAGACAACGTACCAGGCGTGAGGGGGATCGGCCCCAAAACAGCGGCTTTGCTCATCCAAGAATACGGTTCGGTAGAGAACACAATCGCCAATGCAGAGAAGATTAAGCAAAAAAGTCGTCGAGAAAAGTTGATCGCCGAACAGGATATGGCGTTGCTCAGCAAAAAGTTGGTCACCATTCCAACGGATTTGCCCTTAGCGTACACCGTGGATGATTTACTTTATGAGCGTAAAGAAGATGCGCCTTTGGTTTCCTTGTTTCAAGAACTCAGTTTTGAGCGATTGCTCAAAGACCCCCATTTGAATTTGGCAGGTGCAGATGCCGCACCGGTGAAAAGCGCCAGCAATGACACTCCCGCTGCGCCACCTTCTGAGTCACCCATTGTGCAAGCGGAAGCCAACATCAATCACAAGGACTACTTGGGCGTGTTCAATCAGTCAGATTGGGCGTCTTTGGTGAAACAGCTGGAAGCCGCTGACTGTATTGCCTTTGACACGGAAACCGATTCTTTGACGCCCACTGAAGCAAACTTGGTGGGATTGAGTTTTTCGTGGGCAGAAGGTGAGGCCGCTTATGTGCCTTTGGACCATGAAACTGATGGCGAACAGTTGACCTTCGAAGACATCAAAGATGAGTTGCAAGCCTTATTGCGGCGCGAAGACAAACGGTGGCTCACCCAAAATGGCAAATACGACCAGTTGGTGATGAAAGGCGCCGGTATTACTGATTGGGCACCCAGTGGCGATTCGATGATCGCTTCATACTTGCTTTATTCCGATGGTTTTCATCATGGTCTCGACGAGATGAGCGAAAGACATTTAGGGCATGTGCCCATCAGCTACACCGATGTGTGTGGCTCGGGAAAAGAGCAGATTTCTTTTCGACAGGTGCCGATGGACAAGGCCGTGGCTTATGCTGCTGAAGATGCTGACCTCACGCGCCGTTTGTGTTTGCTCTTGGAGCCAGAACTGAAAAAAGAAGGCTTGGATGTTCTTTACCATGAAGTTGAGATGCCCCTGGCAAACGTTTTGGCCCAGATGGAAGGCTATGGCATTAAATTACACGAAGAACGCCTGCATCAGTTGGAGGCCGAATTCGTAGAAGAACTCACCCAAATCGAGAAACAGGCCTACGATTTAGCGGGTGATGAATTTAACTTGGCGAGCCCCAAGCAGGTGGGTGAAGTGTTGTTCGAAAAGCTTCAGTTGCCCGTGATTCGAAAAACCAAATCGGGCCCCTCTACCGACGCGAAGGTACTGCAAGCATTGTCCTATCATCACGAGCTGCCGGATTTGATTTTACAGCACCGCATGCTGTCTAAATTGCAAGGGACCTACGTCAAAGTATTGCCCCAGATGATCAATGATGGCAGTCAACGATTACACACGCAATTCAATCAAACGGTTACGGCCACAGGTCGACTGTCATCGTCAAACCCCAATTTACAAAACATCCCCAACCGAACTGCTGTGGGGCGACAAATCCGTGAAGCATTTATCGCTGAACCTGGAAACGTGTTGTTGTCGCTGGATTACTCTCAGATTGAGCTGCGGCTTTTGGCCCACGTGTCTGAGGACCCTGTTTTGTTGACTTCTTTTCAGAACGGGGAGGACGTGCATGCGCGAACGGCCAGTGAGATTTTTCAGATTCCCATTGGCGAGGTGGACCGAATGAAACGGGGCATTGCCAAGAGTATTAATTTCGGTTTGCTCTATGGCATGGGACCACACCGGTTGAGTCAAGAAGTGGGCATTTCCCGGGCCGAGGCCAAAGATTATATCGATCGTTATTTTGATCGTTACAAAGGCATTCGAACCTGGCACGAAAAAACCCTGCAAAAGGCTCATCAAGATCTTTCAGTCCGAACGATTTTTGGTCGTCGACGGGATTTACCAGACTTGGGCGCGAAAAATAAAATGGTGGTGCAGCGTGCAGAACGCACCGCCATCAATACCCCCATTCAAGGGTCCGCCGCGGATCTGTTGAAAAAAGCAATGGTGAAAGCACATGCGCAATTGGCGAGTGCTTTCCCGCGCGCCAAAATGCTTTTACAGGTTCACGATGAATTAGTGCTCGAAGTCCCTGAAGAAGATGCACAAGCGGTGGAAGCCCTAGTGGTGGATGCCATGGAAAATGCGGCTGCCTTGGACGTGCCGTTGGTGGTCGAGGGTGGAACGGGACAAAACTGGGCCCAAGCCCACTAAAAGAAAACCCAAATGGCGGTGCCCACGAAGACCAGTGCGGCCCCCACGCCTGCCCATTTGATGGCCTCTGAAACCAGTGTTTCGTCAGGAGAACTCATGGGCATCAAAGACAGGCTGGTATCGCGTGCGGTGGCGGTTCCCGTGATGTCGTGCTCGGCCCGTGGTGGGATTTGAACCGGGGTTTCTTCGGCGGTCACTGTTACCGATACGCTGGGTTTCGCCGGGGCCTCTTCATCGTGGGCTTCGGTTTCGAAGATCACGGTGAATTTCCCAAGATTGATGCTGTCGCCATTCTTTAGAAGTTGTTGGCCCGGAATTTTAACTCCGTTGATGAAGGTGCCGTTGCTGCTTCCATTGTCATGCAGGATGTACGTTTTGTTGTTTTGTTTGTATTGAATTTGGCAGTGGATCCGAGACACCCCTGGGTTATCCACTGGGAGGTCACATTTTTCGGAGCGACCGATGGTGATGAGGTCTTTTTGGATTCCGATTTGTCGCACCAAGGCGCCGTCTTTTTGAAGCGTGAGCTTACCCATGCTCCCTTATTGCATGAAATAGAGGGAATTGGGAAGAAACTGAGGTACCGCATCAAAGGCTTTTTGGTATTCTTCGGGGGTGTTGATGTTGGTGCAGAGCCTTTTGTCGGTGTGTTTGACCCGGTGGACTTGCTGTGGAAATTGCTGCGCAAGACCTCTAAGCCCTCCATTTTGACCGAATTCTTCCAAGTGCGGAAAAAACGGGGCCCCGAGCAGGAGCGGATGTCCCCCCACACCATCCACTTCGAGCGTCACCAATCCCGAATCGGCGTGTTTTGCCAATGTTTGATGCAGGGTGGTGATGTGCGTTTGATCTGCAAATGGCGTGTCCACCGGCCAAACCAACACAGATGTGGGCGATGGTCCCAGCTCGTGCAAGAGCTGCAAAATGGACCCGATTTGTTGATGGTCGGGATTGGGGTTAAAAATGGTTTTCACGCCAAATGGCTTCAAATGTGATTGGAATGCGGGGGCCAGGGCGCTGTCGGGCAGACTGAGATAGATTTGTTCGTATCCACATTGGCTCAAGGTGGCAGCCATGTGTGAAATGAAACTGGTTCCGTTGGGAAAGCACATGATGGCCTTGGGTTGCCCCATCCGCTGGGACGCACCTGCTGCGGTGATCAAGGCCGCTCGGCTACTCATGCCACGCTTTCTTCCTTTTGGGTTTTGAGCGCTTTTTGTATTTCCGTTTGGGCAGAGTGCCAAAAGGGTTCCTCTTGGGCGTGATGACGACATTGGGTCATTTGACCCATAATGGACACGGCAATTTCTTCCGGCGTTTGTGCGCCAATGTCCAAACCGGCGGGGCTGAGCAGCTTAGCGATTTCGTCGGCGTGAAAACCTTTGTTCAGACAGCGTTGCACCGTTAATCGCGCTTTTCTCAAGGAGCCCACCAAGGCGGCGTAGGCAAAAGGTTTGCGCAAGACCATTTCCACGAGGCTTTGGTCGATTTGATGGTCGTGGGTGACCACCACCACGTAGGTTTGGTTCGAGAACGGCAATTGGTTGAGGTCATAAGAGGTGTAATCTTCGATGAGACGTACTTCGTCATCAAAGTTCTCGGGACGCAGAAGGGAGTCCCTCGGGTCCGCTACGAAAACTTGAAAGTCCAGCGCCACCCCTTGCCGGGCCAGGGCCTGACCGATGTGCCCGGCACCGAAGATGATGAGGTTGGGTTTGGCTTGCAGGCTTTCGATAAACACAGACATTTGTCCTCCGCAGCACATGCCCAATTCAGTGGAGAGTGCGGTTTCCACCAACTGGCTTTGGCCCCCAGCCAGCACTTCGAGGGCCTTGTCTCTAATTTGATGCTCGATGGCCCCCCCACCAATGGTTCCCACAATGCGTCCGGATGGGGTTCCATCGCTGACCACTGCCATTTTTGCCCCTATTTTTTGGGGCGTGGAGCCTTTGGTTTTCACAACGGTGCATAAAGCCACCGGGTGTGGCCCTTCGAGGAGTTCTTGTAATTGTCGATAGTCGAAATGGGTGGTCATGGCTCAGTGCCTTAGGCTGCAATTATTGTAGTTAAGGTTGCCCCCTGAAGCATCAAATTGCCAAAAACTTTATTTTTTACCCTTTTTCTTGGCCGCTGGCTTCTTCTTAGCTGCTGGCTTCTTTTTAGCTGCTGGCTTTTTCTTGGCTGCTGGCTTTTTCTTAGCCGCTGGCTTTTTCTTAGCTGCTGGCTTTTTCTTAGCTGCTGGCTTCTTCTTAGCTGCTGGCTTCTTTTTGGTGGCCTTCTTTTTGGCGTCCGCCTTTTTCTTAGCGTCGGCCTTTTTCTTGGCTTCAGCTTTCTTTTTAGCTTCGGCTTTCTTTTTGGCTGCTGCTTTTTTGGCTTCTGCCGCTTTCTTTTGAGCTGCGGCTTTGGCGGCTTTGGCTTCTTTCGCTGCCGCTTCTTTGGCGGCTTTGGCTTCTTTGGCCGCCGCTTCCTTGGCGGCTTTGGCCTCTTTTTTAGCTTCTCTGGCCGCCTGCTTTTCTGCTTCTTTGGTGGCTTTGATGGCTTGTTTTTGGACCGCTGCCGCTTCGATGGGCTTGGATTGCTCTTTCTTGATTTTACGTACTGGAGCCCGGCCTTCGGTACGGGTGGCCACCAGCTGGGTCATGGTGTCGGTGCTGATGGGCGGCAAATTACCTCGAGCTTTTCGCTCTTCGCCGCTGTTTCTCCAAATAATACAGGTGGCTTTGCCCTTGAGAACTGGCAAAGTGTGATGGTTTTCGACCCAAATATCCACATCCAAGCGGCACTCGCCGTTTTGCTCGTAGGAACGAACCACAATGCCGCGCGCGGTGAGCACGTCATTGGGCCACACCAATTTTACGTATTGTGCGCTGAGGCTCAGGATTCTGCCATTTTCGAGCCATTTGCGAAGCATTTTGTCTGCCAAGCCCAGGGGCAGGTGAAACTGTGCGAACGCACCGCCGTAGCCTGCCGCTTTGGCCAGATCATCATCAAATTGGAGCGGGCTGTATTCGTTGATGGCCCCTGCAAATCGAGCAATCAGCTCGCGAGAAATACTATCGCTGCTCAGCGCTGGTAATGGATCGCCGGTATCCACACTGTTTTCATAGACTTTGGCCATGGTTAAATAACTCCTAAAATCCTATCGGTTGGGCAAGCCGCCGCGAATGAGCAGCAATCGGTGCAGCAAAAACGCCATTTGGCCCGATTTCTTTTCCCCGCACACCTCAATTTGAATGAAGCCCATGGGGTTACCGCCTACAATTTTCTGGAAAACTTCTTTAATTGTGGTGGTTACGAGAAGTTTTTCGTTGGCGTACACGGGATCAATCACAGCGATGGTTTCTTCATTGTGCAGAATGCGTCTGGGTTTCAGTCCCATTTGCTCCACCACCCCTTCGAAATCACCGAAGGCTGCAACACCCGGGTCTGGAAGTCGTAAGTGTCCCTTTTTATTCGTTTCTTTTTCTGGGTCGAGTCCGAAGCATTTGCAGTAGCGGCGAACCAGGCTTTCTTCAACCGTGCATTCTTCGCTGCTGATGATTTGACCCACCATCTGTTTCAATTTTGCCATGAAGGGAGCGCTCCTTTCGAATTCACGGGGCACACAATGCGATCAAATATCCAATAACGCAAGGAATTCTTTGAGTTAAGCCCAGATATCACGTGTAAAACATGTGAAATGCCACCCAAAGTCCTTGATCGCATATGGTTGTGCATCAAACACGGGCGGGATGACTCACTTTATCGGAGACATCGGCCATACAGACCGGCTGTGGGCCACCGTGCACCCAAGGGCCGGGTGCGAGATCTGGGGCCAAGCCATGAATCACTTGATCAGACATTCAAAGCCCTTTACCAATGGGCCTTATGGCAACAAGAAAGTACATCGCAGTGGCGGGAAACATTGGCGCGGGGAAAAGCACTTTGGTGGATTTCCTTTGTCGCAACTATGACATCCAGCCATTTTTCGAGCCCAATGATGCCAACCCCTATTTGGCCGACTTTTATAAAGATATGAAGGGCTGGGGTTTTCATTCTCAAATTTTCTTTTTGAGCCACAAATTTCGAATCCACCAAGAATTGGACCAAACGCCAGGCACAGTGGTCCAAGATCGAACCATTTTCGAGGATGCCGAAATTTTTGCTACCGCGCTTTATAAAAGCCGCAAAATTTCTAAACGAGATTGGCAAACCTATTGGGAGCTTTATAGCACCATCTGTAATTCCATTCGGCCCCCAGATTTATTGATCTATCTGCGTTGCCCCATGCGATGCCTGCGCAAACGAATTGCCATGCGTGGTCGAAAAATGGAGAAAGACATTCCGCTGTCTTACTTAAAAGGCTTGCAACGGCTCTACGATGATTGGATCGAGCGGTACAGTTTTTCTGAGGTTGTCACCATTGATACTGAGAAAATGGATTACCTGTCGGATTTGGTTCACCGCATTGATGTCATGAAACAAATCGAAAGACACTTGTAGTTTCAGGCTTCAATGCCACGTTTTATAATTCGTTTTTGAGGTGCGTGATCACGTCGTCCCACGGCAGCTCGAGCTTTTCACAGACCCGCGTGAAGGCTTTGGATGGCGTGGCCACTACCGACACACGTTTGCCTTTTGGGGGCGGGAAATTTAACGCAGCGGCACACAAAGCGATATTGCCTTTGCTGTAAGGGTGTTTGGCCCCGTAGAGTAAATCGCCAGCGATGGGGAAGCCCAAATGGGAGAGGTGGGCCCGAATCTGGTGCATGCGTCCGGTGAAAGGACGCGCTTCGAGCAGCGAGGCTTTTTCATTACTGGCCCAAACTCTGAAATGGGTGGATGCCTTTTGCCCGTCAGCATCTATATTTTGAACGAAGTGCTTTTGTCCCTTATAGACGAGTTGGGTCTTTTGTAGGCTTTCTTCCACGGTGGTTTTTTTGAATGGCACACAGCCTTCGGCCACCACGAGGTACCTTTTGTCAACGAGGCGTCGTTGAAAAGCGTTGAGTAAAGCACTGTTTCCATATTGCGTTTTTGCAAAGAGAAGAATGCCTTCGGTCACCTTATCAATTCGGTGAACCGCTTGAATGTTGTTGTCCAGGTGCGCCTTTAAAATTTCCTCTAAGGAGGGCTCTTGATTTTTGGCAGGCACAGAGAGCATGCCAGCGGGTTTAAAAACCGCCAGCGTGTGAGGGTCTTCGAAGAGATGAAGAATGTGCTGGGGCAGGGCCTTGGGGGGCGGTGGCGGCATTGCGCGTTACATTCCGGTGGTTAAAATAACGGGCAGTTCAACCTCGGTGGGCTCACCGGCAAAAGGTGCAAACTTCCATCGTTTGGCCCGGGTCAAGATGCATTCGCCCAAGGGTTGTGCGTTAAGGATGGGGTCAGTGAACACCGCTTTGCCCACGCGACCGTTGGGGTTGATGGTGAGAATGAGTCGCTTCTTTTTATTGCCTTTGACTTTTTCTTGCCGTTTGATGGCTGCTTCGAGGCATTGTTTAATGCCCTCTTGCCCACCACGAACCACTTTGGAAACATTTTCTGCATCGAGGCTGGATGTGTTTTGAGATTCATCTTTCGCGAACTTGTCTTTAAAGTCTAAACGGCCTTGGCTGCGGTTCCCAAACAGGGAGTTCAATTCTTGAGAACGGTCTTTCTTGCTAAACGGATCAATGTTGGCCATGCCATTGCTGCCGAGACTGGCGCGACCCACTTTGTTGCCTTTGGCGTCGAGGCCTTGGAAGGCGCCATCTAAGTTAACTCCGAGCAGCTTGTCTTTCTTTTTGCCTCTTCTTTTTGTTTTCTTTTTTTCTTTGGGGCAGTTACCCAGGAGTTTACATGCTTCATTCGGATCGGAGGCCGTCTCATCCCAGGACGCCAGCTTTCGTTTGGGTGGCGGGAGGTTGGTTTTTTCTACAACAAAGTTGGTGACACTGTGCAAAAATGGAATCTTGATCACGCCGTAATAATCAAGGGCCATGGCGCTGCCCAAAGAACAAATCACGACGGCACAGGCCACTGCGTAAGTCATTTGTTTCTTTTTGCGATTATGTAGCCCCGCACGCATCATGAAAATGCGCGTGTTTTCTGCCATGCCCCCAAAATCTGCATGGGGTTGGTCGGCCGTGGGCACATTGGCGAATGGGTCGTCCGCATCACTGGCAGGACTTGCGTTCGACGGGATTTGATGGGTGCCCATGACTTGGTCAAAGGCCGCTGCCAAATCCTGCGCTTCTTCCTCAGGGGAAACCTGGCCGATGAGTTGGTCCGCCGATTCTTGTGCTGCTTGCTCGGCCTCTTCGGCCGCGCGCGCGGCCTCTGCAGCGATCTCTTCGTCACGAATGGCCCTTTGCGCTTCTTCCGCCGCTGCTGCCCTTTGTGCTTCTTCCGCCGCTGCTGCTCTTTGTGCTTCTTCCGCCGCTGCTGCTCTTTGCGCTTCTTCCGCCGCTGCTGCTCTTTGCGCTTCTTCCGCCGCTGCGGCTCTTTGTGCTTCCTCGGCCTGCGCAGCTTCCGCTGCTCTTTGCGCTTCTTCCGCCGCTGCTGCCTTTTGTGCTTCTTCGGCCTCGGCTTGTTGGGCGGCAACCCGTTCCGCCGCCAATCGCGCCTCTTCACGGGCCTCGTCGTTTTCTTGGGCGAGCGTTCGTTTTGAGAAGGGGGAGCTGTGATCGATGCTTAAGGAGGGGCTTTCAAAAGAAGCACCGAGTTCCCCGCTTGATTCGATGGAGGGTTGCTCCTGATCGGATTGCTCAAAGTTGGCTTTGGGTTGCTCTATGGAGACGGCCTCTTTGAAGGAGGAGCCGTTTTCTGTGCTTGATTCTCCTGTGGCGCTGGCTGTGGAGGAGGAGGCCGCTGTTGCGGTTTGCGTTTGCTCTGCGGGTTCAGCAAGACCTTGCTGACTGTCCACAGGGGGTGGAGGAGCGGACGTGGTTGCAGGTTCGGCAGCGAGTAGGGGTTTGAAAACATCAATTTCGAGGAGTCGGGTCCATTCCTTGAGCCCTTTATTCCACACGAACGAGCGGTCTCGAATGCGTCCTTTTTTGAACAAGGCCACAACACCGTCTTGGGTCATGGGTCCGTGTTGTTTGCCTTTGATGGCCACGTACCACTGGACTTTATCTTCTTTGGCTTTTTTGGGGGCGCGTTTTTGGGTTTGGTTGCTCCACCGCACCAAAATCACGTGGGTGCATTTCTTACACCTGACCTTCAGGACTTTCCCTTGCACCTTTTCGTCCGGGATGGAGTAGCGTGCACCACATTTTTCACAAGAAAACTTCATAGATAAATGACTAAAATTTGTTTGGCCTTCTTCTCACTGCCATCATAATTGAGCTGCGTTTACCTTGCACGGCATTTCAAAAATGATCAAGTGTACTCTTCCAATGTATTAACTTCTTTAACTCGCTGAAATAGCATGATTTTTTCTACCGACAAACGAAAAAAGCCTCCTTGGGCCACAGAAAGTCATTCCAAGCCGAAACTGGAGCTTTTGCTCCTGGTTATTTCCGGAACGATTCCCTTGGGCGAGCGCTTGCTGGATGTGGGTTTTATGGCGTCTGGGCTGTATTTGTTGGCCAATTGGAATGCTTTTTGGACATTGGTTCGGCGCAATCACCCTGTGGGCCAACTCATGCGCGCCGTCCTTATTTTTTGTGCCATCTGTGGTTTCGGGGCATGGGCGGCAGGCTTTGAAGGTGGCTTGCAGTCCGCTTCCCGTTTGCGGGAGCACGGTGTTGCTTTGGTTTTTTGTGTGGGATTGTTTTTGGGCAGCTCCCAATTGCGATGGCAAATGGCAGGGGTGTTGGCCATCGGGACGTTGGTCAGTGTATGGGTGGCCCATTTACAATTCAATGCAGGTTTAGTGCCCTTTGCTGATTTTTTGGGAATTTCAGCCAAGCAGCAGGGGGTGTTGCACCCGGGTCTGCCCGGTCATTTGGCTGGATCGGGCTTATTGTACGATCGCATCCCTTTTTCAATTCTAACGCTGATGTTTGGGGTCTTTGCATTGGGGGCCAGTCTGACTTCCGGATTGGCCACAAAGACGAGGTTCTGCTTTATGGGCGCCGCCCTGCTTGCATTGACGGGGCCTTTGGTGGCTGGCAGTCGCATGGCCATTCTGCTGATACCCGTAGGCATTGTCGGTGTGGGGTGGCCATTGGGTCAACGGCTCTTCAAACAGACCAATGGGAAGTTCTTTGTCTTTGCGGGGGTTTTATTGGTTTCGTTGGGCATTGTTTTAGGATTGTTTGGCGCCCAGACCCAATTTAGATCAGTGGCGGACACCGCTCAAAACCAAGACAGGGTATTTATTTGGGAGCGGGCCACGGAGGTTTTCGTGGACAAACCCATTTTTGGTACGGGGTATGGGCACTATCCGGTGGTGACCCCCACGCTGTACCACTCGGCCGACCCCAAAAAGCCAGCCAAAAACCATGCGCATAACTTACTTCTGACCTTGTTGGCTGAAACCGGCATGATCGGTTTTTGGGCGTTCGTGTGGATGATGGGATGTTTTTATCGACAAGCGCGCCGGTGGGCTGGTCAGGGACTTTCCCGTGGCGCTTTTTGGGCGTGCATGATGTTTTTTCTGAGTTCCTTGGTTCACGATCCTTTGTTTCAGTCGAATACGTTGGCATGTTTTTGGCTGTTCGTTTGTATCGCCTCTGTACCCATGCATAAAGGAGTCAAGCATGACGCGTCCTAAAAAAATAGGTGTGTTAACCAGCGGTGGTGATTGCCCAGGACTTAACGCGGCTTTGCGCGCCGTGGTGGTTCGTTCGGCAGAGTTGGGCATAGAAGTTTTGGGCATACGCGGGGGGTATCGAGGCTTCTATTCTGATGAAACCCAACCGCTCACCTTGGAAAATACCGAAGGAATCGCTGCCAAGGGCGGCACCATATTGACCAACAGTCGGCTCAATCCCTTTCAGCAGCCCGAGGGCGCCCAAGTGGTTTGGGAGCAAAAGGAGAAGTGGGGATTGGATGCGGTAATCGCTGTGGGGGGCGAGGGCACTTTGTCTGTGGCGCGGCTGTTGTACGAGGAAGGTTTTCCCATTGTGGGTGTGCCTAAAACCATTGATAACGATGTGGATGGTACCGATTACACATTTGGTTTTGACACGGCAGTCAGCATTGCCACCGAAGCCATCGATCGCCTTCGAACCACGGCAGAGGCGCATGAAAGGGTTATGGTGGTGGAGGTGATGGGCCGACGCAGTGGCTGGATTGCCGCCCATGCCGGCCTGGCAGGCGATGCCGATGTTATTCTGGTTCCAGAACGACCTTGTTTGGCAGAAGGTTTGATTCAAAAAGTCCAGAACGAGAAGAAAAAGGGCAATAACTCTCTGATCGTGGTGGTGGCTGAAGGAGCTTTGTTTAGAGATGGATCAGACGCGGCGCCTCGACTCATTTTGAACAACAATGAACCCGATGTGTTTGGACGCCCGCGATTGGGTGGGGTGGGCGCCTACGTGGCGGACTTGCTAGAAGCGAATGTCGGGCTGGAAAGTCGGGTGACCGTTTTGGGCCATGTCCAACGAGGGGGCTCCCCCACGCCTCGTGACCGTGTTCTGGCCATGCGTTTGGGTAACTGCGCGGTAGAGTTGGTGTGGCAGGAAGCCTTTGGGTACATGTCTGCCTTAAAAGGGGCGAGTATTGGTTCCGTGTCGTTACAAAAGGCCACTCAGGATCGCAAAGCCCTTTCCCCAGAATGGTTAGAAATGGTGGAGCGGTTTACGATAGATTGATATCGGGCATGGTTTTTCCCACCGTAATCTCGTGAGAAATAATTTTGGAACCTTTTGCCTTCAAGTGTTTGATCAAACCGTCAATATGAGGCGATACCTGATTTCGAACCGAATAGGTGGGTGCGACAAATAACGCGTGGTACCCACCTTCTTCACATTTTTGTAATTTGATGTACATGCCTTCGGCCACATTGTCTTTTAATGAAAGGTGGATTTCAGGTCTGCCTTTTTCATCCTTACCGACGAGCATGAGGTCCACCAAGTCCTGTGCGTTTTCAAAGGGGGATGTGTCGGACTGCGTCTGTTCGGGGTATTTCTTTTCTGTTTGCAGGTGCGGCATCACCTTTAGTGTCTCGGATTGGGGAGAGACGTGTTCAAGAGGGGTAAAGGGTTGCTGACTGTCTGCCGGTGTACTTTCAACGTTAAGATGACTGAAGTGTTGAAAGGTGAGGGGGTAATCTTCTTTCTTCAACATGATGGGTGCCTAAATTCGTGTTGAGGATTCTTTGGAGCGGACATTGTGTTTCCGGGCTTTTTGCCAAAAGTTTTTTCTATCCATTCCGGCGCGTTTTGCTGCCTCGCTCAAATTACCGTTGGTTTGCTCGAGCATATTTTCAATATAGTGGCGCTCAAAATTGTCTACCACACGTTTTTTTTCTGCTTTAAAATTTTCGAGTTCGTAATTGATATCGATGTTATCAATGCCGATTTGACTCGCCCAGTCCATGTGGTGCACCTCATTTCCCTCACACAGAACCACCATTTGCTGTATTTTGTTTTCTAATTCGCGAACGTTGCCTGGCCAATTGTGGGCAAGCAAACTTTGAATTACCTTCGAGGAAAAACCTTTAATTTCTTTGCTGTATTCTTCACAAAATTGATTAAGGAAATGATTGGCTAAAACCGGAATATCAGTTTTTCGCTCCCGTAAAGAAGGCACAGTGATGGGAACGATATTCAAACGGTAATACAGGTCTTCTCTAAATGTTTTTTCATCTACCATTTTTTTGAGATTGCGATTGGTGGCGCAAATAATTCGAATGTTTGCTTTTTGGGGTTTTGGCGAACCCAGCTGTTTGTATTCTTTGCTTTGTAGAAAACGCAGCAGTTTTACCTGGACCACTGTCGATATTTCACCGATTTCATCCAAGAAGAGTGTTCCGCCAGACGCGGCCTCTACCAAACCTGGTGTGTCTTGGTAAGCATCAGTAAAAGCACCTTTTTTATAACCAAAGAGTTCGCTCTCCAAAAGGTTGTCAGGGAGTGCGCCACAGTTGACGGTGATGAACGGCTTGTTATTTCGTTTTGACAGTTGATGGATGGCGCGTGCCACTAATTCTTTACCGGTGCCTGATTCACCATAAATCATGATGGCAGCATCGGTTTGCGCCATCATGGGCAACCGGCTCAACAAAACGCGCATCACAGGGGCGGAGCCCACGATGGCATCCATGGGTGAATTTTTTGGGGATGCCGCCTTCAGTGTTTTGAGTTCCTTCGCCATTTGAAGTCGGTTGAGCACGGAATCCATTCGGTGGGTAAAAACTTCCGGCGAAATGGGTTTGGCGAAATAGTCTTCTGCACCTGATTTTAAAAGAAGCACTGCCTCGTCAATGGATGAGTGGGCGGTCATGATGAGTACAGGAAGTTCGGGGGCGAGGGCCTTGATTTCTTTAAGTAGCTTTTTTCCGTCCAAACTGGGCATTCGAATGTCAGTGATCACAAGATCGACATTTTCTTTGTAAAGCATTTCTAACGCTTCGATACCTGAAGCGGCATACAAAACTGTTTGTTTTTGCTTTTTGCAGTAAGCACCAATGAGTTGTCGGGTTACTATGTCGTCATCCACGATTAAAACACGCATTTAAATCCTCACGGTCATAATTCATTTACTCGGTTTTTCATTTTTAAGAGGGCCACTTTGTCTTCTTCTTCCAGGTTTTGAGGAACCCTAATTTGCGCGGTGATGTACAAATGACCGCGACGACCGGACTTGAGGTTGGTGAACCCTTTTTGTTTGAGTTTGAACACCTGCCCCCCCTGAGCGCCTGGTGGAATTTTCATTAATGTTCCATCAAATGGTTTGGGCAGCTGGAAATCGGAGCCAAAAATAGCGTCGGTAAGACCAATGTAGATGGTGGCGAAGGCATTATCGCCTTCGCGTGTCACATTGGTGCTGGGAATGAGTCTGACCTTTATAAAAAGATCGCCTCGAGGGCCGCCAAATTTTCCGTAAGCGCCAAGACCTTGTAAGCGTACGACGGATTCATTTTCAACACCGGCCGGAAGGTCCACTTCGAAGCGTTGCTCGGTGGTTTTGAGGCCGGTGAGGTTACAGCTTTCGCAAATCGTGAGATGAATTTTGCCACTGCCATCACAGCGTTTGCATGAGCGCAGAAAAGGAACGGGACCAATATTTTTTTTGGTGCCGGTTCCATCGCAATCTGGACAGGTAGATGCTGGTTTATCATGAAGCCAAACATGACCTTTACAGTTCGGGCAGGGAAAAGGAATTTTGAGCGCTAAAAGTTTTTGGCATGGGTGCAAAGATTCTTCTAATGTAATGCTGACTTCTGTTTCCATGTCAGCACCCAGCATGGGTTTGCCAAAGTTTTCGCGTGTAATTTTGGGCTTCAGCAAGTTACTAAAGAATTGCAGGATGCCGCTTTCGGTAGGGAGGGTGGCGGGCATGGAGGCCTGTTTGACGCTGTCGGAGCGTCCTAAAAGATCGAACCTTCTGCGGCGTTCCGGGTCGCTCAGAATTTCGTAGGCCTCCACAATCTCTTGAAACAGCGCTTGCTTTTCCGGGTCCTCTCCCACGGCATCAGGATGGTACAGTTTTGCCTTTTGACGGAATGCTTTTCGGACATTGTCTAAGGTGGCATTTCGGTTGATGCCTAAGATTTTGTAGTGATTCTTGGCCAACTGATCTCCGAATGATGGCTAAGGGGTGTGGTTATTATACCACAAAAATGTTTTGGAGACCAAATCGGGTCGGTTTTTGGAAATTAGTCGGGCTAAATGACTTCTGATTTCCATTTCCCCGAAGCAAACCGTGCACCCGTGGCAATGGCCAAGGATGTGACATACACCAGCGTTGCCCACCAGCAACCCATGAAGCCCCACTCCAAGCCAACGGCGAACCAATAAGCCAACGGGACCAAGCAGGTGAAATGCAGAAATAATTCAACCGCCATGACAAAGCGGGTTTGCCCGGCCCCATAAAGCGCTTGAGTAAAGACCAGGCCCGCGGCGGCAATGGGCGCCAACAGGGCGCAGAGTTTCAGAGCGGGGATGGCAACGTCAATGACTTGTCGTTTGAGGATATCTTGCCCTTCGATTTTGGCGGGCAAGAAAAGTTGCAACCAATGTTCGGGAAAGAAATAAAAAGTAGAGCCGAAGATACCCATGGTCACGGTCATGAGAATCATACTTTGCCAGCCGTATCTTTCTGCGAGACCCGGTTGTTGGTTGCCCAAACTTTGGGACACCAGCGTGGCCGTGGAAGTTCCAAAGGCCAGTGCAGTCATGAATACAAGCATCATGATGTTGATGATCACACTGGTGGCTGAAGTATTGACCGCTTGGAGACCTTCTAAAGCATCGATTTTACCAACGATGGCGTAAAACAAACCGAAACCTACCATAACAACCGAAGTGGCCAATCCGGACCACAGGGAGAGCATTGAAACGGAATAAGCGACTTTTCGATTTAAGTTGCGAGTGGTGTACACTTGGTAGCGTACCCGGTCTTTTTTGCGCAGAGACCACAACATGATACCCAACACACCCATGTAGCTTGAAATCACTGACGCAATACCAGCCCCATTAACCTCGAGGGCTGGAATTTGCACGAACCCAAAATCAAAACCAAAAATAAGGAAATAGTTGAGCGTTGCGTTGATGATGTTCATGCAAATGGCCACGGTCATGTGCACGCGCACCTGACCCAAGCCATCGTAGAAGCTTTTAAACGAAGCCATGGTGACCATGGATAAAATTCCGATAAACCGAATACGCGAATATACGGTGCCCGCTTCTTGGACCGCTAAATCCTTACTAATGAACTCAAAAATTGGTCTGGCGGCCCACACCGCGAAAAGACTCACCGTGACGCTCGCAATGACCGCAACGGTCAGAGAGTTGGCCAGAACTTGTCCCGCTTTTTTGGGGGTTCCTTCACCGATGCGTCGGGCGGTCATGGCTTGGGTGCCCACGGAGATGGCGCTTAAAAACCCGCCGAAGGCCCAAAGCAAAATGAGCGACGGGCCGATGGCAGCGGTTCCGATCACCGCAGCCGCGTCGGGCAGGCGACCGACCATCAATCCATCGATAATGTTGATGGCGGTCTGGGTCAGCATACCGATGATGACAGGCACCCCCAACCGGATGATGCGTTGGGCTAAAATGGGTTCTACCCCTAGAATGCGGAAAGATGGCATGCCTGGATCTTGAGCATACTCAGACTTAAATTTGGAGTCACCGCTTTGGGTCCCATCGGTGGGCTGTTCGTTTTGGGGCGCCTGATCATTCATAAGTGGGACTCGTAATTCATTATTTTGAATAAATGGAAGGTGCGATGGGTTTAAAAGCTCAACGGGGATGTGGCAAGGTGATTCCGAGAAAAAGCGAATGTAGGTGTTTGGGCGGAAATATGCCCCTTTTGCGCAGCTTTCTCTTGCTTTCAGGGCCTCAATCTGATCTGAAGTAGTGGAGTGATTTCTTTGTAAATTTCGTAACTAAGAGGTTTTCAATATGAAAAGAGCAGTTCGTTTCGTTTTTCTAGTGGTTTTTGGATTGGGCTTGGCCACCATGGCGGGTTGCCCTGG
Source organism: Myxococcales bacterium (assembly GCA_002721815.1). Taxonomy (GTDB): domain Bacteria; phylum Myxococcota; class UBA727; order UBA727. The sequence goes on from PBLQ01000061.1 coordinate 23,229, forward strand.
GCCCGATTACCCCAAGTGCGAAAAGGATGACCATTGCTCTAAGGATTCAGAAGGACAAGAGATTTCAGAGGTTTGCGTTTTCGGGCAATGCCAAGAATGCGGTTCTGATGACCACTGTTCAGAGGGTAAAACCTGCAAAAACTACCGCTGTGAGTCGGTTTGCGCTGAGGATGGCGACTGCGGAGATGGTTTGAGCTGTTTCGAGGGCGAATGCAAGTCTGAGTGTGACGCTGTAGCGGGTTGCGATGCCAGTGAGAATTGTCAAAAGGGCCGTTGTGTGGCGGCTGCATCCCCATGTGAAGAAGACGGGGATTGTGACATTGGATTCCGCTGCGCCACGGGCATATGTACGGAAGGGGTGGCTGAGGCCACGGACGTTTCAGAAGCTTGCGGGCAGCACGCGCGGGTCTTTTTTGACTACAACCAAATCGTTTTGAGCCAGGATTCTCGTTCCACTTTGGACCAGTTCGCTGAGTGCTTGCAGGGGCACCCGCAATGGAAGCTCACCGTAGAGGGGCACGCTGATGAGCGAGGGACCACCGAATACAACTTGGCTTTGGGTGAAAAGCGCGCGCGCACGGTGATGGACTACTTAAAGAATTTAGGGGTTCCGGTGGTTCGCTTGAAGCCGATTTCTTACGGTGAGGAACGCCCGCTAAAGCTCGATAGCGACGAGCAGTCCTGGGCCGAAAACCGTCGTAGTGAGCTGATCGTTCATTAGCAAGGAATGAAGCCGTGACTTCATTATGTTTCAAAATAGCATTGGTTCTGGCCGTAGCGCTACAAGCAGGATGCGTCACCACCCGCGCCGAAGGCAACGCGCTGCGCAGTGACATGCGCATGCTCAAAGACGAAATGGCGCGTATGAATCGCGTTCAAATGGAAGACAAAGCCCTGGTGGTGGAGAAGTTGGGTGATGTTTCCACGCGTTTGGAGCAAACCGAAAACAATCTGCGATCTTTGCGGCAGCAAAATGCTGATCACGGCCTCAAAACCGAGAAAATTATCGCCGAGCTCCAAGCGGTGCGTGGGGAAGTCGAAGAGGTGCGTCACGAGCTGGGCAAAACGAGTAAGAGCGTTGAGGATTTGTTGGTGCGGCCGCCGGTTTCTGTGGCCACTGCTGTGGATGCGCCACCGGTGCAACAGGCCACTGGTCAGCCCCCCAAGGTAGTTTGGCCCACCGAGGAAAAAGCTTTATTTGCCTTGGCAGAAAAGAAATATGAGGCGGAGGATTTTGGACAAACCATTCAGGCGCTCAATGTTTACCTCAAACAGTTTAAGGCTAAAAAAGGCGCCGCGTTGGATGAGGCCTATTTTCTCAAAGGCGAGGCCTTTAGCGCCCTCGCGGGCAAATCGGCCAACAAAAAGGGCAAAGAAGATGCTTTAAGAAAAGCTGTTTTGGCCTACCAAAATGTGCTCACTGGCTATCCCAAATCAAAAAGGGCCGCGGCTGTTCTGTATAAAATCGGTCAGGCTTTTGAATCTTTGGGCTTCCAGAAAGATGCGGTGGTTTTCTATGAAGAGGTGGTGGCAAAGCACAAGAAGAGTGCTTTTGTGCCCAAGGCTCGTAAACGCATCAAAGCCATCAAAAAAATGAAAAAAAGTAAGAAAAAATAGTAGTTTAAGCTGTTTTTTCATTGCGTGTCGCCCGCGGGTCCCCCTGGCGCCATTCTCGCGTGTTCGTGGATTTATCCGTTTTCCTGCGGGACGGGTTGGTCTTCATGGGGTCCAAGGTGAGTTTAACTTGTCTCAGGGGCCAAGCCTATCTAGAATCGTTGGGGTTTTTAGGGTGTTACACCCGGATCACATAGGCCGGTCATTTTGAATCGAACACATTTTTTCTCGCATTCCCAAGGTAACTTACGCTTCTTTTGCTTTGCGCTTCTTTCATGCGTGTGGGGCCTGGGGGCGACGCAAGCGCGCGGGGACATTCCCTCCATAGAGATATCTGGAGCGCTGTATACCTACGATGAAACCCCGACGGGGGTGGATGTTTTCCCGATTTCCGACGCACAGGTGGCCATCTATTACGACGATCAAGACGGAAACCCCGATAACGACTTGTTGGTGGCAGATGCGGATCTCGGCGTGGGGGAACAAAGTCAATTGGTGGGCAGCGACGGAACCTACGCCTTCACGGTGGTCCCTGGCCAGTACCGCCTTGAGGTGATTCCCAATGATCTGCTTTTGGCGTTTCCGTCCCAAAAATTTCCTGCTCGTTCAGATTCAAACGTGGCAGACGGTTACGGTGAAGCTTTCGAGGGTGGCGAGGTGGTTTCCCATGACATAAATGATGTTTTAACCACACAGCGTTATTATTTACGCTTTGACGTAGACGATTCGGCTTCACCGGTTTTAAATAACTTTATCCCACTCGATCCTGTTAATGAGCGGGTCTCCATTCAAACTTCAGCTTCGTTAAAATCAGCGTCGGTGGGTGACATCATCACCTATCGCATTTCCGTTCAGAACCGCTCATTGGGGGGCATTACCATGGATGACGGTGGCGTGGAGGTGGTGACAGAGCTGCCACAAGGCATCGAAATGGTAGAAGGCTCTTACGGCATTTTCGAAGTTATCACTGCCAATGGTTCTCCCGTGTTCACCCGCATCTCGGGCATTCCTGAACCGAGTGGGTCTTTTTTGCGGTTCGGTGCTTTTCCTCTCAACGCAGCCGGCCAGTACGAGATTCGCTTTAATACCAGGGTTCAGGCAAATGCCGCTTTGGGAGCACAGCTCACCAAGTCATTCATGCGGACCATCGCCGACCAAACGCCCCTCACAGACACCGTGGGTGTGGCGGTCATGTTGGTACCTGACACTTTGTTGACGACCAGCACTGTGCTGGGCCGTGTTTTTTGTGATGCGAACAGTAACCAAGCACAGGATGGTGAAGAAGAAGGCATTGGCGGGGTATCGGTCTATTTGGATAATGGTTCCCGCGTCGTGACTGACGCTTCCGGCTTTTTTCATTTTTCCCGAGTAGCAGCGGGCTCCCACCTGGCCAAACTGGATGATACCACTCTTCCGCCTGGGTCTCTTTCTGCGCATGGCGGCCGCGCCGCTTTTTATCTGTCCCCCGGACTCCCTGGCCAACTGGCATTTCCCGTTCAATGTCTGAGCAACTGGGCCAAATCAGACATTATTGAATTGAACGAGAGCGTTTACCGGCCCCCGGGCACGCCGCCGCGCCGCTCCCGAGATATTCAGGTGAAGGGTAAACTGTCTCCCTTTGAGCTGTCTTTAGACAATAAAGAAGAAGGCGTCGGTTACGTCAATCTGAGCATCACCTCAGAAGGCGGGGCCGCCAAAGGAAAGAAAAAGGGCCCGAACCTGCAAGGCTTGATCGATGGCGAGCTGCCCGCACCCTTATTGTTTAGAACCACCTTCAAGAAAACAGACGTGCTCACATGGCAACTGACCATTTTAGACCTCACCGATAAGCCGGAGAATTTGCAGACTGCAGATGCCTTGTACTTTTTCGCTGGCCAGGGCCGTCCGTCATTGTACTTGTTGTGGGATGGCAAAGATGGCGTGAGCCAAAAACAGCTTTTAAAAGAAGGTCGACGGTACGGGGCAACCATGACTTTTGTGACCGTTGAGGGCCATCAACTGCGTTCGCCCATTCGGACTTTCGGCGTTAAATGGCGTGATCCAAAAGAAAAACCAAAAATCCCCGATGGTGTGCCGTGGGGAGAGGTCACGCTGCAAAGTCTCGATGCCATCGAAGGTCCTTTGTTCGATGCTGAGAGTGAGCCCACCGAGCGAACGAAAACATTCATTCAAGAAATGGCCACGGCTGTAAAGCCTGGCTACAAGATGGCCATCGAAGTTCATGGCTTTGACGAAGATGAAATCACGGCCATGAACAACTCAAGAATACAGGCCGACAACGCGCGCGAGATTGCGTTAGAAAAAGGCCTGGAACGCCCTCAAATCGAGGCTGTTGGCAAAGGCATCGACGATACCTTGGTGATGCACATGGGCCTGCGCAACCGGCAACAAAATCATCGAATCGTAATCCTGGTCACAAAGCCACCCATTCCGCCCTTAGAGCCCGTGAAACCGCTCAGATGGCCCGAGCTGGTTTCCCTCCACGGGCAGCCTGCGGACATTGACAAGAAGGCACACACCTTCGACCAAACCATGCAAGCCGAGGTGGGACAACCCATGATTCTGAGAATGCGTGCATCGGATGGCCGTTACCTACAAACAATACGAGTGGTTCAGGACAAAGAGATTTGGGCCCCAAAAAAGCCAGAGAAAAAAGTTCGAAAAGAAAAATTAACGGTGTACTGGCCCACCGCTCGAGCCAGGTTGGGTGAGGGATATTTTGACATCACGCATGCGCCGGTGACGCTCAAGGCTGAACGTTTCGCAGAGGAAGGCCTCGCTTCCATCGAAAAGCTGAATGAAACCGAAGTCAGTTTGGGCTTTCGCATTCGCCGCGCGGGAGCGCTGCCTTGGGCGCGTTGGAAAATTGAAGTTTTTGAAGCATCCAAAGATGCAGGTGCTGCATTGGACAAACGTGCTGTCGACGATGGGTTTAAAAAGGTGCATCAGGTCCGCGGCCTAGGGGCTCCTCCCGAGGCGTACAGATTAACCGGTGTGATTCCCAATGACGAAGAGCCAAATGTACCCAAAACATGGATGGTATCGCCTGAGAAGGTTTACCGACTTCGCATCAGTGCTGAAACCATCTATGGAGACAAGCTTGTCTCTAACCCCTTCAATGCTGCTTTGCGCGATGTTGATCCAGATCTCACAGCTGAACAGGCGGATACTGAAACGGTGAGCGACGCCTTCAATGAAGACAGCAAGGAGTTAAATGCACCCTTACTCAAACGGCTCGATGCTTTAGCGGCCGAAATGAAAGATGATGAGACGCAACTGCGGATTGAGATTCACACCAATGACAATGCAGATGAGACGGCCGATCAAGCCACCTCAGATCAAGTTGGCCGCGCCATTGCGACCATTCTAAAAGAAAAAGGCATTAGTACCGATCGACTTCAGCTTGAGGCCAAGGGTGCTCGCGAGTTGGTGGACCCTGGTTTTTCAGCCTTCGGGGCCGCCAAAAACAGAAGGGTGGTTTTCCAGGTTCTGGCGTCGGCGGATGCATTTTCTGAAATGCCCCAGTTGGTGAAGCTAAAAATCGCTGGAAAAGCAGGCCGTGTCGACGGTCCCGAATTCTCCACCGATGTCAAAATTATCGAAAACCGTCCCATTAAGCTAGAACTGGGATTCGAAACAGGGGGGCAGGCCACCCTCTGGTTGTATCCCGAAATCCCAGAAGTTTTTTCGGGCGTGCCAAGCGCCTACGCGGATCGTTTGCAAACTTTACTGAGTGATTGGCGCCAACAAGAGAAAAGTCTGCCTTCAGCGAAGAAAAGCCAGCCCAAAGCTGAAGGGACCGAAAAAGCAGATAAAGGGGCGCAAGCGGATAAAAAAGAAAAAGGTGACACCAAACCGACACCACCCTCCGAGCCTGCACCAGAGGCCTCGGGTGAAGCCTTGCTCGACCCCAGCAGCTTTGATGAAATGGACGAAGCCATCCCTTACCGGGGGGAAGGCACACCGCCTTTGTGGTGGCCCACACGCCGTGAAGTGCCTGCTGCAAAAATGGAACTGTGGTTGCCCGAGGACAGCCAAGAGACCATCGAGGCCGACAGCTTTTGGGTGAAAGGGAAGGCCGAACCGGGGACCCGCGTGATGGTTCAAGGTAAAGCCATTCCTGTTCACGCTGAATCAGGACACTTTCAACGACTGGTCGAATTTCAGAGCGATACGGACTTTTTGACCGTCGAAGGCGTCGACTGGATGGGAAATAAGGTCACTTGGCGCAAACCAGTGAAATACCAAGAGTCCAAGTTGTTCGCGTTGGTGATGGCTGAAGCGGCTGTGGGCAGTGGCGGAACCCCTTTGCTGGAACTGTCCGACGTCAACCATTTCGATTCCCCCGAAGTTCTGGTTTACGGGCGCACGGCAGCTTGGTTGAGAGGTCGCTTTAAGGGCGGCGCTTTGTTCTCGCAGTACGATTTAGATTTGCACCTCGACAGCGCACGCTGGGATCAAGACGTTTTTGCGCCTTACATGCTCAACCTTGATGCGTCTTTCCCCACATTCGGTGACGACGCCCTTGAGACGTTTGTTCCTAACGCCCGCTACCCTTTGTATCTGCGCTTAAAGGCTGACGAGTCACATCTGCACGTGGGCAATATGAAGACCAACCTGCAACAGGGTTCTTATTTCAAGTATGACCATCCGCGTTACGGTATGAAAATGCGATTCAATAAAGATTGGCAAAATGAAGATGTGGCGCAGAAAAACAAATGGCGTACAGACACTGAAGTTTTGGTGGCCGGCGGCGACCCCTACCAACAATTCACCCGAAATGAATTCAGGGGGGCAGGCACGTCTTTGTATTTCCTCCGACACACCCAATTGATGGAGGGGAGTGAAGTGGTGACTTTGGTGGTTCGGGATAGGATTTCCGGGAACATCAAGACGCGTATTCCACAGGTTCGCGACCGGGATTACACCATTCAATACGCTGAAGGTCACATCATTTTTAAACAACCCGTTATGGCTTTTGTGAGCACTGACATGATGCTGTCCCAGCAACTGGCCTCGGTGAGTCACGGAGATCCGGTATTCGTGGAAGTCGGTTATGGGTACCTGTCTCAAGAAGCATTTACGGGCCTCACTGCGGGGGGGCGTTTTACACAACACCTGGGTGGAAGTTTGGATGTGGGTTTAGGGTACTTGCAGGAAGGTCGTGAAACAGATGTGAGCGACTACAGTTTAGGCGAAGCTTTGGTCCGGTGGCGTCCCACCCAAAACAGTGAACTTGAATTGGAATACGCCTTTAGTACCGGGATTGATAACGAAAAGTGGTTGTCCCAAGACGGCGGTTTAACGTGGCAAGCCATGGGCCAACAACCTACAGATGGTGCCACTCAAATTGCGCAAATCATCTATCCTCACGAACGATCAGGCAGTGCTTATCGGCTCAACTTACAAACCAAGCTGGGGCATCTTTTTAACCGGGCCCCTGAAGACTTTCTGGTAAGTACGTGGTTCAGGCGCGTTTCTTTGGGCTTCTTTTCTCAGGATACGGTGATGGCCCAAGGACAAACCACCTGGGGACTGGAGACCCGCGGCGCATTAACCGATAAAGACGGACTTCGGTTGAGGTATGATGGCATCATCAACGAAATGCCCATCGTGCCCCAGGCGACGGCAGCGCGTGCTTTGCATCGGGAATTGGTCACGGTCGCGTACGATCGAAAGGTCCTCGACAACCTCATGCTGCAGGCCACCTATGGTTACGGCTACATTTGGGACGAGGGCAACTTTCCCGAACTGACCTTAGAGGAACCGGCTTCATGGACCCAGCACTTGCTGGGCGCAGGCCTCATTTGGCATCCCATACAAAAATTGGGTTTGTTTGCGAGACAAGAATATTACGCTGGTGATTACCCGGTTGCGTTGCAAAGCGATGCCGAACGACTGGTCACTCATTTTGGTGCCGACTACCAACTCACATCGGCGCTATCCATCGGCATCATGGAGAGTGTGCGATTTGATGGTGAGAACCATCTTTCGTTACGTGCCAATTATGCAATGACCGATTCCTCTCAACTGTACGCGCAACAACGCTTTGGTTACGTTCAAGATGGTTGGTTGCAAACCAGCGTGGTGGGGGCTCAGCAACTCATCGGACAAAACACCCGCACATTTGCCGAGTACCAAATTCAAAACACCCAGTTTGGCAATGCGCATCAAGGCGTGGCTGGTTTAAGTTCTCAGTTTAAATTGCCTTTGGGTTTTCACTTGGGTGCCAGTTACGAATGGATCAATCGTTTGGGGGCCTCTAATGTGGTGAACCAAGCACAGGGCTATACGGTTCCCGGCGCATTGACCGACGGCATGTTCTTTGCCGCGCCAAGCGTGAACGGTGGTGGGGATTTCCTTTACGGCGCCATGTCTCGAGATGCCATTTCGCTCAACCTCTTCTACCAAGACAAATGGCCAGTGGTTGCTTCGCAAAGGCTCGAGTGGCGTTATGATCAATTCGATGAGTTACGTGGAGGCTTCACCCGACAATGGTGGATGAGTAACAGTGCGGCAAAATGGAAAATCATTCCAGATTTAGAATTGTTTGGCCGTTATAACTTGGCGACAGCAGAAAATATTACCGCTGGCGATCAAGAAATGTACTTGGAAGAAGGGTCCTTTGGGTTGGCATATCGTCCGAAGGCACACAACAAATACCGTGTGTTGACTAAGTATTCTTCTCGCGTGTTGTCCCACCCTAGCGGTGAAGATGAATTTGCCGGAGCGTATTTGAGCCAAGCTTTGTCTTTAGAGCCCGTGATCCAGTTGCCTTTCGACTTGCAATGGGCTGACAAGTTAGCCCTCAAGAGTGTTCAAGTACAATTGCCTGGATTTGACGAGGCTGTCTCTTCTTATGTACTGTCGGTGAACCGGCTCAATTGGCAGTTGTTAAGAACCCTCAAGCGCTTCACCGCTTTTGATATGCCTGGCGATATAAACCTAGGCATTGAGTATCGCATGCTGCTGGGGTTGGGCAACGAGGGGCTTGAAGAAGGCTGGCTCACCGAATTACAATATGCGCCCATGGATTTTTTCACTTTGGGGCTGGGCTATAACTTCACCACTTTCTCTGACGATGTTTTGGATCCGGGCATCAACGATCACAGGGGTTTTTATTTTAGAGCGGTTGGTTATTACTAACGGCATATCGTGGGTGTGGTCATGATTGGTCTCTTGCGTGGTACAGTGATCCAAACTGATTTTCGATCGGTTCTGTTAGATGTGAATGGGGTGGGCTACAAGGCCAATTTACCCTTATCTGATTTGGGTCAACTTGAAGCAGGTCAAAAAACGGTTTTGTATGTCCATACCCATGTGAGAGAAGACGCCTTCGAACTGTTCGGCTTTTTGAAAGAAGAAGGCATGCATTTGTTCGAGCTGCTCATCTCCATCAATGGGGTGGGGCCACGTATGGGCTTGGCTTTTTTATCTGGGCTGTCACCCAACGAACTCAAAGAAGCGGTGGCCAGTGAAGATGTGGCCCGTCTGACCAAAGTGCCCGGTGTGGGTAAAAAGACGGCGCTCCGAATTATTTTGGAACTCAAAGATAAATTCGAAAAACAGTTGGCTCAGATGGGTGCTTCAGCAATGGGCGATAAAGGCATTTGGAATGACGTGGCTTCTGCCTTACTCAACTTGGGTTATAAGAAAGCTCTGGTGGACAAAGCGGTGGAAAAAACACGAGCCAACCATGAAGCGGATGCAGGTCTTGGGGTCTTACTCAAAGAAGCGCTCAAGAACATTTAGTCTTTCTCTTCCCACGAGCGCAAAAATCGGTTAGGGTGTACTGACCATTTGTACAGGAGTTTCCCATGAGCCAAGATTTAAGCTCTACCCCTCCCATGAACGCCCGTGATTTGATGGCCCCCGTGGCCGGGTCTGACGAAATTGCAGTAGAAGTGAGCTTGCGCCCCGAAAGCTTCGACGAGTACGTGGGCCAGCAGGAAATCGTTGATAATTTAAAGATTTACGCCGAAGCAGCTCAGCGCGGCAACCGCGCTTTGGACCACATCTTATTGTGCGGCCCCCCTGGACTGGGCAAGACCACCTTGGCTCGTATTTTAGCGGGCGTGATGGGCGTACGCCTGCATTGTACTTCGGGCCCGGCCATCGAAAAAAAGGGTGATTTGGCCGGAATTCTCACCAATCTGGGTGCTGGGGATGTGCTGTTTATTGATGAAATTCATCGCCTTTCCGCGGTGGTCGAAGAAAACCTGTACGCAGCCATGGAAGACTTTCGTTTTGATGTGGTGATCGGTGAAGGCGCGCACGCGCGCAGTATTTCATTGGACTTACAACCCTTCACGTTGGTGGGAGCCACCACCAAAGCTGGTTTACTCACGTCGCCATTACGCGATCGCTTCGGCATTACCAATCGGTTGCAATTCTATAATGCCGAAGATTTGGGTCGCATTGTTACGCGGTCGGCGAACCTGATGGGTGTGTCCATGGAAACCGAGGCCGCTCTCGAAATTGCCGAACGTTCCCGTGGGACGCCTCGTATTGCCAACCGGTTGTTACGCCGTGTCCGTGATTTTGCTGAAGTTTTGCACGATGGGTCGATCACATTGGAAGTGGCTCGCAGCGCTTTAGATCGCTTGGAAGTGGATCACAGTGGGCTTGATGCCATGGATCGGCGACTTTTAATGCTCTTGGTGGAACGTTTTGACGGGGTTGCTGTGGGGCTCGATACTTTGGCGGCAGCGCTGGGTGAATCTTCTTCCACCATCGAAGATGTCTACGAGCCTTACCTGCTGCAAGAAGGATACTTGATGCGAACGCCCAGAGGTCGATTGGCCACACCCAGGGCCTATGCGCATTTTGGACTTGAATCAAAGATGAGTTGAGACGCCCAAAACACTAGAATTATGACATTTTTGTCATAATTTTTGATTTTTTACAGGTGCCGGATAGAATTCTGTTTGAAAAAAGACAAATTGGCCGCCCGATGGGCCCAAATATCCCCTTGATTTTTATGATTATTTTTGCGAATCCACTGCGCGAGCGCCGGAATGGCGATTTTTTGAGCCAAATGGCACGGATCTTCAATACGTAAAGGGCACAAACTTAAAGTTTAATTTCAGTTTTTGTGAGCTGAAAGGAATCGAGTCGAGATTTTATGTTTCAACATCAAACCACCATCGCAAAAATCATTCGTGTCGCAGGCGTTGGTCTGCACAGTGGGGTGCCCGTTCAAGTGGTGATTCGACCAGCTCCGGCGAATACAGGGATTGTATTTGTACGGACGGATTTGCCCAAAGCCACCATGATCGAAGCAAAGGTTGATCAAGTGGTCTGTACCGCTTTGGCCACCACTTTAGGGGTGGATGGGGTGACGTTGGGCACGGTCGAGCATGTTCTGAGCGCCATTTACGCCTTGGGCGTTTCTAATCTTTTCATTGATGTGAACGGTCCTGAAGTGCCCGTTTTAGACGGTTCGGCTGACCGATGGGTGAACGCCATCGTTGATGCCGGCTTGGTTTACCAACGAGAAGCCACCCGCCACTTGGTGATCAAAAAAGAAATCGAGGTCCGAGACGGTGATAAAGTGGCCAAGTTGATGCCACGAGGCAACCGCGAACCAGGTTTGCACGTTCGCTGCTCCATTTATTTCGAGCACCCGCTCATTGAAAGCCAAGCACAAACCTTGCACATCACCCCCGAAATCTTTGCACGTGAAGTGGCCGCAGCGCGAACCTTCGGGTTCAAAAAAGATGTGGACGCCCTTCGTAAAGCAGGACTCGGTCTCGGCGGTTCTTTAGACAACGCCGTGGTCTTAGATGGGTTTTGTGTTCTTAACGATGAAGGCCTTCGGTACGCCGACGAGTTTGTTCGCCACAAGCTGCTCGATGCAGTGGGTGATTTGGCTCTTGTGGGCATGCCTATCGATGGTTGCTTGGTGGTCCATAAAGCAGGTCACGCATTGCACACGGCACTTGGCAAACAACTGTTGAGTGACCCCGACGCTTTTGAAATCGTTGAGCAAGCCAGTGACTGCGTTCCATTGCGCACCACTTGGAACCCATTGGTGACCTTACCTGTTGGCCTAGAAGAGTCTCCAGAGGCCGCGTAGTTGCGCTGGATTCTTCCTTTCGCTCCCAAAGTTCCTCAATGCTCGCCCATGGTTTTTTGGGAGGGCAGCTGCCCTTATCTGGAAAACCGTAACACGTTGACGGCTGGCTCTTCGGTTCGGCTTTTGGGACAAGATGATTACCAGGAGCTCATGGATATTGGTATGCGTCGCACCGGGCATGTGGTTTACCGACCCATCTGTATGGATTGTCGTCAGTGCCATCCTTTGCGCATCAATACCAACCACTTCAAGCTTTCCCGGAGCCAAAGAAAGATTTGGGCCAAATACAAAGATTTTTTTGAGGTGACGGCCACGCGGCCCATTGCTGATGACGAACATGTTGCTTTGTACAACCGATACCAAAAAGAGTGGCACCGTTCCGACGAAACCGTGCTGGATTTACCCGGTTATCAAGAGGCATTTGTTTTCGCTCCGGTGGAGACGCTGGAACTTTCTTGGCGCAACCCCCAAGGACAGTTGGTTGGGGTTGGAATCCTAGATGTTTTGCCTAAAGGCTATTCATCCGTTTATTTCTACTGGGATCCGGATTACGCCGATTATCATTTGGGGACATTGTCGGTGTTGCAAGAGATTGAACTCACCCGGCAAAGTGGTAACCCAATGTATTATATCGGCTTTTACATCCAGCAGTCCCCCAAAATGGCTTACAAAATCCAGTTTTCTGGGGCTGAAATATGGGACGGGGCCCATTGGAAACCGCTGCACACACGGCGCAATGAAGACCCACAGCTGCCCGAGATTTTAAAGCAGGCTGAAGAGGGGGCCATGGTCGCAGACAGAGATAATTTTCCCTTTCACCGCGCGGTGAAAGTTTTTTCGCAAAGTGGCTAAAGAAACCCTTTGCGTGGTTGACCTCGAGAATGAATAGGCTAGATTCATGCCACCCACTTACAAGGAGACACAATGGGACGTGAAGACCACATCGAAGTTGAAGGCACCGTAAAAGAAGTGTTGCAAGGCGGAATGTTTCGGGTGTCGCTGGACAATGGACATGAGGTTTTGGCTTACACGTCCGGTAAAATGCGCAAGCATTTCATTCGTATTGTTCTGGGAGACAAAGTTCGGGTCGCCTTATCGCCCTACGATTTGAGCAAAGGTCGCGTTATTTTCCGTTCGCGGTAAGACTTAGTTCAAAGAGCCACACGCGCTTTCGGCCACGACCAATAATGTGTCATCGGCCATGAGCTTTTCCATTTCATCCATATCCAATTTGAACCAACGATCTGCTTTGGCAAACGGGATTTTCTCGCGCACCTTTTGGTGTACGGCCGCTACGCCCTTGCCAGGTTTAAGAGGATGACGAAAGTCCAGGGCCTGGCAGGCAGCCAAAGCTTCAATGCCCATCACGTGACGTACATTTTTCATGACTTCGCGGGCCTTATTGGCCGACGTCATTCCCATGCTGACATGATCCTCTCGATTGGCAGAGGATGGAATGCTGTCCACCGAAGCTGGGTGGCAAAGGATTTTATTTTCATTGATCAAAGATGCCGCCGTGACTTGCAAAATCATATAGCCGCTGTTGAGCCCGGCATCTTCAGCCAAGAAGGCAGGCAGGCCTGCGGAAAGCGTGGGGTTCACCAATTGCTCCACGCGCCGTTCTGAAATGTTGGCCAGTTCGGCCACCGCAATGGCTAAAAAGTCCAATGCGAGGGCGATGGGTTGTCCGTGGAAATTACCACCAGAAATAATCTCGTCACCTTCGTCGCCGAAATCACCGTCTAAAAAGACCAATGGGTTATCGGTAGCACTGTTAATTTCTCGTTCCAAAACCTGACGCACGTATAGAAGCGCGTCGCGACTTGCCCCATGGACCTGTGGCATACATCGCAAAGAATAAGGATCTTGCACTTTGCCACAGTCTTTGTGGCTTTCTAGAATTTCACTTTCGTTGAGCAACAGCCGTAAATTTTGGGCACTTTCAACTTGACCTGGGTGCGGTCTGGCAGCGTGCACCCGGTGGGCAAAAGCTTTGTTGGTCCCCATGAGTGCTTCTAAAGAACAGGCTCCCACCACATCGGCCAAAGCACACAGGCGCTCTGCTTCGAGGAGGGTCATGGTGGCTACAGCGGTCATGGCTTGCGTGCCATTGATCAACGCCAGGCCTTCTTTGGCTGCGAGCTGAATGGGGGTCAGGCCTGCGTGGGCCAGTGCTTGGGCTGCGGTGGTCTCTTTGCCATCCACAAATGCGTTGCCTTCGCCCAATAGCAGCAGCGCGACGTGCGCCAATGGTGCCAAGTCGCCAGATGCGCCCACGGAACCTTTGCGTGGCACAAATGGTGCGCATCCCGCATTAAGTAACTGCACCAAGTTTTCAAGGATGAGCGGGCGACATCCAGAGTGGCCCACAGCTAAGGTGTTCGCCCTGAGCAACATCAAAGCGCGCGCCAATGGTGGCTCAAGGGGGGCAGCCACACCCACAGCGTGAGATACGATTAAATTATGTTGTAAGAGGCCGAGCTTTTCATCGGAGATGGGGGTTTCTGCCAAAAAACCGAACCCCGTATTGATGCCATAGATGGGCTTTCCACTTTGCGCCAGGTTATCCACCAGCGTTCTCGCATCTTGGAGACGTTGGGCGCATCGTGGCGCAATGGAAATAGCGCTGGCGCCATAAGCCACTTCCCAAATATTTTCTAAGGTTAAATTGTGGCCATCGAGTTCGACGTTGTTTTTTTCACTCATGGGTTGCCTTTTATCCACTGGTTCCATTGGCCAAGCACAGCTCACAAAAAGAAAGATCATCAAGAATGTAGGCCGTTTCACAAACTTCGAGGTCGTTGTCACAACTGAACTGCTGGGAGCAAGGAATGTCTTGGCTGTTACCGGCGCTGTCGGTGACGGTACATGTGACACTGCGCAAGCATTCAGAGTCTAAGGTACATCGTTTGGAGCCGCAGACCCCTTTGGCGGCATAGGTTTGGCAGAACTCCGTACAGTCCATGTCGTAGGCAGCTTCACAGCTTTTACTTTCCACCTCGCACAAGAAAGTCATGCCACAGCTGGTATTGGTTTGGGTGGTGGTATCGAGGCAGTCGCAAGACTTAATACAATTGGCGTGTTCTTGGCATTCTCGCGGGAAACAGCCACTGCCGATGGTCATGAAGACAAACAAAAAAATCACGGTGGATCTGAAGCTTTTCATGGCTTCTTTTTGTCACAGCTTGGAAAATCCAGCAACCCCACCGCAAAAATGCCGACAACGATAGGGCACGGTATGGGGTTCATCATGCCCATTCCATTATTTGTTATACTGCTGCTGCTCGCCTCGGGAGGGGTGATGAAACGGTGGTTTGCCCAGAAACCCCACGTATCAATGCTCCAAGAGGGTCTGGAGCACTCTCAATCGGTTCCCACGCGTCTCGCTGCGTGGCAGATGTGGCTCCACGGGGCCCAACCCAATATCAATGAAGTGACCGGGGCGGATTTGAGATTGCTGCCAGGCATAGGCCGTGCGTTGGCGACTCGCATCCTTGAACGCAGACGACAGCTCGGGGGCTTTTCGGATTGGCGCCAAGTCGATGCGGTTCGTGGTGTCGGGCCTAAAATGCTGGCCAAGCTAAAACAGAAATTCGTTTTGAAGATTTAAAGGGTCATGGTGGCAAAACCAGCGAACAAAGATCCTGCTGTTTTTGATTTCTCACCTTTTTTGCCGCGTCTTAAAATATGATTCAATCGTTTACCAGTTTTTGGGGACTGAGAAAGCTGAGGGTGGTGGAGGTTCATTCGGGCTCTGACAGGTCGTGGTCCCAGTTGATGGATAAAGATCACGGTCCCATCATTTTGAATGCTTTCCACCACGCCAATATGGGTGAGTAAATCGTTTTGCTCACCGTCACGGTTCAGTTCGAGGGTGTTATCAAAAAAGACCAAATCGCCGGGTTTTGGTGCATGACGATGAAGTTTCCCATTGCGTTGTGCGTAGCGGTACAGCACTGATACGTCATTTTCTCCGGTATAAACGGCAGAGCCTCCTAGTGGCGTGCCCGCATTTTTGAAAATGGCACGGGTGAGTCCCGAGCAGTCTTTTCGGTAGTTGGGGTTCTTTTTCCCGTTTGCTTTTTGCACGAATTGTGACGCCGTTTGTACAATCCTTTCCGGGCTGCCTTTCATTTGTGGTGATGAAAAAGGGAAAGAACTAAAGCGCAAAGGGCCGCCTGGTTTAGGGGCGATTCCGTTGGAGATCGGTTTAACCCACATCCCGTGCTCAAATTGCATGGGGGCGCGGCTGCTGGTGCACGCGAGCAACAAGAGAGGGAGACAAGAGAGGATGAAGATCGGTATTCGTTTCGTCATGCCGTTTTTTACGGCTTAGGCGCTCTTTTACCAAAATTTTGGCTCAAATGCGGTGATGCAGCGCACATGGTAGCCACCATGGCCGTGGAAATGCCCATTTCGCCCAGTTTATTGATGGGCATCCAATGTCCAGGCAGCGGCACTTGTCGCGGAATACGCACGTATCCACAGTAAAAATAAAGCTCCCGATGGGTCAGTTTGCGGATCACTGGATTCTCAAACCATTGGACGTCAGTACCCGGCAGTTTCAACGTATTGAGAAACGATCGGCGTTCCCCTTGGGTGGGGGCTTGGGACAACGCTTGTATCGGCAGGGTGTACATGCCTCCGAAGAGCCCCTTGGGGGGTTGTTTGACCAACAAAATGGAGCGTGGTGTTTCAACCACCAGCGCCATTTGGTGCATGCGCTTCACTTTTGTTTTTGGTTTTTTTTGTGGAAACAGGAAAGTGGTTTTTTGTTTTCGCGCACGACAATAAGCGGCGAAAGGGCAGGCCTCGCAAAGCGGGTTTTTAGGGTGGCATACCAATGCCCCCAACTCCATTAAGCCTTCCCCCACCAGACGTGGCTGTGGGTAAGCTTGTAAGCAGGCATGAGTTTGTTCTTCCAACCAGATTTTTCCCGCGCTGCTGTCGACGACGATTGATTCGGCTGATAACCGTGTAAAGACCCTTGCGATATTTCCGTCGACCATTTTCGAGGGTTGGTTATAAGCCAAAGTGGTAATGGCACCAGCCGTATAAGGGCCAACGCCCGGTAGGGCTCGCAAGCCTTTCTCTGTTTTTGGAAAGACGCCATTCAAGTCATTGGTGATGATGGTCGCCGTTTTATGAAGGTTGCGTGCGCGCGAGTAATATCCCAGGCCAGACCACATGCCCAAAACCTCGTCTAAGGGCGCTTGGGCCAAATCTTCCACTTTGGGGAAACGAGTGATGAACTTTTCATAGTATGCAATGGCCGTGGCCACCTGTGTTTGTTGCAACATGATCTCAGAGAGCCAGACCCGATAAGCCGTTCGGTTGTGCCGCCAGGGTAATTCGCGGGCATTTTGGCGGAACCATTGCACCAAATCTTCGCTTATTTGTTCAGGCTTTTTGGGCAGTTGTTTCATTTTTTACCACGGTGCTGCGCAGAACTCGTCTCTGGCATGGGTGCCTTCAGAATCATTTCTTCATTAATAATAGCATGTTATGGCCGTTCAGGGTGAAGATCAAGCCGCGGCATCGTCTCTAGACGAGCCAAGGTTCACGGCCTGTCAGATGGGAAGACGCCTTTTCTTCTACTGCAAAAAGGGCTAAGAATCGGCTCTTTAAAGCCATATGAGCCAATTTTGATGGAGAGTCGTCCGATGGACAAGCAAAAGCGAACGAGCGGAAAAAAGCGCAACCGAAGAAACCAGGGCCGAAAAAGCGCCCCCAGCCATTTGGATCAGGCGCCCCATTTTGATCCAGATAAATTGATGGAGATGGCCGATGTGGGTGACTGGAATGCCGTTTACGATGCATCCGTGCTCATAGAAGAAGAGGGCAAAGCCACGGTGGCTTTTCGGGATGCCAGCGGCCAAGAAATTAAATGTGTTCTTTCCGAACAAGAGGCGGCATTGCTCACTGAAGGGCAAACCGCGGTACGCGTCTATTTAGAAGAAAAGAAAACCACCGAAGAAGAAGTGGGTCCAAAGTTAGAGGCGTCCATTTTGAAAGCGCGCTATTTGGATAATTTTAAGTCCCTTGAAGCGAGTTTTGGTTCTCAAGAGCGGGTGAACGGTGTGGTACTGGCTGACACCAAAGGTGGTTTTTCTGTGGCCTTAGGCGCTAAGGATTTCGATGAGGTACTTCAAGGGGCGGGCATTCGCGCCTTTTTACCACGACGTGATGCCAGCAGTAACCGTCTGGGTCGCGAGGAAATTCGTGGTATTGCTGGGGAGTTTCACGTGAAGGAACTCGATGTAGCCAAGGGCAACGTGGTCGTGAGCCGTAAAGTTGTCGCCTCTGAATTAGAAGCTCAAGCACAAGCTGAGGCGTGGTCCCGTTTGGAAGAAGATCAGGTCGTCGTTGGCCAAGTCAAAAATATTGTGCGTTACGGTGCCTTTGTTTCGCTAAACGGCATCGATGCTTTGCTACATCAAAACGATTTGGTTTGGGATAAAAACCCGCCGGTCCACGAGGTTGTTCGACTTGGACAAACCCTGGAGCTCAAAGTGCTTGAAGTGAACCCCGATGAGAAGAGATTGCGCGTTGGCCTTAAGCAAATGACTCCAGATCCTTTTGAATTGATCAAAGAAAAATACGAAGAGGGTACGCAAGCCCACGGAACCGTGGTGGCATTAACCGATTTCGGCGCTTTTGTGAAAATGCCTGAGGATATTGAAGGCTTAATACACGTGTCTGAAATCTCCTGGGAACGCGTTAAGCACCCGCAAGATCATTTTGAAATCGGTCAGGAAGTAGATGTCATGGTGCTGGGCATGGATTCAGTCGCCCGAAAGCTTTCGTTATCTGCAAAAGCTTTGCAGAAAAATCCGGTCGAGAAAATCGCCGAAACCTATCCCGAAGGCACGCGCATTTCAACGAGCGTTAAATCCATTGTCGATTTTGGTGTTTTTGTTTCGCTGGACGCGCATGTGGACGGGCTGGTTCATATTGGTGAACTGTCATGGACCCAGCGCCCCCAACACCCTTCGGAAATCTTGGAAGAAGGCGACGAAATCGAAATCATCGTGATGGGATACGACACCCAGCGTCAACGCGTTTCTTGTTCCTATAAGCGAACCAAGCCCGACCCCTTCAAGGAATGGGAAGAAAAATACAAAGTGGGTCAAACCGTTGAAATGACCGTCACCCGGTTTACGGATCGTGGCGCCATCGAAGAGCTCGACGGCGGATTGGTGGTGCTTTGTGCCAACCGTGATTTATCCGAGGAAAAAGTACACCGTGCGCAAGAGGCCACTAAAATTGGTGCCACTTTAGAAGGCGTGGTGACGGAATTCGATCGTCGACATTTGGTGGTGAACATCAGCGTGAAACGCTTATTACAAAGCGAACGCAAAGAAGCGTACCAAGCCTACTTGGATAAACAAGATGAAGATTCTAACCAACGCATGACTTTAGGCGATGCGCTCAAAGCTCAACTGCCAACGACTGAAGATTCTGACGCCTAGATTACAATTTACAGGCTTTTTCCACATCGTTTCGCAAGGTCGGCTTTGTCGATGGCCTTTGAAAGCGCTTCTTCATAAGTGACTTTGTTTTCTGCCACCAGTCGGGCCAATTCGAAGTTGAGCATTTGGTTGCCCAGCGAACGGGTGGTGGACATGATGTTAGGAATTTGAAAGTTTTTCCCGTCACGAATGAGATTAGAGATGGCGTTGTTCACTTGCAGGATCTCTAAAGCGGCCACACGTCCGCCGCCCTTTTTCTTAAGCAAGGTTTGAGAGATGACACCTTTGAGGGATTCACCAAGGACCGACCGAACTTGATTTTGTTGATCGGCGGGAAACATATCGATGATCCGGTCAATAGACGAAACAGCTGTGGCCGTATGGAGGGTCCCAAAGACCATGTGACCCGTGTTGGCCGTTTCTAGGGCCAGGTGGACGGTTTCAAGGTCTCGCATTTCGCCCACCAGGACGATATCGGGATCCTCACGTAACGCAGCTTTTAAAGCTCTCGAAAAACTCTGGGTATGAGGCCCCACCTCGCGCTGATTGAAGAGGCACTGTTGGCTTTTGTGCACAAATTCCACTGGGTCTTCCAGGGTCAGCACGTGGGCTTTTCGGGTTTTGTTGATGTAGTCCATCATCCCGGCCAAGGTGGTGGACTTTCCGCTTCCTGTGGGGCCCGTGACCAAAATAAGGCCTTTGGGGTGGGCGCAAAGGTTTCGTACCGCGTCGGGCAGGCCCAGTTGCTCCATGGTTAAGATGGTGGAGGGGATTTGTCGGAGCACTGCACCGACACCCAACCGATCGCGAAAGAGGTTACAGCGGAAACGTGCCAAACCTTCGATGGCATAAGCGAAATCGGTGTCGTTGATATCTAGAAATTCTTCAATGTTACGATCGTCCATGATGGGTTTAAACAAACCCCAGACTTCCTCAGGGCCCAGCTCATGCGTGTCTTCGATGACCAAGATATCACCATCCACGCGCCAGCGAGGTTTGTGTCCCGCGGATAAATGTAAATCGGATGCGCCTTCTGCCACCATGCGCTTGAGAAGTTTGTCCAGCTCAGGATTACTCTTTTTCGTCGCTGCGTTATTGTTTATCGCGGGTTTGGGCAATCGGTTCTCAGCGCCGCTGGTTTGTCCCATAAAGGCATTGAAAAAGGCGGCGGTGATGCGCAGTTGTTGCACCTCCATACCGGGCAGTTGGTGTTTGAGCGCATTGATGGTGCTGGATTCAGGGGCATCTACCAAACCGACTTTGATGTGGTTCCCTTGGATTTCCAGAGGAATGGTCCTGTGTCGTTGCATGAAGTCCATCGGTAACAGGGCGCGGGCCTCTTTGGAAACAGCTGTCACTTCTTTATCGTACAGCGGAAGAGACATGTGTTGAGAAGCTTCGGAAAGTCTCTTCGAAAGCGCGCGTGCAATGGCTTTGCCAAACCCAGGCACTTTTTCGAACATGCGATCAAAGGTTGAAGAATCCATGGCCATGAGCAGCGAAGGTTTGGTGGCCACCACGCTGGCGGTTCTTTTTTCTTCAAGGAGAACACCCATTTCTCCTATGATTTCGGACCCACCCAGTCTACAAAGCTCGGTGCCGCTGTCAGCGGCCCCTTTGTGAATGGCGACCTCGCCTGCCACCACCACAAAAAATGATTTGGACGGTTCGCCTGCTTGCACCACCACGTCGTTCTCCTCGAACCGGATGAGCTTGGATTTGTCTACCAGTTGTTGGAGCACTTCGGGCTTGAGACTTTGGAAAAAGTCGGATTGTTGTAAGGCTCCCGCAACTTTTTTGAGAATATCTGGTGCGTGTTCGACTTCTTGCATAAACCCCTCTTTACCAGTCACCGATCCATGGTGGCGAGGTTTGATGGTCGAGCATTGACCCCAAAAAAGCAAGAAAACGACCCGGGTTTGGCGGGCCCCAAAAAGCGGTAAAATTGAATGAAATTAGTGAATTAGGGAAACCACTGGGAGGTGGTCGCTGATCACGGTGGTGTAGGTGGCCAACTCTTGATCGAGTCTTGGCACCATGATTTCAACGGTGGCATTGTTGGCTAAGAAAGAGCGGCTCACCACGATGTGATCAATAAGCGAATTTCCCCAGATGTGAGAAAACGCGCCGCTGTGCAGACCTGATGTTAGGAAGCTGTAATTGGTATCATCGTTCAAATAGGGCTCGAAAACCATGGCGCCATCGGATGTGTCCAGCCGTTCGTTAAAATCGCCCAGGAGAATCACGTAGGCCCCTTCTTCGGCTTCCAACAAATCGCTGGTGTAATCATAAAGTTTTTGAACGCCTAAAACACGACGTTCTCGTTCCTCATCGCCACCTCCTGCTTTAAGGTGCAAGGTAATGCCCCAAAAGGTTTCGGGCATTTCGCCATCTTGTCGGTGAAATTTCGCGAGCAAAGGTGGCCGAGGAAAGGCATCAAATGAACCGTAAAAAATATTCTGCACCCCAGTGGCTGAGAGAACGTCTTGCCGCCATATAAAGCCTACTTTTTGATAGGTGCCATCGGCGTAGGTGTGTGATGATAAGGCACCGTCGTGATAAGGGAGACGGCCCAAAAGCTCTTCGAAGGCAGTGATGCTGCCAATCTCTTGGACCCCTAAAAGATCGAGATCCATGGAGGCAATTAAATCCGCAGTGGTTTGTGCTGAGGTGGCGGTTTTTGGGAAGTTTTCGAGGTTCCAGGTGGCAGCGTCGAGGGTGGTTGGAGAGCCCAAGCGCGTGACCAAATTGGTTTGGGCCGCGGGCCATTCGGGAGTGGAGGTGCCACCATCTGTGGTCGTGCTGCCTTGCCCATTGGTGTCATCTTCGTCGCCAAGGGTGGGTCCCATGGGGCAAGCACACAGCAGTGAAGTTAAAAAGAGTAAGAAATACATTTGCATGAATGATTGCTCATACCAAAATAAAAAAGGGACTGTTTTTATGTTGTTGCCGAAAGGTTTTGTTGACCATGCGACACAATTTCTTGTTCATTTCATCATAAGGGAGGTCGTAATGTTCCATCAAATAATCGGTCATCTGTTGGCCTAAATTATTTAACAACGGGCTAAAGTCAGTGGCGCCTAAAGCGCGACCTTCGAGCCTGATTTGATCTTTACCTGGACTTAAAAAGCCCAACAGCACGCCGGCCTGAGACATGCGCGACCTCGCAAAGACCGTTTCGAAGGGGGCCGGGTTCACCTCTTCGTCGTTCACCCAGGGTTCTGGGAGAGGGACCCGCACTTCATGAGTGGTTCCCCCGTTACCATCAAACCTTAGTTTTTCCCCGTTTCTAAGTTCGAGGAGCTGTACATTGGACAGGCCCAGTTCATCACCCAAATTTTTATGGGCTTTCAATTGTTGTACACCACCGTGAAGGGGAATGAAGAATTTGGGTTTGGTGGCACGAATCAATGCGGCCATGTCTTCTCGATGACCATGTCCCGATACGTGTCGGCCATCACGGCCATCAAATATTTTGACGCCACGATCTGCGATTTTGTCGAGCAATGCTGCCACGGGTCTTTCATTTCCGGGAATGACCCGCGCAGAGACCAAAAGGGTGTCGTTTTCGTCGAGGTGTTTAATGGTGGAACGATCTTCACTGAGACGCCACAAGGCTGAACCCGTTTCACCTTGAGAGCCAGTTAAGAGCCAGCATTGTTCTTGGGGGGCGCGCAGCAGATGGGCTTCGGGTTTTTCCCAAACATCCCCTAAATTAAACATCCCTTTTTGTTGGGCCATCTGGACTTTTTCTCTCATGGAGCGTCCGAGGATCGAAAGTTTGCGCCCGTAGGTACGGCAGCATTCGGCGATGGTGTTGATGCGTTGAATGTGGGTGGCAAAGGTCGCGACGAACAAACGACCCGGGCTTGATTCAAACACTTTCTGGGTGGGAGCGACGACGGAACGTTCTCCAGGGTTTTTACCCGGTGCGCCTGCGAGGGTGGAGTCGGAGAGCAGACACAGCACCCCTTGGTCGCCGATTTTGGATAAGGTTGAAAAATCGGTGGGGGGGCCCAAAGTGGGATTGAGTTCCAGCCTAAAGTCGCCACTGTGCACCAAGGCGCCCGCGGGCGTTTGGACGTATAAGGTGTAAGCGTCGGGGATGGAGTGATTCACTGTGACCCATTTGAGCTGAAAAGGTCCCACGGATATGGCGTTGTTGGGGGCGATGGTCCGGATGTCAGGCGGTGAAAAATGTTTGCGTTGGAATTTCTTGCGAATCATTTCACCGGTAAAGGGCCCTGCCCAAATGGGGGCTGGTGCCACCTCGTGCGCGAAAGGAAGCGCCCCAATATGATCCTCATGCCCGTGGGTGATGGCGAAACCCAGAAAATCCTGTCCCAGCCCTTTGAAAAACTCGATGGGCGGGATCCCAAATCGATAGCCGTGACCTTCGGGTCCTAAAAATCGAGCGCCACAGTCCACCGCCAGACTCTTGTTTGATTCTAAATCCTTTATAATTAGACAGTTACCGCCAAATTGACCCACCCCGCCCAAGGGAATGATCTCAATTCCAGGGTTTGAAGGTAATGCCTGCTGTTGGATGTGGTCGGACATGGAGTTGAAATTGCCACAAAAACTGCCATTTGTCCCCACTAATCGCTGGGGTGGCAAATGCCATTTAACCGGTTGTGTTCGGGCATTTCTGGCGCTATACCCCAAAAGCAACCCAGAATTAGAGGTTTTACTGTGAGTCTGAATAACAACGAAATTATCGATAAGCGTTTGGTGCAAAGACACCTTTCTAAGGGAATTCTCAGCCGTGAAGCATTTGCTGATCACTTGGAGAATTTGCCAGATCAAGAAAGCGAAGCTGAGAACATTTGGCCCATGATCATGGAAGGCACCCAAAGCGAAGCCAGTGTAAAAGTGTCCACTGAAGAACTGGAAAACGTGCCAGTGCCCACCGCAACTGCACCCATCGAAGACACCGAAGAAGGTGGCGTTCCTGCAGCAGTGGATTTCGGTAGCTGAATCAGCACCCACTGAACCTGGAACCCATTGACCACCCCAGCGGTGGTCATTTTTTTGCGACCTGGTAAAGCATCCCCTACATTGTTGCCTTTAGGGAGGGCGATAACCACATGAATGAACTGGCGGTAGATTGGAATGAACTGGAACTTGCATTTCGTGAGGTTTCAGAGACTCAGAACTTTTTTGATTTACGCTCTGGTGCAGTGGTTTCTGTGGTGCGTGGTTATGAAGACGAAGCTGAAATTCAGACTTTGATTCAGCAGCACCCCGATCGCTTTGAAAAAATAGCGCCTTTAGATGCCGGCTTTACCCGCGATGCCTTAATGGCGTTTTTACCTTTGGTGGTTCAAAAACAACTGCGTGCGGAGTTAGAGTTGGCGCTCAAAGGACCGGCCGGTCTCACGCGGGCCATGGATGTTTTAAAAACCCACGGTGACGTCATGGGGCAGTTCCATCGACATGAACAAGAGTCTTTTTGGAAGCATGTGAATTCGTTCTTGGGCAGCTGCGGTGTTAAGCCCGCTAATCGAGCTCCTGAACCAGAGCTTTTTCACGAAGTGGCATAAGGTTTCGCTCGACCGCTTCAATACACGACAGCGCTTTTACAGGCCAAGCATCATCTGATTCGGATTGCGGATTCATGGTTTGGAATAACTTTTTGTTGCGCGTTTGACATCTCAGAAAAAGGGTACGACCCGCCTCTTGTGCTAAGCGTGTATCAGGATGTGCCATGAGACCAATCAGTAATTCATCGTCTTCGATATTATTTCGGTGCGCCTGTTTGGCCATGATGGCTCTTAACAAGGTTTGATCATTCTCTTTCAGGGCGCGTTCAATGGTTTCTGGATTAAAATAAAACCCATTTGATTTATTTCCAGAAGGATTGAGCAAATGGGTCAATGCGCCCTCGGCGGCGGCCATGATGACATCTTGGGTGTGCTTTAATTCCATCCAAGGGTTTTTATTTCTTTGTTCTTTCATTTGACGTTCGGAAATCCCTCGAGTTCGGGTTTGCCGTTGTGCGCGGGCTGAGCTGAGCGCTAAAGGCACATCGTTAAATGCAAGCTGCGCATGACAAAGGGCATTGTATTGGGTTTCCACTTTGCCCACGTGAACGATGATGCGGCATGAATTGAGCTGTATGTGCAACGCTTCAGAGGTGGATGAATATTTTTCCCCCTGCCATTGGTGAAGTTTGTTGATGAGGGCCAGCTGCTCCTCCCCGGTCATGGAGCCATCGTCGAAAAGCAGGACCGGTTTGTTCTGACTATAAGTCACCGAGCTCGGTGCTTCGAAGGCGAGAGGAAGGACCCGATAATTATCGCGAGTGGTCAGGGTGTTGGTCGCGCATGCCATCTGCAACAAACAAACAAGGAGGCCCATTTTTTCAAAGGCACGGTGGTAGGGATGGTTGCAGTTTTGGCGGTAAGCGTTCATGATAAAGAAATATAAGGAGGGCAGTGAATTGGAGCACGAGGTGCAAACATGGCGACTGACGGTGGCTTACGATGGCAGTCATTTTCATGGCTGGCAAGCCCAACCAGGGTTGCCTACGGTACAAGGGGTGCTGCAAGAAGCGCTGCGGGCGTTTAAAAAGGGGGACATCGAAGTCCAGGGGGCTGGCCGCACCGATGCGGGTGTGCACGCCCTGGGGCAGGTGGCTTCTTGTTCTTTTCCCTCAGATTTAACCGAACGAAAAATGCTGCTGGCCATGGCCAGTTTGTTGCCGCCAACCGTTCGCATCATGAAGGCCGAGCGCATGCCAGCCGGCTTCAATGCCAAACATCACAGCATTGGTAAACGATACCTGTATCGCGTTGCCAACACGGATGTGGTGAGTCCCTTCAAGGCACCTTACGCTTGGCAGGTGAAGGCATCATTGGATGTGGAAAAAATGAAGACCGCGGCCCAGTGCCTTTTGGGCGAAAAAGATTTTGAAAGTTTTCGTTCTGTTCATTGCGATGCCGGTCACGCACGACGTTTTTTGTGGAAGGCGGAGGTGCTCCAAGACAGTGAAGACCTCTCCATTGAAATACGCGGCAACGCCTTTTGCCGAAATATGATCCGAATCATCGCAGGCACGCTGGTGGAGGTGGGTCGCGGGAAAATTGCAGTGGAACAAATGCCGCGCATCATAGACGCAAAGAACAGAGAAGCTGCAGGAATTACCGCGCCGGCACACGGGTTGTTCTTGGGCACCGTTTATTACCCTGATCAGCTGGATGATGCATGCATTCCCTCGACTGCCGTTTTCCCCAACCACCCTTGGGGAAAAGATTTCTGGCCACCTGGCCCCAAGGGCGAATCAAATAAATAATAACGCAGTCCTTATGGAATTGCGTGTCGATGCCGATGAAGAAGGAGGTGCCAGCGTTCGGCGAAATTCCTTCCGCCCTTCAAAGCCTGAACGTTCACCCAAAAAATAATGCGGTTTAAGTATGGGGGATACTTAAACCGCACAAAAGGACTGTCGGGGAGATGGGGGAGGTCCCGACAGCACCCTTATCTGAGCAAGAGACGTGCCAGAAAATAGAAGCCCGACACCATTCTCTTAAGCCCTTGTTTTAAAAGAACAAAAGCAAAACACAAAAAAGAATCACCTTCACGAAAAAGCGGCAAAAAAACCCTAAAAAATACAGGTCCTGCGAAAAAGTCAACCTTATAGGCCCTTACGAAGGTTGGCTTACATGCCTCGGTGAGGCAAAAAAGCCGCTTCCTGCGGTATGGGGCCTCATTCTTTTTTTCCCCTTTTAGTTTTCGTTACGGTAATAAGGGCGCATGTTTGGAATCGGCTTTGGTGAACTAATCATAATATTTATCGTCGCTTTACTGGTGGTGGGGCCCCACAAATTACCAGAAATGGCGAAAAACCTCGCCAAGGTGCTGCGCGAGGTTCGAAAGACCTCCGACGAGTTCCAGGCGTCCATTTTTAGGGAGACGGGTCCTTCGGTGAGCGGGTTGCTCAAAAGCCCAGAGGCCACCATCAAGCGCCACCTCGAAAACGAAGTTCAAGAAGCGCTCGGGCTTGAGGAAGACTGCGGAGAGGGTGAGTCTCCAATGGCCTCTGCTCAATCCGCGGAACCACAGGCCGCTGACCCAAATGGTTCGGCCAGCCCAGAAGATGTGCCCGAGAGGGTGGCGCGCGGCGCATTCCATGGGGAGCAGAAAGACGGTTCTTCTGGTGGATGAGCGGGAGTACTCATTGGTGGAACATTTGGCGGATTTACGCACCCGTCTGTTTTACGCTGTGCTGGGGATTTTTGCCGCCACATTTGCGTGCTTCGCATTTTCAGATACTTTTATTTTATGGTTGAAAACGCCCATGGCGGAAGTGCTGGGTGAGAACGCGCAATTTGTAGTGTTGGCGCCCCATGAATACTTTTTTGTGAAGCTGAAGATTTCCATGGTGGCTGGCATCTTTGTTTCGTCACCTTGGTTGTTTTATCAATTTTGGCTGTTTGTTGCGCCGGGATTGTTTAAGCACGAGCGGCGTTATGTCTTTTCCTTCGTGTTCGCGGGCGCTTTCTTTTTCATCGGTGGGGCTTTGTTTTGCTACTATGTGGTGTTCCCGCCCATGTTCATTTTTTTCGTGGGAACTTTGCCAGAAGGCATTTTAGGAAACTATTCGGTTGGGGTTTTGTACGGCTTTGCCACCAACATGCTGCTGGCTTTTGGTTTGGTATTTGAAGCGCCGGTGGTGGTGTTTCTTTTGGCCGTGATGGGGGTGGTCGATCCGGAGGGCTTGGGGAAATGGCGTCGGTATGTGGTGGTCTTCGCCTTTATTTTGGCTGCGGTCATCACCCCAACCCCGGACCCGTTGACCCAAAGTCTCATGGCGGTACCCATGATTTTGCTGTACGAATTAGGTTTGTTTGCGGCTAAGATATTCTTGCGCAGAGGTTCAGCCCCTGACGAAGTTAACGCTGAACCAAGTGACCCTTAAGCGATAAGCTGGCTGCGTCCGTAATTTGAACCGGAACAATACTCCCAATCAAGTTGGCCGGTCCATCAAAAGCCACGATGTGATCGCCTCGGGTTCTCGCCGTGAGTCGCACGCGATCCGTGGGCTCTGGTTGAGCGATTTTTGGACCGCCAATTTGTAACAACCCGTTATTTTCAGCGGGGCTCTCTGGTTTGCGTTGGCTGGGGTCAATTTTGGCAATGCCTTCCACCAAAACGTCATAGGTTTTCTCAAGCATGTTTTGGTGATGCGCCAAACTAATCTCTTGTTGGACCGCCAGCATGCGGGCATTTCGGCTTTTCTTTTCTGCTTGTGGAATGGGATCTGCATCGCGTTTTCCCGAAACAGTGCCTGGTCGGGGTGAATATTTAAATGCAAAGATGTTTTTGTATTTCACTTCGCGAAGCATCTCCAACGACATCACGAAATCCTCTTCGGTCTCATTTGGAAAACCAACGATCATGTCACCAACGATGCTGATATCTGGCATTTTTTCTCGTGCCATGTGAATGAGGTCCATGTAGATTTCTTTGGTATAACCCCGGTTCATTTTTTTGAGAACCGCGTTGCTGCCTGATTGCGCTGGGATGTGCAGATAATTACAAATGCGCTCACTGGCGGCCATGACATCCAAAGCCTCTTCAGTAAAATCTCGAGGGTAAGAGGTCAAAAAACGAAGTCGAGGCAGATCTGGCGTGGCTTCGTGAATTTGGTGAAGCAAATCTGCGAAAGACGTGGTTTTGCCGCCCTCATGGTAGGTGTAATGGTTGATGGTTTGACCCAAGAGGGTCACTTCGCGTGCACCTTGGTCGACCAACCGTTTGACTTCATCAATGAGCCCTTGAGGTGGGCGGTGGACTTCCGGGCCGCGCGTCATGGGCACCACACAAAAAGAACAAAATTTGTTACACCCGCGGGTAATGCGAACGAAGGCTTGGCGACTTTGATTGATCTCACCCATGCGTTCTTGGTCTAAGGCTTCGATTTGCTCCAGGCGATCGGTTTCTTGTCCTTTTTGACGTTTGCGAAAACCTGAAAGTGCAATTCTATCGAATGAACTCTGGTGGTCTTCCACAAAGTGGTTTTCCAAAAGCGCGGGAACTTGATCGAGCTGTGAAGGACCGGCCAACAAATCGATGTGCGGATATTTTTGAATGAGTTCTTGACCTGCGCGTTCCGCCATACAACCTAAAACGCCGACCACAACGTCATCACCGGCCTCCTTGCGCATGCGATCTTGTCCAAGTCGACTGCGTACCTTTTGCTCACTAAGATCACGCACCGAGCAGGTGTTGTACAAAACCACATTGGCGTTTTTGGGACTGGAAACAAACTCATAGCCCAAGGGCGCCAATTTATCGCGCACCAATTCTGTATCCAGAATATTCATCTGGCAGCCAAAGGTTTCGATGAAAACCTTTTTTTGGGTAGATGATTCAGTGGCGGGCATACAACTCCTTAGGCCGTGGCTTCTTCACGCAATGGTTTGTTTGCTTCTTTAAGGTTACCTTTTTCGATCACCGCATCGATGGCTTTTTCACCTTGCATGCGGAACTCAAAATCTCGGATGCGGTCACCCTTAAAGAACTCTCGGTATTTCTTTGCCGAAATTCCCAGCTTTTGCGCTTCAGACTCTAACATCTCATTTAATTCTTCTTTGGAGATTGAGATGTCCAGTTCTTTGGCCAATGCTTCGAGAATGAGTGAGGCACGTACTTGGCGCAAAGCCTTAGGACGTGATTCTTCCTTCATCGCGGGGCCTTGGGCATTCCAGATGCGCTCGGCTTGGTTTTGCGGTAACTGCGAGAGTTGGTTGATGACCAACTGTTCAACGTTTTGGTCCACTAAGGACGGGGGAACTTCAAAGGGGTTGTTCTCGATAAGTTGGTCCACCACGTTTTCGCGAATCTCATTGTCTGCTCTTTGACTGGCTTGGTTTTCCAGTCCTTCT
Organism: Myxococcales bacterium; assembly: GCA_002721815.1. Classification (GTDB taxonomy): domain Bacteria; phylum Myxococcota; class UBA727; order UBA727. The sequence goes on from PBLQ01000061.1 coordinate 53,282, forward strand.
TGGATGGCCTTTTTGAGATCGTCTAAAGATTCGAAATCATCGGAAATGTCTTTGGCGAACTCATCGTCGAGATCTGGTTTAGATTTGGCTTTCAGGCCTTGAGGGGAAATCTGTAAAGTGGCCGTTTTACCGCGCAACTCTTCTTTACGGAAATCGTCTGGAACCACGACTTCAACTTCAAAACTTTCGTTAAGCTTTTTGCCCACCAACGCTTTTTCTGCTTCTTCGTAAAAGCGCCCAGCGCCAACCTCTACCACATAGGCAACCCCGTTCAGGCCTTGGACATGTTCACCATCCACGGAACCCGAAAAGTTAAGTTCCACCAAGTCGCTTTCTTGAACTTCGTCTCTGTCTTCAACGGGAACGATTTTCACCTGGCGATCTTGGAGGTTGGAAAGCTCTGCATCCACATCTGCATCGCCAAAAGTGTAGGTGGTTTGGGTGAGGTCGAGACCTTCCCATTTACTTACCGTGACCTGCGGTTTGACCTCAACAGTAGCGGTGAAGGAGAAGTCTAACCCTGCGATGAGCTGGGCTTGAGAGTCCACTTTGGGTTGTGCCACTGGCTTGAGCTCATGCGTGCGAACCGCATTTTCGTAGGATCGGGATAAAACACGCTCCAGGACTTCTTGTTCCACATCGGCTTTGTAATACTGCTCGAGCACGTAGCGGGGCACTTTGCCCGGTCGAAAGCCCTTGAGTCGCACTTTTTGTGACATGCGCTGGTAGGCCTTATTAAGTTCTTGAGTGATGGACTCACCGTCAACGGTGATGGTCAATTCTCGCTCAATGGTGGATAATTCTTTAATTTCGCTATTATTCTGCATGAAATGCCCCTGGCAAAAAAAGAGCGACCTGGACATCCAGGCCGGTAAGTGATGGTACGAGCGGGGGGAGTCGAACCCCCACGGGTTACCCCGCTGGAACCTAAATCCAGTGCGTCTGCCAATTCCGCCACGCTCGCATGAACTGAACTTGGGGTTAGCAAGTTGAATTGGCCTTGCAAACGCCTCTTTGGCTAAAAAAACCTGAAATTGGAACAAAAAGGCCTCAAAAGCACCCTAAAGGGATAATCGTTGACTTTCTCACGGGCCTTTTGCAACTTGAAAGCCTAAGGTTTTCAGCCAAAAAGGGGTTCTTATGAGTGTGACTCAGGATTTTCTCGCCAACATCCAAATGGAGCAAAAGGCACGATTTGACGCCCAGCGAACGGTCTTGTCCTTCACTGAATACCTGGATGAAGTGGTGGTCGCACCCGAGCGCCACATTCGAAACGCTTCCCAGTACTTCTTGGATATGGTGAACCATTTTGGCTTCGAAGAGCGTGATTACCCCACTGGTCCCGAACGGCGGTTTTCAATTTTTGATTGTGCCGCCGACGCTGGAGAAGGTCGTGTGGTGGGGCAAGAGCGCGTACAAAACGGAATCTTTAGGTTGATAAAAAATTTCGTTCGAGCGGGAAAAACAGATCGACTCATTCTCTTACACGGACCCAATGGCTCCGCCAAAACGTCATTGATTCAGGCTGTGGGCCGTGGTGCAGAGTTGTACTCCCAAACCGAAGAAGGCGTTCTTTATCGGTTCAATTGGGTGTTTCCTTTTGGAAAAATACAAAAAGGTACTTTGGGTTTTGGCGGCGATGGGAGCAAGGAAAGTGGGTCATTTGCGCACCTTCACGCAGATGATGTGGAGGCCCGATTGCCCTGTGAACACAAAGACCACCCCTTGCTATTGCTCGAGGCTGCAGACCGTCGCGGCTTTTTCGAACGATTGCAAAAAAGTGGTAAATTACCGGAGCACGTCACGGTCCCTCAGTACCTTATCGCCGGTGACCTGTCGGCCAAAAACCGCAAGATTTTTGATGCACTTAAAGTCGCTTACAATGGCAACATGCAAGAGATTTGGCAGCACGTGCAAGTGGAACGTTTTTATCTGTCGCGTCGCTACCGAAGAGGTATCGCCTCGGTAGAGCCCCAAATGAGTGTGGATGCACGCATTCAACAGGTGACCGCCGATCGTTCGGTGGCCTCCTTGCCCAAAGCGTTGCAACATGTGGATTTGTTTTCAACTGGTGGGTCATTGTCCGATGCCAACCGGGGTTTGTTAGAGTTTAACGATTTGCTGAAACGGCCGGTAGATGCCTGGAAATACCTGTTGGTGGCCAGCGAACAAGGACAAGCCAGTTTAGACCCTGTGAACCTGTTTTTCGACATGCTGATGATTGCATCGTCCAACGACATTCATTTGAATGCATTTAAAGAATACCCTGATTGGCAATCCTTTAAGGGGCGCTTCGAGTTGGTCACAGTGCCTTATCTTTTGCGCGCCAGCGACGAAAAACAAATCTACTTGCAGCAAATCCCCAAAGCGCTCAGCAATATTCATATTGCACCGCACACCATTGAAGTGGCGGCCCGGTTCGCTGTGTTGTCTCGTTTGGAACCACCAGACCCAGAACGATACCCGCGTGAAATTAGACGCGTGATCTCGTCGTTAACGCCCATGGAAAAATTACGAATTTATGATGAAGGTGTGGTGCCCGAGCGCTTGAGTCAAAAAGATCGTCGTGAGGTACAGAAATTTGTGCCGGAGCTCTATCACGAGTTTGATAATGCGGTGGCCTATGAAGGGTCAGACGGCGCATCGCCTCGTGAGATTCGGGCGGTTCTTTTAAACGCTGCACAAGATCCGCGATTTGATCATCTGTCTCCCATCGCGGTGCTCGATCAGTTGCGTGCGCTCATCAAAGAGAAATCTTCTTACGCGTTTTTGAATCGGGCCGTGGTGCGCGGGTATCGCGATGCAGTTGCGTTTGTAGAGCAGACCGAAAAAGCCTATTTACGCGAACTCGAAGATGAAATGCGGCAGGCCATGGGGCTGGTGGCCGCGGATTCACACAGCCGGCTCTTCGAGCGCTACATCCGGCACGTTTCGGCTTGGACCAAAAAAGAAAAGCTGGTGGATCCTGTCACCGGTCAAGAAGGAGATCCGCAGGAGCAAATCATGCAAAAAGTGGAGAAAGTGCTCCTGGCGTCCAACGAGAAGCCCGAGGATTTCAGGCGGTCTCTGATCAGCCAAATCGGTGCGTTCCGCCTTGAGCATCCAGACCGGGACGTGGACTATGACCACCTTTTTGGCTCCTATTTGCACCGCCTCAAAGAAGATTATTTTGCCCAGAAAAGCAGCCAGGTCACTAAAATACATGGGATTTTTCTGAGAATGCTCGAAGATGATGTGGCGGATGTGGATGCCAAAGATTTGGCTTTGGTGAAAGAGATGCGCACCCGGTTGCACGAACTGGGCTACACCGATGAGTCCGCAAAGCATTCCTTGGCCTTCATGCTGAACAAGCAAACGGCGGGATAATAGATCTCGTGTAGGTGCGATTTTTAGCCAAAAACGCCAGATGTAGGATAAAATGTGGTGTACGCCTGGGTATAAGCCCATTGTTTGCGGCACCATCCACCAAAATGGTCCGTAAACACCTGAAAAAGAAGATTTTTATCTTAGGAGTGAGGACATGTTTTTCCGAACGAATTTTTTGATGATGTTGACCAGCGTCGCTTTCTTGGCTTTGACGACCGGTTGTCCTGAAGATCCCACTGGTGGTGATGGCGATGGAGACGCCACGCTCCCCATCGGCGGCGGTGGCAATGGCAATCAAGAGGGAAGCCGGAGCTTGGCTTTCCAAGGCGCTTCACCTGTGACCCTGTTTTTCGGCGATCACGTAGATTTGGCCTTTGTGTTGAAGGACAAAGATGGCACCCCAGTGGCGGGAGACAGCGTCAACTACTCATTAGACGGAAGCTACGCTACTTTGGGCGCGACCAGTGCGACCACCTCCACCCAAGGTATCTCCACGGTGCGACTGACCGCTGGCAGCGCCAGGGGTAACCTGTTGCTGACCGCCAGCGCAGAAGGGGCCACCGATGCAGTGGTCACCATCAATGTGAAAGAAGCCACTGATGGCTCGTTGTTGGTTAATGTGACTTCACAAACTCGCATCACCGTGACCGATGCCTATGTTCGTGTGTACCGCGGGGCCAACGGCGCTGTGACCCACACGTGTGCATCATTGGCTGCGGCAGCGAACATGCCTAACCCCACTTACACCGCTGACATCGGCGCCATGCCAGGCAATCACGAATTCGAAACCATTTCTCACAACTCCAACCTCACCGTTTATGTCGAAGGCAAAAACGAAACGGGGATGGTTGTAGGAACCGGCTGCCAAGATCAGTTGACGATGCAAGGTGGCGAGCAAAACGTGGTTGATATCGTTCTGACACAAGACGCCTCTGACTTGGCCGACGAATATGATGTTCTCTTACGCGTACAAATGGACCAAGGCTTGCCAGAGCCCTACCAAACCTACGTGTCCACCACCGCAGCGGTTTTGGGTGACCCCGTGGGATACGGAACGTGGTACGCCCTGAAAGGTTTGCACAAGCGTTTGATGGAAGGGCCTTGTTTCGGTCTGGGTGATTTAGTGGACTCTTCCGGCGCTGTTTATGAAACGGGTGCCGGCGTTCCTTATTGTTACGCTTTAGGTTTTATTGACCTCGCCATTGCGAATGCCAATGACCCAGCCATCTGTGATGATTACACCTCTCGCGAAAATGAATGTGCAGAAGCCCGGGCGGCTTGTTTCGCTGACAGCACCAATGAAGAAGCCTGTAATGATACCTACTGCAACGACCCTGACGGCATCCTGGGCAATGGTGATGAGGCTTGTTCTTGTTACGCCAGCTTTGAGTGCGTGTCTGAAGGTGGATACACTTTACAGCCTCTGGTCGCCAATACCCTGGACCAAGCCGCTGCCAACAACGAAGACATTGGTGAAACCTATAGTACTATTAAATCCACTGGCGTTGACTTAGAATTGTTAGCCACTGACTTTGAAGTGGGTGCACGTTTTGATGTTCAAGATGTGGACAGTGAAGGCAATGCGCTACCAGAAGGCACATTACACGTGGACGAAACTTGGCGCGAGTATGTGTTCAACTGGTCTTTGGGCTGTGATGAGTCAGATGACTTGGGTTGCCGCCGACGCTCTGTGACCATTCCAACCGATGAGAACGATCCTCTTTATCGCGCAGGGATGACCACCGAATACAACGCATCCTACAGCCAAGCCAGTTTGGTGAACACCGATGGGACGAGTTTTGATGAGCGTTTTCGCATCAATCCCGACGCCCATGCCATCACCCTCCATTACGGCAGCATCTTGCTGTTGGCCATGGAGCAAGTGGTGTTCCCAAGTATCTGTGAAGGGTGCACCTCCTTGCAAGACGTCCTGAACAGCTTTATCGGTTGTACCAATCCAGACGGAACACCTGGCCCTGGCGCCATTGCCATCGCAGATGGCATCAACGGCTTGATCAACCTCTTGGACTACAACCCGGCCGCCACTTTGTGCAGCGCTGGGTTAGGCTTTGCAGCGGGTTACGCCGAAGGTCAAGTGACCGAGCTTCAGGTGGCACCCTCTGAAACAGCTGATGTGAAAGACATCGAAGGTTTGGCCGGAACGGGTGTGTTCTACCTCGTGGACGAAGACATGGACTTGAAAACCGAGTACGTTCGTGACGTAGGTATGGAGCTGCGCTGGAATGACCCTGCCGATCCGCTGGGCAGTGCCGATTTGGCTGCACCCATCAGTGGCCACGGTCGTGCAGCCGCCGAAGACTGTGTGAACGATTCTGAGTGTGCCGCTGTGGGGACCGTATGTGCACCCATTCCGCATTACCTCGAAATCGCCAAGGTAGAGTTGGCTTGCATCGACGCGTTGCAATCCACCACCAGCACCCCAGTGGTGGGAGGCGGCCAAAGCTGTACCGCAGATGAGCAATGTCAAACAGGGATTTGTATCGATTTAGATGCAGACAACACCTCTAATGTGATTGCCGATGGTATCTGTTACATGGCGTGCGACACCACCGCTACGGAGGGGCAGTGCTCCAATGGTCAAGTTTGCGAAGCCGACGCGGTGGACATTCTGATCGACGGGCAGAGCAAAGCCAATGGCGCAATCTTCGGAAGTGATCCAGAAGATGTGACACGGTACAATGGGACCGATCCTTACTATGGTTCGGCACCCGCGCCTTCGTGTATGCCAGAGGAAACCGAGTAATCGGTACGCCACAGCGCGAAACAAAAAAGGCTCGGTTTATACCGGGCCTTTTTTTTGGGTAGCGATTATTTACGCCTAGTGACGAAAGTGACGTTCCCCGGTAAACACCATGGTCATGCCCAGTTCGTTGGCGCGGGCAATGACTTCGTTGTCTTTCTTGGAGCCACCAGGTTGGGCCACCGCCCGAATACCCGCGGCGTACGCTGCTTCAACCCCGTCGGGAAACGGAAAGAAAGCATCGGAGCCCATGGCGGCCCCTTCCAGAATGTGATCGTGCTGCAGCGACTTTTTCACTGCCAGCTCAACCGCATCTACCCTGGAGGTTTGACCTCCACCGGCTCCCAACAATTTAGTGGCGTTGGTAAAGGTAATGGCGTTGCTGCGCACTGGGGTGCACAAACGAAACGCCAAATCTAAAGCTGCCCATTCTTCGGGGGTGGGTTGACGCTCGGTCACCACCTGAGCGTTCGGTAAACCTGTGAAGGGCACATCGTGATTTTGCTTGAGAACGCCGCCTAATACGCTGCGGGTTTGCTTTTCTGGCAAAGGCGCGCTGAGTAAAGTTGGAATTTCCAACAGGCGTAAATTCTTTTTACGGGCAAAGATGTCTTTGGCTTCTTGAGAAAAGCCAGGAGCCACGATGACTTCGAGAAAGATTTCGGCCATGAGCGCTGCAGTGTCGCCATCCACTTCGAATCCCGTTGCAACAATACCCCCAAAGGCGCTTTGGGGGTCCCCACTCAATGCGTCTTGCCAAACTGCTTGTGATGTATCTCCCCATGCGGCGCCGCAGGGAGAGCCATGTTTAATGACAACGGTACCTTTTTTATTGGCGGGTGCGCCATCGGTGAGACAGCGCAATGAAAATACGGCGGCGTCTGCATCCAGTAAATTGTTGTATGAGAGTGCTTTGCCTTGAAGGGGAACAGCTTGTGCTAAGGGAACCGAGGCGTCGTCGCTGTGCAGCACCCAAGCTTTTTGGTGTGGGTTTTCGCCATAGCGTAATTCCTTGGCTGCAGGTTGTTCCACCTGGGAAAGCTTTAAGTTTAAGTTTTCCACAATATGTTGATCGTATTGGGCCGTACGAGCGAAGGCTTTAAGCGCCAAGTAGCGCCGAAACGACAGCGTGGTGCCTTGGTGTTCTTGCAGCTCTTGGCCCAATCGCGTGTAATCTTGGGGGTCGGTCAAAACCACCACATCCCCATGGTTCTTGGCCGCTGCGCGAATCATGGTGGGGCCGCCGATATCGATGTTTTCAATAAGAGCGGTTTCGGACACATCTTCTTTTGCGGCGGTTTTCTCAAAGGGGTAGAGGTTCACCGCGACCAAATCGATGGCGTGAATATTTAAATCGTTGAGTTGGCGCAGATGTGATTCCTTTTGGCGATCGGCTAAAATGCCACCGTGAATATTGGGGTGGAGGGTTTTCACGCGGCCGTCCAGCATTTCTGCAACGCCAGTGACATCCGCCACATCCGTGACATCCAGTCCCAACTCGCGGATCTTTTTCGCGGTATTACCGGTGCTGAGCATACGCACACCCGCTTCGCTGAGCATGGTGGCCAGGGTTTCTAGGCCCGATTTATCGGACAGAGAGATAAGAGCGGTTTTGATCGATCGAATGTGTTGTGCGGACATAATTCCTCCCAAAAATGAACCCCTATCCAGCTTTCATTCTGGGGTAAATGGATTCATTTCAAAAAAGGGCGGAATGTCACACAGTCGTAACAGGCCTTAATCGGAGACGGACGGATCCCAATCGATGTAGACTTCGAGTCCTTCGTCACCCTCGTCACTCAGCCCGTTGAGTTTTTCAAGACCACGGACCTCCACTTGGCGAATTCGCTCACGTGTGAGGTTCATGATTTGGCCCACTTCTTCGAGGGTGATGCCGCCACGCTCGGCCACATCTAAGGCGCAGGACTCGCCTAATTCCCATACCTCTTTGTCTGGGAAATTAAGTTTGATGGACCCTGTTTTAGGGTTTACGTCGAGGTAAAGGTGATGCCGACAGGAGACGTACAAACACGGTCGAGGCATGTTGAGGCATTCAGAGCGGTTGCTTGGACGCCAATAATCGATAATATCGAGCATTTCGCCACGGGCTCGCATTTTGCGATGCTCGCGGGCCATGATTTTCCGAGACAATGTGGTGGGCCGGTCTCTCCCATCCATGGGGTTCAATTCGTCGGGTGCCCCTGTGGTCTCTTCAGGCTCTTCTGGCCCTAGTTCTGAGGGATCTTTAGTTGCAGCGCTCGTTTTCACTCGGTTGTTCCTGCCATTTTTCTGTCAATTGGTCCTATGTGGCATGAAACTACGAAAAAGAAGATCCCTACGTCAACGCCTTTTTCTAAAAGAAAATAGCGATTTACATCCAAAATACCGCTGTTAAGATAAAAAAGGCCTTCTTGGTGCCGCCGGGCGGAATTAGAGAGTCGCCTAAGTGTTTGAAAAATAAAGAAAATGGGGGAGCTTTGGCCCAGGATAACGAAACTTTTGAAGAACTCGAAGAATTTTTAGCGAGAGAGCGCGGTCGCTTGAGAACTTTTGGAATTCGGCTTTTTGTGGGAGGGCTCGTCTCAGTAGTGGTCGGATTGGGCATTTTGTTTGTTGCCTCATGGGCCGGGCCGCTCTTGGTGGCGGTCGCGCTGTTTTTAGTTGGTGTTGGCATTATTTCCGCCATTCGGGCTTCGTTTATTTTGTTCACCGATAAGGACGAAATGGTGGGATTGCATTTATCGCAAAGTGACGAGGAAAAAAGTGACTGAGTCTTTTGAGGAAAGCATCGCGGGCATCTCTGTTGCCTTACGGGTAAGGCTGGAGGAGGCGTTAGCAAGCGGGTTAACGCATTTGCCGCGCCCGCCAAGGGCTAAGCCTCCGTCTGCGCGTTCACAAAGCCCCAGCGTTTCAGGTGCGCATCACCCCCCCCAAAAGGTGCAGCACGATGAAGATATTCCCTCAGGGAGCCAAGCTGAACAGTTACAAAAGCTCAAAGATCTTAGGATTGGCAATTGTGAGAAATGTAAACTTCATCGCGCCCGTACCAATATCGTTTTTGGCGTGGGCAGCCCCAATGCAGACTTGGTCTTTGTGGGCGAAGGTCCGGGGGGTGAAGAGGATCATCAAGGCGAGCCTTTTGTCGGACCGGCAGGCCAACTTTTGACCAAAATGATTGGCGCCATGGGTTTAAAAAGAGAAGACGTTTATATCTGCAATGTGGTGAAATGCCGCCCTCCCAATAACCGAGACCCTCAGCCTGATGAAGTGGCTGCTTGTGAACCCTTTTTGAAAGAGCAGCTGTCCATTTTATCTCCCAAGGTGATCGTGACGCTGGGCCGCTACGCCACCCAAACCCTATTACAAAATTCACAATCCATGGGCCAATTACGAGGGAATTGGGCCACCTATGAGGGCATTGATGTGATGCCCACCTTTCATCCTGCTTATCTGCTTCGGTCTCCATTGAAAAAGCGAGAGGTTTGGGTAGATTTGCAGGAAGTGATGTCACGCTTGGGGCTCGAACGCCCCTCAACCACCCAGAGGTAGATATGCCCGTATTTCTAATCATCCTAACTGGTTTGTTTGTTTCCGTTCCCAGTTTTGCTTCGACGCCGACCTCTATGAATGCTTTAGAGCCATTAAAACTGTCGCACCCTCTACAGCTCGCCCAAGTGGACGGTGATGATGAAGAAATCTCTGGCGATGACGATGAGACGGTGAACGACGAAACAGATGCTGCGACCGGCTCGGAAGATGCCGAGGCGTCTGAAGAGGAACTTTTAACGTCAAAGCAGAAACAAAGGATAAAAGGTTTTTGGGAAAAACATTTTGCCTTCAAAATGAATCAAAATCTGTCAAAAGAGGTCGATGACAAGCTTTGGGCCTTTTTTGTGGGCGGTGGTTGTTTTGGTTGTGTGGGAGGGCCCGTTTGGTTGCCCATGTTGGTTATCGATCAGCCTGAGCCCGATGATTATCTCGAAGAGGGCTTGATCAACTGGGGGCTACACTTTTTGGTGCAACGGGTTCTCGATGCACCCATGATCATTTTGGGTTTGGCAAGCGGTGTTACGATTCCTAATCCGTTAACCTGTGTGGATGCCTGGTGGTGGATGCCTGTGAACGCCATCAACATTTGGGATGATGCACGCAAAAACGAGCGGGCCCGTGCACGCATGGAAGAGGACTGGGTCACCCGCATCGCTTCACAGACGCCACCAGCGTCACAAATGACCTATTGAGTTAGATTTGACCTTCGGGGGCGAAAATGCCCTCGAACCGACTTCCAAGTCTCTCTTTCAACATCGACTCGGCGGGCGTGATCAGTGCTTCGCAAGGTTCGGGCAGGGCGATGGCGACCTTATGCGCCCCAGCCATTTCAATGCTGCGCACCATTTGCTCGCAACGTTTCTGACATTCTATAACGCTGGCTTTGACAGGTCCCCAACCCATCAGAAAAATACGAATGGCAGGCAGTCTCCCTCGACCGGAAATTAACAAGACTTCACCGGGTTCCCCATGAAAGCTTTGGTTGCGAAGCAAGTTAGAAATTTCACCACAAAGTCGCCAATCAATAAAGCCGGCTGCCCCTTTGAGGGGTCTCACATCTTGGTGGATACCGACCATCAGCGTATCCGCTTGTAATCTATCCAGTTGTGCAAGGGTCAAAGGCAGCAGGTGCGACGCAGCCAAGTTGGGCTTCGAAGATAATTTCGATTGGCTGATGGGACGAACACTGGAGGTCATTTGGACGCAGATCTTTCCGCACTGGCCACGCTGTCTAAGACGCCGTTGATGAACTTCGGACTTGCATCGCTTCCAAATCTTTTTGCGATTTCGATGCCTTCGTCAATGACCACACGATGGGGTGTGTTTTGAAAAAGTAATTCAAAAGCGCACAACCGCAAAATATTTCGATCCACGTGGGGCATACGAGCAATCTTCCACTTGGGCGAATTTTGCGAAATGGTTTGGTCTATATGTTGGATATTGGTGCAAACCCCTTGGACCAAATTTTTGGCGTGCTCATGAATGTCTGGCGAAGCGGTGAAATGTTCAAAGAAACTTCCAATGACTTCGTCCAGTTGTGCCTCCGAGAAATTTTGAATGGGCCGAACATGCACGTTTTCTAAGGCGCTCGGGTCGGCTGGGGTCTCGAGGTTCAATCTCCCACCCAACTCCACTTGATATAGAATTTGAAGCGCGCATTCTCGCCCTTTGCGTTTTTTTCCCATACGGCGGTGATCCTAAATCTTAAGCGAGTTGGCGAAGAAGGTTAACTTGTTCCACTGCAGCCACCGCAGCTTCCCAGCCTTTGTTACCCATTTTGGTACCAGAGCGTTCAATGGCCTGTTCCAAATTATTGGTGGTCAAAATACCCATGGTCACTGGGACACCGCTTTGTAAACTTACGGTGGAGATACCTTTGATCATTTCACCGGCCACGTAATCAAAGTGAGGGGTACCCCCGCGAATCACCGCGCCAACGCAAATAATGGCGTCGTAATTTCCACTCTGTGCCGCTTTTTGGGTAGCCAAAGGCATTTCCCAGCCACCAGGTACCCATATCAAGGTTTGATCGTTTTCATCGGCACCGTGTCGCTTCAATGCATCCAATGCACCTCCGGCCAGTTTTTCGACAAAGAGATGATTGAAACGGCTTGCGACAACAGCTGTCTTCAGCCCCGCTGCATTTAAGTGACCTTCAATGGTTTTAATATTGCTCATGATTGTCCTCGTAAATTAAACGCCGTCGATCGGCACTTTTTCTGTAATGGTTAAACCAAAACCCTTGGCCGCAGACAGCCGAATGGGGTTGTTGGTGAGTAATCGAATATTCTTTAAGCCCAAGCTTCGTAAAATCTGAGCCCCCGTACCATAGTGGCGGATGACTTTTGATTCTCCTTTAGGGGCCCGGTTTTTTGCAGGCAAATTTCCGGATGCGCTAATTTCTTTTTCCAGTTCGGTGAGGGCCTCTACAAAGTTGATGGGCTCTGGTGGTTTGGGCAAATATAAAATCACACCACAGTCGGCTTGGGCCACCGCTTTGAGCGCTCCTTTGAGCATCAGTCCACCGCGATCTAAAATTCCACCGAATACATCCGTGAGCGGGTCTCCTGAATGAACTCGTACCAGTGGTGCGGCTGCATTTTTTAGATCCTCATCGCTGCCCTTCACCAATGCCAAAGCTTCGCGTCCATCAATTTGAGATCGAAAGGCGATGGCCCGCATGTCTCCATATTCGGTGGGGACGATGACCTCTTTGTATCGCTCCACCAAGCTCTCGGTGGTCAATCGATAGGCGATAATATCTGCCACGGACAAAATTGTGAGCTCATGTGTTTTTGCGAACGTCACCAGATCGGGCAGTCTCGCCATGGAGCCATCGTCTTTGAGCACTTCGCAAATGACTGCGGATGCGTTGAGTTTGGCCAGTCGTGCCAGGTCAACAGATCCTTCGGTTTGACCTGTTCGCACCAAAACCCCGCCTTCTTGAGCTCTCAGTGGGAAGATGTGGCCGGGACGTACGAGATCTTCAGGTTTGCTCTTTGAGTCGATGGCCACCTCCACGGTACGAGAGCGATCGGCCGCTGAGATGCCCGTGGTCACACCGGTACGGGCCTCAATGGAGATGGTGAAAGCCGTTTGAAAACCAGACGAGTTTTTTTCTACCATCATGGGAAGGTCTAACTGTTCAAGCTGCGCCCCGGTCATGGCCAAGCAAATGAGTCCTCGGCCTTCTTTGGCCATGAAGTTGATGGCTTCGGGGGAAATCTTCTCTGCGGCGATGCAAAGGTCTCCTTCGTTTTCTCTGTCCTCGTCATCCACCAAAATGACGAATTGTCCCTTTTGGTATGCTTCGATGGCACGCGTCACACGTTCTTGAGGCGTGTCGCCGAAAGCCAATAGTAAATTATCGTCAGATCTCAATGGGTCCGCTTCTTTTACGACAGATAAATTCATGACAACTCCTATGGTTTTTGTTGCCCAAAAGCCGCCAGAGACGACCAAGTTATATTAGAAGATTCTTGCGATTCTTGTGCCCCCAGGGTGAGCCTTTCGACGTACTTCCCGATGAGGTCTGCTTCGAGATTGACTTTTTCGCCCATGTTTATTTCGTGCAGCCGGGTTTTTTCAAGGGTGTGTGGAATGAGCCAAACTTCAAAACCGTCATCGTGAAGCGTGTTGATGGTTAAACTCACACCATCAATGGCGATAGAACCTTTATGGATACAATATTTGAGTACCTGATGGGGGGCGGCAAAACGCAGCTTCAAGGTTTCGCCCACCCATGTCTGCTCTTGTAACGTTCCCACACCATCGACGTGACCTTGGACCATGTGGCCTCCGAGTCGACTCCCCACTTGCAGCGCCCGCTCCATATGGACTTGGGACCCTTCTTCCACCTGCGACAGAGAGCTCACCTGAAGGGTTTCTGGGCCAAGATCGAAACCATAACCATCCTGGGATTCATTTTGCGGAACCACGGTTAAACAAACTCCATTAATGGCAATGGAATCGCCGATGGCCACATCATTCCACTGGGCAGCGGGCTGGATCAGAAAACGCGTTGCCTCACCCATCGGGGTAATCTTGCTCACGGTTCCTAAAGTTTCGATTAATCCGGTAAACATGAGGAGAGGCTAACAGCTGAAAAAAATGGCAAAAGGGGGCAAGGGCGCAAATCTGTGGAAAACAGCAGACCCGTGAGGATAAAAAAGCTCTAAAAAACAGGGCCTTAGGGCGTTGAGTGTCTTTGGGGCAAAATGGGGGCCAAATTCTCGAAAATGGATGCGCCAGGAAGTGGTTTCTGAGCCTCGCAGATGAACCAAGCAGCCTTGATGGAGGCGTTCCGTTTTGGGCTTTCGATTCCACTTTGGGTCCAAGAGCGAATGCCATTTTTTCGGTAAGCCTAGCGGTGGGTATTTTAGTGGATACAGAACCCTGAATACGGTTTGGAATGAAACCTGCACAGGTCGTGGTGGAGGTGGAAAATGTTTTGTCGTGTTTTAAGTGCAACATTATTAGGCGTTGAAGCAATGCCCATTCAGGTAGAAGTTGATGTGGCCGGCGGGTTGCCGGTGTTTGTCACGGTGGGGCTGGCCGAAGGGGCGGTCAAAGAAGCAAAGGTTCGGGTGCAGGCAGCCATACAAAACAGCGGTCATTTGTTTCCAGCGGGCCGGGTCACCGTGAATTTAGCGCCGGCCAACCTAAAAAAGATGGGGTCCGCATTTGATTTTCCCATCGCTTTGGGCGTCTTGGGTGCACAGGGCATCATCGCCACTGAACGCTTAGAAAAGGTGATGGTGTTTGGCGAGTTGTCCTTGTCAGGTGCGATTCAGCCTGTTCATGGTGTTTTAGCTGCAGCGCTCGCCGCCAAACGTTCAGGTTGCGAAACTTTGCTGGTTGCCAGCGGAAATGCAGCTGAAGCCTCTTTGGTACGTGATTTAAAAGTGCGCCAAGTCAAACATTTCAATGATGCAGTTTATTTTTTGAAAACGGGTGATGAGAGTTTTGCAACATTGGTCAAAGGCGCCCGACCGCAATTACAGCATTTCGATAAGGACTTCGCAGATGTTCGTGGCCAGTCTTTGAGCAAACGCGCGTTAGAGATTGCAGCTGCAGGTGGTCATAATGTTTTAATGATTGGGGGCCCCGGTACTGGAAAAACCATGATGGCCTCGAGACTGTCTTCCATTATGCCACCACTGACCGAAGAAGAGGCGTTGGAGGTGACCAAAATACATTCCGTAGCTGGACTTAACTTAGGAAAAGGGCTCATGTCACAGCGCCCTTTTCGTGCACCGCATCACTCAATTTCACGGGCGGGTTTGGTCGGTGGCGGCAGTGGCATTCCACGTCCTGGGGAATTAAGTTTGTCGCACCGTGGTGTTTTGTTTCTTGATGAGCTTCCTGAGTTTTCAAGGTCTATCTTGGAGAATCTTCGTCAACCGATGGAAAGTGGCGAGGTGATTTTGAGTCGGGTCATGGCCACGTTGGTTTATCCGGCGGACGCGTTAGTGGTGGCCGCAATGAACCCATGTCCCTGTGGTTATTTCGGCCAAACCCGTCAAAGCTGCCGGTGCATGGCGAATGAGGTCAGTCGATATCGCAACCGTTTAAGTGGACCTCTTTTGGATCGTATGGACATTCAGATTGAGGTGCCCCCCGTACCGTTGGAGTTATTGCAGGAAAAGAAGCGTGAAGAGTCTTCTACCCAAATTCGGCAGCGGGTCATCACTGCTCGCCAAGTACAAAGAGAGCGGTTTCAGTCACACGCCTTGAATGGGCAAATGTCTCGCAAGGAACTTGAACAATGGGCGTGGCCCGATGAGGCAACGCGATCTTGGCTTAGCCGGGCGGGTGAGCGTTTGGGATTGAGCGCGCGTTCCCATGACCGCATTTTGCGGGTCGCCAGAACCATTGCTGACCTAGCGGGGGAGGTGCAGGTGCATAAATGTCACGTCCAGGAAGCCATACAGTACCGGAATTTGGAGAAAAACAGGCCCGTAGCGGCTTAAATCCTTTTTCGTAAAGTCTTTTTGACCTTTGGGGCTCGTTGGGCATAGACTTAGCCGGTCTCTCGCTTTTGACTAAGGGCCTGTTTTCTAATGGATTTCAATCCGGTTCGATTCGGAAAATACCTCCTTTTGGAGCGCATCAATATTGGTGGGATGGCCGAGGTTTTTCGAGCAAAAACTTTCGGGGTGGAGGGGTTTGAGCGGATTGTCGCCATCAAACGAATCCTACCCAACTTGGTTGAAGACGAAGAATTCGTCACCATGTTCATTGATGAGGCTCGGATTGCGGTACAGTTGAACCACCCCAATATCGCCCAGATTTATGAACTGGGAAAACATGGTGACCACTATTACATTGCCATGGAGTTCTTGGCCTCGCGCGATTTACGAATGATGCTCGACCGGTTCAAAGAAAATGGCCGCATTATGCCTATTTCTCAGGCGGCCTACATTGCAACCAAAATTTGCGAGGCGTTGGACTACGCACACCGAAAAAAGGACCCCGGTGGGACGCCCATGAACATCATTCACCGTGATGTGTCTCCACAAAATATTTTGATTTCTTTTGATGGCGAAGTCAAAATGATCGACTTTGGTATTGCCAAAGCGGCCAATCGCGCCAGCAAAACCCAGGTGGGCGTCTTGAAAGGCAAATTTGCTTACATGTCTCCGGAGCAGGTGCGTGGACTACCCATTGATCGTCGCTCAGATGTCTTTGCCGTGGGTATCGTCCTGTATGAAATGCTCACGGGAGAACGTTTGTTCATTGCAGAAAGCGATTTCTCTACTTTGCAACGGGTTCGCGACGCGGTGGTGGAAACGCCCACTTCTTTTAATCGAAACATCCCGGGAGAACTCGAGCAAATCGTTTTGAAGGCACTGGCGCGCGACGTCGAGGATCGATATCAGTGGGCCAGTGAATTAGCTGAAGCTTTACAACCATTCTTAATTCAAGGCCGGACCATTTATGGCCCCAAGAAAATGGCGGAAACCATACGTGAGGACTATGCGCCCGAGGTGGCAGCAGAGCACGCCAAAATGGAGCACTTTCGAACGGTAGGGGGGGAAGGTGATCAGTTTGGTGGGGCCAGCGAAGAGACTGAACCTCAGGACAGTGAATCTTATGGTTTGCCCGATGTTACCACGTCCAGTGATGAGACGGGCGAGAACGATTTTTCAGAGGACTCAGAAGGCGAAACCATTATTTTCGAAGCTTCACGGGCGGGTTCAATTTTAGAACAATCCCTTGGGCTGGGAGAAAAAGAGCCAGACGAGTTACATGCGCAGACCCAGGATGCCGGCATTACGGCCGAGTCAGATGCCGAAGGGTTTCATGGCAGTGAAGATGCAGACGCCACTATCGTTCAGATGACCTCGCCGTTTTTTCGCAAGCAAGATCCCAATACGCACCAAGCGCAAGGGGCTGCCACAGATGTCTCTGACGACGAAAAAAATGAGAGCGATGCGGACCAAAACCATGATATTACTGGTGTTGATGACGCGGCGAGAGGGACGTTGCCGTCCAATGAATCAGACATGGCGACGATGGCAATCCCCATTGAAGAATTGCGCAAGGGAGATGCCCGTTTTCAAGAATTTAGTAAGGACGACCCGAACAAACTGTCGACGAGTGGCGATAATCCCAGTCTGACCTTGCCCGAGAACTCCGACGCCAATGACCTGGTGGGCTCCAATGAGTCCACCGCCGCAGCGCAGGAGCCATTGCAAGATGAAGAGGGAGAGGGAGAAACGGGCGGCTTCTCTTACACCGCAGATACTGTGGGCCTCGCCCCGGAAGATGCCGAGGCCTATCTGCCGCAGGGGCAGGCTGAGATTGATACGCGAGATTTCACCAAAAATTTAGTGGCACCGGGGGGCACGCAAACTTCCCCCGTACGCCCCGCGACCAACACTTGGCAAGGCGGGGTTTCAGCCAATGCCATTACGGCAAGCCAATCGGTGGCCCCAGAAGATAAACCAGACCTTGGCCAGAGCATCGGTTCTCAAGGGGGATCTTTCTCTGAATTTTATGGAAGTCGTAAATCCGCCAATCCGGTCATTGCCTTACTCGCATCTTGGATTCGAGTGGTGCCAAAGCCCTTCAGGGCCCCGGTGTTCATGGCCATCGGTGCTGTTTTTGCCTTATTGTTGGTTTTGATGGCGGTGGCCACGCAGCGTGTTTTCAACACGCCCATGGGACAAATCGAGTTGCAAAAAGTCGGCGAACTTCCATTGCCATCCGGCATTCAAATCTTTCTTGATGGAACTTTGGTGGGCGACAAATTGCCTTTGAGACTCTCAGAGGTTTCACCAGGGAAACATTTGGTGAAGGCCGAAGCACCCCCTCCTTGCGAAAACGCGGAGTTTGAAGTGACGGTCTTAGAAAATCAGGCGGCATTTATTCCCATCCCCATCTATTGTGGCAATAAGAGCGATGAGGACGAAGCGAAAGCGCCTTCATTTGCCAAATGGGAAGTGAATATCCGCGCGGTCGATCATCGGGGACGTGCCGTCAAAAATGCGCGGGTTTATATCGGTGGAAAAAAAGCAGGCGTGACACCCTTTTCAAGCTTGCTACCTCGAGAAACCGCTTCTGTTGACATTCGGCTGGAAGCTTCGGGTTACAATACAAAAAAACTAACAGCCGCTCACAATGGCATCGAAAAACCGCCTTCAATTGTGGTTGATTTAGGTGTGAAAAAAGAAACGGCGGCCAAATCTGCAGCGCTTGCCCCCAAAAAAAGCAGCCCGAATAAAGTAAAAAAAATGGCCACCTTAGAATTATTGGTTCGGCCTGATGCCACGGTTTTTGTTGATGGAAAAAGCACCGGCCGCACCACGCCGCTCACGGGGAGTCGTGCGCTTAATCTTTCTGTAGGGACGCACGTGATAGAGTTTTTGGTGAAGCGGACCTCCAAAAAGTACAAATATAAAGTGAAAATCCTTGAAGCCAGTCCCGAAAACAAGATCGTGATTCCGAAGTTGGGCAAAAAGAAAATCAAGCAATATGGCAAACTTGAAGTATCGCCCCTTTAGTTTAATATTCAGTTAAATAAGTGCATGCTTTCCCGTTGCTTTTCACGGGAATTTCGTTAAGCTGCCCCCGTGAAAATTTGTGGGATCCAAAGGCCCTGAACCACTCTTATTTGGGCCTTTATTGATTTCGTAAGCAATTATTTGAACCTGGAAGTTCCAGGAAGGATGAGCAATGACTGAAGTAATTATGGCACCTAAGGGCTTGGCCGGGGTTGTGGTGGAAGACACCATCCTCTCTCGTGTTGATGGGGTTAAAGGGGAACTCACTTATTTGGGATACAATGTGGACGAACTGGTTTCTTGTTCTTTCGAAGAGATCATCCACTTGTTCCTCTACGGCAGTTTGCCAACCCGTGGACAGCTTGAAGAACTCAATGCCAAGTTGGTGGCAGCACGAACGATTCCAGAGAGTGTCCAAAACTATGTGGCCCAAGCGCCCGCAGACCACCCTATGGCAACCTTGCGCTCCGGCATCTCTATGCTTTCTGGTTATCTCACGGATCCCGAAGACTTGAGCGACGCTTCACTTAAAGATGATGCCATCGCATTGATATCCAAAACGGCCACCGTGGCGGCTGCCATCGCGCGTGTAAGAGCAGGAAAGCCCTTGGTTACACCTCGAGAAGACCTGAGCCACGCCGCAAACTTTTTATACATGTGTAACGGCGAGGTTCCGGAGGACATCGTCACCGACACCATGAATCTCGCATTGATCTTACACGCAGATCATTCCTTCAACGCCAGTACCTTCACCGCTCGCGTGGTTGCATCCACGCAATCAGATATGGTTTCCGCCATTTGTGCTGCTGTAGGGTCCTTAAAAGGGCCGTTGCACGGTGGCGCCAACACTGCGGTGATGAAAACGTTGATGGAGATTGGCGAGTTGGACAATGTGGAATCCTGGTTGGATACTGCGCTCACAGAAAAGCGCAAAATCATGGGGTTTGGCCACCGGGTCTATCGCGTTTTCGATCCGCGTGCGCGGCATCTCAAAGCGATGTCCGAGGAATGGGGCAAGCGCGTGGGCAATGTGAAATGGTTCGAAATGAGCGCGCGTTTGGAGCAGTTGATGCTCGACAAAAAGAACATCAACCCCAACGTGGACTTTTATTCGGCTTCCACCTACTACGCCATGGGCATTGATCCCGACATGTACACGCCTATTTTTGCGGTATCACGCGTTTTGGGCTGGTCGGCCCATGTGGTTGAGCAGCTGAGTGACAATCGCATTTTCCGCCCCAAGGCCAACTACGTGGGTGGCGAAGGCAAAAAGCTGGTGGCCATCGAAGACCGCTAAATCGGACATCTGTCCTCAAAACACCTAAAAGCCTAATTTCATTGTCAGAATCCGCCCATGGGCAGCCTGACGGATTGAATTAGGCTTTTTTGTGTTTTTAATGTTTTGAATGCAGGCCAAGCCTCAGCCGTTTCTATTTGGAGAGGCAGGTTTGGCGCAGGGTCACGAAATTAGTCGTGATTTCAAATACCTGGATACCACATGAAACCCGGTGTCTTTGGACTTCAAATCTGTTGGATGGTAAACTTCTCATCGAGATGAGAAAAGGATTGAGCATGCACGTACAAAGATTCCGACATTGGCTTTTGACCTGGGCATTTTTCTTACCCCTCTTATGGAATGGCCAAGCACAAGCCACCATTGTGGTGGTGGACCCCCTGGATGTGATGACCCAGAAATCAGAAGTGGTGGTGCACGCGGTGGTTTATGCCCAAGAAGTGAAAACCGACAGTCGGGGCCGTATCATTACGCTTACTTTGGTGGAGGTATTGGATGGAATGAAAGGCGCTTCCAAAGGGGAGCAGCTTATCATTTACCAAGTGGGTGGGAGTCTGAACGGCATCAGTCAGTGGATCGCTGGTAACCACCGGTTTGCGGCAGGAGAGGAGTTTTTACTCTTCGGCGTGCGTTACGAAAACATGATCGTGAGCTACGGGGTGGGCATTGGAAAATTTAAAGTCATCCGAGACGAAACCGGGGTGTTGGTGGTTGAAGATGTCAACGATGTGGTGGCTGCTTATCGGCAGCAAGGTGGACCGATGAAAATGGAGCCGGCCACGCCGCGTGTTTTTACCGCTTTGGATGATTTCAAAGAACTGGTGCGTGACATTGCTTCAGTGCCAGCGCAGCCTAAGTTACTGACGCCCAACCTCAAGGTTATCAATCCCAAAGCCTTAAAGCCGTTGCGACAGCCCATGAAACCGGCGCAACCCATGCAACCGCTTTCCCCAACCAAATTGTAATAGGAGCATTTAATTGATAAATAAAAAGCTGACTTGGTTTTTGGGTGGCATGTTGATGGTGTTGGGAAGCCAAGAACTCAACGCTTATAAATTTTTGTGTAATGGAATGGATGCCAGCGGGAACGTCAGCGGTGATGGTTGTGGGGCTTGTAACGCCAGCAATGCTGCGAGATGGAACCCCGCCATCGTAACGGTAAAATACGACAGTCAGACGGTGCCACCGGGCGTGACCACCGCGCAATGGAGTGCGGCGTTCAATGACGGACTCGAGGTCTGGAGCAATGTTTCTGGGTCCATATTGGATTTAGACAGCGGCGGCCATTCCAGCAACCGTCAACTGGGGGCGAACGAAAACCTGCACGAGGTCATGTGGTTGCTCACGGCCAATGAATGGCGCGCAGAAGTGGGCGGTGGTGAGAATGGAACACTGGGTGTGACCCTGCCGCGCAATATTTGCCCTTATGGTGGACAAAACTTTCGAGAAATTTTGGATGCAGACATGGCCATGAACGGAACGGATGCCTTCGACTGGTCATCCTCTTGCGGGGGCTGGAATTGCGCCTCTATGCTGTCCACTTTCGTACACGAGATGGGCCATTTTATTGGTTTGGACCATCCATGTATTCAATGCGACTGGGCTGTGATGAGTGCGCAAGCCTACACTGAACCAGAAGCGCCTTTGCTCGACGACCAGAATGGATTACGTGCGTTGTATCCAGGAACCGGCGGTGGAATGGGGTATGGGTGCGACAGTCAGAACGATTGTAACTCTGGTTTTACTTGCATTACTTTTAACGAAACTCAGTTTTGTTCGAAAACCTGTAATCAAGACGGTGATTGCGACAGTGGCTATGAGTGTACGGATGTGAATGGCACCAACTACTGTACGTTTGCCACGGGTAATTTAGCTGCGGTGGTGGGCGAAGGAGAGAACTGTTACCAGCGTCGCTGCGAAGAGGGTTTGGTCTGTGCCGGTTCCGGCGGAACCGACTACTATTGCTACCGAGAATGCGACACCGATGCCGATTGCGCTGAAAACCAAGATTGTATTGGTGCTGAAAATGATCAAGGACTTTGCGTTTCCACTTCCGGTGATGCCCAAGTGGGGCAGGCTTGCGGTCCTGAGAGTTTGTGTGCCGAGGGATTGATCTGTACTGGCATGGACGAAAACAGCTTTTTCTGTCGCACGGAATGCACACCACCATCGGGGCCGGAATGTGCATCGAACGAAACTTGTTTTGAGTTACAAGGGGGTTCTGGTGCGTGTTTGCCCATGGGCAATGTGCAGGAAGGCGGCATTTGCTCAGACCCCATGGATTGCGCCGTGGGTAAACTATGTTTGACCGACAGCTTTGATGGCACGGCCCATTGTTACCAGCGCTGCGATTTGGGTTACACCTGTGACCCCAGCCAAACCTGCGTCGAGCAGGGCGGTTACTTCTATTGTACCCCCTTATTGGGTTCGGGCACGGGGTCTGGTGATGGAACCGGCGATGGGAACGGCAATGGCAATGGCAATGGTAACGGTAGTGGGAACGGCGGCAGTAACACAACCACCACCACGCCCGACGGTGATGAAAATTGCAACCTCAACCGCGGCAATTGGGACTGTCCCAACACCCATGGATGCGTCGACAATGGTGATGAAGACGAGTGGGGGGTTTGTACGGAAGGTGCCTATGGCCGCGGTGGAACCGGCGATGTGTGCGAATCTGGGAGTGATTGTAACTCTGGCCTTTGTGACAGAGGCCTGTGCACACGACCTTGCGATGTCAACAATCCCTGTGATACGATTTATGAATGTGCAGCCGATATGCTCCCCGATGATGGCGCTGGTGGCGGTACAGGTCTGTGTCGCCCGGTGAGTTGTTTGTCCAACCCCGCGGTCTGCCCCACGGGCACCACTTGCACCTATCGAGATTCGTTCAGCCGCAACGTGTGTGCGCCTGGCAGTAGCTCTGGGTGCGCCTGTAGTGCAACCGACGATGGATCAACCAGTGCCCTGACTTTATCCTTGGTCTTGGGTTTGTTGTTTTGGCGTCGACGGTACAAATAAATTATTTTTTATAGACGGTATACAGCGGGACGCCCTGAATGCGTTTTTCATACACCACTTTAAGTGGCGCGGCTTTTTCAAGCAGCTCACCGTACTGACGCCAGCGTCGTTCGTGGGTCAAAACAATGTATTTGGCGTCTTTCCACTTTTTGGTGAGCTTTAATTGGGGAGAGATAACCCCATCTCGTCTGAGCCACTTGTAGGTTCGCTTGTATTCTTTGTGATTGGGTTCAAAATGAACTTTTGCGCCTTTTTCCACATTGGCATCGAGCCATTTGGCCAAGGTCTTGTCGGCAACGTCATAATAAGTACGTTCGTAGCCAGCGGCGGTGGCCCCTCTCAAGCCGCCGAGGTACTCACTGTAATAAGAAAGCGCATAGCCCCCATGAAATCGCTCTGATGCTAAAAACCCGGGGCCCAAAAGAATGAGTACCACAAGGCCCACCAAACCATGCTTTAACGGGACGTTTTTCAAGCCAAACATGGATGAGAGATTGTTCAGTAAATTCGAAAAGGCAATGCCTGCTAAAATACAGAAGAGTGGGAAGAAGGGCATAAACAGTTTTTCCCCACCGTATTTGGGCACGTGGCTGAAGGCGACGATACCGATGGCAAAGACCAACTGAAGTAACACGAGTGCTTGGATTTTATCTTGGGGCTCGCAGGTTCGATCTCCATTCAAGAACAAGGTCAAGGCACTGCGAGAAGCGCGCAGGACGCCCCACATCCCTAAGACTAGAAGGGGGAGGGGAATGGTGCCAGCTGCCATGTTGAAGGGCATGTGCCATGGCGCATGTGGTTCCAAGTATCGGGTCCCTTGGTAAAACACCAAAATGGGATAATGGTTCATATGGAATTTGATGTAAGCGCTAAGTCGATCGAAGGTGTCGTGCCACAGATGAGGCCAGGTTAACCAAAACACCAAGGGACTCAGAAAGAGCATGGCCCAAAAAGCATATGGGATTTGGGGCAAGGCCACATGAGTGCCTTTACGAGACAGTGAAATGTCTCGGCTGTGCCCCAACAAAAAATAGAGGACGAGACCGATGGCCACAAATGGTGCATTCAGCTTGGTGCCCAAAGCGATGCCAAAGATGAGACCAACGCCCCAAATCCAGCGACGCGCTTGCAGACTCCACCAAAAAGCGATGGTGCTCAAGGTCACCATGGTGGCCACCGGTACATCTAAAGTGGCCACTTGACTGTGAAACAGGAATCGCGGCAGTGAAAACAGTGCGACCACGGCAAATAGGGCTGCGGCCAGTCCAAAAGAGGACAGCAGAAAACGAAAAACAAAGGCGGCAAGGAGGGCAGCAAAAAACGCAACCCCAGCTCTGGCGGCATCTAAAGAGCCGAGCCACGACATTTTTTGATGCAAAAGCCATTCAAAAAAGCCAATGCTCCATTTTGCCATGGGCGGGTGCTCTTTATTAAATCGGAAAGCTTTTTGAATGTTTTTGGATTCAGAGGCCCCACTTGGATCGGTGAGAAAGTCCTGAAACCAGGAAAAATAAGAAATTCCTGCCGGTGCATAAAAATCATCGTCATCGGTGAGACCTTGAGCGGGAATGAGCCAGCACAAAGTCAAAAACACCATCCCGCCCAAAGCGAGGGCCATCGTGTTGGCATATTTTTCTCGGCAAAACCAATTTTGCACTGCTTCTTTACTTCTTCGCATCATGGTTGAGCCTCACCAGTTTGCGTCATGAGATTGA
The DNA here is from genome assembly GCA_002721815.1 of Myxococcales bacterium. Taxonomy (GTDB): domain Bacteria; phylum Myxococcota; class UBA727; order UBA727. Next base: position 77,996 of record PBLQ01000061.1, read on the forward strand.
AACAATAATGCCCCGCTCCATCGTTTTCGGTTCGAACGATAACATCGAGATGCTGGGCAGCAGGCTGAGCGACAATTAAGGTAGATCTCGAAAATCCAGGTTTGCGTTGTTGGCTGAGATGGGTGAGTGTTTCTTTGTCTTTTTTGAGGGTTACCGTCACCGGGCTTTTGTTCGAGCTGCGTGCGGCGCTGTTTGAAAAAGCGTGTTCAAAAATAAGAGTGGATTTTAAAGGTGGTTTTGGAAAACGAATGCGGACTTCGCCTTTGCTGATGGGGTGACTCCAAATACATCGTTTTTCATCTTTGCCGCTTTTCATCTTGTATGGGCCTACGTACATCCATTTGGGAAGTTTGGGACATTTGAATTTTCGGCTTTTGCTGGACCACTTACAAGTTGTTTTCTTACCGTCTTTGTCTTTAACTTGTACTTGGGCTTGCGGGAGCAGGTTGATGAAATTTAGCTGAGCGCTTGTTGAACCATTTTTTTTCTTTAGGGTGAAAATATGGGCGCCGTTTTCGATGTTCGTCGCTTGGGTGAATCGCATCTTTTTTAAACGTTGAGATAACGGTGGTGCGTTGGGATCGGCGATGACAATCAGTTCTCCGAACTCACCGGCGGCCTCGGGCAGGGTACTGGTGATTTGTGGGCCAGCATTTCCAGAGGACATCTGGCTTAATGCCGATACCACATCATCTCGCCAAGTTGGATGAATAAGGACAATGTCATTGGACTGTAAATCTTTTTGAATGCTCCCATAAGCTTTTTCGTAGTGGGCCACTGGGGCATCGCTTGGTACGCTAAAAAATTGTATGTACGCGTATCCCGTTGCCACTAGCAAAATTAGACCCACCAGGAGCGGTATTTTGGGGGCATTCATCATGATGACAATTTCCCCGACCCTTTCGGGTGCACTCGGTGGCGCCACCATTGATACATGAGAACTGCCCAAAGCGTTTTTCGATGGTTTCTTTTTTTGTTAAAATGCTCTTGGGCCATTTTTTGAATGGTCTTTGCGTTTAAAATTCCATCGATTTCAAGTTTATCGGGGGTGAACAGATCTTCCACCATGGGCCGCAAGGGGCCGCCAAGCCACGATGCGACTGGCATACCAAAGCCTTTTTTAGGTCGGTGAATAATATGCGACGGCAGTAAAGGTTCAGCTGCATCTTTTAGAATGGCTTTGGTTTGAGTCCCTTTGAGTTTTTCTTGGTTTTGGAACGACAGGGCCAAGCGAACAAAATCCTTGTCCATCATGGGGGCCCGAGTTTCGAGACTGACGGCCATGCTGGCGCGGTCTACTTTTTGTAGGACGCCCGCAGACAAATAGGTTTTTGAATAGCCATAGGTCAATGTGTCATAGACATCACGCGCCCCAACTGATTGAGCCTGCGCAGTGAGTTCTTGTAAGGGAAGAAACGCTTGCTCAGGGCTGGTTTGTTGAATCAAAGGCCCCAAAGTGGATGCATCCATTCCCGTTAAGAAACGCTGGTGGCGCTGGAGCGGGTCTTTGTGAAGCAGGCCTCCAGAAAATTGTTGCAGTTTAAACCCAAGCGGCATGTTGTCGTGAGAAACGGGAATAAGTTTAGCCACGCCAGTTCCGAGGGTGCCTAGAATGTTGGGTGATAAAATACCCATGGTCTTGATCCATTGGGCGGCCTTTTCTGCCACAAAGGTGGGGTACCCCAAAAAGAGTTCGTCGCCACCATCGCCCCCAAGGGCAACCGTGACGTGTTTACGACAAAACTGAGACAGCAAATAGGTGGGCACCACAGAGTGGTCGGCGAAGGGTTCTGAGAGGTGGTCGGCAATGGTGGGAAAAACATCTAACAGGTTTTTTTCGTTGAGCCGTTCCACGTGATGTTGGGTACCTAAATGGTTGGCCACATCCTGCGCGTAATTAGATTCATCGTAAGAAGGATCTTCAAAGGCAATGGAGAATGTTTGCAGTTTGTCTGTGAATTCTGTGGCAAGGGCAGCCACCAAACTGGAATCGATACCGCCCGAGAGAAACACCCCCAATGGCACATCGGCCACCATTCGCTTTTGAATGCTTGCGGCTAAAGTTTGTCGTAACAGTTCGAGTCGGCCTGGGTAATCTGTGGGTTGTGCCACACTGCCAAAGCACAAATCCCAGTAAGGGGTGGTGGTCAGTCCAGGGTCGTCGGGGAGCCCCTGGTTGAGATCGAGCATGACATGATGACCTGGAGGTACTTTGTAGACGTTTTGGTAAATACAGTCAGGGTCAGGGACAAAATCGAAGGCCAAAAAACGAGAGACACTCAATGGGCTAATTTGCGGATTGGCCTGCGGATGTTGGGTGAGGGATTGTAGTTCAGAACTAAATGCCAAGAAGGGTTTGGCATCTTGTGCACCATGAAAGAAATCTTTGGTGGCGACATAGAGGGGTTTTTGTCCCATCGGCCCGCGAGCCAAGCACAGCGTGTTGCGGTTTTTATCCAACGCAGCGAAAGCAAACATGCCATTAAGCTTTGGCAGTAATTCGGGTCCCCACTGGGCGTACCCGTGAAGTAAAACTTCGGTATCGCTGTGATCGGATTTGAACTCGTGGCCCAAGTCCAAGAGCTCGCTGCGGAGTTCCACGTGATTGTATATTTGTCCGTTGAAGACCACCGCCACTTGTTTGTCGGCGCGGACCATGGGTTGATATCCCCCCTCGTGATCCAAAATAGAGAGACGTTGATGGGCAAAGCCAATGTTGGCCCCACGGTTCTCCGTTACCCAGTAGCCGTTATCGTCCGGACCACGATGGGTGAGCACATCGCGCATGGCTTTGAGGGATTCGATGTCGACGGGCAATCCCGGCGGTGTGATTAGGCCGGCAATTCCGCACACGCCTCGGATCCTTTCGCCTCTTGATGCAGTGGGGCTTGGGCTTGCGCACCACTGATCGTTTCTTCAATGAGGTAAATGGGTTTGTTTTGGGTCTCGTGGTAGGTACGCACCTGGAGTTCGGCCAGTAGGCCGAGCATGATGCTTTGCATGCCCAACAACCCCATGAACACCGCCAACAAAAGCATGGAGAAGCGATGGGGAAAGGTATTGGACACCAGTTTTTCTATGACGGCGATGGATGCCACCAGCCCACCACCCGCACACAAAAGAAACCCAAAACCACCAAAGAAATAAATGGGCTTGGTGGCATAGGTGCCTAGGAGTTTCACCGTGAGCAAATCTAAAATGACTTTGAAGGTACGACCGATGCCGTATTTGCTTTCGCCGGCAATGCGTGGACGATGGTTCACCACCACTTCAGTCACTTTTCCGCCCGCCCAGTGTGCATAAATGGGAATGAAACGGTGCATTTCACCGTAGAGGTGTACATGATCCATCACCCGTTTTCGGTAGGCTTTTAGAGTGCACCCGTAATCATGAATATGGACCCCGCCCACTTTGGAAATGAGCCGGTTGGCGAGCATGGAGGGGAGTTTTCGGGAAATGGCTTTGTCTTGGCGGTTTTTTCGCCAGCCAGAGACCACATCGTACCCCTCATCGAGCTTCTCCAAAAGCATGGGAATGTCGGCCGGGTCGTTTTGCAGGTCGGCATCGAGCGGAATGATGACTTCGCCAATGGCGTGATCAATGCCGGCCACCATGGCCGCGGTTTGGCCATAGTTTCGTCGAAAAATTAATGCTTTATATCGATTATCAGCGGCGGCTTTGGCGCTGATAATGTCGCGGGTCTTATCTGATGAGCCATCGTCCACCAAAACCACTTCACCATCGATTTGGTGCTGGTCTAAAACCGCGTCGATTTCTTGAAACAGTCGGTCCAGGTTATCTTCTTCATTATAACAGGGGACCACCAAAGAGACTTTCATAGGAGCGCCTTTTTTAAGCAAATTCAATGACAAGCAGTGAGCTAACATGTTTTTGACAGAAAATTAAGAACTTCAAAAGGGGGCATGGATTGGTATGTCACTAGGGTTATGTGCTATCCTAAGCACTCATAATTAGGACGTTTTGTGGAAAAGCTTCAATTTTGGGTCAATGACGCGCTTCATGAGGTGGCAGGGGTTTCAACCAACCTGACACTTTTGAATTACTTGAGATATCACGCGGACTTACCGGGCACCAAAGAAGGGTGTGCCGAAGGGGACTGCGGGGCCTGCTCGGTGGTCTTACTGGACAAAGACGGGGATGAAGGGGCTTATCGGGCCGTGAACTCCTGCTTGTTATTTTTACCAGCGGTCCATGGTCGGCGAATTTACACCGTAGAGGGATTGGCCAAAAATGGAGAATTGCACCCGGTTCAAGAAGCCATGGTGCGCAATTTGGGATCGCAGTGTGGGTACTGTACCCCGGGCTTTGTGATGACCTTGTTTGAAGCGTGTTACCGGGATGACATGGATGGCCCATGGCAGCTGGACGATCAACTGTGTGGCAATCTGTGCCGCTGCACGGGCTATCGGCCCATTCGCGCGGCGGGAAAAGAAGTCAGTGGCTTGCGGCCCAAAGATCATTTTCATGAAGCGCTTTCCGCTGAATCCTTTGAAACGTCTGAAGTTCAATACAGTGAAAAGGAACAACGTTTCTGGCGGCCTAATTCCTTTGAAAGCTTATTCGCCCTTCTAGCCGAGCAACCCCAAGCCAAAATCATTGCGGGTGCTACGGATTTGGCTTTGGAATACACCAAATTTCATCGCGCGTTACCGCTCCTCGTTTCCATCGAAGGCCTTCAAGAGTTGAAGGTTTTATCCTGCGACAACAAAGGATGGACGATCGGAGCTGGGGTGACGCTTTCACGACTCGAAATGGCCGTGGCCAACCGATTGCCCGCTTTAGAGAACATGCTGCGTTATTTTGCATCACGACAAATCAAAAACAGAGCAACGGTGGGTGGCAATATTGTGAATGCTTCCCCCATTGGAGATTTGGCGCCGGTTTTCTTGGCTTTAGATGCGCGGTTTCATTTGCGCAGTGCCCAGGGCACGAGAGAGGTTTCCAGCGACGAGTTTTTCTTAGATTATCGAAAAACCGCTTTGCAGGAAGGCGAGATCTTTGAAGCGGTGTTCATCCCTCATAAAGATGCCTATGCGAATTCCTATAAAGTTTCCAAACGCAAAGAGATGGACATTTCTGCAGTGGCAGCGGGCTTGGCCTTGTGCCGAGATGCGGATGGCAAAATCACCGAAGCGCGTTTCGGTTTTGGTGGCATGGCGGCCACACCCAAGCGTGCGGACGGCGCGGAAAAAGCTTTGTTGGGACGTAAGCTCACTGCGGGTACCATTCGCGCATCTTTAGCGGCCCTTGAATCCGATTTTGCGCCCATGACCGATCATCGAGGCACGTCGTGGTATCGACAAAAAGTCGCGAAAAACTTTTTGTTGGGTTTTTTCGAAGAAGCCATGAAGAATGAAGCGGCCCAAACCATTCGTGCCGGGGCTCTCGCGCACCCGGAGGTACGCGTATGAACCGCCCAAGCGTCGACACCATCAAAAGCCCTTTGCATGTCCCCGCGCCTCATGAAAGCGCCAAGGGGCATGTCACCGGCCGAGCCAAATACGTTGACGATTTGTCTGCGCCCGCCGGGATGCTTTGGGCGCAAGTCGTTCCCAGTCCTGTGGCCAAAGGGATTTTAAAGTCCGTGGATGTGCAAGAAGCGCTGCTGGTGGATGGAGTGGTCACTGTACTCACGGCCAAGGATATTCCCGGGGAAAATCAAATCGGCCCCATCTTTCACGACGAGCCCTTGCTTGCAACGCGAGAGTTAGAGTGTTCAGGCCAAGCCATTGCGTTGGTGGTCGGTACCTCCTTGACCGCAGTTCAAGCCGGGTGCGATGCTGTACGCTGTGACATAGAAGAGAAGACACCCCTGCTCGATATGGAAAAAGCCATCGCGCAAGAATCTTTTCAATTAAATCCCCATGTGATTGCTCGCGGGGATGTGAGCGAGGCTTTGGCATCCTCGGCCCATCAGGTGAGTGGGACTTTTAGCAACGGTGCACAAGACCATTTTTACTTAGAAACCCATGCCGCATTGGTAATCCCCCAGGAGCAAGGTGGTTTTGCCATCTCTTCCTCCACCCAGCATCCCACTGAAGTACAAGCGAAAGTTGCCGAGGTGCTCGGAGTGGGCCGTCATAAGATTGTCGTTGATGTGCCAAGAATGGGCGGAGGCTTCGGGGGTAAAGAAACCCAGGGGGCACATGTCGCGGCATTGGCGACTTTGGCTGCTTTACATACCGATCGGCCCGTAAAGATCAGATTAAACCGCGACCAGGATATGCACCAAACGGGGAAGCGGCACCCCTTCATCTCAAAATACAAGGCCGGTTTTTCTGAGTCCGGAGATTTGCTCGCGCTCGATGTAAACATTTATGCCGACGGTGGATGGAGCTCTGACCTTTCAGGCGCCATTTTGGATCGCGCCTTGTTTCATCTCGACAACTGTTACCACATCCCCAATCTGCGTTTCGAAGGTCGGGTTTTAAAAACCAATCATGTTTCCCATACTGCTTTTAGGGGATTTGGTGGCCCCCAAGGAATGTTGGTGGTGGAAGAGGTTATGAACCGCATCGCTGAGACCCTGGGCAAAGATCCCGTTTCTATTCGAAAGCGAAACTATTATGGAAAGGCGCCCAAAAACATCACGCCCTATGGTCAAGAAGTAAAGGCGCGAGACAATCGCATCCACACCATGACCCGGCAGCTTCTAAGTTCCTCGCAATACCGAGAGCGTCGACGAGAAATTGATAAATTCAATCGAAAATCCAAATGGATCAAGAAAGGCATTGGTTTTCAGCCCGTTAAATTTGGTATTTCGTTCACCAACAGCATGCTCAACCAAGCTGGGGCGTTGATTCTTGTATACGCGGACGGGACCGTTCATTTGAATCACGGTGGCACTGAAATGGGGCAGGGCCTTCACACAAAAATGTTAGCCATTTGTGCGCATGAGTTGGGCGTCCCCCTTCACAACATCCGGATGATGAATACGTCCACCGAGAAGGTGCCCAATACTTCTGCCACCGCTGCATCCAGTGGCGCGGACCTCAATGGTCAAGCAGTTCGAGATGCCTGTCTAAAAATACGACGGCGCATGGCTGAAGTAGCGGCCTCTGAAATGGGCCTTTCTGCCAAAGATGCAAAAAACATTGTGTTCGAAGACGGGATCGTCCGTTCTGATTTGGCCCCCAAAGAAACGTTACGGTTCGAAACCGTGGCCACCAAAGCATGGATGGCTCAAGTGTCTCTGTCGGCCACTGGGTTTTATCGCACCCCTAACATTCATTATGATTACGCGGCCGGGCGGGGCAAACCCTTTCATTACTTCGCTTACGGTACGGCGGTGAGTGAAGTGGAAGTGAATGGTTTGACGGGCGGTCATCTGCTGACCCGCGTGGACATTTTGCACGATGTGGGTGATTCCTTAAGCCCCGCCATTGACATTGGCCAAGTGGAAGGTGGTTTCGTCCAAGGTTTGGGGTGGTTGACCATGGAAGATGTCCTTTGGACAGATCAGGGGAAACTGATCTCCCATTGCCCTTCCGTCTATAAAATCCCGGCAGTGGGGGACACCCCCCAAGATTTTCACGTCTCACTGTTGGAGAAAGCCCCGCAAAAAGAGGTCATTCACGGTTCTAAAGCAGTGGGCGAACCGCCTTTTATGCTAGCAATTTCAGCGGTTTCCGCCCTTCGACATGCCATTTTAAGCTATGGCAAAAGTCGTGAGGTCAAGTTGGCTTCCCCAGCCACGCCAGAGGCCATTTTGCGCGCCATCGAAAGTGTAAAAAACGGGGGCTAGGATTTTGCTTCTGGTTCCAGCCAACGGTATAAGTAGTCAATAACAATAGGTTCGTGAAGCCGCGTCCCATTTTGCATCTGGTGAAGAATGTTCGGATTTATCAAAAACATGTTTGGTGGCAATCAACAAGCCAATCCAGCACAGCATGCGCAAGCTGAAGAAGACGAATACGAATACGAAGATGAGGATGAGGAAGAAGAAGAGTACGAGTACGAAGAAGACGAATACGAAGAAGAGTACGAGTACGAAGAAGACGAAGACGAAGACGAATACGAATATGAGGAAGAAGTGGCTGCCGCTCCTGCAGCTGCACGGCCCGCCGCGCCTGCACGCCCAGCCGCGCCTGCACCTGCGCCTGCTCCGGCTGCTGCTGCACCCCCTGTTCAAGAAGAATACGTTGAACCTGACCCCCCAGAACCTTCTTACGGTGCAGCCGCCATGCAATCCCAAATGCAGGCATACAGTTTTAACGCATCGGCGTCGGGCGAGGCTTTGGCCGAAGAAGATTACGACGAGTATGAAGAAGACCTTGATCCGGTTGATGACGACGAGCTTTATATCGATCCGGGTGAACTGGCCGACTACGATTTGTCCTTAGAGTACGAAGACCCTGATGATGCTGAACTCGCGAATATGGGCGAGATTTCTGAGAAAGTATTTAACCACTTTCGGGAAAACCGAGGGGATTTACCAGCCTTTCCATCTCTGGCCGGTAAGGTCTTCGAAATCATCGATAAGCCCGAAGCTGACGTGGGCGAATTGGTCAATGTGATCAGACAAGATCCAGCGATTTCAGCACAAGTGATCAAAGTGTCGAACTCTGCCTATTACTCCCGTGGTGTAGACGTGGTGAGTATTCGGATGGCCGTGGTTCGATTGGGGCTCAACGAAGTGGCCAAAGTCGCGGCGGCGGCTTCCACCCGTGCGTTGTTCGACCTTGAAATTCGAGCGGCCCACCAAGTTTTTGCCAAAAAATGGCACGATCTTTGGCTGCACTCCATGACCACCGCATTCGGATGCGGCTGGCTGTCCCTGGAACGCAACATGGGTGATCCCGACCAGGTCTTTTTAGGCGGCATGCTTCACGATATCGGGAAGACAGTGTGCCTTAGATCCCTGTCTTCATTGATGTTTTCTGGAGATATCCCCTACCAAGTGTCCGACGCCATGTGTGATCACATCTTGGAGCACATGCACGTGGATTTGGGTGGAGAAATGGCCGTTTTATGGAACATGCCTGAATTTCTTTCCAACATCTGTATGGAACACCATACCGATGCCCTAGATGAGATAGAAGATGACCAAAACATTCATATTGTCCGTGTGGTCTCAGGCGTTAACGAAATGCGCGCCAACCCCCGGTACAGAATCGGTTTGGAGCAAGAGGTTTTGGATTCAATGGTGAACTTGGGCATGAATCAGTCTGAGCTGAGATCATTGATGACCGAAATCCGAGAGTTGGCCGAAATGGCCGAAAACATGATCGAGTTCACGAGCTGATCAAGTCTTCATTTAATTGAGTTGCGTGTCTACGGTTTCGATCCTAGGAATTTCTTTACCAATGTTCGGCACCCGTTCTGGAAACTCCAATGCCACTTCTCCACCATTAAAGGCTTGGTAAATCGCTTTCGTGGTCATGACTTTCTTCACGTATTGCCGTGTTTCTCGGTAAGGGATGCGCTCAACGAAGAGGGGAATGGGCAAGTTGCCGAATGAAGTGACCCAAGAATGTACGGCCTTGGGAGAGCCATTGTAGGCCGCGGCCACCAAAAAATCGTTTTTGAACGTCTTTTTTAGAATGCTCAAAAAATGGGAGCCCAGCCAAATAGAACCCTTCGGTGCTAATAATTCGTTTCGGGGCGGTAAAGGCGTTTTTAAAGAATCAGCCACGAAAGCCGCCGTGTATGGCATGAGTTGCATGAGTCCCAAGGCACCCACGGGAGAGATGGCTTGTTGCATAAAACCACTTTCGGTTCGCATGATGGCGTAGATCATTTCAGGTGCCATTTGGGTTGCATCGCTGGCTTGGGCAACGAGTTTGTGGTGAGGCATGGCGTAAGTGGCGCGCCAGGTAGGGCTGGATGACATAACGCCTTTAGTGGCCTTATAGCGCGGCGTTATTTTGCCTGCACGTCGCCAAGGACGATGGTAATCACCCAGTTTTTGGTAAAGCCCATAAAATGCGGCCCGATTCTTTTTGATTTGTGCCACCGATAAGCTTTTGCGAAACAGTTGGGCTTCACCCAATGCCAGCCAAATTCGTTGGGTTGTATTGAGGTGGGGCAATGCTTCTTTGGCTTTCAGTTCCAAGGCATCGGGGGCCAGAGGGGTACCTTTTAAAGGGGGCAGTCCAATTTGTTCGCGGGCCAGGACCCCATAGTAATCCAGGGGGTATGACTTAGCGAGCGCGGTAAAAATCGGTTTGGATTTCTCATGTTCTCCGTTTTGTTCGTACGCAAAGGCCAGAAAAAAACGCTTTCGTGCAGACGCTTTATTTTTTCGTAACCGTCGTGATTCCCAAAATGTGATGGCCTTTTTCGGTTCTTGATTGAGTAGATGGGTAAAAGGAATATACCAGGTTAAGGCATTGGCCCACTTGCCTTTTGGGTAATCGGAGAAGCAGCGTCGCCAATGTTCATTGGCCTTTTGGTATTGGTTGAGTTCATACATTCCGAAGGCTGCGAAAAAACAACCTTCTTCTTTTTGTGAAGTTTGTTTTGCTTTTTGTTCTTGTTGCTGGCGGATGCCCACGGCTTTCTCTAGTTGACCGGCTTTGGCGAGGGCCCATGCATATTTTCCCCAGTAAACGCCGGAGTTTGGGTGTTTCGCTGTCAGTTTTTGTGCGTGTTCGAGCCCCTTGGATACCTCATTGCCTCGGACCATAGTTTCAATCCAAAGCAGGTTGACCTTCTCCCTTTGCTTTTTGGAGAGCCCGCTATCGGCTGCCAACAATATCTTTGCTTCTGCAGCGGCTTTGAGTGGGAATGAAGACTTCAACAAATTGTCGAGCCGTTGAATTTTGTGCCCGTTAGAAAGCTTTTTGGGGTGGCACAGTTGGCTTTTTTCTAAATCTTGTGTGGTGGGAAGGTGGGGCCATTTCCGGGTTAACGTTGTGCAAATATTCCCGAGGCTTTTGGCTGACAAATCTTTTGGGTTTTCTGCCACATACCGTGCCACCAGTTCGGGGTGATGTTTCAGCAACTTCTTAGAGATACTTTTGGTGTTGGGTGGCAGGCGTTTTTGCTGGGTCCAGTGGGCATCCCACATGTCTTGGGTGTGCTCACCCAAGGCGCTGGTTTCGAGGGCTTGCAGATGCGCCAGGGCGGTGTTGGGTTGCGGCCCTTGGAGTCGTGCTTGAAACTCCAAGTAGTGCAACAGATTGGTTTGATTTGGAAAATGCTTACGTGCTTTTTCGCATCGCGAAACGATATTCTCAACGGGCGTCACCAGGGTGTCTTTTTGAATCTGAGTGACAGTTTCACACAAAGCTAAAAAGTCACCCTTGGCTTCGATGGGGGCCACTTCTTTGCAATCCAATTGCGTGGCCCCTTGGGCGTTTGTGACCATCAAAACCCAAGACAAAAAGGTGAGAGTTTTCAAAGAAAATTGCATCGACCAGAGGGTCCTTAGGGTTACAGATCGATGATGCCCTGACGAATGCCTTCGGTCACTGCTTCAACCCGGTTGGTCACATCGAGTTTTTGGTAGATATGCTCCAAGTGGGTGCGCACAGTGGCCTTGGACAGTCCTAAAACGCCAGCGGCTTCGCTGTTGCTGAGGCCTTTGGCAATCATTTGTAGGCACTCCACCTCGCGATTGGTGAGCGGGGTGATGACTTCGGGCTTTAAGCCTTCTTTTTCTGGTGGTGCATTAAAGTGCTGTAACAACCGGCGAGCCAAAGAGGGTTGAATCACGCTGCCGCCTTGGTGCACGTCTTTGATGCCTTCGACAATTTTGTGGGCTTCAGCGCCTTTCAGCATATAACCTGCGGCACCCGCTTTGATGGCTCCGATGACTTTTTCTTCTTCTTCAAAAACAGTGAAGATAAGAATTTCAACGCCGGGATAGGTGGCGCGGACCTTTTCAGTGACTTCGATGCCGGACATACGAGGCAAGCCCAAATCGCAGAGAATGACATGGGGCTTCTCATCCATCTTTTCAAGTTCTTCGAGTGCTTCTTCGCCAGAAAGGGCGGTTCCCACGATTTGCAGTTCGGGGGCTGCTTCAAGCAATTTAAGCTGATTTTTCAGAATTTTAGGTTGATCTTCCACGACAAAGAGACGGATGAGGCTCATGGCTGCACTCCTATGCAAGGGGGGCCCCAGTATATCGTTTTTTGGGAAAAATAGAAGCGCGATTTACGCCTAATCTAGGGCGGAGACTTGCAGGGTGATGGTGGTGCCTTCCCCCAGTTCAGATTGAAGGTCTACGGCGCCACCAATCTTCCGAGCCCGTTCCCGCATGTTTTGAAGGCCATAATGGAGCTTGAGTTTGTTGTCTGGCTCGAAACCTTTGCCATTGTCTTTAATGCGCATCACCAAACCGGACGTATCAAAAATCACCTCCACTTCCACCATATCCGCCTTGGCGTGTTTCATGATGTTGGTAAGGGATTCCTGCAGAATACGGAAAATGCTGAGCTGCTGGTCATCGGTCAGTTTTGGGGCGATGCCGGTAATATCCAGTTGTACGGGCAGCCGAGACCGCGTGGTAAAAGTGGTACAAGCATTTTCCAATTGCGGTACCAGCTCAAACTCGTTGCGCATCATGGACAGGGCCCTTCGTACTTCATCGATGGCTTCTTCGCCTGCGGTCTTGAGTTCCAGGAGTTCTTCTCGGAGCGGGTTGTCTTCATTCACCAAGGTCAGCAGGTATTCGGTTTGAATGAGCAGACCTGAAAGGGTACCCCCCAGTCCATCGTGAATGTCCCGGGACAGCCGGTTGCGCTCTTCGGTTCGTGCCAACGACGCCAATTCATTTTCTAAGTGGAGAATGGCTTGTCGCTGGGCTTCCTCTCTCGATGACAAATAGACGGCAATGTAAATGGCGAGTCCGTTCAGTAACGTGTGCCAAAGCAACAGAAGTGACAGCTCATTGAGGGGTGGGGTGTTGTCACCGACAATGGTGACCCAAGTTGCTGCCGGTAGCATGAGCATGGGGGCCACGACACCAATGGGGCTCGGAAACAACAGGGCAAAAAAGGTGGTGAACAGCAGCTGGGCGGTCATGATCGGTGAGACGAGCCCACCGTTAAAATAAAGAATCGTCAGCAGCACCAGAAGGTCGCAGTTCATGGTCCAGAACATGATTTGCCGACCAAACCTTTTGTGCTCTGACAGAACATAAGCCACAATGGTGTAGATCAACACCCCACAGAACATGGGGATGGCTATGGATGCAGTCAGTGGCGATAACTTTTGCCAACCGGGCACCGCAAAAATAGCCAAGCACAACAGCAGCAACGCCACCCGGGTATAGAACACGGCATGGGCACGAGCGTAAAACAGTACCCGTCGCTGTGCCTGCGGAAATTGGGATGTACTGGTGTGGCCGAAAGTTTCCGGCGTCATGTTTTATTTCTCTTCATAAGAGGCGTTGAGGTGACCCAGTTCGATGGTTTGGCCGCTTTCAAGAAGAGCAAAGAGCTTGCTTTCCCCGTTGACCATCAAAAGTCGCCGATCGCCGACCACGGTCGCGAGAACCCCTTGAGCGGTGGGGGTAAAGAGAATGTACGCTTGGTCGGCAAAAAGTTGATCGGACTCTGGCGCGCCGTACGAGCCATTTTCACCAATGGCCAGGGGTTCGTTTTCAATGAAAAGTTCTTCGCTCAAATCTTCGATCTGAAAAGTGATCACATGCTGCTTTTGAGCGGAAAGACTTTTGGATGCAGACGATTTGGTGTTTTCAAACGCGATGTCTTTTGCGAAGGCGCTGAGTCCCTTGGTCTGACTCATTTCCTCGTCCGCAAACTCAACTTCTTCGGGCGGGTTGAGGTTTGAAACACTGATGTCTGCCCCTTCTTGGTCTTCTTCGACATCATCCACCGCTAAATCCCCACCCAAATCTGCCACCTTTGCCAGATTGGAGGGATCGATCATCATGGTTTTATTCACGGATTCAGAAAAACCACTTTCGCTGTTGGTGGTTTCGCTGTCCAGAATACTGAGTTCAAAAGTGTACTCACTCACTTGAACCACGTCTTCCATGGCAAAAGCTTCGCGGCCCTCGATGAGGTTGCCATTACGCCGGGTACCGTTTTGAGAGCCCATATCTTCAATAAACCAAAGCCCGTTGTCTTGAGTTAACTTGAAATGTCGGCGAGAAATACTTTTGTGCGTGATGGGGATATCGCAATTGGGTGAACGGCCCACGATCACTTCTTCACCCACGAGAGCGTACCTTTGACGCCCTTCTGAATTCGAAACCGTAAATACGGTGGTGTCAGCTGAAGCTTCTTTGACCCCTTCGATATACACATCGTAGCGGCCCAGCTGAATGGAATCATCACTGGAAAGGGGAATGGGCTCCAAAATACGCTCACCATTCACATAAGTCCCGTTTTGACTCTCAAGGTCTCTGATCCAGATACCTGCGCCTCGTTTTTCGAGTTGCGCGTGTTTGCGGGACAGCGCGCGGTTCTCCAGATAAACATCGGCGGTTTGATCGCGGCCAATAATGGTCTTTTGTCCGTTGAGGGGCACTCGGACCACTTCTTGTCCGTCTAATTCAACCACCACTTCGGCCATGACCTGTATTCTCCATGAATGTGCGAGGAAGCTCAGGGTGCTCCTTGCCAAATGCCCCCTAACTCTGGCAGATCATGAGGGTGGGTGCAAAAATTTTAATCGAGGCGGTATCGAGTGGGGATAAACCCTTTTTCGCTCTTAAGTACCTGTAAAGAAGGAAGAAAACTTGGCAAGTCAGTCTCCCAGTCCCAACAAACATCTGAATCGCTTTCGACGACATTGGGTTTTAGAAGGCTGGGGACCCGAGGGACAACGCTCTGTTCAGCATTCCAAAGCGCTGGTGGTGGGTTGCGGGGGATTGGGGGCACCCGTGATTCAATACCTCGCGGCCGCCGGTATTGGGGAGCTTACCTTGGTAGATGACGACCGCGTCCAAGAGAGCAACCTCAACCGGCAGATTCTTTTCGGACCAGAAAACCTCGAGGCATACAAAGTGGAGGGGGCCCGAGATGCGGCCTTAAGACTATATCCAGATGCCAACATCAACATTTTACAGGAGAGGGTTGCTACCCATAATGCGCGGAAGCTCATTGCGCAGCATGATATTGTTTTTGACTGTACCGATGGTTTGCCCAACAAATATCTGCTCAACGACGCTTGTGTGCTCGAGGGTGTGCCGTTAGTTCACGGCGCGGTTAGCGCCTGGGCGGGGCAGTTGCTCTGTGTGGAACCGGGTGAAAGTGGTTGTCTGCGTTGTGTTTTTCCAGAAGTGCCCTCGGCCGCGATCATGCCCACTTGCCAGAGTGTCGGGGTGTTGGGCGCTTCTTGTGGCGTGGTGGGGACCCAAATGGCGCTGTTTGGTTTAAAGCGAATGGTCCCAGACTTAGATTGGCCCGCGGGTCGCCTCTGGGCGATGGATTTTCAATCGGATCGAAAGCAGGAGTTACAGGTCCGTCCAAACGATGCTTGTCCAGTGTGTGGCCCACAAGCGCATATCGATGCGCAAAACGATGCGGACTATCAAAATGGGTGAGCGTTGCCCATCCGCTGCATCACACTGGTCTTCATCCATTGCCGAGCAACTGGACCAAGCCTTTTGGAGGACGTGGCCGCAGGAATGTTGCGGGGTGGTTGGCCGGCGGCGTGATGGGCGACTTGTGTTCGAATCACTGAGCAATGAAGCAGCGGTCAAAGAGCGAGCCTTTGAGGTGTCGCCCGCAGACGTTTTACGATTGTTCCGGGAGGCTGAAGCAAGGGAAGAAACGCCCGTGGCTTGGATTCACTCCCACCCAAGCGGGGAGGGCCACTGTTCTCAGATGGATCGCGACGGTTTTTGGGTGGGCGAGCATTGGTTGTGGCCAGGCATGGAACATGGGATTTTATGGCTGGACGCAGAAAACAGACTCCATTTGAGTGTGGTTGGCCCCCAAAAACGGTCTAATGAGCCAAAAGTGAACTACAGCGGTGTTTTAACCCCCATATCGGTATAATTTCCGGTGGAAAGAAACCCATTCTTAGAGCATACTGTTGGGACGATTTAAAAAATGCGTTTTTCGAGGAGCTGCTTGTGAAATTGAGTCGATTTTATGTCCTGTTGTTGATGTTCGCCCTGGCCTGTGAAGACCAGGGGTGCGATGGCATGACCCCTCTTGCCGACCCTTATCCCACTGAGGATTTGCTGGACGATGCTGTGGTGGCCCATATGGCGGATCAGGGACTGACCGAACTCGAAGAAATTGCGCCTTCGATTCTCAGCGCCGTTGCTGGCTTTTCTTGCGAACAAGCACCTTGCCCAGCGGGCGATGGGGTATGTGATGCTGAAAATATTTGTCGCTCCGTTCATGATGACAAAGGGCTCATCGGGGATAAAATCGGAGAACAAGAAGTGAACAGCAGCGCTAAGGTGTGCGAAAACCAGTGCGCTGCCAATGACACGGCGTGTGAAGAAGACTTTTTCAACAAATGCAATGTCTACGTGCAAGTGGATGAGATGAGTTTCAATGGGACTGCGAACGGTGATTTGGAAATGACCGTTCTTGCCACTTTGTTTTCATCGGTTTTGCCGATTTCTTATGACCTAGGTTTTTTGGGTGAGGGCGTTTGTGATGCTCAGATCAATCGAGCACAAAAACTGATCACATCTACCATCACCTTTGATAACGATAACCCTCTCGATCGCATGCGCGTCATCGTCGGTGATATTGATATCGCGTTGGATTCAGATGATGTTCAGTTATGTACGCTTTTAGAGGCTTTCGATTCTTTGATTTGGGGATTGTTGGAATCCCGTGTTCGGGAAGAACTCGACAAGGCTCTCGACGAAGCGATGAATGGTTTATTGTTTGAAACTTGTGATGCATCAACAGCGTGTCCATTCCCTGAGTTAACCTACTGCGATACGGCCAATGAACTTTGTCGTTTTGCGGGCGTCATGGCGCCCGAAACCAACGAACCCATGCCAGTGCCTCGGGCCACCGGTATTGAAGGTCAGGTGGCTTTAGATTCATTTGTAGATCAATTCATCAAACCCGGTTCAGCGGTGGACATGGCCATTCGTGCCAAGGATGTGAGCGTCCCTGCTGCTGCCAGTGGGGGAATGGCACACGCGCTTAACATTACCACTATGGGTGGCTTTCGCTTGCCGCCAGGCGATGAGGCCGCCTCTGCATGCGTGCCTGAACTCGAATTGGCGACGCCACCATCGCTTCAGTTTGATCCGCCTTTATTGACCACCACCGGTGAAGGTTATGACATGGTGATGGCGGTATCAAAAAACTACCTGAACCAACTGGCGGAGACCTTGAGGTCTTCGGGCGCGTTGTGCCAAACCCTCGATGAAGCAGTATTGACTGGATTGTCCTCGGGGGCGCTGTCCTTGTTACTGCCTTCGTTAGACCGAATCACCAACAACGAAAGTGTACCGCTGCAGGTGGACATTATTCCAAGAGGTTCGGTTGAAATGGAAATTGGGCGCAATCTCACCACCGAAGACCCAGCCAATCCAGGGCGTTTTACCTTAGAAGAGCCTTTGATGGGCTTGGCCATCGAGGACATGGACCTGGATATGTTTTTACAGTTGCCCGGTGGTTGGGTTCGGTTTCTCACCGTTCGTGCGGACCTCTACATTGACCTCTCCCTGGAGGTGACCGAAACCGGCGGACTGACCTTGTTGGTCGGTGATGCCACCAACTGGATTCAGGACGTCACCGTGTTGAATAGCGGTTTGCTCAGTGAAAGCCCTGAGTCTCTCGAAGAGTCATTGCCTTCCTTGGTATCTGTATTCTTACCGGGTTTATTAGATTCCATGGAGTTGGATTTTGAACTGCCCGCCATGTCTGGGTTTACCTTTGAAATCGACGAGGTTGCCGGTACCAACGAACTCGGCACCACTGAGCTTGGGCACACTGGCTATGCCTTTATGGGTATTTTCGCCTCAATGAGTTTCGATCCAGAGGGACTTTCAGACGGTGCTTTTGGTTTGGCCTCCGGTCATTCATTGATTTCTTGGGCTGCTTTGAAAAGCGTGAGCACGCCCGATGCAGACCAATGGCGAGAAGGCGACAACGTTCGGATTCAGTTGCAGGTTGGGGCGACCAATGCCCAGGTACCTGCAGATTCATTGGTCAGCTGGGTGAAAGTGAACGACGGTCCCTTTCATCCACTTTACCGAGGCGATGAAATCACCATTATTGATCCTGTTTTGAACCGTCCCGGTGAGCATGATATTCACATTCATACCGCCATCGCGGACATGCCCGGGACCCGAGATCCCGTGGGCACCACTATCACGGTGAACACTCAAATCTTACCGAGCGCGCGGGCCACCGACCCCACCCCCATCGTGGAGGGTGGTGACATCAACGCCAAGCCAAATAGATGGACAGCCAGAGACGAAGTCGCCACGCGCACCGAGGGAACAGCTTGGTCGTGTGACAGCTCTTCATTGGCGAATGTCCCCTGGTGGGCAATGGGTTTGGTTCTCTTGTGGCGTCGACGAAAACGGTCTCTTTAGTCGCGTTTGAGCCGGCTTTGGTATGAGAAAAGTGGACAAAGGAGCGGACTCAGCGCGTACTTGAATTGATGGGACTGCGCCTCGAACCAGCAGGGTAAGTCGTTCATGGGGTTTGTGCTTTTGTTGATGAGACTCTAATCACTGATGCTGCATCACAAATGCCAACTTCACCCAGGAATTAACCTTTTTTATTGATATCTCCAGGGTTTAACCAGGCCAAAACGGCGGGCGTCAGAATCAGGTCCGCAACCATGGCGAAAAAGAAACAGGTGGCGGTCAGTATGCCAAATCGGCTGAGAGATGCCATTTCAGAAGGGGCCACCACTGCAAAGCCTGCACAAAGGACCGTACCGGTAATCACCAACGCTTTCCCAATGGACACCATCACATAACGTGCGGCCATCTGAGCATCATCACCGGATAAGCGCGCTTCTCTAAATCGATTGCCAATATGGATGGTGCCATCCACGGCAACACCCAATGCTACCACCGCAATCACTGCCGTCAGCCAATCTAAAGGAATACCCATCCAACCCATGAGCCCATAGGTGGCGAAAATCGGTAATAGATTGGGTAGCATCACCGCTAAGCCCAAGGCAGCAGAGCGCAACAAAAACATCATCAAAAACGCGATAATGATGGCCGCGGTGCTGAATGCACGCACCTGGCTTTTAAGAACGTAATCGGCCAAGTGCACAAAGAGTGGGTGGGTACCCGTGATCCACAGTTGGCCTTCACCTTCTTTGTTTTTCTTGAAAAGCGTATCGGCTTTCTCCAGTAGGGCTTTTTCGAGGGCCAATGCTTTTTGGGTTCCCTCTGCTCTGGCCCGAACGCTCAATCTGGCAATTTGGTTTTTGTTGTCGGTGAACAGCTTGAGGTCGCCGCCGCCGGATTCATAGAGCAAAATCAGTTGGTGGACAGCCTCGGTGGTGTCAGGAAGCTTTCGTTCCCCGATGAGGGCGAAGTTTAATTCTTTGAGAAGGTCGACCACGGAAAGTGACGCACCCACCATGCCGGATTGCTCGGCATGGAGCCAATCCTCTAGCTCGGACAGTTTCTGAATAAAGCCGATATTAAATATCCCACCGGGCTTTTCACTTTTTACCAAGACTTCAATGCCGTGTGTTCCACCCAATTTACGGTCCACTTTTTCGACCGCTTGCCTAAACGGATGGTGCGACCGGAAGGCGTGGAGGAAATTACTTTCGACGTGAATGTTTTGAATCCCCAGACTGGCGAGCAGGGCCAAACCGATAAAACCCAACGCGACTTTCTTGGGATGCCCCACAATACGTTTGGCCAATGCATTGTAAAAGCGATCGGAAACGCTGACCATTTTGACTCGATCGTGGCCGCTGGGCGGAATGGTAAGGCGTTGGTAATCTTCTGAGTCTTTACCCAAAGAAAGCACCGCGGGAATAAGAGTGATGGCAAGAACAAAACAGAAAAGGACCCCGATGCCACAAAAGAGCCCGAGGTCTTGCATGGGCGCCACGGGGGCCACCACCATGGAGAAAAAGCCAATACCCGTGGTTAAGGCGGTCAAAAAACACGGCATTCCGGTGATGCTCAGCGCTTCGATAGCGGCCACGGGGCGCTGTAAGAAGCGTTTACGTAACGC
This sequence comes from Myxococcales bacterium, assembly GCA_002721815.1. Lineage (GTDB taxonomy): Bacteria > Myxococcota > UBA727 > UBA727. Next base: position 98,080 of record PBLQ01000061.1, read on the forward strand.
ACGAAACTCATTTACCACATGAATGGAGCATCCCAGCCCCGTAACAATAACTGCGAGTGGCAGAATAATACTCACGAGGCTCATCTCTACGCCAAGCAAGCCCATCAGACCTACGGTCCAGATGACGGCTAACAAAACCACCGACGTTGCAGCGGCCACTTGGGCGGTGTTGCGAAACAAAAAGACCAAAGCGAGAATGGCGATGACAATGGCTGCCACGCCGTAAACCTGTGATTCCTGTGCCGTGGCGTCATCCAGTTGCTTTTTGATAATGGGTGAGCCAACCAATTGGGTATTCCATTTCATCATGTTATTTTTTTTCATGATGTTCTCGGTCTCATTAGCGACGAAGTGCGCGAAATTGTTATCGCCCACAAACAGGGTAAGAATGCCTGCGATGGCAATGGCGTCACCGGGTTCATTCACCAGAATATTTCGGTACAGACGACTTTTAATGAGTTTTTGTTGGGCCTCTTTGAGCATGACCTCAGTGGGCTTTTCGTTGGGGTCAAACAGGGTGGTGACTTCCAACATGCCCATATCGCCGCGAATGATGGGAACATTAAAGGGAGAAGACACTTCCTTAAATGCTGGCTTATCTTGATATCTGAGTTCTTTGAGTTCACGAACGAATTGGCTCACTGCAGCGTGGGCTTCGGGCGTGAAAAGCGATTCGCCTTCGAGCAAGATCAAAACAAATTCGTCGGAGCCAAATTCTTTTTGGAAGTCTCGGTAGGCTTTTAATGCAGGGTCGTTTTGGATGAAAAAATTATCATTGGCGTTGTTAACTCGCACGTTGATAAGATGACTGCCCAAAAACAACGTGATGGCTGCAATGCCCAAAAGTACTTTAAAGCGATGGTGAACAACTTTTTCCGCGACAGAAGCGAAGAAGGCTTGGGATTTTGTGGGGTAGGGATGGATGCTCATAGTGGTTACTGGAGCGGCTCTAAAATGATTTTAAGGGTTAATAGGTTACCTTTGCCAATGGCTTCGGTTTGATTGCACCCGTAGGTTAACACCTCACCTGAACCATTATTGATTTTGGCCAAAAACGTTAAGGCTGTATCCGGTGGCAGTTCGGTTAGTTCGAAGGTGGCCCCATCCCTGGCTTCAAGTGCCTGCGCGTTTTGGAAATCCGATGTGATGAATCCTGCATCGGCTTGGCTGGTGTTGTCGATATCGGCTTCGAGAGCCTCACAGTCGCTGGTATTTTTTTCAAAAACCCAAAGTGACAAAATGTCTTCGGAGTCAAAGCTGGTCAGGGCTTGGCGCATTGTGATCGAGACCTGCTTGATTTCGGGTGCAGCACCGCAGCCCATCATGCAACACAACAAAAGAAGGAAATAAAAACGCAAAATCAAACTTCTACCCTATGGAAAACAAGAATCGTTTTGGCAGGTCACCGTGACGGTGGCGCTGGCGGATTGAGGTTGCAAGAGATAAATAGCGGTGACCACACCTGCCACCACCACGACAGATATCCCAATGGCAACATAAATGACCGAGGCGTTGTCTGTCGCTTCGGCATTATTGGATAACGCATCTTTGTCATCTGCCGTCGCTTTGCCGGCCAACACTGTAAAGGTCTGCGGGGCTTCAGCGGATCCTGCTTTCGCAAGGATGATGCTTTCTTGTCCCAAGATTTCCCAATAGTATTCCATCTCGTAATCATCCGGTTCGGCTTTGAGTAAAAAGCCGGGAATCGTTGCGGCAAAGGTCTCTTTGTTGGGGTCAGTGGGCACCGCGTCAATATTGCTGAAAGCACTCTCACCTCTGGGCCGCACGTAGATGACAACCCGCTGAATGGTGGTCGCATTGTTTGAGCCGTCTACGATGAGACGCATGTTTACGCTTTGTTGGGCCGCTTGAGGCTCTAGGGGAACGGTTCGTGGTCGCAGTTGAACCCGTTGGGCCAAATTTGAAACAGGGCTTTGTTGGGCGGATTTGAAAACCCGCATGATTTTGGGTGGGGTGAGTGGGTCGGCTTGATAATCAGGTGCAATGGCCAACAACTTTCGAAAAGAAGTGAGCGCATTGTTTTGTTGGTTTAATGAGATGAAACAGACCCCTTCAAGCCAGTACAGTTGGAGCAGGTGGTGGGTGGAAAGATCTTGACGCTTTAACCCCTTTTCAATCCAGTTGAGGGCTCTGGCGTATTCCGCCTCATCCATGGCTTCTTGGGCTTGGATAAGAATGGGGTCTTGTACCGGTGCCTCTTGGGTTTGGGCGAAGGCGGGCATCTCACAGATGAATAACCATCCCCAAAAAATGAAGAAGTGAAAGAATTTCAATCTCATGTGCCAAGACCTATCACAGCTTGGCGCTGTGTAAAACCTAACAGGCTTGAGGAAAACGGAAAATCCCCACAGGTCAGCGATCGGCGAACTGTGGGGATGATATCGATGGAATGCGCTTATTTATGCTTGTGCGGGCGCTTGTGTTGCCACATCCATGTTCACGGCAGGGTTGCCACCCTCTAAGGCGGCTTCGAGAACTTCGTCTACCTTCTTAACGAAAATAAACTCCATCTCGTCTTTGACATTTGGAGGAATGTCCCGGAGGTCTTTTTCGTTTCGAGCCGGCATGATGACGCGTTTCACTCCCCCACGATGGGCAGCCAGTACTTTTTCTTTGATGCCACCCACAGGCAACACCATGCCACGCAGGGTGACTTCACCGGTCATGGCTGTGTCGGACCTGACTTGTCGGTTGGTCATTAAAGAAACCAACGCGGTGGAGATGGTGATACCAGCCGAGGGTCCGTCTTTAGGGATTGCCCCGGCGGGGAAGTGGACATGAACATCGGCTTTTTCTAAAAAGTGGGTGTCCATATCGTCAGCCAACTTAAAGTTGAGGGCGCGGGAGCGAATCCAACTTAGAGCGGCCTGTGCTGATTCCTTCATCACATCACCCAACTTTCCGGTGAGGATTAAGGAGCCCTTTCCGCCCATGCGCGTGGCTTCGATAAAGAGTAAATCGCCGCCAGCTGCAGTCCACGCCAAGCCGGTTGCCACACCTGGCACCGAGGTCCGTTCCGCCGTTTCGTTATAAAACTTTTCGGGGCCCAAAACCTTTTCAAGTTTTTCCGTGTCCACAACGACCTTTTCAAACTCGTTGCTTTCTTGGGCAGCGACTTCCACATTCTCTTCGTCTGATTGGGTTTCTGAAGTTTCAGTGCTGTCTTTGAGGGTATGGTTGGCCACATCGACGGCCACCGAACGACAAACCGCAGCGATTTCTCTTTCGAGATTACGCACGCCCGCTTCCCGCGTGTAGGACGTGGCGATTTTCAAGATGGTTTCATCTGGAAAGTCGATGTGCTCATCGGTGATGCCGTGCTCCTTCACCTGTTTGGGAATCAAGTGTTGCTTGGCAATGTTTTCTTTTTCTTCGAAAGTGTAGCCCGGCAATTCGATGATTTCCATACGGTCCCGCAAGGGGGCCGGAATGGTGTCGGCTTGGTTGGCGGTGGCAATGAACAATACTTTAGACAGGTCGAAAGGAACGTCTAAATAATGGTCGCTGAATGTGTTGTTTTGTTCGGGGTCGAGAACTTCGAGCAGCGCTGAAGAAGGATCTCCACGGAAATCACTGCCCAACTTATCGATTTCATCGAAGAGAAAAACAGGATTGTGGGAACCCGACTTTTTCATTCCTTGGATGATACGACCCGGCAAAGCGCCAATATAGGTCCGACGGTGGCCACGAATTTCGGCTTCGTCTCGCACGCCACCTAAGGCGATACGGTGGAACTTTCGGCCCAGAGCGTCTGCGATGGAGCGGCCCAAGGATGTTTTACCGACCCCAGGAGGGCCAAGGAAACAAAGAATGGGGCCTTTCATATCGTCTTTCAACTTACGCACGGCCAAATATTCGATGATGCGTTTTTTGACTTTTTCAAGACCGTAATGGTCATCATCGAGTTGGTTTTTGGCGTTGTTCAAATCTAAATTGTCTTCGGTGTATTGGTGCCATGGGATATCTGCGAGCCATTCGAGATAGGTGCGCGCCACGGTGTATTCCGCTTGACTGGGTTGCATGTTTCTCATGCGGCGCAACTCGCGTTGGGCTGCCTTTTGTGCTTCCTCGGTCAAATCGGTTTCGCTGAGCCGACGTTCCAGCTCATCGATGCCATTTTCGTCATCATCTCTGTCACCCAATTCGTCTTTGATGGCTTTGAGCTGTTGTCGCAAGTAGTACTCGCGTTGTGTACGACTCATTTCACCTTTGACCTGTGAATTGATTTTATTAGAGAGTTTCAAAACTTCGTATTGGCGACTCAACAGTTCTAAAACTTTTTTGAGCCGGCGTTTCAGCTGAACGGCCTCGAGAATCTCTTGCTTTTCTTCGATGGTGGCGTCGATATTGGCGGTGATCAAATCGGCCAAGTGCCCCCCATCATTGATGGATTCGAGAAGCTGTTTGGCCATCACTGGAATCTCCGGCAACATGTCGATGACTTCTCGAGCGGTGGTCTTTAAATTCAAAGACAGCGCTTCCACTTCCACATCGCCGGTACCTTCGTCTAAGCGAGGAGTGATGGTGGCGGTGAAATAGGGCTCTTCCTGGGTAAACTGATTAATTTCGAACCGAGAAATCCCTTCCACCACGATGTTGAACCCGTCTTTGCCGGTTCGCGCCAGTTTGATCACTCTGGCCACTGTGCCGATACGGTACAGGTCTTCTATGGTGGGGTTATCGATTTCGGGCGCTTTTTGCGTGATGATGCCGAGTAACCCACTGTCGCGGGTGGTCTCTTCGATCAAGCGAATGGTTTTGGCGCGACCGATGGTTAAAGGCATCACCGCACCTGGGAAAAACACGCTGTTTCGCAGGGGCAGGATGGGCAATTCGCTGGGCAGGTCTTGAGGGTTGATTTCGGGTTTACCTGATGAGGATGTCACGTTCTTTCCTCCGTGCATTGGGTTTGGTTAAAAATATAAGCCCTTTGGGGCAGAAGACAAGCAATCTACCCACAAAAGAAAACGGACGTTAGAGTCAAAAACTTGAGCCCCTACTCATTATTGGGGGATCAAAATGTCAAAATTACCAATGGCGTCCGTCAAAGTCTCTCCAAGCCACCGAAATTGTTGGCTTGTTCCACTTTCATCGCCATTTCCAGCCTGAAACGCTTGGATGGTGGTGAGGTCTAAGGAGGTCTCGCCATCTGGATGGGAGAGCGAACCAGAAATGACCTGGGGCTCGGGAAAAACAAAATCCAACAGGCTCAAATCGTCGGAGACAATAATTTCCTGGACATACACGGGTAAGGTGCTCCCGGGAGGCGGAACGAGCGTGACGCTGTAGGTGCCCGGGTCTAGGGTTAGGCCGTAATTGCCATCCGTGTCCGAGAGCGTTTCAAAAGCCCAGCTCGTTTTTTCGATGACCGCTGGGTTGGTGCCATTTTCTCCGCTTTTTCGGGTGAACTCCAAGGTGCTGCCGCCCACTGGAGGACCCGAGGGTGACCACACCACACCCTGTATAGATTGTCGTGCGCCCAAATGAACTGTCAGCCCACCGTCTAATTCAGAGAATCTAATGCCGTTTAGGATTTTTACTGCAACGGTAGAGGTTGGTGCCGGGACCACTGCAATGTCATAAATGATATCAGGCCACATGGCATTCATTTGCCCCGTTTCATTGGTGGCCAGGAGCTGTTGAAAGGTCCCTTTGCCCATGGTGCCGCTCACGTAAACTTTGGCACCGACCTCTGGTTCGCCCTCCGTGGTCAGTACCAAAATATTTGCATCGATGAGGTCAGGCCACGTCCCCAAATTAATGTCTCCAAGATCCACCACGTCATCTAAGGCGAAATCTTCAACAAAGCTGATGGGCCACAAGGAGTCTTCTTCGACGGGTAAGATTTCAAGCTTTAAGTTTTCAAAATCACCCTCGGGCACATGGATTTCAAAATCACCGTTGTCATTGCTGCGCGCTGCTGAGGAAATTAATCTTTCGCCACTAAAGACGCGTACCTGCATGCCAGCCACACTGCTGGTGCTGCTGTCATTAGCGTCGCTGGCCACCAGTCTGCCTTTGATTAAGCGCAGGGTTTCGGGGGCCGGGAAGACGATGGGTTCACCCCAATCGGATTGAGCCACGGCCTTCATTTCCGAAAGGAAGAGCGGGGCATAAGCACTGTTTTCGGGGTAAATGGACCACCGATAGTCGATGTCTTCTACCAAGTTAAACTGAAAATATCCCATGTCATCTGTGGTGGTGGAGATGACTTGCGAACGTCCTGGGATTCCCGTGGTGGGGGTTGCAATGACGAGCGCGAGCATTCCAGTTTCGTCATGTTTTTGCAAAAGCCCTTTCATCTCGACACTGGGCTTCAAGATGAGCTCAAAACGCTCTTGGCTTTGAGGGGCGAAATCCAAGAACTGTTGGGGCAAGAGCCCCGAGTCCTCGGGGGGTTTGACCTCAAATGAAAGGGTTTGGGTGGACTGGATGTCTTGGGGCATGCAGGTGCCGAGGACACACAGTTCGCTGGAGGTACATTCTAAATCTGTGGCGCAAGGGGCCCGGTCCACCAAAATGGGAAGCATTTGGGTGCATTGGGTCAGAGACACCAGGCAGAACGCACCAAAAACGAACCGTTTCAAGTGTTTTAATAAGAGGTGGCGTGGGTTCATTCTTCACCTCCGCAATCGCTCACTTCCAGCATTTCAATGAGCCAGTACATGTGATCTTCGTTGCCATCTTCGGGGAGGACCAAGGGGTCATTGTCTTCGGTAAATCTGGGATCGGAATAAGGCCGGTCGGCCACGTAGAGTTCGAGAATGTGGGTGTCATCAGTGAAAGCGTTAAGCGGTCCTAAATTCGAGATCAGGACATCTCGGTCCAGTGAAAACGTGGGTATGGTTCGCATGCGCTGGAGCGGTGTGCTCGGGGGAATGGTACCGCTTTTGAGCGGGTTTTTTCGTAGGGCATCGGTGACTTCGTAGTCGAGGAACCACTGGTAGTAGAGGGTGTCATCCAAATCCAAGTCAGAAACTTCGGGGATGCTAAATTCGGTGGGTGGACACGCATCTTCACTGCTGCCCAAAAGCACTTGCACCAAATTTTGTCCGGGTTGTGGGCTCACTGAGCGCACCTGGATCGTCGGAGGTGAATTCTCTCCGGGTTCGTAGATTGAGACCGACTGGGTGTCTAAGCAGGCCATTTCCAACATTCCTCCAACCATAAATAGAATACGAAAGGCGCGCCAAAACCTTGGTTTTAGCGTAAGTGCTCGATTTTTAGGGATAACATTCAAACCCAAAGCCCGTCTTGCCTCTCGAAAATGGGTCAAATGCGACATTTGCGTCGCGTTTGCCCCTGAGACTTTGTGGCACAGATGCCCTAAAACGGGCAAGAAATAAGGGGTTTGAGGCGCTTATTGGCGTTCGGTTTCTAGGTGGCGAAAGATGGTGCGCGGGTCCACCCCAAGTGCCTTGGCGGTTTGGGTGCGGTTGCCCTGGTGCTTGGTCAGTGCTTCGTTAATGTAGCGGCGCCGAAAATTTTCGATGGCTTCATTGAGCGGCAAGACGGCCTCAAAATCTTCGTTTTGAAAGTCCAAATCTTCGGGTTTCACGGTCTTGTTGTCACATAGAACCACGGCCCTTTTGATTTTGTTTTCTAGTTGCCGCACATTGCCGGGCCATCCGTATTGCAACAATGCATTTTTGGCTTTTGGAGAGAAGCTATTCACTTTTTGACCATACTCTGATGCATATTTTTCCAGTAAAAATTGGGCCAGCACCAAGATGTCGTCGCCTCGTTCAGCTAAGGGGGGGAGGTGCAACTGAATGACGTTCAAACGGTAATAAAGATCTTCTCTGAATTCATTTTTAGCTACCATTTCTTCGAGATTGCGGTGGGTGGCGGCGAGCACGCGAATATCAACTTTTTGGGGTTTGGTGTCACCCACTTTGGTGACCATTTGATCTTGCAAAACGCGCAAGAGTTTGGCCTGAAGCGGGAAGGGCATTTCACCGATTTCATCCAAAAACAGGGTTCCGCCATCGGCCTGCGCAAAACGCCCCTGTCGGGTTTGGGTAGCGCCGGTAAAGGCCCCTTTCACGTGCCCGAACAATTCACTTTCCAGCAAGTTTTCTGGGATGGCACCACAGTTAATGACCTCGAACGGCCCCTTTTGGCGCCTGGAACGTTGGTGAATTTCTCTGGCAATGAGTTCTTTGCCTGTACCCGTGGCCCCGAGCACAAGCACGGTCACGTCAGTGGGGGCGACGCGATCGATTTGCGAAAAGACGATGTTCATTTCGTTGCTGGCACCGACCAATTGACCGTATTTTTGAGATGCGATTGTTTTTTCGAGGTCCGAAGTTCGCTTTTGCAGCGTGTCAATGTCCAATGCATTTTGCACCAGCAAGCCCGACTGGGTCGCAAAAAGGGCAAGGACTTCCATGGCCGCCTCGTCAAAAGCTTTGACCGTATTTTGATTTCCCACGTACAATACACCCAGCAATTTTTGGGCGTAAAGAAGGGGAACGCACATGACCGACGTTAGCTGCAGATTAATCACTGATGTCGATGAGTTAAAGTGCGTATCATTGAGTGCGTTTTGAACCAATAATGGTTTTTGGGTGTCTAACACCTGCTTCACGATGGTGTCACTCATTTGGGAAACGGCTTCATTAAGGGATTCGCCCTCGAAGTTACGGGCCACCTGAATCTTGGGATTATTGTGTTCAGAGAGGACCAGAAAGCCTTTTTGCGCTCCGGTCAGATGGAGTACTTCATCCATGAGCGTTTCAAACAAAGACTCTACGTTTTCGGTATGTGCAAGCTTTTGTGAAAAAGAAACCAATCCGCGATAGGCTTCGGTGGGAATGGCTTCGGGGGCCACTTCTTCTCTCGTGCGATTGCTGGCGGGAAGGGGTTTTTTACGGAACATGAGTTCCATGCCACCCACACTGAATACATCGCCATCCTGCAGTTGGGTTTTGCGAATTTTTTTACCATGAACCTGAATGTTGACGCCTCGGGAAACCGTGCTGAGCGTATATTGGGTGCCATCGAAATGGATGTGCGCCGCAGTGCTTGGCAACTCGGAAGAAGGAATCACCACATCATTATCGGCTGCAGCGCCCAGAGTGGTGATTGGCTTAAACAGCCCCACATTGACCTTTTGTCCGTCATTTTTCACATCGACTAAGAACGCCATTTTGACCCTTCCGGTTTCAGAAGGGCAGCATGCCCATTCGATGGCGCCCGTGCAAGAGCGTGCGGGCGGTTTTTTAGTTCTTCTTCGGTTTTTTTGGGGCTTGGGGCTTTTCGCTCTCCTCGCTGTGGATCAGCTTCCAGTTCCAAATGGAATCCACCACCCCAGTGAGGTATACTCCCAAAAACAGAACAGCGGAGCCGATTTGGAAGTTTTGTAGAAGTTCATATTGTTGTTGATCGGCTTCACTGCTGACCAAGGCGTTGGTTCCAGCCACCAGGTAATTTTGTTTGCTCCAGTAGGACGCGACGTTGGTGACCAGTAATCCCACCTCGGTAATGGCAAATGCAGCAACTTTCATGGCTGAATCGCCGTTTTGATGCTGACCATAACCAAAAGGAACAAAGTTGGTGGTAAAGGGAACCCTTCGCTGGGTGATGACTTTTTCCACCACGATAATCTTTTCTTTGCCGCTGGTTTGCTCTCTGGCCCTTTGCAGTTCTTCCGACTGCTGTTGCATTTCTTTTTGTCTTTTCTGAAACGCTTCCATCAAAGGAGGCGGCGTGATGAAAGGGTCCATTTCGTAGTCTGGTTTTAAAAAGAGAATGCGACTCAATTCTTGTTCTGCGCGTTCCTCATTGCCTTGGTCAAAGGCGCACAGGGCAGAGAGACGATGGGCTTCCAAAATATCTGCTACCGCATCGAGTCGCCCAGGTTCGGTTAAACCGGCCAACGATTTAAGAACGGCCGGGCAATCACCGTATTCGAATTGATTTTTTGCTCTTTGCAGTCGTTGTTTGTCTGATAAGTCGGTGAGCGGTTCTCCTTGCGCCAGCCCACTCACCGAGAAAAGAACCATCCAAAACAATACAAAGAGACTGAGGGGCTTGATCATGGAGTGGCCTCTGGCAATAAGTTGACTTGTAATCGGGTGGGTTTACCCGCAATAAATTTTACCGGTACGGTTTTAGGAATAAAGCCTTTTTTGTGGATGGTGACATCCATGTCCCAGCGAGGTGTTTTGTCAGGGAGCGGAATCTTCATCGGATCTTTTTGACTCTTGGCGATGGTGCCTTTGCTGTTTTTGCCAATCCCCACGATGGCATCTTTTGGGGTACCCATAACGACCAGCGTTGCAGGTTTCATTTTATCAAGATTTACTTCGATGGGCTTGATCCGGCCTTTCGATTTCACAATGACGGTTTTTTCAACTTTAGAGGCATACTGATTTTCAAACTTAAGCCGGTGCTTTCCCAAAGGAAGCTTCATGGTCAATGCCCGTTTGTTTTTTGCGACTTTTTTACCATTCACATAAATATCAGCAAAAGAGTTCACCCGCATGGCCACTCTTCTTTTGGTAATGTTTTTTTTCGGTGCTTTTTTGGTGCTGGACGCCGCCTTGATTGGACTGGCCGCTTTGGGGGGCGGTGGGATGAGCGATTTGCCATTGTCGATGTCACCAAGGTCATCGACCACAGTCGGCGGCTCCGTTTTCACGGGTTTGGGTTGGGTGTCTTGAGGGTTGGGGTACCAAGAAAAGAGCAAGATGACGCCCACCACCAGAGCCAAGGGAAACACCGTCAGTGCGATCAGTTGCCAGCGGGGTTTTTGGCCTTGGGCTTCAATCTGCTCCAAGAGTTGTTGGGCCTGTTGATCTTGTGGCGAAGCGGCCAAGACGCGTGAAACTTTGGAGAGCGCTTTACCAGTTTGTTCTTGCTCCAGCAGTGTTTCCGCTTGCGCCATGGCATTGTTTTTCAATTGGTCATTAAGCGTGGTGAGGCTTTCTTGAGGGCTTTGAAGTAGTTCGCACAATCCGTTGACCGTGGGTGCCAAACCCCATTCTGATAAATAAGCATCCAAGGCGTCGGCCAACCCTTTGGCGCTTTCGAATCTTGTTAAAGGGTCTGCAGCCATACATTGGGTGATGATTTGTGCCAAACCGTCGGGAATGCGTGGCGAGATGTGTTGGGGAGGCGCATATTTATTTTCTGAGATGGCCTTTAAAAGGGCATGTGGGGTCGGGGCGTCGAAAGGCAACTGGCCCGTACACAGCCAATATAAAATTGTGCCCAAAGAGAAGAGGTCACTACGCTCATCTGCGGTTCGACCGTCTAAGTTTTCAGGGGCCATGTGGGCCGGTGAACCCAGCAAGGTGCCGGTCACGGTGAGGCGATTCGACTCAGTGGCTCTGGCAATCCCGAAATCCATCAATTTTAAAACACCGTCTTGTCTGACCATGATGTTTTCTGGTTTTAGATCTCGATGAATAACGCCTTGTTGGTGTGCATGATGTAAAGCCAACGCCAGTTGCCAAACGATCATGGCACCTAATTCAGGGACTTCGGCAATGGGGACGTTTTCAGCCAAGGTTCTCAGTGTGACCCCATCAACGAATTCTGAAATAAGAAAAATTTCGGGTTTTTCTTCTTCGCCTTCGGCGGTCTCAATGGCGCTTTCTTCTTCAGAATAGTCAAAGATTTTTAAAATGTTCGGATGCTGCAGGCGCGCCACCAGTCGGGCTTCTCGGTTGAGGCGATCGCGACATTCTCCTTTTTGGGCCAAAAAAGGATGGAGCACTTTGATGGCCACCAGCCGGTCCAGGGTTTCATCGGAACCCTTGTAGACCACACTCATGCCCCCCTGACCGATTTCTTCCACCACACGGTAGTGCAGCAGTTTACGGCCGATCATGGGATCGCGCTGAGAACTGCTCGAAGGCTTCGTTTGAATTTCCAGGGTGCTCACCTATGTCACCAATTTCCTTTGTGCCGATAAGGGTAAGGACAAAAAGGGCTTGGGATCAAGCGACGATCGTCGGCGCATCTCCAAAAGAGATGCCCACCGAACGTGCGGCCTGTATCCAGGCGGAGGAAGGCTCAACGGGACGCGGGGTTCGAATACTTTCCAGGAGTGGTACGCTGACCACTTGGGGGGTTTTGAGGGCCACCATACGCCCCCAATCGCCATTGGCGGCCAAATCCGCCGCTTTTGCGCCGAAGGCGGTGGCCAACATGCGATCGAAGGCCGTTGGGGAGCCGCCCCGCTGTAAATGGCCCAAGACTGTTACGCGGGTTTCCATTTCGGTGGCGGCAGATAATTTTTCAGCCACCCACTGGCCAATGCCCCCCAATTTAACCTTTCGTCCTGCTTGTTGTTCAGGACTCAGTGTTTGGGTGATGGAACTGCCATCTTGGGTTTTGGCACCTTCGGCCACCACCACGATGGAGAAATGGCGCCCATACTGCTTCCGTCTTTTGATTTTCTGAACCACCGGTTCCCATTGGAAGGGGATTTCGGGGATTAAAATGACGTCGGCACCGCCAGCGAGGCCCGCTGCGACAGCAATGTGACCCGCGTCGCGGCCCATCACCTCTACCACCATGATTCGGTCGTGGGCCTCCGCGGTGGAATGGAGCATGTCGATACAATTGGTGGCGGTTTGAACCGCCGTGTGGTGACCAAAAGTCCAATCGGTTTGTGAAACATCATTATCAATGGTTTTTGGAACACCCACCATGGGGATTTGGTGCTCCCGGGACAGTCGCTCCGCAATACTCAATGTGCCGTCACCGCCGATGCAAATGAGACCTTCCAGCCCCGAAAGGTCGAAGTTTTTCTTTAATTTTTCTGATAAATCAGTGAGTTGGATGGTGCCATCCTTTTGTTGGACGGGAAAACCGAATGGGTCGCCATGGTTGGTGGTTCCCAAGATGGTGCCGCCCATGGATAAAATACCACTCACATTGCCCAAATTAAGGACTTTAAGGCGGGTGGGAGATTCCATGAGACCATTGAAGGCATCTTCGATGCCCACCGGTCGGATTTGATAGTGCCGAATCAGCCGGTGGACTGCTCCGCGAATGACGGCATTGAGCCCTGGGCAATCACCGCCGCCAGTGAGAATCCCGATTTTGCGCTGTAAACTGTGTTCAATAGATTCTTCGGCCATTTTTGCGTCCTTTAGCCATTTAAGCCCCCTTTTCAAGGGGACCGGGGCATGGCAGCCTGCGTCCCGAAATAATGTTTAACATCAAATAAGGAGGGGGAACCATGACAACCACCGTATATAGCATTTTTAAGGACACTGTCTCAAACATGGGCAGCCGTGTGGCGGCCAGGTATAAAAAAGACGGTCAATGGCATGATGTGACATGGAGCGAAATGAACGCTCAAGTCAATCAAATCGCAGCCGCATTGGCAGCACTTCAAATTGAAAAAGAAGAGCGTATCAGTATCATTTCAAATACCCGGTATGAGTGGGTGGCAGCGGACATGGGCATCTTGGGGGCCTGTTGTACCACAGTACCGATTTATCAAAGCAGCATTCCCGGCGATATCGAATACATCCTTAACGATGCGGGTGTGGTGGCCATATTCGCTGAAGACAGCATTCAGCTCGAGAAACTAAGAGGCCTGCGCAAAGAGATCCCAAATGTCAAAAAGGTGATTTGCTTTAACGACGCAGACGTAGACACGAGCAGCGATTGGGAAATTAGCTGGTCACAATTCCTCCAAGGGGGGTCAGACTACTTGGTTGAGAACCCCTCGGTGGTGGAACAACGTACCGCCGCCATCAAAGCAGATGATTTGTTGACCTTGGTTTACACGTCCGGCACCACTGGGCGCCCCAAAGGCGTGATGATCACCCACGACAACATGGTGTATGAAGCTGAGGCCATCTACAAAGTGGGCCTCATTGGACAAGACGACAACCAGTTATTGTTTTTGCCCCTGGCCCACATTTTCGCCAAGGTCTTAGAAGTCACTTGGCTCAAAGCGGCACATGTCATGTCTTTTGCTGAGGCCATCGACAAAGTGGTAGAGAATATGGCCGAAGTGCGACCGACTTTCATGGCCTCTGTGCCTCGTATTTTCGAGAAAGTTCACGCCAAAGTGGTGGGGGGCGCCAGTTCCGCACCCGGCATCAAGGGTAAGTTGGCACGTTGGGCATTGGCCAAGGGTGAAGAAGCAGCCAAGCAATCCATGAAAGGTGAGACGCCGAGTGGTTTGGGCTGGGCGTTGGCGCAAAAGCTGGTCATTTCCAAGATTGCCGTCAAACTCAAAGAGCTTTTCGGCGGGCAGCTGCGCTTCTTTGTTTCCGGCGGTGCACCCTTGTCTCCCGATATTGCTTATTTCTTTGCGCAAGCCGACGTGACCATCCTCGAAGGCTATGGCCTTACAGAGACATCCGCAGCCACTTGTGTAAACAATCCAGGTGAAGAGCGTATTGGCACTGTGGGTAACGCATTGCCTGGCACCGAAGTGAAAATTGCCGAAGACGGAGAAATTCTGATCCGCGGTCGTGGTGTGTTCAAGGGGTACTGGAACCGCGAAGAAGCCACCGCTGAGGCCATCACTGAAGACGGCTGGTTTAAAAGTGGCGATATTGGCGTCATTGAAGATGGCTATGTTCGCATCACCGACCGTAAGAAAGACATCATTGTGACTGCCGGTGGTAAAAACATCGCGCCGCAAAACATTGAGAACCTTGTTAAAAGCAAGTGTCCCTTGATCAGCCAAGTGGTGATTCACGGTGACAAACGCAAGTTTCTTTCAGCGTTAATCACTCTAGATGAAATTACGTTGACGGACTGGGCCAAGAGTAATGAAATTTCTGGTGATTACGGCTCTTTGACTCAAAACGATCAAGTTCGCCAAGTGGTGGACAGTGCCATCGAAATCGTCAACAACGATTTGGCGCGTTATGAAACCATCAAGAAATATGATGTGCTGGAGAAAGATTTTAGCATTGAGTCCGGCGAGCTGACACCTTCCATGAAAGTGAAACGCAACGTCATCAACAAAAATTACCAAGAGCGCTACGACGCCTTTTACGCTTAAGCCTTTAAGCAACTGGAGGCGCATTGGCCTTGGTTGATAAAAAAAGCGTGGATGAACTCCTGTTGAGCCGCTCCCTCATTTTGGTGAGCGGCAAGGGAGGCGTTGGGAAGACTGCCATCAGTTCTGCATTGGCCTGCCGGGCCAAGGAACTGGGGCGGCCCGTCTTACTCTTTTGTTGTGATGCACCTTCTGAATTAAAACCTTTTGCCAATGGCAAGGTCTTGAATGCCGAGGTGCGAGAAATCCTTCCACGGTTGTGGGGGGTGAACCAGCAAACCGAAGAGGCGGTCTATGCCTATTTGGTGGATGCACTCAAATCCAAAAAACTTGTGGATGTGATGTTTCGCAACAAAGTCGCACGAGCATTTTTACAGGTGGCACCCTCAGTTGGTGACTTGGCAATGATGGGTCGTATTTTTCAGCTGGCCCAATCATTTACTAAAAAACACCAAGGTCTGTTGATTGTGGATATGCCCGCCACGGGGCATGCACTGGCCATGTTAAAAAGCCCAGAGGCCATTGCGAATATTTTGGTAGCGGGTCCTGTTTACGATCGTGCGCGCGAAATCGTGGATTACTTTAAAAACCAAAATAAAACCACCTTCCTACCGGTTACTTGGCCAGAAGAGTTGCCCATTACTGAAGTGATCGAATTAATTGACGGGGTGCTACAGACTGGGGTCGGGGTGGGACCGGTACTGCTCAACGGAGTGGTGTCCAACCCAATCCCTTCGTTGCCCGAAAATGCTTGGTCCCAAATGCGAGAATTGGGGGCCTTGGCCGAGCATCAAAAGTGGGTAGATTACCTTCGGGTTTGGTCTCACCGGGTGAACCGCGAACGCAGCCGTTTGTTGGTCGCCCTCAAAGAAAAACTACCAGAGGAAAATGCACTTTTAGATTTTCCATTTTTGAGTCGCGTACCGCCAACCAGTTCTTTGGGTGCTGAGTTGGCCAATGCATTGGCAGGGTGATGTTTTGTCCGTAAAAAAAATCATCAGCGAAAGTCAAATTGTCGTCGTGGTAGGCTCCGGCGGTGTGGGCAAAACCACATCTGCATGTGGATTGGCATTGGCATCGGCCCGGACGGGAAAAAAAGTGGCGTTGCTGACCATTGATCCCGCCAAACGCTTGGCGCAAGCCTTAGGGCTCGATGCGTTGAACAACCAGCCCCAAGCCTTGCATGCCGACTTGGTGGGAGAGGGCGCAGTGGATGCCATGATGCTCGAGCCCGCGGAGACTTTTGATAACCTCATACGCAGCGCTGTGGCCACTGAAGCGTTGGGTGAGAAACTACTCAAAAATCGTTTGTACCAGCTCATTGCGCGCACGCTCGGCGGCATGCAGGAATACATGGCAGTGGAGAAATTGTACGATCTGACAGAGTCTCAAAGATATGACATGATCGTGGTGGATACGCCGCCATCCGTGAATGCGCTCGTATTTTTAGACGCGCCACGCAGGATGTATACATTCTTCTCAGACAAGATTGTTCGGTTTTTTGTGCGTGAAGAAAAAAAGAAATCCAACTTCATCAAAAGGATGAAAGACAAAGTGGGTGACGTTGCTATTTCGGTTTTACGCAAAACGCTTTCTGAAACTTTTATGGATGATCTGATTGAAATGGCCACAGCCTTTCAAAGCCTATTTGTAACTTTTCGTCGCCGTGGGGAAACGGTCGAGCGTTTATTGCGGGCGCGAGGAACCAATTTCGTTTTGGTGACGGGACCCGATCCGCTTCGCGTTCAAGAGGCGTCTGATTACCTGACCATCTTACGCCAATTAGGCGTCGACCCCAACCTGTGGATTGTCAATCGCGTCCATTGTTCTCCAGATAAAGAATGCTCGTTTGAAGACAGTGATGTTCAAGAATGGATAGATGCTTTTTCTCCTGAAGAAGAGGCAGCGTTCGCTGACATGAATGCCACAAGCCTTTGCAAAGAATTCAATGCCGCTGCTCAGTTGGCCACTGACTTAAAGCAACGCGATGACCTCGGACTGCGCCAAATTAAACAACTGATTGGCGGCACTCCCATGATTAGAGTGGAAGCATTCACGGAAGAAGTGGAAGACGGACAGGCGGTTGAACAGTTTGTTCAAGCCCTGAATTCCTTCGATCAGGGGCTCACCGTCACCCAAGCAGCCACGCCCAAGTGATCACTGGGTTCTGTGGCTTCTTCCAAATCTCCAAAGGTGCGACGTTCTGTGAAGACGATTTCGCTTTTCGTAACGTAAACTCTTTTTTCGGTATCGCGCACAAACAGGTGATCCATTCGAGATGGGAACTCGGTCCCTCCGTATTGTTCAAAATACAGTGCGTTGCAGTCTGAGGCGGTAAAGTTGACAGCATTGTGCGTTTCACACCAATCGGCTTCACCACCAGGGATGTCTAAACTCTGCTCTGGATTATTCACCACTGCCTGTCCCTCGGTGATGTCGAGCAATGCTTTTTCAGGGGTTCGGCCCATTTGCACGAGGTCAACAAAATCTGCGTAATGGGTGAACAAGGTATAGCTGATGGTATTTGCCCACCATCCGTCCGTTTCCTCGTTGGCACCGGTGGTCCAGACATCCGTGTCGTAATAGGAGCCCGCATTCATATCACCGCCCAAAAAGACCACATCTTCGGCATTTGAGTGATCCAAGACGTGCAGGGATAATTCTCGTGCCTCGGCCATGCGGACGCCCCAGTTGTACCACCATGGCATCATGTGAGTGTTGTACACATGAAAAGTACCCAAGGTTTCATGTTCAAAAGATAGGTGTATGAAGCCGCGTTTGATTCCCGGTCCAGGAAAATATTCCAAGCCGTCGCGTTCTGCGTAAGCAACGCCGCCGGTGGTCACAAAGGCCTCATCTTTAACGATGTCTTTTTTGACCAAAGTGAGACAGCCATCGTTGTATTCGTTGCGGGGGCCGACGTGGACCATATATCCGGCTGCTTCGCCCACTTCGGTAAAGCGCGTCACATCCGCATCGAGCCAAACCTCTTGGAGCATGAGAATGTCATAATCCTCATTGATGATGAGGTCTGGGAGTTCTTTTTGACGCTCAGCCAAATCAGGGCTTTGGGACCAATCGATGAATCCAAAGATTTGGGCATCTAAAAGCGCCACATTATAACTGAGAACACTAAGGGAGCCCGATGACTCGGATCGTTGCGCATTGGCTTCTTGATGGCTTTGAAGAAGTGCGGTGGGGTCGGGGGCGCTCTCAAACGCCACATGATTGGGATCGAAAAGGTCAGCCACTGTGAGGTCTGCGGAGTTTACCAGGGCGCTATGGATGTGCGCCAGGGCGGAGGCATCCGATAGTTTTACCTGATCCTTATCGTGCTCCCCCACGCCTTTAGGCAAAGAATCACAGGCCGTCCAAAGGCCCAACACCAATGATAATCCAACAATTTTAAGCATCTTCCCTCCGTATTCTAGTGGTTTAGCGTTTTTGGCGTCTTCTTCCAAGGGGGAGGTGATTGACGGAGGCATTCCCCTTTGGGCAAACTGGGACCAACCCTTACAACGTGGTGACAAATGGCTGAAAACAAAGAAAAGCATTGGAAAAACACGCCTTCTCATTGGCAGCAAAAAGCCCAAAAAGAGTTGCGCGACCGCCCCTTAGACGACTTGCTCTGGGAGACACTGGAGGGCATTCCCCTCAAACCGCTCTACACAGCTGAGGACCTTGAAGGTCTGGAGGGACTGGATGCCTTACCCGGTGATGCACCCTTTACGCGGGGACCTAGGGCAACCATGTATGCCAACCGACCTTGGACCATCCGCCAATATGCAGGGTTTTCCACGGCCAAAGAATCCAACTTGTTTTACCGAAAAAACCTGGAAGCCGGTCAAAAGGGATTGAGTGTTGCTTTCGATTTGGCCACCCACCGCGGCTACGACTCTGACCACCCACGGGTGCAGGGCGATGTGGGCAAGGCAGGTGTGGCCATCGACAGTGTTGAAGACATGAAAGTTTTGTTTGATGGGATTCCTTTGGACAAAATGAGTGTGTCCATGACCATGAACGGGGCTGTTTTACCCATCATGGCGGCCTACATTGTGGCGGGTGAAGAGCAAGGTGTGCCCACCGAAAAATTATCTGGCACCATCCAAAACGACATTCTCAAAGAGTTCATGGTTCGGAACACTTATATTTACCCGCCCGCGCCATCCATTCGTGTCATCGGCGATATCATTGCTTATACGGCTGAAAAAATGCCCAAGTTCAATTCCATTTCCATCAGCGGTTACCACATGCATGAAGCGGGCGCTGATTGCGCCTTGGAATTGGCCTACACTTTGGCTGATGGGCTGGCTTACGTGCGCACCGCTTTGGCTCGCGGTCTTCCCATCGATAGTTTTGCGCCGAGACTGTCCTTTTTCTTCGCCATCGGAATGAATTTTTACATGGAGGTGGCGAAGTTGCGGGCTGCCCGAATGCTCTGGGCCAAGCTCATGTCACAATTCAATCCTCAAAATCCCAAGTCTCTGATGTTGCGAACGCATTGTCAGACCAGTGGGTGGAGTTTGACGGCCCAGGATCCGTACAACAACGTCATTCGAACCACAGTTGAGGCCATGGCGGCTGTCTTTGGTGGAACGCAAAGTTTACACACCAACGCATTCGATGAAGCACTGGCTTTACCCACGCCTGAATCAGCGCGGATTGCACGTAACACCCAACTGATTCTTCAAGAGGAAACCGGATTGCCCAAAATCGTCGATCCCTGGGCGGGTTCCTATTTTATGGAAAAGCTCACCCGAGATTTGGCGGACCGCGCACAGGTTATCATTGATGAGGTCGAGGATTTGGGGGGCATGGTCAAAGCCCTCGCTGCGGGTGTACCGAAGCTTCGCATTGAAGAAAGTGCGGCCAAACGGCAGGCACGTATTGATTCAGGGAAAGAGGTCATCGTTGGTGTGAACAAATACCAACCGGCAGAGGAATCTCCGATCAACCTGCTCGACATTGACAATGCAGAGGTGCGTGACCAGCAGGTGGCTCGTTTACAAACGCTCAAAGCAAATAGAGACGAGGCCAAGGTTCAAGCGGCACTCGATGCACTTACTGATGCTTGCGACGACGAACAGCAAAACTTACTTTCGCTGACCGTGACAGCCATGCGCTGTCGCGCTACAGTGGGAGAAGTTTCCAACGCACTCGAGAAAAAATGGGGGCGGTACAAGGCGGAGGTTCAAACGGTGGCAGGGGTCTATCGCGCACAATATGGCGATGAAGATGCGTTTCAAGCGTTCCTTACCCGGGTCGAGGCTTTTGAAGAACAAGCCGGTCGTCGGCCACGTATTTTGGTGGTGAAGCTGGGGCAAGACGGCCATGACCGAGGCGCCAAAGTGGTGGCCACTGGTTTTGCCGACCTGGGATTCGATGTGGATGTTGGACCACTTTTTCAAACGCCCGAAGAGGCCGCTCGACACGCGGTGGAAAATGACGTCCATGTGGTTGGGGTATCTTCCTTGGCAGCGGGCCATCAAACACTGGTGCCCCAATTGGTGAAGGCTTTGGCCGATGCGGGAGCCAGTGATGTGGCCGTGGTCGTAGGTGGGGTTGTCCCCAAGGATGATTACGAGGCGCTCAAAAGCAGTGGGGTAGACGCCATTTTTGGTCCTGGTACCCCTATCATCGAGGCGGCGGGCTCAGTTTTAGACGCGATATCGAATAAAGGGGGCTGATGGCCTATGGGCACAGAAGAGCTCGTACAATCCATTCAAAGCGGATCCAGACGCGCACTGGCCAAGGCCATTACGCTGGTGGAAAGTCAAAAACACCATCACATTTTAGATGCCCAAGCTTTGTTGGCCCAGCTCGACCAATCCCAAAACAATACATTGCGTGTGGGCATCAGCGGCCCGCCGGGCGTTGGAAAGAGTACCTTTATTGAGGCTTTGGGCTTGTATTTAATTGGGCTTGGCAAAAAGGTTGCGGTGTTGGCTGTAGACCCCACAAGTCCCATCAGTGGTGGGTCCATTTTGGGTGACAAAACCCGAATGGAGCGATTGAGTCAGAATGAATCGGCTTTCATTAGGCCTTCGGCTTCTGGGGGCCATTTGGGTGGGGTGGCCCGTCAAACTCGCGAAGCTTTGGTTCTGTGCGAAGCAGCTGGCTATGATGTCATCCTGATCGAAACGGTCGGTGTCGGTCAATCTGAAATTGAAGTGGCCCACATGGTGGATTTCTTTTTGTTGCTTCTGCAGCCTGGTGGGGGTGATGAGCTTCAAGGTGTGAAGAAGGGCATCTTGGAAATGGCGGACTTGCTGTTGGTAAACAAGGCCGACGGTGAGTTGGTTGATATCGCCAAAAAGACCCAACAAGAATACAAACGGGCAGCCTCTTTGTTGCGTCGCAGTAAAAACAGTGCACTGGTCACTTTTTCAATTAGCGCGCTTTCTGAAGTCGGCATTGATAAAGTGTGGGATTGGTTGGTTCAAAGCCATGATGCTGCTAAAGCAGCAGGCACCTTGGCGGAGAATAGAAGTCTCCAAGCTCAGCATTGGATGCGCGCCACCGCCGAAAAAGAATTACTTCAGCGGTTTTGGAACCATCCTCAGGTCGCGCAACTGGTCACCGGCAAACAGCACCAGGTCCAA
The DNA here is from genome assembly GCA_002721815.1 of Myxococcales bacterium. Taxonomy (GTDB): domain Bacteria; phylum Myxococcota; class UBA727; order UBA727. The sequence continues at coordinate 119,689 of PBLQ01000061.1, forward strand.
GATGGAACATTACCGCCGACCCAAGCAGCATTGGACCTCCTTCAGGCCTTCGGGTCTCCAAATTCCAGCAAATAGGTTTCATGCCCGTGAAGAAATTTCAGCTAACCCAGCACGCTGCCGAGATGGCCTCATATTATAAAGAGAACGGGTATGTTGTTATTGAGAATTGCATCAATGACGATGACATCAACCAGTTTTTGACGGCATACGAACGGACCAAGCGAAGTCGGACGTTTGTATATTACTCCCAATCCATCCATAAATGGATCAAACCTCAATTGTCTTCGGCGGGCTACATCGTCGAGTCTTTCGAGAATGCCACCCGCTTGGTCAATGCGCCGTCTTTTGCGCAAGCCATAAAAAAGATTTTGTTTCATGAGAAAATATCGGAAGCTCTTACCGCTGTAAGTGGTTTTGAGCAGTTCGTCTCGTGGCAAGATATGTTTTTTGACCGATCCACTGGGACCATTGATCACCAAGATTCATGGTATCTCGACACCAGGCCCAATGGGTATTTGGTGGGGGCTTGGTATGCGCTCGAGGACATCCACCCGGAGTGCGGTCCCTTTTACGTTTATCCAAAAAGCCACGCGCTCCCCAGGCTTGAACGGCATTTAGACCATGATGAGTTCAGAAAAAAATCCTTAGATCAGATCACAGCGGCGAAAATTACCAAGGAAAAAGCCATGCTGCGTAAAGGCGATTTGTTGCTGTGGCACCCCTTTTTGTTGCATGGATCCGAAAGCTGCGAAAACGAAGCGCATTCCAGGAAATCATTTACCTCTCACTTTTTTCCTTTGGGGTTTGCTCGTGACATGAAAGGGGAAACGTCAAGTCCGGTGGAGGTGTTGCGACGCGACCTCAACCGTTTAGAGCCAACTTTCAATCGGAATATTTTTCAAATACACGACGTGAACCCTTACATATTTACGGGTAAAGGAATCCTCAAGGCCCTGCTTCAAAACAGAGAGGCCATCAAAGACATGCGTCGCTCATCTTATGAGTAAGATTATTGTAAGACTTTCGCCGTCCCGAAGATAATGCGGTCAAAAGTGCGGTTTAAGCTTTTGGACTGAAAATTATCCATCACCATTTGCTGATTTACCTCAATTTTTTGACCTTGTTTTAAATCGATTTTTAGAATCGCAGCCCATAGTTCTTTCGCGCTGTCATCTTTAAATTTGACGTAGGTGTAAGAGGCTGCATTGAAAGTTTCGACCACCGTCCCCACCAGTTTGACATCCTGAGCTTGTTGCACTTGAACGCCGCCGTGGTTTGGCGTTGCGGGCAATTGCGGGGCCGCCGGTGCTTGGGCCTGATTGCCCACCGGCGGATGGCCCTGTGGAAGTGCTGGCGCTGCTTGCGGTTTGCTGCCTGCGAGTCCTGATGGCGGCACTGCGGCTGGGTTATTGCCTTGCGACTCACAGCCGATTTGAATGCAAAGGAAGGACACGAACAAAATAATCAAAGGGTGGGACATTTTTTTCTCCGTCAACTGGCCACCTGCTTGGCTTTGGCGCTTTGTGCTTCCAAATCCAGCAAGTTGCGAATTTCATCTAAACTGAGCGAACGTGGGCCTGGGGCATCTTTGCCCAGCACACTCTCGGCTGCCATGCGTTTTTCATCAGCCAAGGCCAGCATCCGTTCCTCGATGGTGTCTTCACACGCCAGTCGAATCACGTGGACCGGTTTTTCTTGGCCGATGCGGTGGGCCCGGTCTGTGGCTTGATCTTCGACCGCTGGGTTCCACCATGGGTCGTAGTGGATGACAGTATCTGCGGCAGTGAGTGTAACCCCCGTGCCACCAGCTTTTAAGCTAACCACGATAACCGGAGGACCATCTTCCCGTTGAAAGTTCGCAATAATATCTCCACGGTTTTTAGAGCCGCCGTGCAGCCACAATGCATTTTCAACGCCTTCCTCTTTGAGAACTTCATGGATGATTTCTTGCATCTTTACGAACTGACTAAAGACCACCACGCGTCGGTTAGAGGCCAAGCACTCACGAATAATCTCCGCGAACAGCGCTCGTTTTGCTGAGGAGACTTCGCCGCCCTTCTTTTTGCCCAACACCAGTTGTGGGTCGCAGCACGTTTGTCGCAACCGCATCAATGCTGCTAAAATAGGTGCACGTGCGCGCCCACCGCGGTGAATGGAGAGTGCTTGTTCCACATCGGTGCGAACTTCGGCAAGAATACGAAGGTAAAGGCCTCGTTGGTCGTTGTCCATATCGCAGCGGTAGACCGTTTCGATTTTGGGCGGCAACTCGCTGGCCACATCCTCTTTCTTACGTCTGAGAATGACGGTGCGGCACCTGCGTCGGAGTTCTTCCAGGCGCATTTGATTGCCTTTGGCGATGGGGATCCCGTAACGTTTTTTGAATACGCGTTCGGTACCAAATAAGCCAGGGGTGACCACCTCTAGAATGCTCCAAAGTTCCTCAACTCGGTTTTCAATGGGGGTACCGGTAAGCGCTAAACGTTGTTCACTTTTTATTTGTTTAACGGCTTTCCAAGCTTCGGTTTGTCGATTTTTTACGTGCTGGGCCTCGTCCATGATCAGATACCGGAAAGAGATTTTTCCCAGTTGCTCATCCACATCACGCCGGAGTAATGCGTAACTGGTGACCACCAAATCGGCACTGTCCATCTCGCCGAACTGTTCTTTACGTTCGCGACCATGCCATTTAATCACCTTCAAACCGGTCACATGTTTTTTTGCCTCTTGAAGCCACACGTCGATCACGCTGGTGGGGGCCACTACCAAACTGGGTTTGGACCCTTGATTTTGTTTGGCCCAAGCAAGAACCGCCAATGTCATCAAGGTTTTACCCAGGCCCATGTCGTCGGCTAAGATGCGGCCCAGGTTGAGACGATGGAGATGACGCATCCAAGCCATGCCGTCTTGTTGGTACGGTCGGAGTTCGGTGAGCACCGAGTCGGGAACCAAATGATCTTCTTCGCTGGCTTCTGCGGTGAATGACTCCAACCGCTTTTTGAGGTCGGATTGGCAATCCAGTTCCACTTTATCTTGGAGGCTCGCGGCCAATAAAGCGAGCTCAGTGGTCCCGATTTCACGAGTGGCCTCACTGTCTTTGAGGTCTAAAACATCCACCAGGTATTCCAAGCTTTTTCCCGCCGCAGGATCGAGTGTGATGATGGTGTCCTCATCGAGGGCCACTGCTCGCTGACCCGCCAATGCGGCTTTGGCCAAGTCATCGTAGGCCACGGCCAAGTGTCGTGCCTCTTCCCCGATGTCCAAACGCACGGACAGAAGGTCTTGGTACCCTTCTTCGGCGTGTTCTACCCTCAGGATGGGTTTTTGTGGCAGCTGGACCACGCGAGGCAAACAATCTTCATCAATTTCGAGGTATTCAGGGACACCTTCACGTTCAACCAACTGTGCCAGGATATTGAGTGCTTTGGGACCTCCAGCAAAAAAACCGCGGTGGTTGGCAGCGGGTGAAAGCCCAAGGTTATACAGGGCCATGCGCGCATTTTCCTCGAGAGAGGTGGGACGTGAGATCAGGGTGGTGACCCCTTCATCATTCTTCTCGCCAGCCTTGTACAGTGCGTGTACGGGGGCCAGCGCGCCTCGTGCTGGGATTTCCACTTCATCGACCATGTCGTCGTAGGATACCTCTGTCACAAGATGAGCCCGCAACCCAAAACTGTCCTCGCCGTTACCAGAAGCCAATAAGGCGCGAACCATAATTTTGGCATCGGGTTCTGAGGGAACCCCTAAATCAAGAAGCTCTGAGAGTTCAACACCCAGGCCAACCACCGCACCAAAGGCGGCTTCTCCTTCTTCGGTGGTTAAACCTGAGATCGGTAAAGGCGCGGATTGTAAAAGCGCCACCGCTTCTCCCGGCAAAATGGGGGGGGCAACACGATATAGATGATGGCCATCCACCAGGAGCATTGCTTCTTGTTCCCCAATCACTTCGGGAGATTCTAACATTTGGTCGTCGTCATCAATGGCGATAAAACCCATGCCCGGCCCATGCTCTTCTGATTCGGTGAGAATAGACTTAAAGTGGGCTGGCTGGGTCACCTGGACCAAGCCACCTTTGCCTTCAATTTCTAAAGCCAAATCCGCCGCGAAACTGAGCAAGCGGCCCACTTGTGCTTTGGTGAGCGCAAACCGACCTTTGAACGCACGCGAGATGCCGGCTTCGGCCAAAATATTGAGTGCCGCTTTTTCGCGTTCGGAAAGGCCTTCTTCACCTTCCAGTATTTCGTGGACATTCACCATGGGCATATTGTGCGGCCCCACGTAAAGTTTTGCGAATGCACGATCTCCAGTGAGTCCATCTTCGTTGAAGACAAGTCGAATTCGGCGATTCGGCGCGTGAAGAGCGTTTTGCAGGTGAACCCAGGGCAAAGGTGCGTATTTCATGAAAATTCAATCCTTTATTGGCGATCAAAGAAGTTGGTCAGTGTCAGCACAAAAACAGTTATTTGAAAAGGGGATGCAACCGGGGGTATGATGCCTGAGTGGAAAATAATAACGAAATTCCAGAAAAAATCTGGGAAAAAATGACCGAAGTGGCGATCGAGGCCATGCAGAACGCCTATGCCCCCTATTCCCGCTTTCAGGTGGGGGCGGCGCTCTTGACTGAAAATGGAGAAATTTTACCCGGCTGCAATGTGGAAAATGCCAGTTATGGGTTGACTTTGTGTGCCGAAAGAACGGCTGTGGCCGCTGCTGTTTCCCAAGGCCACAAAAAATTTATCGGGGTTGTGGTGGTCACGAACACGTCGCCACCGAGTTCCCCCTGTGGTGTTTGTCGGCAAGTCTTACACGAGTTTGCGCCCGATCTTCCGGTGCGGTTGGTGAATCCAGCCGGTGAAACTCTCACGGTTAGCTTGGCCGACTTATTGCCCATGAGTTTTGACAAGACAGAATTGTCCAAAGGTCAAAAGCAGTCACCGGGCGCTGAATGACCGCTGCACCTCAAACGCTTTTAAAGGGGGGGACCTTGCTCACCATGGTGCCTGAAGAAGGACCGATGGTGGCGGACATTCTCTTTGGGCCGGAGGGCATCGTTCGGATTGCTCAAGATATCCAACCCATTGAAAATACGAATATTTTAAACGTTTCAGGGGCTTATGTGCTGCCCGGTTTTGTACAGGCCCACGTTCATTTTTGCCAGACGCTGTTTCGCGGGCGTGCCGAACAGGTTCCTCTTTTGGATTGGTTGGAACAGTTTATCTGGCCCATGGAAGCAGCCCATACTGCGGACAGTTTGCGGGTGTCTGCCCGTTTGAGCATGGCCGAACTTTTGTTGGGTGGCACCACGGCTGCCTTGGACATGGGAACCGTGCACCACACCCAGGTTCTGTTTGAGGAAGCGAAGGCAGCTGGTTTTCGGCTTATCACCGGAAAGGCCATGATGGACAAGGGGCCCAACCCCATGGGGGGTTTGTTGGAGCAAACCGAAGCCAGTCTACAAATGGCCGATGATTTGGCTGCGCAATGGCACGATGCAGAAGGGTTGGTTCAATACGCTTATGCACCGCGCTTCATTTTATCTTGCACCGACGAGCTGATGCGTGAAACAGCCCAATTAGCCAGAGCAAGAAAGGCCCTCATTCATACCCATGCTTCAGAAAACCCCGGCGAGTTAGATGTGGTTCGTGAGCGTTATGGGCGGGGGAACATCGGTGCTTTGGAAGATTTGGGTTTGGTGGGTCCAGATGTGGTTTTGGCCCATTGTGTGTTGCCCGATGTGGATGAAACACAAATATTGCAGCAGTCCCAAACTGGTGTTGCCCATTGCCCCAGCACGAACCTCAAATTGGCATCCGGCGTGGCGCCCATCCCCGCTTATTTAAGCGATGGAATTCGTGTGGGCATCGGCGCAGATGGTGCACCTTGCAACAATCGTTTGGACATGTTTGCTGAAATGCGGTTGGCAGGATTGGTACAAAAGCCCTTACTGGGGGCGGCGGCTTTACCGGCCAAAAGGATTCTCGAGCTGGCCACGGTGGGTGGTGCCGATTTGGTGGGCCTTGGAGATCGAGTGGGGCAACTGAAAACAGGTTTTTCCGCTGATATTCAGGTGATCAGGCCTCAAGGGCCCCATATGTGGCCTGGTGCGGATCCATACACAGACTTGGTGTACAGCGCCCAAAGCACAGATGTCGATGCCGTTTGGGTTCGTGGGTGCCAAAAAGTAGAAAATGGCGCTTTGATGGGTTGGGATATGGACGCGCTTTTTGAAAACGCGCGCACGGCCATCTCTGATTTACGGGAGCGTCTTGTCAGCAGCTGATTTTTAAGACATCCTCGCGACGCCTACAGACAGGAGTGCTCCCATGGCGTTGCATGGAACCCGGTTCGGAAAATACAATTTACTCAAGCGCATCGCCGTGGGGGGCATGGCTGAAATCTTCTTGGCCAGGCAAGAGGGCCTAGAAGGCTTTGAGAAGATGATTTGCATCAAGCGAATTCGGCCTCACCTATCCAACCAACCCAATTTTGTGACAATGTTTCTCAATGAGGCCAAATTGGCGGCGCGACTGAATCACCCCAACATTGCGCAAATATACGATTTGGGCCGCATCAACGATTCATATTTTATTGCCATGGAGCACATCAGCGGTCGGGACATGAGTCGCATCATTCCCAAGGCACAGACCAAAGGCATTGGGTTTCCCATGGTCTACGCTCTCAAAGTGGCGGCCAACGTTTGTGACGGACTGAACTACGCTCACACCAAAACGGATGCGTACGGCAACCCACTCCATATTGTTCATCGCGATGTGACCCCCGAGAATTGCTTGGTGGGATTCAATGGCACGGTCAAGCTGGTGGATTTTGGTATTGCTAAAGCGAACACACAGTTAGAAGAAACCCAGGCGGGCGAATTAAAGGGCAAGTTGTCTTATATGAGTCCTGAGCAAGCCATGGGAGAGCCCTTAGACCATCGCTCCGATATCTTTTCCTTGGGCGCGATTTTATACGAATGGATCACCAGCGCGCGTATTTTTACCGGCGAAAATGAGATGGCCATCCTAAAGGAAATTGTGGACGGTCATATTTATCGTCCATCCTACTTCAAAGATAACGTCCCTGAGCCCGTCGAGAATATTTTAATGCGCGCGTTAGAAAAAGATCGGGAGAAGCGCTATCAAAGTGCGTGGGAGATGCAGTATGACATCGACACTTATTTGGCATCTTGCGAATTCACCCCATCCAATATTCATCTCGCAAATTTCTTAAAGCAAATTTTCGAAGATGAAATCCAAGACGAACAAGAGCAATTGGTGCGATTGCGAAATGAGCAAGTGTACCAAGAACCCAGCGCCTATGATGACGTGCTGAATGAAGAGGTCTTAGACATAGATGCGCTGAGTGGCGAAATGGTGGCCGCATCCTTGGAAGGGGCCCCCTTGGTGGAGGGAGCTCCAGAGTTAGGGGAAAGTCCTTTTCATCGTACCCCAACACCTTCAGGGCGATTCACCCAGGGGACCACTGAGCTCACGGTTCAGTTCAGCCAAAAAGAAATGAATTCCATAAAGAAAATGGCTGAACACAGTGGGTTAGAGCCGGATCAAGTGGTTCGCGAATTGGTGCGGCAACAGGGGCGATGGACCTAAGGACATTTAATTCCTCTTCGAGCCCAAAAGACGCTATAATTTAGACAATGAGTGAATCGAAGAAAAAAGGGCCAGCACCCGTTCCTTTGGATGTTCCGTTGCCTGAGTTGGAAGTGTCCATTCCTTTGGCCAAGCCCGCCCTGGTCCCGGAGGCCTTTGATATAGGCCAACCCGTCGAAAAAAAAGGGAATTTAGACGCTGTTGCCCCGGACAACACGGCGGCGCCGGACCTGAGATTGGCGCCGGAAGTGGCGCAAGCGCCCCAGGCTCAACCTCAAACCGCGGTTGAACCAAGTCCCGCGAGCCAAACGCCCGCCAAACAGCGTGACACTTCACGGGCGATTCCAAAAATGAAGGCCATTGAGAGCGATGACCCCTACCTGAACGGACTTCGGCCCCTGCGCCAAGCGGAGTTTTCTGAGGCCACCGAAAAATACGTGGGCCCTCAAGCGGTGGGGCCGATGAAATTGATGGCGTCTCGGGCCATGGCGCCTTTGGCGCCGCGAGATTTGATTCGCGTGGTCTATCAGCTGATCTTCGACGATGAGGACAGAATCGCTGCAGCCGCATTACGTGCCTTTAAAGATCTCGATGATCGTGTTTTGTCCGCCGTATTGGGCGAGGCGTTACCACCCACTGTTTTGTTATTGTTGGCCAGGACATTGGTTCGAAGAAGCCTTCATCTTGAACGGGTTTTGCTCAACCGTGATACGCCCGACGATGGTTTTGTTTACGTCGCCAACCATTGCGAAGATGCCGCAATTCTTTCCATTGTTGCGGGCAACCAAGAACGGATGTTACGCGAATACAATATCATTCGTGGTTTAACGAATAACTTGGCCACGGCACGGATCGACTTGGATCGCGCCATTGACTTCTTGGTTCGTGAAGGGGTCTTCTTAGAAGATCTGCCCCAATTTACCGAGGCATTTAATCGCTTGGGTAAAGCAGAGGCCATGGAAGCATTGAAAAATGTGGAAATCAGCCACACCTTGCTCACCGAAGAAGAGCAACTGTTGTGTGCCCAGCACGGATTGACCGCCGAACAACTGCTGCTGGGTGGCATGCGCGATATCGGCAGTTTGCTCGAAGCGGAAGAATTAGATCTTCAGTCAAGACGCCGACAGCCTCTCAACACCTATCCCATCTCTGTGCAGATCAAGATGGCCATGTTGGGTGATCACATGTGCGTTTTGGAAGGACTTCACTCGTCTAACCGGATGGTGGCGTCAGCCGCCATTCGAAATCCCAAGGTTCGAGAGGGCGATATCATTAAAATCGCTAAAATTAAGTCAATTTCCGAAGAGGTGGTTCGTTACATCGCCAACAGTAAAGACTGGACCAAGTCTTACAAGGTGAAACATTCACTTATTTCTCACCCCAAGACACCACCTTCGATGGTGAAACGGTGGATGCCCCTTTTGCGTACCACAGACCTCAAAACGCTGGCCAAGAGCAAGCAAGTGCCCATTCACGTGTCAAGAAACGCCAAAAGAATCCTGCTCAACAAAAGATAAGGGCAAAGGGATTGCAAGACCCTGGTTTTTTCGCCATGCTTTCGAGGCGATGGCGAGGGAAAAATGAGCAAAAAAGCAAAAGAAAAAGCGTTACAGGCAAAAGAAGACGCGCTTTTAATTCGAGCGTCCGGTGTCATTTGGCCGGAAGACGCCAAAATCACTCCCATGATGCGTCAATGGCTCAAGGCCAAAGCCCAATCGCCTTCTTCCATTTTGCTTTTCCGCATGGGGGATTTTTACGAGCTTTTCGGTGATGACGCTGTTTCGGCCGCGCCCGTTTTAGAGTTGGCCTTGACCAGCCGTGACAAAGGTAAAAACGGATTTCCCATGGCTGGGTTTCCGCACCATGCCGCTCCGGTTTATATTGCCAAACTCATCGAAGCTGGCCTCAAAGTGGCTGTCTGTGATCAAATGGAAGACCCTGCTTTGGCGAAAGGAATTGTCAAAAGGGATATCACTCGCATTGTAACGCCCGGTCTTATTTTAGAAGATGAAAGTTTAACCGCTGGCAACAATAACTATTTAATGGCCATCCACGGTGATGCCCATCAAATGGGTTTGGCCGCTTTAGATTTGTCCACCGGTGATTTTGTGTGCACCGTAACAGCTGACTATGAATCAATTTGGGATGAGGTTTTACGTCTCAACCCTGCAGAATTGGTGGTGGTGGACCAACCCTGGCAGCGGGCACAATTTGAAGGCATGGTACAAGCGCACCCTGGAGCACTGACCTGCCGAATAGAGTGGAAAGAAACGAAGCGCCTAGACGTGGCGGTGTTCGAACCACTCGGCCTTTTAGATCCTGTTTTAGAAACCGATTCATTCAAAGAAGGCTTGACCGCAGCTGCTTTGGTTTTATCTTACGTCCAAGAGAATCAAAATGGCTTACCACCTCATTTGTCGACGCCGCGGCCTTACGCTATCGATCATCAATTGATTATTGATGAAACCACCCGAACCCACCTGAACTTGGTTGGTTCCTCCCGCCAGCGACGTAAAAAGGGAACGCTCCTGTGGGCGCTCGACCGAACATTGACCGCTATGGGGTCCAGGCATTTGCAAAGACGTTTGCTGGCGCCTTCAACAAATCTTGAAAAAATAAACAACTGGCAAGATGAAGTGGCCGAGATGGTGGCGAAACCAATGGTTGTCGAAGGTCTCAAAACCGCGTTGCGTGACGTTTATGATTTAGAAAGATTAACCGCGCGTGTGGCCAGCCAACGTGCTTCCCCTCGTGATCTTGGTCAACTACGTAAGTCTATGAGCGCTTTGCCTCGTTTGCAACAGGCTTTGGGGCTGAGTAAAAAAGGTGTGTTGGCAGCCCGGGGCAAAGCACTGGATATACTTGACGACGTGTACGCCGAGTTGGATAAAGCGTTGGCCGAAACGCTGCCGCTCACCCAAAAAGAGGGCGGTTTGTTCAAAGAAGGGTTTAACGCCGAACTTGACGAATTGGTGGGCTTGGCCACAGGTGGACGACAAGCCATTGTACAGGTTGAAGAACAAGAAAGGGCCCAAACGGGAATCCCAAACCTCAAAGTTAAGCACACCCGTGTTTTTGGATACTACATAGAAGTGACTCGCAGCCATTTGTCCCGGGTGCCGGAACATTATCGACGTAAACAAACGATTGCCAATGGCGAACGATATATTACTGAAGAACTCAAGTCGCTTGAAGAGCGGGTGGCGTCGGCAGAAACCCGGCGCGTGGCCAAAGAAGCACAGCTTTTTGAAGCGTTGCGAGCCATGTTGGCCTCTCACGCACAACGTTTTTTAAAGGTGGCACAAGATGTGGCGTCTCTTGACGTTGCTTTCTCCTTTGCGACCATCAGCCAAGAGCGCAACTACAAGAGACCCGAACTGTTGCCCGCCGATCAAAGAATCATGATGGTCGAAAGAAGCCGTCACGCTGTGTTGGAACTTCTCAGCGAAGAATTGGCAGAGCCTTTCGTGCCCAATGACATTCACCTGGATTCGCAAGAGCGACAGATGTTGCTGGTGACGGGACCCAATATGGCGGGGAAAAGCACGGTAATGCGCCAGGTGGCACTGATTCAAATTCTCGCACAAATGGGTTGCTTTGTCCCAGCGGAAGTCGCCAATTTGTCTTTGTGCGATCGGGTCTTTGCGAGGGTCGGCGCCTCTGATGATTTGGCGCGCGGACGGTCTACCTTTATGGTGGAAATGGCAGAGACCAGTCACATCCTTAAAAACGCGACGCCTTTTTCTTTGGTACTTTTGGACGAGATCGGGCGAGGCACCAGCACTTATGATGGCCTGGCCATCGCTTGGGCCGTGACGGAATATTTACACCAGCAGGTGGGTGCACGTACTTTATTCGCGACCCATTATCACGAACTCACCAGTTTATCGACGAAGCTCGAGCGTCTCCAAAACATGCATGTGGCGGTCCATGAAAAAGATAAAAAGATAACATTTTTACGATTGCTCAAAGATGGACCTGCGGGCCGCAGTTATGGGGTACATGTGGGAAAACTGGCCGGCCTCCCTGATGCGGTGATCGAACGCGCCACTGGGCTGTTGGAGCTTTTTGAGTCTGACCAGGGTCCAAAGAGCGGTCCCTCTGTGCAAGAAAATCAACTGCTCTTATTCAATGGCCCCAAACCGGAAACCAGTGATGCCGTATCACCCGTTCATCGCTGGCTCGAAGAAGAGCTGGCCGCCTTGGATTTGAACGCGCTTACCCCGATCGATGCTTTGAACGCATTGGCAAGGCTTCAAGCCGGTGCGAAGAAAAAATCACCCAAGAAGGCGAAACCCTCCAAGAACATTCGTCGCGTTTAAAGAGGGGGCGTGAGTTTGAGTTCACCAGTCATATCTACCAAGTGGAAAATACGCTCCGGGCGTTCTGATGCGGCTTCCGTTTTTTCCGACGCTTTGGGGGTGGGTCCCCTGCTGGCACAGGTGATGGCCAATCGTCGACTTGAAGAAGTGGATGCGGCCGAAGCATATCTTGAACCGAGATTGAATTCATTGCCTGATCCTGATGCGTTGGCGGGAATGGCTGAGGCAGTGGCACTTTTGGAATTGGCCCTGGAACGAAAAGAGACCGTTGGCATTTTTGGGGATTATGACGTGGACGGCGTGACTTCAACAACGCTGCTCGCCGAATTTCTAAGTGCTTGTGGTTTGCATGTGGTGACCACCATTCCCAACCGATTACTCGAAGGTTACGGATTGTCTCAAGCTGGCGTCTCGCGGTTAGCAGAGGCTGGGGCACAGCTGATCGTCACCGTGGACTGCGGTGTGACCGCTCATGAAGAGGTCGCTTTTGCACGGGAAAAAAATATTGATGTCATTGTCATTGATCACCACACCGTACCTGTAACCTTGCCCGAGGCTGTGGCCATCATTAACCCCCATCGACCCGATTGCACGCGCAATGCGGAACATTTGTGTGCAGTGGGAGTGACCTTTAATCTTTGTGCTTCGCTTCGCCGTTCGTTGCGTGAAAAGAATTATTTTAACGAAATAGATGAACCAGATTTGCGACCGCTCTTAGATTTGGTGGCGCTCGGAACGGTTGCTGATGTCGTTCCTTTGGTGGCGGATAACCGTGTTTTTGTGCGTCACGGCTTGCGCATGATCAGTCGGCAACAGCGTCCAGGGTTTTCGGCACTCATGGAGGTGGCAGACATCCAGCCTCAGCGTATCACGTCGGGGCATCTGGGTTTTCATTTGGGTCCCCGGGTAAATGCGGCAGGTCGTTTGGCCGATGCGGGGCGCGCGGTTTCTTTGTTCCAAACCTCAAATATGAAAGAGGCGCGCCTTTTGGCCCAGGAATTGGACCGAGAAAATCAAGCGCGGCGAACCCTGGAAAAGCAGATCACAGAAGAAGCCATTGCGGAAATCGAAGGTCATGACGAACTTCGAAAAGCAAAAGTTTTGGTGGTGGCGAAAACACATTGGCACCCAGGGGTGGTGGGCATCGTGGCGTCCCGACTGGTGGACCGATTTGGCCGACCCGCTTTGGTCATCGGAGAGGGGGGCAAAGGTTCAGGACGAAGCATCCCTGCGTTTCATTTGCATCAAGCGCTTTGCGCTGCATCTGAGCATCTGTTGGGTTTTGGAGGCCATGCCCATGCTGCGGGCGTCCATTTGGATTTTTCGGCTCTTAAGCCGTTGCGGAGTGCCTTAAATAAATTTGCCAGTGAACACCTCCCAGATGATGCGCTGGGACGCGTTTTTCAGTACGATGGAACCATGGCCATGGAAAATGTCACTTTTGGAAATGTCAGTGAGCTGAGCCGCGCGGCCCCTTTTGGGAGGGGGAACCCCGAGCCACTTTTTCGATTTGATGGGTTGCAGGTGGCAAACTTACAAATCCTTAATGGAGGACATCTCAAAGCGTATTGCGGCGAGGGGAATACTTTTGAACTCATCGCATTCGGACAGGCCGATAAAGAAGATTTGTTTGCTGGTTCCGTAGATGTATTGGCCGTTCCTGAAATCAATCGCTGGCGGGGAAGAGAAAAGCTGCAGTTGCGTGTCAAAGACGTGATGCCCGCGGGGGTGATGCCATGAAAACAGGGCTTCAATTATTGGGCGGTCTCTTTGTGGTGTGCTGCTTGGCTTGGGTTTCAAATGTCCATGCAAAAAAAGCGAAAAACCCATTTTTGCCAACGAGAGCTCACATACCCAAAGGGCAGCAACTGGGAGTTTACTTCTTGCCCTGGGATGACAATGGCCCGGTGTTGGCCGTTCGGTTTTTTCTTTCAAAAGATAACGTGAAAGGCTCTCTTCCTTTAGAGGCTGCCTTCGTCGATGACTCTGGGTCCGACATTTGGCGGGAAGAAATTTCCGGGGCGGTGGATTTGGCTTTTTGGGGTGAAGCACCACTGGGGGGTAATCGCGTACATATCGACTTTGCGGATGATGGAGCCATTCTGATTTCCTTGAAAGACGTCGCCGAATGGGGAAAAGAGAACCCTCAATATCAGCCGGGTGGGGGGTGGCACGTGGCGCCCATTGATAAACGCGTGGGTGCCCAACTCATGATTGCTGCGCCGCCACCGTCTCTCGACGAACTTAAAACCAACTGGCGGGTCCGTAGGGGGCTATTGGCCGGAAAACATCGTCGTTCCTACGGATGGGTTGTGGTCCGCGAACTTAACACATCGGAACCAGTTTCCGCTTTGGTATGGCCCGCCGGTGAAGGTGTAGCGTGGGCCCAAATGAATCACAAAGGCGAGATTGAGTTGGAATATTTAAATGCGTTGGCATCCCAATATCGTCGTAAATACTTTAAGGGCGGGGTGCCAGAGCGAGACGCATCAAAATGGGAACGCGCACGGTATGACCTGTTGAATGTCACCGAGAAAGACAGGTGTATCATTCCTGCGACGTTTGTGATTTCTGGGTTTCAGGACATGAGTGGCTATCAAATCAGCGACGCCATTTATACCCGGTGCGAAAAAGACTCTATTTACGGGAGATTGACCATCAAAAGGATGTGGGGCCAGTATCAAAAACTGGCCACCCAAGGCCTTTGGGTTCAGTTTTAACTAAACAGTGCGGCCCTCGCGATAGGCACGCACTGATTCTAACAACCAATCTCTCAGTCGCTTTTCATCGCCGGGTGCAAACTTGCGATACGCCGCACCAACCATCCATGAGCCGTCTTGATCTTCGACCCAGACCACATCGGAAGAAACCTTCAGAAGCTCGAGCTCTTTGTCCACTGGAAGATAAAGAATCAGGTTGATGGGATCACCCACATGCAGTTCTTCGAGGATTTCAAAAGAGATGCCTCCCACCGCCATGTTTCTGGTGGTGGTGGTAAAACTTTGGGAGCCACATGACACTTCCACACGGACTTCAATTGGGGCCCTCAGGTGGCGTGTTTTTTTCGATTCGACTTCGGTTCCAGCTTCCTGGGTCATTGGGGTATCCTTTATTGAGGTGCACGATTCCAAGTTGTCAGATCCTCGCGTTCCCCCGATGACGCGCTAAACCCTTTGTCCTGGAAGTGCGCCATTCTACTGAGGTGTAGCCGATGGATGCAAATTATTGGGTTTTGGATTTTTTAGCCGGTAATGTTGTATAAATGGCCGTTTTTAAATATGATTTTCTAAATAATCATCGGGGCATGACGCAAGTGCTGGAAAAAGAGATATCAAAAATGGGAGATCCCCAGAAAAAACCAACTGAAATTCAGGCCCTAGCAGGCCGTCGTTGGAATATTTTGTGGGTTCTGAGCCTCTTTTTCACCGTTGGAATTACGCCGGCTCAGGCTGATGAAGGCCGTTACCAAGATTATGTTTTTGGCGCACGGGCCATTGCTTTGGGTGGGGCTTTCACCGCGATATCAAACGACGCTTCGGGTATCTTTTACAACCCAGCAGGCTTGGTAGATGTGAGTCGATCGAACCTCTCCATTGCGACCAGTTTTTACGGGATTGAATTAGGCGGTCAGGATTTTGCTGAGAACGCAGGCTTTTTAAGCTCAGGCAATTTCTCCGCCGCAGATCTAATTATTCTTCCTTCGGCATCGGGGGGGGTCATTGGTTTAGGGCGACCCTTATCAAATGGTGCGTATCGCCATGCCGTTGCATTTGGAACGGCTGTACCCAAATACACCTACCGGGTTTTTTCGACCCCTCTTTCAGAGCTGGCAACCGACGCCAATGGCATTATTACCCATTACCGCACAGCATTGGTGGATCGAACATTACATGCAGGTGGGGGTTATGCATACCGTCCTTCTCCCTGGTTACGGATGGGCGCTTCACTTCAGTACGTTTTAAGAACGTTAGATGCGACCGAAGGGTTGAATGCTTACGAAGAATCGAACACCCGGTCTTTTTTGTCCTCTAACTCACATTTGCGTGCAACGAACCACAGTTTGCGATCTGCTTTGGGAATTAAACTTCATCTGGGTTCGCGTTGGTTGGCCGGACTTTCTGTGACCACTCCATCGTTGGGCTTATACGAAAGCGTGTCATTAGAGTCTTATACGGTCACGGGGGCACCGAACCTGCCACCCTCATCGCTTACACCGATTTTGTTTGAAAATGATGCTGTGATTGGCGGTGATGGGCTTGGGACGAACCCTGGTGTTGCCTCGGTGGGTAGCCAGCAACCGGGCTTTGTGCGGGCAGGGATGGCCTTTGTTCAGCCGTCTTCATTTACGTTGGCATTTGATCTCACAGGATACGCGGCCAACGAATATAATTTGCTGCCCATCAATTTCATGGAAGGTGTTTATGACGATCGCAGTGTTCAAGAATTATTGAAGCGCATTCCGATATCTATGGCGGTTTCTCGTAAATCAGTGGTGAATCTCAACATGGGTTTTGAAAAATTATTTGGCGAAAACAAAAGTGCATCTTTCGGTTTCTTTACCGATTTTTCCTCTGCCCCTGAATTAACGGTAGATGAAAACGGCTTCTTGCCGGCCGGAGAGAATTCCAGGCTCGCGAATCTAGATATGTTGGGGATTGTTTTAAGCTACGGGCAGTTTTCGGAGCATACATTAGGAAGATACGGGGTCATGATTTCTACTGGGAAAGGGAACGTGGTCTCATCCTCAGATCCCAGTGGATCATTGGGTGAGGGGTTGCCTCCCTTGGCTGTGGCCGAAGCCACGGAGACATTCGTTTACTTTTTCGTTTCTTCCAGTTTTCGATACAGCAAGGCGCGCCAGTAGTTTTTCGGTACCATGGCAATCGAATTATTTTTTGAGGCGCTCTGCGTAATCCCAAATCAGGGATTCCAATAAAGAGTTTCCTTGACGATTTTCGAGTCCATTGATTTCGCGAATGCCGGTTGGGCTGGTCACATTCACTTCGGTAAGTCGGTCACCGATGACATCAAAACCAACAAAATGGAGACCTAGCTCTTCCAAGTGAGGCTTGAGGCGCGCAGCGATTTCTTTGTCCCGTTCATCCACTTGGGTGAGCGCGGCATTGCCACCCACATGTAAATTTGCGCGATGGTCAGTGGCACCCGGTAAACGCTTTAGGGCACCCAAACATTCTCCGCCCAAGAGCAAAACCCGTTTGTCACCCTTATTGATTTCTTTCACATACTCTTGGGCGATAATGGGCGTTGTTCCCCGTTGCGTGAGCACTTCAATGGCCGATTTAAGGTTTTTGTCTTCATGTGAAAAAACGAAAATGCCGTAGCCACCCGCCGCATCGATGGGTTTTAATACCACTTGTTCCATTTCCTTGGCTGCATTCAGGAGCTGCTTCGCATCTGCACTGACGATTGTGCGTGGATATAAATCACTGGCAAAATGAGCCCACAATTTTTCGTTGGCGATACGCATGGATGTGGGATTGTTTAACACCAAGGTTTTCTTGGGGTCATGACGGTCCAAAATAAAGGTCGCCGTGATAAAGGCTTGGTTCACTGGTGGGTCTTTGCGCATCCAGATGAAATCGAAGTCATCAAAGAAGAGTAAGGTTTCCTCCGCGAGCCATTCAAATTCGACTCGTGTTTGCGGGGTGGATTGGAAGGCCAAGGGTCTGCAGAGGGCGTAACCATTCGCGCCTTCTAAGCCCAGCTGATGGATGCCGCAGAAAAAACTCTCATAGCCTCGTTTTTGGCTCTCCCACATGAGGGCCAGAGTGGTGTCGCCCTGAGGATCCACATGGTCAAAAGGGTCCATGACATACAAAACGCGTTTGGACATAACTATTTCCTTTGCCGCATTGAAAAGCTTCTTTAAGAAATCACCAAAAATGGTATGACACAAGCACCCTAACATTTAGTGGTGGTTAAAGGGATGTTATGACGCAGCAAGAACCTCAAAAGCTCACTATGGAAATGCTCATGGAATACCTGGCCTCTGGAGAGAAGCCTAAGGAGGCATTCCGCATTGGCACAGAGCATGAAAAATTTGGGTTTCATATCCCCACGCGAACACCTTTGGGGTTTGAAGGGCGTAAGGGCATTCAGAGCCTTTTAGAAGCCATTTTAAAAGATCCGCAAAGTGCGCCTCGCGGTGAACCCTGGAAGCCGCTGCGCGAAGCAGGTAAGCTGGTCGGTCTGGCGTCAGGAAGCATGTCTATTTCTTTAGAGCCCGCGGGCCAGTTAGAGCTGTCTGGGGCACCGTTGAAAACCATTCATGAAACTGCGCACGAAGTGCGGCAACACTTTAGGTTGCTGCGGCGTTTTTGTGGGCCGAACAACGTTGGCTTTTTGGCTACTGGCTACCATCCTTTTTACCATTGGTCCACGTTGCCCCAAATGCCAAAGGCCCGTTACGGCATCATGCGAAACTATATGCCCACAAAGGGCAGACGTGGTTTAGAAATGATGCATGCCACCACGACCATTCAAGCGAACTTGGATTTCAGCTCTGAGCAAGAAATGGTAGAGATGTTCAAGCTTGCGCTGGCCATCACGCCGTTGGTGACGACTCTTTTTGCCAACAGCCCTTTTCTCGAGGGCAAAGCGAGCGGGGCATTGAGCGAGCGCTCTTTGGTTTGGATGGATACTGACCCTGACCGTTCCGGTTTCCCAAGTTGCGTGTTTGAGAAAGATTTTGGTTACGAAAAGTGGATGAACTGGGTGTTGGATGTCCCCATGTATTTTATTCACCGTGATGGTGAGTATCATGACGTGGCTGGGGCTTCATTTAGAGATTTTATGTCGAATGGTTTGTTGGGCCATGAAGCCACAATCATCGATTTTGAAAATCATTTATCCACCGTATTTCCTCATGTCCGGCTCAAGAAATTTTTGGAGGTGCGTTGCGCAGATGGGGGACCCATTAAATTTATTTCTGCTTTACCGGCATTGTGGAAGGGGTTGCTCTACGATGAGACGGCCCGACAGCAGGCTTGGGCCCTGATGGACGACCCGTCGTTAGACGAGCTTAACTCTTTCCAAAAAGAGGTCGCCATCAAAGGCTTCGATGCAGTCTATCGAGAGCAAAGCTGTCATGATTTGTGCGCTTCACTTGTTGATTTGGCAAGGGACGGCTTGGTTCGACAGGGCGCAAAAAACGATGATGGTGAAGATGAAACCATCTTCCTCAGAGCTGTTGAAGAGGTGGTACAGCGACGACAAACCCCCGCAGAGCGTCTTCTGTGGAAGCTCAACACTTTTTGGGATGGTGATTTGCAGCGATTGTGGAAATCACGCGTAGACTAGCTTTTTTTACGCGAGATTTTTTTGGTTCGCTTCAGTTTCCATTCACCGAGCTTTCGCCGAATGGTGTGTTCGGACAGTCCCGTCGATCGTGCCAATTCTCGGTTGCTCATGTTGTCGAAGTTTTGCCGAATAAAGGTGTTTGGATCGTCGATGGGATTGGCCGGTTTGCTGGGAATCGGCATGTCTGCAATTTGCTTTGCACGCTTTTTTCGACGGTCCGTGGCGTTGCCTGCTTCCACCGGTTGGGCCTTGGCCGCTTTGGCTTTGGATTTTGCTTTTTTAGCCTTGGATTTTTTGGCGGCTTTCTTTTCCGCCGGTGCGGAGGCCGTATCTTCGGCGAGGCTGCCAAGAAGGTTCTCAGCATTTTGAGCGGCCAGATCTTCATCGGACATGGGGGCCGCTGCCTGCGCATCCGCGGTGCCTTCAGCCACATTGGGATTCAGGCCAAGAGAGATGAGTTTGGTTAGAATTTCACTCTCTTGGAGATCCAAACATCTGGCTAATTCTGTCACGGTTTTGGATTCGCCGAACTCTTTCAAGAATGCTTTGACATTGAGCTTACCGAATTCCCGCTCTCCACCCACGAGGTAGGAGATGTCCAAGAAGCCCGGGACTGAGCGTTTGACGCGTCCGTAATTCCGTTGTTCACGGTCAAACAATAATGAACCGATTTCGTAAGTCATGGAGGGATCAACGGGGCGCGCGGCGGATCGTTTCACGTTTGCGAGCGCTTCTTCTAAGACCGTTCGTCGCCAAGCCAACGCTGTTTCGCTGGAGTCATTGGATGTGGAGGATTCATCTCCGGGGTTCTCGAAAATATTGGATGTCCCGTCGTTTACATTATCGAGTTCTTCCAGCTGTTTGCTGTTAAAAATCAAAGTGTCCTCCTAAGGCTCTCACTGGGTCCGATCGCTCCAATATATACGGGCCAGCAGCCCCATTTGGCGCGATTTTCTCGGTGCGAACAAGCGGGTAACAACCACGGCGATGCCCGTCAAGCAGTGCCAAAGGGTGAGATTTTGCTGGATTAGCCCGTTGACCTTTGGGAGAAGTCTGTTAGATCTTCTCACGTTTCGGGCTTACCCAAGTCTGAACCCAAGTGGTGAATGGCCGCATCGGTGTGTCACCGTATTCGATGGTCGAATATGGGAACCCCGGCCCTCTGGCCCACGGAGACAGCGTTCTCCCCGAAGGTACAAAATGTCTTTTATCGAAAAAATCCAACAAAATTACTTACGTAGCGACCATCCTGAGTTTCGCGTGGGCGACTCTTTGCGTGTTCACTTTCGCATTAAAGAGGGCGAAAAAGAGCGTGTTCAGGTCTTCCAAGGCCTGTGTTTGGCCATGAGCCGCAACAGCCATGCTGGTACCATCACCGTGCGAAAGATCTCTTTTGGTCAGGGCGTCGAGCGTATTTTCCCCATCTCATCTCCCCGAATCGAAAAGATTGAAGTGGTTCAAAGAGGCCGCGTGCGTCGTGCCAAGTTGTACTACCTCCGTGCGCTTCGCGGTAAGAAAGCGCGGATTAAAGAACGCCAAGACTGGGGAAAAAAGAAATAAAAACAGGTGCTTAAATGTACTTGCCAAGCCGGTGAAGCCAGCCTTCCACCGGCTTTTTTTTGAGCAAAAGGGTTGGGTTTGAATCGTGCAGCATGATCTTTTTTCTAAGTCGGAGCACAAATCCTATCCCTTCGCCGCGTGGTATATTGAAAATATCAGTAAAATCGCGGGGATAGATGAGGCAGGGCGCGGTCCATTGGCGGGACCCGTGGTGGCGGCTGCGGTGGTGCTCGATCCCAGCACCACTTTTTTGGCGGAGTTGGGTGATTCGAAAAAGCTGTCCGAGAAAAAGCGCGACGTCCTTTTTGATCTGATTCACCAAGAAGCAATAACCGTGGGCGTTTCGGTTGTGAGCCCAGCTGAAATTGATCAATTGAACATTTTACAGGCCACTTTGTTGGGCATGAAAAACGCTTTCGCGCGTGCGGAGCAAGAACGGGGCCGTAACATCTTGGGTGCCATCGTCGATGGTAACCAGAGAGTCATGCTTCCCCACAGGGTGGTTCAACACACGCTGGTGGGTGGTGATGCCAAATGTCCGTCGGTGATGGCGGCATCGATTATTGCGAAGGTCACGCGAGACCGCCTCATGAAAAAAGCAGACATCGATTACCCCGCATATGGGTTCGGAAAACACAAAGGGTACGGAACCAAAGCTCACATCTCGGCACTTCAGGAACATGGTCCTTGTGAATTACATCGAACAAGTTTTCGCCCCGTCAAGGATGCACTCGTCAAAGCGGAGGGCCGTCTTTCCGTGACCACGACTACCGAAGTGGGTCGAACGGGAGAAGACGAAGCTTCCAATTTTTTGAAAGCGCAGGGCGTCAGCATTCTCGAAAAAAATTATAAGATGGCACGGGGTGAAATCGATCTCATTGGCATGGATCAAAACACATTGTGTTTTGTCGAAGTCAAGACGCTTCGCAAAGCTGGATTCAAGCCAGCCCACCACCAAGTGAATGCACGGAAGCAAAAGCATCTCATTCAAGCTGCACAGTCCTACCTTCAGCGACACCAACGTTATCGTGATCATTCCTGTCGGTTTGACGTTATCTCTGTGGAAGGACCGGTTGAGCGTCCTCAGATCCAATGGCACCGAGCTGCTTTTGAGAGCCCGGTAAAAGGAATTTAAATGACGGGTCGTTTTTTTGTTGTGGCAACGCCCATCGGCAACTTAGGTGATCTCACTTTACGAGGCCAAGAGGTCCTGTCGGAAGCGGCCGTCATTTTGGCGGAAGATACGCGGCACAGTCAGAAACTGTTAAGAGGTTTGAGCATTGCATTTGAAGAGAAGCAGTTAATTTCTTGTCATCAGCACAATGAGCTGGATCGATTGAACCTGGTGCTGGATGCATTGGCGGAAGGCAAATGTGTTGCACTGGTTTCCGATGCTGGAACGCCCACCCTCAGTGACCCCGGTGGACGGCTGATTGAAAAATTAATCCACCAAGGCATAAAAATAGAGGTGTGTCCTGGTGCCAGTGCCTTGTTAGCTGCCTTAATGGGGGCGGGTTTAAACACCACGCGTTTTGCTTTTTTGGGATTTTTGCCGAAGAAGGGGAAAGAACGCGAAACACGAATCACTTCGGCGTTGGTCGCTGGTTTGTCGGTGGCATTTTACGAAGCACCAGAGCGCATCGAGAAAACGCTTCAAGATTTAAACCAATGGGTGGGGCCCATCAAAGTAGTGGTGGCCCGCGAACTCACCAAAAAATTTGAAACGTTTCACCGGGGTGTATTGGGTTCAGAGCTCGCACCACCCCTGGTGCTCAAAGGTGAGATGGTGGTGGTCCTAGAAGCGCCCCAGGCGCCTGCCCAAGCCTGGTTGATGGGACTGAGCGAAGAGGCCCAACAAGAAGCCACGCGGGCACGTGTGACTGCTCTGGCTGCAGATTCGTCGCTGTCACCAAAGGCTGCGGCGAAAGAATTGATGGTGGCCACGGGGTGGTCACGAAAAGAGGCCTATGATGCCATTGTCGCTGCGCGAAAAGACGAGGGCGAGACCTAGAAGGTTAAGCCACCGTGAATCATCAGTTCCCAGCCGAGAGATTCTTCAACATAGAGTCGACGGCCGGGTGTGTCTAAGATGGGATTGTACCAATGATTGACTTCATTGCTGCTTAAGTCATCGAGGTCAACGTAACCATTACTGTTTTTGTCGGTACCAATGTCTTCGGCAGTAACCATGTGATCGGAGTCGTAGGTAAAGAGGAAGTCCACATCAAAATGGACAAAAGGCCCTGCTTTAAAATAAAAGCCGGCACCTGCCTCGGTGCGCATGAACTGCTCCACATAAGTGAGGTCGTTAAAAAGATCGGATATCTCAGAGTAATTGCGGCCTTCCGAAAAATATTCAGTTCCGCCGAACAGGTCGATGGCGAACTTTTGGTCGTAGGCTGGGTCTTCGTGCGCAATAATTTCAAGACCAGCTCGAACCCCGCCGTGATGCTGTCCGTGCAAGCCCCACAGGGCTTCGCTGGCAGGAATAGGCCCGGTGTAATGCATGAGGAAATGAGGATCCAAGAAGAGGAAACGTTTGGACATGGCCACCGCCAAACCGATGAGATGGGTCCCGTTGGCCACGTTACCCACGTCGGTGGAGTTGGCGGCTTCGGTCCACGGGTCCATGTAGGGGAAAAAGGGGGCCGTATAGGACAGATCGAGCGTGGTGGTCACTGAACTTGGTTGACGTTCGTTGTTACTGGGGGACCATCGGAACCCAAAGGTGGGATTATTGGGACCCGCTCTTTCGGATGAAAATGCACCCGTTGCATTATCGAAACGCCAATCATTATAGGCTTGTCCTTCGGGAATCCCAAAGTTGCTGGTGGGCCAGCCGTCAACCAAGGTTGGCGAAGCGTTGTTTTGGTCTTGGGCCAAGGACGAATTAGAAGCATTGGTCCCGTTTGCGTAGATACTGTTTTGATTCCAAGACAACACAATGGGAATTTTGAGATAAAGTGCCAAATCTCTAAACAATCCCAATTCGAGACGGGGTTGAATCATGTGTTGTGTGCTTTCGTAATTCAGTTCTTTCACTCGCATCACACGGTTCACTTTGTTGGTAGTGTCTTGCTGATAGTTTTCTCGGGTAATGCTCGCGGTGTGGGTGCGCAAATCGTATTGCATTTCGATGTTAGCATCGAATGGATCGTTATCGTCCATGGCATCGGCCACTTCAGTTATTCGTGCTGAATGTCCAGGGGCGCACCAAACGGCTGCCATGAGAGCGAAACCCAAAGCAAAAGGCTTAAACCGCATTTTCAACTCCAACCCGTTAAAATTAATCAGTTTCGGCCTCATTTTGCCCTTTTTTTGTTTCGCTGGTCAAGTTTGCGTCCACCTCACCTTTGTCTCGCAGGCCCATTTCCTTCATTTTGAGCTGTAAGCTCTTTCGCGATATTTTCAATCTTTTCGCCGCTTGGGTAACATTTCCGGTGGTTTCTTCCAATGCGCGTGCGATCAGGTCTTTTTCGATTTCTACGGTGGCCTGTCGAACGATGTCCTTCATGGAGGCATCTTTTTCGAGTCCTTCTTGAACCGCCGCTTGTACTTGTGTGACCATTTGATGGGCATTTTCGTCTTCTTTACTCATTTTTGCTACAAAATCAGGCGGAAGATCGCCAGGTTGCAAAACGGCACCCTCTGCAAAGAGCAAGGTTCTTTCAATGGCATTTTCAAGCTCCCGAATGTTCCCTGGCCAAGGGTAGACTTTTAACATTTCGAGTACGGCCAGGGATGCTTTTTGCACCGTTTTTTGCAAGCGTTCGTTGTAAATGCTGATGAAGTGGCTCACCAATTCATCGATGTCCTCTGGTCGATCGCGCAAAGGGGGCAGGTGCATGGGCACCACATTCAAACGATAGAAGAGATCTTCTCGGAAGGCGCCTTCTTCGATGGCTTGAGAGAGGTCTTTGTTGGTGGAGGCAATCAATCGGACATTGACATCAATGGTCTTGATGCCTCCGACCCGCTCGAACGAGGCGTTTTGCAGGACCCTCAAGAGTTTGACTTGGAGCTCAATGGGCATATCGCCAATTTCATCCAAAAATAGTGTGCCCTCATGGGCCAGTTCAAATCGGCCGGGCTTGGCTCCCACGGCACCCGTGAATGCACCTTTGTCATATCCAAACAGCTCCGACTCAAGGAGGTTTTCTGGAATGGCCCCACAGTTGATGCTGATAAAGGGTTTGTTTTTACGGGAAGAACCCTCGTGCAAGGCTTTGGCCACCACTTCTTTACCCGTTCCGGACTCGCCGGTGATGAGAACTGTTGAAGGGGTATCGGCCACCTTTTCGATCATTTGATGAATTTGGTCCATGGCGCTGGACTGTCCAATTAAGGACGTCACAAAACCGTCGATATTGCCAGCACGAACACGTGAGCGCGCGTGTTGCCGTTGGCCTAAGGCTTTTTGCACCACCGTAAGGATTTCTTCTCGCTCGTAAGGTTTGCTCAGAAAATCAAAAGCACCCTTTTTGAGCGCCTGGACGGCCAAGTCCACCGTTCCGTGAGCGGTGAGCATGATCACCGGTAAATCAGCGTAGGTCAGTACCACTTGTTCCAGTAACGTCATGCCATTCATTTCGGGCATGCGAATGTCGCAAACCAAAACATCAAAAGCGTTGTTGCCTTGTGCTTCGGCGGCCGCCAATTGTGCGAGGGCATCGGGCCCGCTTTTGGCCGTTTCGATGTTATACCCGGCACGTTTGAGCGTTGCCTTTAAAACCTTCCGTAACGATGCTTCATCATCAACAATGAGGATTCTGCCGGTTTGTTTTTTCTGCTGCAGACATGAGGGTTCCTTTAGATTTCTTATGCAACGTTAGCCTTTGAGAGACAAGGGTGAGGAACCCATTGGCTTCATCGCCAGGCCCATTTTGGCTTTGAGAGAAGGAAAACGGATGGCAAAGGTGGTGCCTTCATTGAGGCTGCTCTCTGCACGAATGGAGCCGCCGTGGTGGGTGACGATTCGTTTGCATAGAGCCAGCCCCAGCCCTGTCCCTTTTTGTTTGGTGGTGAAAAAGGGAATGAATATTTTATCTTTGAGGTGGGGAGGAATGCCAGGCCCTTGATCTTTGATACGAATTTCGATGTGAGTGACATCATCGGGGTTATCGGTGATGACGCGACCACCAAAATCAGTGCCGTAACACGTGATGCTGATTTGGCCTTGGCGGTTCATAGCGTCCGCCGCATTAAGAATAAGGTTCAAAAAAACTTGTCGCAGCTGCTCCGCATCTCCATTAATCTCTGGAACTTGTTCGTCTATGTCCACATGTACTTCAACCGCTTCTTCTAGGTCATGCTTGAGGAGTTGAATGGTTTTTTGCAGGGCCACTTGGACAGAGATTGCCGAGAAAGTCCCACCGAAGGGGCGCGCGTAATCTAAGAATTCCACCACCACAGTATTCAAGCGATTCACTTCTTCGATCATTATTTCAAAAAGTTCACTGTCTTCTTCAGAAACGTGTTGTGGATCGATGGCCTGGGCGGCCCCTTTGATCGCAGCGAGAGGGTTTCGGATTTCATGGGCCAAACCCGCACTCATTTCCCCCAGTGTGGCCAGGCGGTCAATTTCTTTAAGTTCGCCAAACATGTGACTGTTGGCAGTGGTGATGGCCAGTTGCTCGCCGATTTGGATCAACGCGGCTATCTCGTCATTGGTGAAGGCGGCCGTCATGCGTTCGTCGCGAAGGCACAATAACCCTACCAAATCATCGGCGCTTTTTAGTGGGAGGATAATATCGGCATTGACGGCCATCATGCCAGTCAGCAAAGCTTCTTCCTCTGCCATACCACCTTCTTCATTGGCCAAGTTCTCGGTCAAAAAACGGTCACCTTTTTTTTGGTTGATTTGATGTTGTAATGCTTCCTTGATGAGCGGGGTTGGAGATGGCCCCATCCAGTATCTAAAAAAAACAGGCTCTTTTTTTCCGCTTACAAAATTTTGGGGTCGGGGACCACGGTACATCTGTCGGTTGAATCCCAGGCCGGCGCGGTCCAATAAATAAATGCTGGCGTGGGTGGCTCTTTTTTGGTCGTAGATATCATCCAAAACCATTTCAAAGGCTTGGGTTAAATCGATGGTGGTCGCGAGGCGTCTGGCGATTTGACGCAGTTCACGCTTGAAGGTCACATGCTCACGAAAAAACAAACGGGTGGTGGTTTCTTCTAAATAGGCACGCATGGGATCGTAAAGAATCAAAATGAGAGATGAGGCTAAAAAGGTATTGAACAAGAAGATGGGCGCGGTCCCCGCCCAGATGACCAACAGGCCGTACAAGAGCGCCAATACCAATGCCAACGTACCGAAGACGATGGCCTTGCCGAGCAGCTCGTGAAGATCGAGTAAACGAGAAAAGAGGAGGGCTTGGCTGAGAAAATACAAGTAGACAGCCACGCCCAAGCCGCCCAACGCCGGCAAAGGCAAGTTGAGCAAATAGGCGCAATCAAAAAGTATGCCCAGCAAGGTGCCCAAGCCGCCGTAGGAAAGGTAACGCAATCGGGTGCGTTCCGCCAAGCTCTCCACCTCTACGGCCCGTTGACTCACCGCTTGAATGCGCGCCACCAAGAAGGCCAACACAATTACCCCAGAGCCAACTTGAACCCACAACATGCGTGCCAAAGGCGTCAACCCGCAAAGAATGATTAGGACCCCGACGAAAGTG
The DNA here is from genome assembly GCA_002721815.1 of Myxococcales bacterium. Taxonomy (GTDB): domain Bacteria; phylum Myxococcota; class UBA727; order UBA727. Next base: position 147,169 of record PBLQ01000061.1, read on the forward strand.
GTTTTTCGTCGACGTTCGCGGGCCATTAAGCCGGCTTCCCCCATGAGTGCGTCGAAAAAATAAGTGGCTGTTACCACGATGAGCCCGGCCAACATGATGCGTACATGCATGAGCCAGATTTTTTGGGCGATGACCGTATCTAGAAGTATGGTGGCGTAAAAAAATGAAATACTGGAACTGAAATAGGCGAAGCGCAAGTTGAGTTTTCGCCGCGAGCGCAAGAGCAGGGCGATGGTACTGGCAATGGCCACAATGATGGCCACCAAGGCCGATTGGGTTGAAAAATTCCACATATTCATAGTCTTCTACCTGATATTTGTGTTTCAAACCTCATTTTCTTGTGTTTTCATTGGCCTAGACCTATTCATGGGGTAGAAGCAAAGCGACATTTGAGGAATTTTATGGGTCATCAAATCTCACAACCAGAAGTAGCCAATCGCCTGGCGCGCGCCATCGCTTCAGATATCTCCATTTTCCACGAGCACCAAATCGTCAGAGGGATTCAAGAGGATAATCTCTTTGAAGTTCTGGCCGAGCCTCTTGCGGAGGGCAGGGCCCTATACGAACAACGGGTCGAAGAACAGATTTGTACCGAGCAAGACTTTTATGAGCGCGCGGTGGTGGACATTATCTTTAAGCTCAAGGGCCAGCAGGTACGTTCGGAAATCTGGTGAGCGGTTCAGTCCCCCCCAAGCAATTTGTTTTCGAAGTGTCCCCCGAAACGCCCATTGAGCGCTTGGACGCATTTTTGAGTAAACAAACGGAAGAACTGTCTCGTTCTCGCGTCAAAAGTTTGATCGCCAACGGATGCGTTTCCGTGACACCCGCTTCCCAAAAAGCCATTAAAGCCAGCATGATGATCGCCTCTGGGCAGACTTGGGTGATAGAGTTGCCCCCTGCACAAGCGAGCGATTTGGTACCCGAAGAACTGCCCTTGTCGATCCTTTATGAAGACGAGGACATTATAGTTGTCAACAAGGCGGCTCACATGGTGGTGCATCCTGGCGCGGGTCAGCCTCAGGGGACTTTGGCCAACGCATTACGTTTTCATTTTCCCGACATCCAAATTGGAGATGCACAGCGCCCGGGTTTGGTGCACCGTTTGGATAAGGAAACATCTGGCGTCATGGTCGTGGCTCGCAATGCCCATGCCCATCGCGTGTTGTCTGAGGCCTTCGCTCATCGCGAAATCCAAAAAAAATATTTGGCTTTTTGCTACGGCCGTCCAAAATCCGTTCAGTTTTCCTTACAAACGGGGCATCTCAGACACGATAAGGACCGGCGCCGTTACAACACCCGCCTGCCCCCACCCGAGGCTGATGATGAAATGGTTCGTTTCGCCCACACGGATTTTCACGTTCAGGGGTTTGCCCATGGTGTCAGCTTGGTGGAAGCCGTCTTACACACCGGTCGGACCCATCAAATTCGGGCCCATTTGGCGGATCACGGTCACCCCATTCTCATGGACGCCATTTATGGGGGGCTCAAACCAGAAAAACGCATCGGTCAAAGCCCCGTTCGGCAGGCGGCCGTCCGGTTGGAGCGTCAAGCCCTTCACGCTGCGGTTTTGGGCTTTAAACACCCGAAAAGTGGAGAGAATTGCCGGTTTGAGGCCCCTTGTCCCGAAGATCTTTTGCCCCTTCAAAAGGCAATTTTGGACGCAAATTCCCTCTAAAGCCGATAGAATGGTTACACTATTGGACCGAGGCAAAAAATCGATGAAAAACGGTAAAGACAAAAACCAACCCAAAGTCACGGAGGCGCTGCTCAAGAGCTTGCCGAAAACCGATCTGCACTGCCATTTGGACGGTTCCCTGCGCTTAAAAACCATTCTCGAACTGGCCCAAAAGCACGCCGTGAAATTGTCCGCGTCCAATGAAGACGATTTGGCAAAAGCCATTCACATGGGTGAAATTTGTACCGACCTTCCAAGTTATTTGAAGGCCTTTGATATTACCTGCAGTGTTTTACAGACCGCTGATGCACTGGAGCGGGTGGCTTACGAGTTGGTTGAAGATGCGGCGGCTGAAAATGTTTGGCATTTGGAAGTACGCTACGCACCGGTGTTGCACACCTTTCGCGGGTTGTCCCTGGCCCGTATTGTTGAATCGGTCCTGTCCGGGCTAAAGGCAGGCGAGCGAGACTTCGGTGTGAGCACGGGTGTTATCATTTGTGGCATTCGTAACATCGACCCTCAAGAAAGCTTTCGGTTGGCAGAGTTGGCAGCCGCCTATAAAAACCACGGTGTGGTGGCCTTTGATTTGGCCGGTGGTGAAGCGGGTAACCCAGCCAAAAAACATGCCGCGGCCTTCGACTTGGCTTTAGACAACAACATGAACAGCACCGTTCATGCCGGCGAAGCGTACGGGCCTGAGAGCATCAAGCAAGCTTTGCATTATTGCGGTGCCCACCGTATTGGTCACGGAACCCGTTTGGCTGAAGATGGTGACCTGCTCAATTACGTATTGGATCAACGCATCCCGCTGGAAGTCTGCTTGTCCAGTAATTTACAGACCAGCGTCGTCCCCGAACTCAAATTGCATCCCTTGCGTTTGTTTTATGATTTGGGGGTTCGGGTTTCTTTAAACACCGACAATCGCCTGATCACCGATACCACCGTGACCAAAGAGCTCATGTTGGCCCACCAGCATTTGCGTTTTACTCTTGAAGAATTAAAGATTTTATTGGTGCAAGGATTCAAAAGTGCGTTTCTCCCTTATAAGTCGAAACGTGCCCTTTTGGTGCGCGTCAACGATCGCATTGAAGAGTTAACGGGAAGCTTGCCCCAAGGCGCCATTCTAAGTGAAGGCGTACAGACGGATGACTTACCGGATGCGTTAAAACCGGATGCGTTCGCGCACATTGAAACCGATCGCGTTTAAGGCGTCGTTCCCGCATCCAGTTTTTTTTGATTTGCCTCTAACATTTTGACGGCCACCACTGCTTGTTCCACCCGAGCAATTTCGGTGAGCGCTTTTTGATATTTGGGCATGAGCGCTTTCATTTGTTGTTTGCGCTTCACATAATTTTGAAAGGCGCCAGATTCATAAGCTGTTTGAGGAAAAGGTTCCGGGAAATCTTCTTGCATGCGCTTCCAAGTTTCATCGATGGCTTGCGCTTGTTGAACACGAACTTGGCTGCGGCTGCCCTCTTTTTGGGCGCGTTCCCGGGAGCGACTTTGAATGAGTATCAACAGGGTTTGAAGCTGAGCGGGGGGCATGGTGTTTTGGAAATGTTGAAAACGGGCCAGGGTATTTCGATGCTCAGCTTTGGTTTTTTGAGCCAGCTGGTGCGTGGTTTGCATTTGAGCCAAGGCCGAATCCAAGAGCTGAGCCCGTTCTTTGAGGTGACTTTGCCAGTTTTTCGAGGTTTGAACCGCTGCGGTAGGGACCCGGTCGGAGGACGCATCCTTGGGACAAGCGCTCGTACACGCCACGACCACTGCCAGTGAGGCTCCTATTTGGGCCCAAGAACGGTAAAAATGCATGAAAAACGCACTTTTAGAGCGAACAGGCCTTGCTTCCTTGGATTCTTTGGTGTTTTGATAGCCGAGCAAATCTTCCCTCGCCATAGGCGTTCATAAAGCTTCATACCCGAAGGAGCCAGCCGGTGTCAGCCTTTCTGCTCAAAAACCCACGAAGTCACAATTGTAACCAACTCACCAAGGACAATCTCAACGAAGAAGTGGTCCTGATGGGCTGGGTGAACAGCTTGCGCGATCATGGCGGCCGACGCTTTGTTGATCTTCGCGATCGATACGGCTTAACGCAAATCGTATTTAAGCCCGAAACCGACGAAGCTTTGCATCAGTTGGGCCATGCCATGCGAAATGAGTGGTGCATCGGCATTCGCGGTGTGGTGGAAGATCGTGTGGCCAATGGTGGGGCACCCAACACCCGTCTGACCACAGGCGAAATCGAAGTGAACGTGTTAGAGGTGGAAGTGTTTAATGCCGCGGAAACACCGCCCTTCATGGTTGAAGATAATGTGGACACCCATGAAGAAAAGCGGTTGCAACATCGAACCATCGATCTGCGGCGTGCACCCATGCAGCGTAATTTCATCATGCGTCACAAAGTGGCCCAGGCGGCTCGACGCGCATTAGATGACGACGGGTTCTTAGAAATCGAAACGCCCATGCTGGTGAAATACACGCCAGGTGGGGCGCGTAACTTTATTGTGCCTTCGCGTTTACACCCAGGCAGCTTTTACGCCTTGGCTGAGAGCCCCCAGTTGTACAAACAAATGTTGATGATGTCGGGTTTCGATCGTTATTTCCAAGTGGTGAAATGCTTTCGTGATGAAGATTTACGCGGCGACCGTCAACCTGAGTTTTCTCAAATCGATTTGGAAATGAGCTTTGCTTCGGAACGTACGGTCCAAGAGGTGATCGAGCGGTTGGTTACTCGAATTTTTAAAGACGTACTCGATCATGACTTGCCTCAAGTCTTTCCGAGCATGACTTACCATGAGGCCATGACCCGTTTTGGTTCGGATAAACCAGACACGCGATTCGGCTTAGAGTTGAAAGATCTGACGGCTTGCCTCAAAGACATTGGGGGCGGCGGTGTTCCTCTGTTCGCTCAAACCATCGACCGGGGTGACATTATCAAATCCATGGTGGTGCCCAAAGCAAACCCCATGTCACGCAGTGAAGTAGACAAGCTAGAGGGCTTGGTGAAGTCTTTAGGTGGTTTTGGTTTGGGACGGGCGAAAGTCGGGGAGGATGGCGCTTCTTGGACCCAATCACCGTTCTCCAAACACGTGACGCCGGAAGGCATTCAAGCCATTCATGAGGCCACGGGTGCACAGCCAGGCGATTTAATTTTGTTTCAAATGGGTAAGGCCAAATTAGTGAACACCGTGTTCAATGGACTGCGACTCAAACTCGGCGCTCAGTTCGGTCTCATTCCTGAGAGTGGCCCCGATGCTTGGCACGTGATGTGGGTCACTGACTTCCCGTTGTTTGAGCATGACGAAGAGAGCAATACTTTTGCTGCCGCGCACCATCCGTTCACATCCCCCCAAATGGGCCATGAAGACAAGTTAAAAACCGACCCCGGTGCCTGTCTCAGTCGTGCCTATGATTTGGTGATTAACGGAAACGAAATTGGTGGGGGCTCCGTCCGGATTCACGATCAAGAAGTTCAAGCCAAAGTATTTGATGCCATGGGCATCGGTGAAGAAGAGAAACAGGCCAAATTTGGTTTTCTCCTGGACGCGCTCAAATATGGTGCGCCACCTCATGCGGGCGTGGCGTTGGGCTTGGACAGGCTCTGTATGCTCTTGTCGGGGACTCAATCCATTCGAGATGTGATCGCATTTCCCAAAACACAGCGCGGACAAGACGCGGTGACTGGTGCGCCCACGCCTGTGGATCTACAGCAGTTGAATGAGGTTTATATCGCTTCTACCGCTCCTGACGATGAAGACGATTAAGAATTTTCGGTCATAAATTTGAGCCAGAGCAGGGTCCCATCCTGGTCGGTTTGCAGTGACGCTGGATGGCGAAGTTCAATGCGCAATGAAACGCGGTGCCGGCCATCTTCCTCCACATGGGGCAAGAGCCGCACCACGCTGGCATCAATATCCGAGGCGTCCAAAATACGTCTCACTTTCAGATTGCCTGCGCGTGTGTCTAAGAGTTCGACAATATAGGTTGTCGGACTTTCTTGTTTGACCGAATACTTTGCGCCCCCGCTGATTTGAACCCCAACGCTACTGCTTGCGTCTTTGTTTTTTACCACCATGAGACGGTTGAGCACGTTACGGCCCGGTTCATCATTTTTTGGGTTTGACAGCCCACCAAAGCGCCGCGTTGCTTTCTTTTCCACTGGAACCTGCCAGTATTGGTTTTTGAAATGTAGGATTTGTGCAGTGAGACGATCTTCATTGGGTGTGGGCTTCATTTGAGTCTCAGGGGTGTCAGCCCTATTGTCGCGGCGGGATAATTTGAGTTCTTCTTGTTTTTGATTTCGCAATTCGAAGATCTCTTTTTGCAAGTGATGTTTTTCCTGGGCCATTGTTTTCATCTGTTTTTGGACCTCTTCGAAGTGCTGGACTTGCGCCAATCGTTTTTTCTCATTCGCTTTTTCGAGGTCTTGGGTCTGTTGGAGCGATGTCCGAATGGCTGCTTCTTGGGTTTTTAAATCATTAAGAATCTTGGTCTTGGCTTTTTCTTGCGCCGCCCTTTGCTGGAGCAGTTCATCCATCTTCTTTTTTTGTTGGGATAAAGCCATGAGACGGGCTTCTTGTTCTGCTTGAAGGGACGATTTCTCTGCCAATGTTTGACTCAGTTCCGTTTCCTGCTTTTGTAGGTTTTGAAGCTGTTTCTTTTGCTGCTCTTGCTCAGCGCTGATGAGTTGGATTTCTTTTTCCATCTTTGCTTTCAGGCCCGCCAGGTGCTTCAGCTCTGTTTGGTGATTGCTTTGAATCTTTTGGTGTTGGGTTAACAAGCGGTCCTGATCGGTTTGGGCGATTTGTTGGTGTTCAATATAAGCCTGTCGCTTCGCTGCCAATTGTTGTTCAAGCGTCACACGCTCGGTCTTTAACCGACGCAATATTTGCTCTTCTTTTCGCATCAAGCGTCGCTTTTGCTGAAGTTTTTCTTGTTGTTCTTCTTCTGTTTCAGCGAGGAGGATTGCCTTTTCGTTTTGGGCCAACTGCAGTTCTGTTTGCAGCTTGAGCCTTTGGGCTTGAAGGAGGTTGACCGCGTGGGTCTCCTGTCGCAACAGTTGCTCCTTTTCTTCGATAATAAGTTCTTTCTCTTCTTTCGATTTCTTCAGAAAAGCTTTGTGTTGTGACTGGTATTGCTGGATTTCAGTCTTCAGTTTTTTTCGGGCCGTTCGCAATGTCTCTATTTCACTACGTTTTTGCTTGAGTTCCGCTTCTTTTTCGAGGAGTGCTGCTTGTCTTTCCAATCTGAGTGCTTCTCGCTCTTTTTGACCTCTGGCCAAAGCTTGTAAGAGCTCTTTGTGAGCGAGTGATTGGTTGTGCAGTTCCTGTTGCAGTCGCGTTTTTTCATCTACGAGAAATTCGAGTTCTTTTTGTTCCTTTTCTATATTGACCAAATTTTGTTGTCGCTTTTTGGCGGCTTGGGTGAGGGCCCGCAGACTGACTTCTTCATTCTTTTTTCGCTTCACCAAGGCGTTGATTTCATTTTGGAGCTTTTGCTTACGGTCTTTTTCATTGGCCCATTCATTGTCCATTCGCGTGTTGAGGGTTTGGGTTTGGATTTGGATGGTGGCGAGCGTTTCTTGTGCTTCTTGGAGTTCCCCTCTCAACTCAAAGAGCTGGTGAGAGGCGGTGTCACTCTTTTGCGTTAATTTTTCCAGTTCTGCTGATTTGCGTTCGTACATGCCTTCCAAGAGCTTGATGTCTTGCAGGCGTGCCTGACGCTCCGCTTGGTTTTTGGTCACTTCTCGTTGCTGAGTGTTTCTGGTTTGTCGTGTTTCTTGTAACAGGGTCAGCATTTCTTCCCGTTTTTCTTGGGTGGCTTGGAGCATGTCTCTGTGTCGTTGGTCTTGCTGCAAAACCTTCTCGTGCAACTGGGCCAACAGTTTTTCTTTGTTGGCTTGTTCCTGGAGCAGTTGTTTTTGGTGGGTTTCCAGGATTTTCGCGGTCCGGTTGACTTCTTTTTTGAGTCGTTGGAGTTCTTTTTGGGTTTTGGCCTGTTCCTGTTTGATGAGGCTTTGTTCGGCTCGAGCGGCTTTTTCCAGTTGGGTGCGGGCTTGAAAACGCTTTTTCTTCAGGGTGATGAGGGCCTTTTTTTCTCCTAAGTAGTTGAATTCAAAAGCAATACCCCTTTTTTGGCCTTTGATTGCGTATTCCACCGGGCCATTGAAGATCAGCAGGGCGCGGGGGTTTTGAATGTGGCGCCCCTGCCGTTGCTCGAAAATGATGTCGTGCAATAAGAGCCCGTCGGGGATTTTCGGGGTGGGCAAGTCGGAAATGTTCACCCCGGGCAGATCAATGGCATAGCGATTGTCTTCTCCCAGACTGTAGATTTGAAAGCCGGGCAACTTATTGCCCTGAATGCGAAAGACCGCTTTTTCGTGTCCGTCCAAATGAATGGAGACTTTTTCAATTTTGGATGGTGTGGCCCAGACCGTTTGCCCGGCGCAAACGGTGACCAAAAACAAAAACAAAGAAAGGCGGGTTAGGTGTTGCATGCGTCCCTCGTGTTTGAACAAGTTCTCGACATTAACAACCCGATCCTGATCGTCAACTTTATGAACGTTTTTAAAGGGTTCGCAGCGTCGAGACTTGTAGTTTTTTCAGGGCCGAAGAAAAAGAGCGAGACCGCGTTTGAGAAAGTGTTGCGAGTTGATTGGAGTGGGAGGCGGCGCTCGCTCCAAGGGCATTCTTGCAGCACCACTTGAGGTTGCCCCTTTAAGTCCTTGAAAATGATCCAATTTTAAAATTTCGAGGGCTGGGTTTTGTGAGGCAAACCCCTGCTGCGGGCGCCGGGTCATCCAGTGGAAAAAAGGTGGGATAAACGCCTACTGTTTGCAAAGGTGGATGGCTCAGGCTGATGGAGTGGCTCTAATAGAGCCAAGGTGGAATGGCCGTGGTGGGATGTGCGTCAGAAGCCCAAAGCGGCTTTAATGAGTGTTTGAGGGCAAAAAAAGCGGTTTGGCACCCAATTTTTGCAAAAACCCATGGAAAACGAGGGGCATAATAGGTAGGTTTCACCGGATTTTGATTCAGGCTCGAGACCCCATCTGAGGGGATCAAGGCCCATTCGCTTATAAGGAGACAGATAATGTCAGCAACCATGATTCAGCAGCCCGCCCCGAACTTTAAAGCCGAAGCCGTTTTGGCCAATGGTGAGTTCGGTGAAATCTCCCTCTCTGATTACAAAGACAACAAGTACGTGGTCTTGTTTTTCTATCCTTTGGATTTCACTTTTGTGTGCCCATCCGAGTTGATTGCGTTCTCCAACCGCATCGAAGAATTCGAGAGCCGTGGCGTACAAGTGATCGGTTGTTCCGTGGACTCCAAGTTCTCTCACTGGGCATGGCGTAACACTGCGGTGGACAATGGCGGTATCGGTGAGGTGAAATACCCATTGATTTCCGATATTAACAAAAGCATCGCTCGTGATTATGGTGTTTTGTTGGGTACCAAAGAAGCCGTTGTAGCCACCGAAAATGGCGAAATGGACACCACCATCGAAGGTGATGTGGCACTCCGCGGTACTTTCTTGATCGACAAAGAAGGCGTGGTTCGTCATGCCAACCTCAATGACTTGCCATTGGGCCGAAATGTAGACGAAGTGCTTCGTTTGGTAGATGCGCTTCAGTTCACTGAAGAGCACGGCGAAGTTTGTCCTGCCGGCTGGAACAAAGGCGCTCAAGGCATGAAGCCAAATGCCGACGGTGTGGCTTCCTACTTGGCAGAGAACGCATCCAACCTCTAAGGTTGTGATGTTGCCCCAAAAAGAACCGGTCTCTAAGGCCGGTTTTTTTTTACCCTGAGATGTAATCGCCGCGAGCGGACTCTGAACCCGTGAGTACCAGTAGTGTTTCGTCCAAGGCAGAGGAAAGGCCTTGGAGCTCATAGGCTTCGAGAATCGGAGACTTTTTGGACAGCAACAGTCGGGGTAAGGCGTAAATATGGTCTCCAGGACGTGCGACGCCTTCATCTGCATGCATGGCCCCCAAAAAACCAACTTCCATGGCTCTTTGAAGCAGTTCTGGCGCCAGTTGCTTTTGGTGGCCAAAAGGAAAACTTAAAACATCCACGTAACTTTTGCCGCAGGCGTCCCGTAAAATTTGTCGACATTGATGCAGTTCGTTGATGAGACGGTCGGGGGCCAAAGAGAGCAGCGGGGCATGGGTGTGACCATGAGCACCAAAGGTCAGCAATGGGTGGTCGGCCAGTTCGCGAAGAGATTGAAGGTCCACGTGTTGATCGATCATGCTTGGTCTCGGACCCTCAGGTGCAAGCTCCCTGAGAGTGGCCATGCGTTGCTCTCTCTTCTCATCGCTCAGATTGATGAGATGTTTAAGCAGATCCAAACCGGTTTGATACGCCTCTTCGGCTGGATATGTGGCCAGCTGGCGATCCATCCAAGGGAGGCTGAGATGGGCAGGGCTGATGGTGGCCAATAACCCGTGCACCTCTTCGTCCCACATGAGCGTTTGGTCTTGTTCGAGGTGAGCGGAACAGAGGAAAAAAGTTGCGGGTACATTCAATTTTTCTAGAATGGGCAACGCTGCATCCAGTGACGAACGGTACCCTTCATCAAAAGTTAATACCGCGTAGCTGCGATCCAGAACCTTACCCGCACGAAGCATCGCCATGGCTTCGCCCAGATAAAGAATGGGCATGTGTTTGCAGACCTCTTGAAGTAAACGCTCCAGTTGGTTCGGAAAGAGCGCTCCGGGATTGTGCGCCTCTCGGTGGTGCTCTCCAAAAGCATTTTGAGGCAAAACTCGCCGACAGCGCAAAATGACGATGGATGGTCCACGAAGCTTTTCCGATACATTGTGTAATAGTTTACGGGTGAGAGTGTATTTCAGCACCTTCTTGAGGGAATTCTGGGTTTTTTGTTTAAGCCATTTCCGCGGAATCATGCCCGGTCCTTTTCATGGCTGTTATCGCAAAAAGGGGCTGAATCGGATTGGCGACAGTTACAAATCCTCACGCAAGCGGTTTTAGGTTGATAAAAAACCAATGGGGCCAGTTTATTTTCTTTTTTATGAGAGCCATCGCACCATGGTAGGTTTCGAGAGGCGCCACACCGGCACCAGGCATAGGTACCCACGGGCAGCTCGATTTGTAGCGGACCTATGGGTTTCATTGGCGCTGTCCCTTACGTGGGATGTATTTCTCTTTAACGCCCTGTCGTCGAAGGTATTGCTTGATCCGATCGTATTCGGGTTCGTCGCCCGGTAACTTCAAGTGGGCCAGATAGTGTCTTTTGGCGCGTCCAAAAATATCCAATCCGGCGTAGGCGTCGCCCAGGTGGCGATGCGCTGTGGGGTGCTTTGGGAATCGTTGGACGCATTTTTGAAGCTGCTTAATTCCTTTTTGCACCCGTGACGGATCTTGAAACGTGCGAACGGTCAAAAGCCAGCCGTAACGACAAGGCGCCTCTTGGGCTTTCAATTTTTTGAATACAGCGTCCATGAGGTCAAGTTGACCCATCTTGGCGTGTAGCTCTGCCAATAAGAACTGGGCTTCTACCATTTTTGGGTGTTTTTTGAGCAGTCCTTCCACGTGATTTTGTGCCTTGAGAGGAACACCTGCATTCATTAAACCCAAGGCCACTTTATATTGTAGCATCGTGGATTCAGGGGCCAAAGCAGCAGCATCCATGAGATGGATGACACTCATCTCTTTTTCCCCTTTTTGAAGTACGAGCTCTGCAAGGGCGAGGTGGAAACGGGGATCTTGGCTGTATAGTTTGCGACTGGCGCGGAGCACGGTCAGACTCTCAACGATGTTGGTGTCGCGTTTGTTGTAGGCGTGTAGCAAGGCCATTTGTGGCGAATCTCCCACCATTTCTGAATAGCGTTGCGCGGCGGCCTGAAGAAGTGATTTACTGTTCATGGCATGGGCCATTTCCCCGATCCAAAAAAGGGTTGCCGCAGGGAGTTCTTGGATATTTAAAGACTGAAGTAAGGCCAGTGATTGATGACGCTGATTGTTGTGTAGTAAATGCAATGCGCTTACAACTCGAATCCAGGGTGATGTGGCTTGTTGAGGCGTTACTTCATTGAGTATCTTGGTTGCTTCCTGTGTGTTGACCTTCTTTAAAGGTGCACCGTCAATCAGACTGAGCACCAGCAGAGATTGGCTGATGGGGTTTTGAGGGTTCAAGCTCACGGCCCGGCGAGCCGCTTTTTCTTGATTGATGAAATCGAGAAGACGCCGATGCAACAATGACTTTTGGTGCAGGATTTTGATGGCTTCGGGTCCCTGTCGCGCGAGCACCGAAATCTCGTTGAGTTGCTGGAGTGCTTTATCGTAAAACCCCTGCTGAACATCGATGCGAATGAGTCCCAACAAGGCTTTGGACTCAAACCGTTTCTCTTTGAGAAGCTCATTTAATGCTTGTTTTGCCTTGTCGTATTCTTCGAGCTGAATATTGACCAGGGCGATGTGATACTTCAGACGGAGGCTTTTGGGGTATTCGTGCATGCCTTCGCGAAGGTGTTGCCTCGCCTCAAGGGGTTGTCCCTCCGAAAGAAAACGGTTTGCCACACGAATGCGCAGCGAGATGTTTTGCTCGTGTCTGTTCTTCTCCTTGCGAACTTGTTGCAAATGCTCTCGTTGTGATTCCAGCGTGACGTCTTGATCATTACAACCGAACAGAATGGCGAGAATGAAAAAAAAAGGAAGGGTTCTGTTCATCGATGGGTACCGCAAGCATTGGCAATCGCTCGTTTTACGAAAACGCTAACCATCTCTTTGCGCCAATCTGGGTCGTCACATATGTTGGTAAGGGGTCGGCATCTTTTTTGAGCCAATGCAGCGATGTCATTAATGACTTCATCGTCCAAAATTTTACCAAAGAATGGGGCCAGTTTGATTGCGCGAGGTTTGGCCGCCAAAGCATTGACGATAAGGGCCGCGCTCTCAATGGTTTTATCGTCTTTCAGATCGATACGAACGCCAACAGAAAGCATGGGGTAGTCAATACTTTTTCGGTGTCGCAGTTTAGCGAAACCCTCTTTGCGTGCCACGTTTTTTTTGGCTTTCGGAATACGTACTTTGGTGAGAATTTCTGTGGGCAACAATGTGAGGTTGTCTGCGCCATCTGATTTATAAAGGTCGGGAAGGGGGATCCAGCGCGGCCCGCTCGCATCGTTAATCTCTACTTCGGCGTCCAGGCACAGCAGCATGGTTGCCGTGTCGTTTGAGGTGGCTGCGACACATTTTTTACCCCCTTGTACAACATGACAGACGGAACCATCTTTTTTGAGACAAAACCCCAATGCTTCGCGCCAAAAATAAGTCTGGTTGTAATACAAGCAACGGGTGTCGAGACAAAGGTTGCCACCTAAAGTCCCCATGCGCCGCAGCTGAGGCCCGGCGACAGCATCTGCCGCTGTGGCCAAACCGGGCACATATTTCAAGACCAAAGGATGGTGGGCAATGTTATGCAGGGTCACACCCGCACCGATTTCGATGGCATCCGCGGTTTCTTCGAGGGTCACCAAATCTTTGATTCTGCCGATGTGGACCACTGCTTGGGGTTCATGCAAACCGTGTTTCAAGTTTGGAATTAAGTCCGTACCCCCAGCGCATAGTTTGGCTTTACCTTGCAGGTTTTCCAAATGAGTAACTGCTTCATCAATGGTGGTTGGATAATGTGTTTCAAAAGGTTGCATGCGCAGCATGATCAAGATCCTTAGGAGGTTGTTTCGGCTTCAACAGTGGTGTTTGTAGAAGGCGGTGGGGCGGAGTGGGGTTGGGTTTGGCCATTGGCGCCGGCGGCGGCTTGTCGTTGTTCACGCAATGCGGCCAAGACTTTTTGGGGCGAAAAGGGCAGTCGCGTTAATCGAATGCCCACCGCGTCGTAAATGGCGTTGGCCACTGCAGGGATACTACTGTGCAACGGACCCTCGCCGGCCTCTTTGGCGCCATAAGGACCGTTTGGATCAGGCTCTTCCACGATAAGTGCTTCGATAGCGGGCGTATCAAGGGTGGTGGGAATACGGTAATCCAAAAGGGACGGCCCTACCAACATGCCATGGCGCACATCGTTCGGGCCGTAGTGCATTTCTTCTAGGGCCACTTCTGCCGCACCCATGTACGTGGAGCCTTCAATTTGGCCTTCCACCAAGACTGGGTTCAGGGCTTTGCCACAATCGTGAGCACACCAGATTTTATGAACGGTGATTTGGCCTGTTTCTTCATCCACAGAGACATCTGCCAAATGGGCGGTACATGAATAGGCGGGTGACGAACCAATGGTTCCGCCGCGGTAATCGCCGCCACGCATTTGTGTGCGATAGCCACCAGTAGCCCCCAGGGTACCATTTTCTGCCTCAGCCAGTTGGAAGGCTTTTGCCAGTGGCATTTGGAGTTGCGTATCGTACCGGTAAAAGGCTTTGGCGCCCGCGAGCAAGACATCTTTGGGGACGAAGCCTTCAGTCAGCACGGTTTGGGCCACTTCGTCATCTTGCCAGAAATTGAAAACCGCCTCTTGGATCTGTTTGCGAAGGCTGCGACAGGCTTCTTGCGCGGCATGTCCCATCATCAGGGTGACACGTGAAGAATAGGCGCCCAGGTCTACCGGCGTGAGATCGGTATCGCTGCTCACCACTTGCACATCGCCAAGTTCAGTCCCCAGTTCTTCGCACACAATGGTGGCCAAAACAGAGTCGCTGCCCTGGCCAATATCGGAAGCCCCACTAAAAATGGTGGCGCGTCCGGAGCGGTCCAATTGCACCTGTACGCCTGATTGGGGCATTTGATTGGGGTAGATGGGATAGTTGGTGCCTGAGATATACATGCTGGTTGCCACACCCAACCCGCGGCCCCGTTGCTTGGTTTTTTGATGCTGATCCCATTGAGAGGCTGTTCGTACTGACTGCAGTACTTTTTCGAGCCCCAAGGTCCCCATTTGTTGCCCGTTCACTGTTTCGTTGAAATGGCCAACGAAATTTTTCTGCCGCAGTTCGAAGGGGTCCATGTTGAGCTTTTCCGCCATCATGTCGAGGAGAATTTCAAATGCAAATCGGGGTTGCACCGATCCGTGTCCTCGCTTGGGACCACAAGCTGGTTTGTTGGTGTAATAGCGGGTGGCAGTGAAGTGGTAGGTTTCATAACCCACCGGTCCTGTTAGTAATTGGCCTGCGTAATAGGCGGTGATCAAACCAAAGCTGGCGTAGGCACCACCGTCAATATCAATTTCGGAGCGCAAGCCTTTCAGTGTGCCATCCGTGCTGGCCCCGAGCTTCATGGCCATTTCCATCGGGTGTCGACCTCGGTGCGCGTAAAATACTTCTTCACGCTCATAGAGGCACTTAACGGGTCGGCCACATTTCATGGACAAATAAGCCACCACGAATTCAAGGTCGAATGGCTCGCTCTTACCGCCGAAGGCACCACCCACTGCCGGCTGAATTACGCGAATTCGGTTGGCTGGAATTT
Organism: Myxococcales bacterium; assembly: GCA_002721815.1. Lineage (GTDB taxonomy): Bacteria > Myxococcota > UBA727 > UBA727. The sequence continues at coordinate 162,280 of PBLQ01000061.1, forward strand.
TAAGCACCCAAGCTAAATCACGATGCAAATAGTGAGGGACTTGGGTGGCAGAGATAACGGTGAGGAGGCCACGCGCATCCATGTGTCCGATGGCGCAATGGGGTTCGATGGCTGCATGGGTGGTACCGCAGAAATAGAATTGGCCATCCACCACCACATCGCTGTTTTTAATGGCGTCGTCAGTATCACCAAATGCCAAGTCCACCCGTTTAGTGATGTTGCCGCGTTTGGCTTTGTCATTCACTTTGGTTTCGGGGGTGTCACCCGTTACTTTGGCTTCTTCACAAGACAAAATAGGTGGCAGGTCTTCGTAAGTCACTTCAATGGCGCGAATGGCACGAATGGCAGTTTCTTCGTCAATGGCCGCTACGGCAGCGACACCCTCGCCCACGTGACGAACCCGTCCCACGGCCAGAGGTGTCTCGTCTTGGGTCCATGGAATAATACCATATTTAGTGGGCAACTCGTCTCCCACCATGACTGCATGGACGCCCTCCATGTCTTCCGCCGGTTTGGTGTTAATGGAGACAATTCGGGCGTGGGGTCTGATACTTCTTTTTATCTTACAGTGAAGCATGCCGGGGAGTGAAATGTCATCGGCGTAGAGCGTTTCTCCCGTCGCTTTGGCCGCGCCATCCACTTTGCGGGAACGGGTGCCAATGCTGTGATGGGTGTCTTGGTTTTGCTCCAAGGGATTGGGCACGGTGGTGCCGTGCGCCAGAAAATTTACTTTCTTAGGAATGAAAACGGTCATGAGCTTTTTCCGTTTAATGGTGTCGCCGTTTTATCAAAGGGTCCCAGCGCTTGCCCTTCGTCACGCATAGACTCATAGGCCTTTTCGCTCTCGCAGGCTTCGGCCTCGGTGATGGATGCCATCAAACAGGCCTCAAGGATTTTGGTATAGCCAGTGCAGCGGCAAAGATTACCACTCAAAGCCTTACGGATGTCTTCGAGACTCGGTTTTTTTGTCTCTTGTAACAGTGCGCGGGCGGAAAGCATCATTCCAGGTTGGCAAAACCCGCACTGCAGTGCGCCGCAGCGGTCGAATGCATCTTGCACCGGGTCGAGTCCGTCACCGGGGGCCAAGCCTTCGATGGTGGTTATTTCGGGGGTGTTGTGATCGTCGCACGACACGGCACCGCTCAAGGTTAGGCAGGAAAGGACGGGTTCGCCATCCACCAGGACTGTACAGGCACCACAATCACCCTTATCGCACCCTTGCTTCGTACCCGTTAAATTGAGTTTATAACGCAGAACTTCGCAGAGCGTATGATGGGTGGGGGCGGCCACATCTTGTTTGGCGCCATTGATCTTTAATGTCAGCAGCGCTGATTTCGCTGGGCTCATTTGACCTCCGGGTCTCCACAAGCTTTTGAATTGGCTCTCGTTTTTGTATCGAGCTTCGCCTTCGAGAGCAACAACGAAGGGCCTTAATCCTGTCGAATGGATTGAAGATGGCCGCCCGCATTCATGGACAGCGCAATTCGAGTCCCAACGGCCTGTTTTTTATCGTTTTCTGGGTGATCAGGGTGCCCCGGAAGTCGAAAGTCCATTTGACCTGACTCGTTCAGCTGTAGATCGGGGCAAATGAGTCGTTCGGGCCTGCTTTGTGCCACAAAGTCATCAAAATTAAGTGCTTGAGCCACATCCTCCATCACCGCAAAAGTGGGTGGGGCCAGAAAAAGGTCTTGGGCTTGGTAGGCATTAAAAAATTCACGGACGGGCCACCAACGGCCACCGTGGGTTTCCCGGTCGTCGGTTTTTGTCACGATGGGACCTTCAATTTGAGCCGCAAAAAACAGGGTGTCATATCGTTTCGGTTCTACCGGTGGGGTGAGCCACCAAGCGATGGGATGAAGGGCTTCAAAGAAAGGTTGCCACTGACGCTCTTGGAGGATTTGATAAAAAGGGGTTCCCTCTTGAAGTGCTTTCTGTGCCTGTTGTTGTTCAGATGGTGTGGGCCATGCCTGGTTCGCCGAGCCACACAAGAAAATACCACTTTCTTCTGCAGTCTCTCGAACAGCGGCCCAGCACAAAGCGGTGGCCAACTCGGGGTCATCGGTCATGGGTGAACGTTCGGCACACCGGTTTTTTTGGGATGGGGCCGTTTCTTTTGCTGCCACCCTATCTGCGTCGTCAAGGCGCCCCCCAGGAAAGACGTGAGCATTGCCCATAAAGCCAGATTTGCGGTGCCGTTGAATGAGGAAAATTTCGGGGCCAGTGTCATGGTTCCGCCATAAAACGAGGGTTGCCGCTTTTCGAATGGGAGCGCTTTCCATATTTATGTCCTTTTCACCCAAAGACCTTGGAGGTCAGCATTGACATTCAGGCCATCTCCAACAAAACTGGCTGCATAGACCAACATGGGGCCGAGCTTGAATTCTTTTGCGGGACGCATTTTTTTAATTTTTTTCATAGTCGGGGGTTCATCCTGCCTTTCATCGGCGCCCGTGGCAACCACTGGCCTTGCGGCGGGCGAATTGTGCCATGCTAATTTGGATTGTGCTCAGGGGCTCTTTTGTATGTGCAGCCGTTGTGTGGCGCACCCGGTTCAAATGTATCCTGCTCATTGCCCACAAACCTCTCATTTACTGGATTGTGCGACCGGGGCGGACATCTGTGTGGGGTCCTGTGAGAAAAGGGACAATTCGGTACGAGCAACGTGTAATTCTGGGCTGTGGTTCTGTCCAGAAACCCATGTCCTTGAACAGCTTTGTGAACCATTGCCCGCCAATGGGGGGGATGCAGGGCCTGAAGTTCTCACGGATGCTGCAGTTCCTTAAAAAATGCTTTTTTTGTTGATTCGCGCTGGAGCACGGTGGCGTCTTTGACTAAACTTGTTAAATGAATGCAGGAATTTATGTTACGTCTCAATGATATCCTGGATAAGGTAACAGCCTATTACCCCGAAGCGAATCTTGACGTGCTTCGTAAGGCATACATCTATTCCGCAAAAGTGCACGGTGGGCAGGTGCGAAAGAGCGGAGAACCGTACCTCACCCATCCGTTGGCTGTCGCTTTTATTTTAGCCGAGCTAGAATTGGATGAAGCCAGTGTGGCCACCGGTCTGTTGCACGACACCGTTGAAGATACTTTGGCGACCACAGAGGAAATAGAATCGCTGTTTGGGAAAGACATTGCCGCCTTGGTGGATGGCGTCACCAAGTTAGCGCAAATCCATTTTCAAAATCGTGAAGAGAAACTGGCCGAAAACTTTCGTAAAATGTTGATCGCCATGTCTCAAGACATCCGCGTGTTATTGGTCAAGCTTGCCGATCGTTTACATAACATGCGCACGCTCGAACACATGCCATCGGACAAGCAAAAACGAATTGCGCGCGAGACCATGGATATTTATGCACCTTTGGCAAACCGGCTCGGTATTTCATGGGTGAAAGTCGAGCTTGAGGACCTCAGTTTTCGATACATCAAACCGTTGGATTATGGCGATTTATCGGACAAACTGGGAAAGACGCAAAAAGAGCGTGAAAAGTTTATTGAAGATGTCACAGCTGAAATCCGGTCCGTCCTCAAACGGGCGGGGCTGCCTGAGTTTGATGTCTCTGGTCGCCCTAAACATTTGTGGTCCGTTTTTAAAAAAATGGTCTCCAAAAGCATCCCTTTTGAAGAAGTGCACGATTTAATCGCATTCCGAATTATCGTCGACAATGTAGGGCAATGTTATGAAACACTGGGCCATATACACAGCATTTGGCGACCCATACCGGGGCGATTCAAAGACTATGTCGCCATGCCTAAACCCAATGGTTACAAGTCTTTGCATACCACGGTGATCGGGCCCAAGGCCGAACGGATTGAAATTCAAATCCGAACCGACGAAATGCATCATGTGGCAGAGTCAGGCATCGCCGCTCACTGGAGCTATAAAGAGGCGGGTTCGGTTGCGACCATCGTGAAAGGTAACGATTCTTTTGCGTGGCTGAGGCAACTCATGAATTGGCAACGTGAGCTGGTGGATCCCAACGAGTTCATCGATTCCGTGAAAGTGGATTTGTTTGCCGATGAAGTTTACGTGTTCACCCCTGGGGGTGACGTGCTTGAGCTGCCCCGGGGGGCGACGGCGGTAGACTTTGCTTTTGCGATCCACACTCAGGTGGGTGAGACGTGCATCGGTGCGAAGGTGAATGGGCGGCTGATTCCATTAAAAACAGAGCTGCGTAACGGGGACACCATCGAAATCTTAACGCGCAAAGGACAAAAGCCCAATAAAGATTGGCTTGAGTTTGTAAAGACCACGCGGGCGCGCACCAAAATCCGTGCGTACCTTCGGATGCTCGAGCGCGAACGTTCTTTACAGATAGGCACAGAACTGCTGGAGAAGGAGTTTAAAAGGTACGGGGCATCGCTATCAAAGTTCGTCAAAAGCAAAGCCATCGAAAAAGCTTACGAGGGCACCAAGCATGGCAGTGCCGAAGATGTGATTATCCACGTGGGTTACGGAAAAATGGCAGCACAAGCTGTTGCACAAAAAGTACTCCCTGACGACGTCTTTCGAAAACCGCAGGAAAAACCACCCACCAAAAGTCGCTTGGGGCAACTGATCGACCGTGTGGCGCGCCGTTCCTCATCTGGTGTGATTATCGATGGCATTGAGGACATGTTGGTTCATTACGCTCGGTGTTGTTATCCGGTCAAAGGCGATGCCATTATCGGTTTTGTCACCCGTGGGCGTGGCCTCACCATTCACCGCAGAGATTGTCAGAAGATTCACCAGTTGGACCCAGAACGTCGCATTACGGTGAACTGGGACAACAAAGTGGACTTGTCTCGGCCCATGAGCATACGTGTGGTTTCTGATGACCGGGAAGGTATGCTCTCCGAACTGTCTAACGCGTTCACCAAAAATAAAATGAACATCTCGCAGGCCATTTGCAAAAGCAGAGGGGACGGGACGGCTGTGAATACCTTCAAATGTGGCGTGATCAGCCTGGATCAACTCCAAAAAGTGGTGAAAGCTTTAGAAGGGGTGAAAGGCGTTCGGTCCGTAGAGCGGGCGAAAAACGTAGAACCTCAGTAAAAACAGCTTCTTACCCGCATAGATGGCCGAAAACTTTGTGTAGAAAGTGCTCGTAAAAACATTGCACGGGCCTTGGCTTTTATTGCATGATAATCGCCTGAACAAAGACGAATTTGGAGAACGTTGCATGTACACGGTGACGCTGAAGGAAAAAGGCGGGACTGCCAAAGAATTGGATTTTGACCAAGAGCAAATCACGATTGGTCGAATTCAAGGCAATGATATCGTTTTGCCTAAGGGCAACATTTCCAAGAGTCACGCCAAGATCGTTTGCAAAGATGAAAAATTCATTGTGGCCGATCTCAAATCAACCAATGGCACCTTTGTTAATGGCAAAAAGATCATGGCTCCCCAAGTGGTGATCGATACCGACAAAATCTACATTGGGGATTTTGTGATCACCTTACAAATGGTGTCTGCTGGTCAAGACGATGAAGATGAATTACACCCCATTGAAGAAACCGGTGACCCCGTTAAAGTCGACGATGACGTTTTCGCCATGGACGAACCAGCGCCTCCTTTTGTCGACGATGACGATGTTGAAGAGGATTCAGACGAAGATCCCCGCGCAGCTTTAGAAGAAAGCTCGGATGAAAGTGATGGTTTTGACGCCGAACTGGAGAATATGGCGAACGATTTGTCTGTTTCACAGGATGACGAATCGGCAGAAAGCGACGAAGAGGCTGATGAATTTGATTTGGCCGAGGCATCCGTTCCAGAAATAAGTCCACAGGAAAAAGCAGCGGCAAAACCTGCGCCGGAGTTTACTAAAGATGTGGCTGTGGACATGGATTACGAGCGTGAAAGACCCCCGGCGCACGTGAGCTTAGAGCCTCCGAATATCGATAAAGCTGCTTGGCAGGCTCGAGCCGCTGTTTATCGGTCCGTTTTTAAAGCGCTCAACACCATGGACCAAGCGCTCAATGGCGATCCCGACACCCACAAAAAGGCAGAAAATGCAGCGGCCAAAGCGTTGGAAGCGGTGGCCAAAAAGCTCGAAGGTGTGCAAGTTGAGCTTTGGGCCAAAGAAATCGCAGATGAGATTGCAGGTCTAGGTGTGATCGATTCAATGTTTACAGCGGGTGCAGAAGAAATATTGGTACGGGCCTACGACGATATTTTGTTCACCCAAGGGGGAGAACTGAAAACGGCTGACAGTTTCTTTTCAGCGCAAGAGGCGCTTGAAGAAATCGCCTACCGCATCGGTGGTCAAGAATTTCGTAAAGGTGAGGCCGCCGTCGTTTCAGGCACACACGTCTCGGGTATGCAATTCACGGTCATTGCCGCGGATGCGGCAGGCACGGGGCCCGTTTTGTGTTTGCGAAAAAAGCAAACCGAAAGCAAAAGCTTTGAAGAGCTCGAGCGCGATGGTGTTTTATCGCCGGCCATGACTGATTTTTTGTTGGTCTGTCTCAAAGCCAAAAGAAATATTCTGATTTGTGCTGCCAATGGGGCCGATCTGAATGCTTTTCAAGGAAGTTTGGCAAAGCTGATTTCCAACCAAGAACGACTGTTGGTGTTACAAGCTCAACCCGCCTTGGCGCTTCCCCAAGAGCAAGTGGTTTCCATGATCGTTGACGATGAGAATGCGGATGCATTGGCAAAATCCATGGTGTTTTCCCGCTTTGATCGGGTGGTCGCCAGTGGATTTGGTGGGCGTCTCTTGGGCGCGGTGTTGGTGCACGGTGGACAGGTGCAAGCCGGGAACATCGTGTCCTGTCACGCGGGATCGGTGCGACATGGTTTAAATCAAATGGTGTTGAGTTTGAGCGGATACGAACAAGAAAATGGATTTGCATCTCAAGCCCAAGTGGCCAATGCCATCGACGTGGTCGTCCATCTCGCTCGTGATGTGACGGGGCAGGATCGCGTCACAGAAATTTCGGAAGTTCTGGATGTGGAAGTAGACTTCATCACCCTTCAATCGCTTTTTCGTTGTGATGTGGGGGCATCGAAAGCCAAAGGTGAAGGGGTTTTTCATCCATCAGGCCACCTGCCGCGATTCTATGAAGATTTGCAGCGCTGGGGTGTGGATGTGAATCTCAAAGTATTCAAAGTCTAGTTAGAAATTCTTTCAGCGTTTTGTTGGGCTCCGCGCTTTCGAAAGGTGCTCCCATGAATGCCAGTCCGTGGGCGCCAGCGCTCAGAACGCTTTGCGCATGTTTGGGAACGATACCGCCCAAGCCAATGACAGGTATCTGGCATTGGGCAATCGCAGCGGACAATTGCGGCAGCCCCAACGCTTCCTCTTGCGACGTCTTGGAAATAGGCTGAAAAATAGGTGAGAAAAAAAGATAGTCAGCCCCCAACGCGCCTTCATCACCCTTCAAAGTGCGCTGATGCCGAGAACAACCCAAAAGGGGATTAGGCCCCAATGCCTGACGAACAGGTGCCAGCGGAGTTTGATCGGGGCAGTGAAGACCCGCCAAGCCCAAGTCTTGCACCCATTTGGGGTCTCCATAGGTCATGAGCTGTCGGCCCCCTTCAGGTAATTGGTGCGTGAGCCACTCAAGGTGGCTGTATGCGATCTCGGGATCCTGCGTTTTTCCGCGGTACAACAGCATGATGCGGGCGCGTTGTTCCGCAGAGAGGGTTCCAAAAAGATCCGTAATGGCTGAAAGATCCAGCCCCTTTTTCTCTAAGAGCTGGGGGCAGATGAGCCAAAAAAGATGTGGAATGGTGTTATGGCGGCTCATGGGGCCTCAATAATGAGCGGAATAGAAAAAACCAAGGTGGTTGGGCCTTGACCGATTCCGCTAAATTGTTCATGAAGGCACCACTTAGCGGCGGTGGCGGAACTGGTAGACGCGCTACGTTGAGGTCGTAGTGGCCAATTGGCCATGGGAGTTCGAGTCTCCCTCGCCGCACCATTCATTTCCCTACTCCAGGATCTATTTCTCCAAGCCACGTAACATGTCTGCTTGGAAGTGGGCTCGAATGGCATCGATCAACTCTTCGAGCTCTCCAGAGAAAAGTTTGGGTAAGTTGTGTGCCGTCAGCGAAATTCGGTGGTCTGTGCAGCGATCTTGGGGGAAATTGTAGGTTCGAATCTTTTCGGAGCGATCGCCGCTTTTCACCATGGACCGTCGTTCTTCAGCCCGTTCTGCGTCTAGCTCTCCTTGCATCTTTTCGTAGAGCCGGGCGCGTAAAACTTTCATGGCTTTATTTTTATTTTTGAGTTGGCTTTTTTCATCTTGGCATTGCACCACCATGTTGGTGGGCAAGTGAGTGATGCGAACAGCAGAGTCTGTGGTGTTCACGCTTTGGCCTCCAGGACCACTGGCTCGAAAGACGTCCACTCTGATGTCTTTTTCGTCGATCTTGATATCCACTTCTTCTGCTTCGGGCATCACTGCGACGGTGCAGGCAGACGTGTGTACACGACCTTGTGTTTCAGTTTCGGGTACCCGTTGGACCCGGTGAACACCAGCTTCATATTTGAGGTAGGAAAATACCTGATCGCCATTGATGGCAGCAATAACTTCTTTGGTACCGCCTTTGGTGCCTTCGGACATGTTCATCACATCCACTTGCCAGCCTTTTTTGCCGGCAAACCGAGCGTACATTTGAAAAAGCTCTCCAGCGAATAAAGCGGCTTCGTCACCACCCGTCCCGGCCCGCATCTCTAAAATGATATTTTTTTCATCGTTGGGGTCTTTGGGAAGCAACAAAATTTGAAGTTCGCTCTCTAAAGTTTCGATTTCTTCGTTGAGGCGCTGTATCTCCTCTTTGGCCATGGACTTTATTTCTTCGTCGTCATCTTCTAAAAGGAGTTCATTGTCAGCACGTTCTTGGGTGCTGGATTTGAGAATGGTATATTTATCGACGATGGGCTCGATTTGGGATCGTTCTTTGTTCAGCTCCATCAGATCTTTAGGTGTCAAATCAGGGCGCATGAGCTGATCGTTAATGGCTTGAAAGCGGGCTGATACTTCGTCTAACTGTTCAAACACGATTTAGACCTCAGAGGTTTCTGTGGTAGGTGGCGTTTCGGTGATGTTGGCGTTGGCAGTGGGTTCGTTTTTTTCCAGGAGGGTTTTAACGATCACCCATAAGGCAACACACATGGGAAGCACGATCACCAACGTAAAAGCAAAAAAAGGCGAGACGATGTCGATCCAATCTGGCTCCGACAAACGCTCCACGGCGCCTTTGGCCGCTTGCATTGCACCTTGATTTGTTTGCTGATGGACCAAAAATGGTTGGAGTGCCTCAATAACTGTATTCATAAGTGTCCTCAGGCCACTTGTTGGCGTACATGGTCAAAATTGTCGAAAGTTTCCAGTTGTCGAGAACGAACTTTCAGGGAGCCGCCTTTATCGGTGACTTGTTGTTCGCGCCAAATTGCTTTGCGCAAAGCGGTGAGGGCCACTTCCTGTTGATCTTTATCGGGTCGCCGGGTGGTGAGACGCTGCATCATCATACCTGGTGCGATGATCGCACGGACCCAAAAGGTATCTGGGTTTTTGGCGGCCAACCGTTGGGCTTCATAGGCCAAGCCTGCCACTGGAAGCATCAGAGGGATTTTAATGGCGAAGGTAAACAGCGCTTGGAGCCAGGGGTGCATGTCCGGAGTTGGAATGAGCGGGAAAATGGCGGCAAAAACGAAAACTGAAACCGCGATGACCAAAAGGATTAAGCTGGTTCCGCATCGAGGATGTGCGGTGCTCTTGGGGTCGCAATGCGCCACGTCCAAGGGCTCTTTGGCTTCCCATGTGTGCACCGCCATATGCTCTGCCCCGTGGTACATGAACAGGCGTTTCACATCTTCCATCCTCGAGATGAGAAGAATGTAGCTGATAAAAATACCCAGCTTGATGGTACCGTCCACCAAGTGAAAGCCCACAGAGTCGATGGGCAGGGCGGATTCTCCATTGGCGCCCAAAAACATGCCCAGCCCCCAAGCCAATCCGTGAGGGAGACCTTTGAAAAGCAAAATGGCCAATGCAAAACCCATCACCAAAGAAAGCACCAGCGCGAAACCCGAGTTGTCCTTTTCTATCTTTTTGGCTTCTTCAGGGTTTTCGTCTTCCATCATTTGGGCTGCAGAAAAATTAAGCGCGGAAATACCGTTGTACATGCTTTCGATTAACATGGTGGCGCCACGCAAGAGTGGCCACTTAAGAAAGGTGAAGCGTTCAGATAGAGAGCGCCATGCGTCTTCTCGAACCACAATATTTCCGTTGCGTCGACGCACTGCCACGGCGAAGGAGTTGGGCGAACGCATCATGACACCTTCCATCACTGCTTGGCCACCCACGAGCGGTTGTGCTGCCAAAAGGATGGTCTTGATCGCTGATAGTTTGGGGCGTCGCGTTTGCGGCATATCTTTCACCTCATAAAACAAAGGCTGCACCTGTGTTCGGAAAAGAACATCGGTACAGCCAGGTTGTAGTGGCGTGCACTATTTCTTTTGGTAGCGTTTTTTGAAGCGCTCCACGCGGCCTTCGGCATCTAATAATCTTGCTTTCCCTGTGTAGTGAGGGTGACAGGCCGAGCATACATCGATGTTGTATTGCTTGATGCTCTTGGTGTTGAACGTGGCACCACATGCACATGAAATGGTGACTTCGTTGTATTCAGGATGGATTCCTTCTCTCATGACTAAAACCTTAAAAATCAGCAGATCGGGATTGATCTGTTGGCTGGGTTACGGGACGGGCTGCGACCCGGACCAGCGCCGAAATCCTAGGCAGCTCAAATGGCTTGGTCAAGGGGCTAAGCGGCTGTCTTCTTGAGGATTTTCGGCTGATTCGGCCTCTTCTTTTAAAAGGAAAGAAAAAGCCGCCCCGCCGAGGTTGGAGTCCGAAATCTCGATTTCGCTGTTGTGTTCGCGAAGAATATCCCGGGTCAAGGTAAGCCCCAATCCGGTACCTTTCTTGCGTGTGGTGAAAAAGGGGTTGAAGATTTTATCCTTATTTTCCGGCGGGATACCTGGACCAGTGTCATCGATGGTCACTCGGACCCCATTTGCTGAGGCAGCTGCGGCAGAGAGCCGCACTGTGCCGCCTCTGCCAGCCACGGAAAGCGCATTTTGAAGCAGATTGAGGAGGGCTTGCCTCAAACGACCGGAATGAAAGGGCACTTCAGCTAAATTTTGGCCCACCCTGAGTTCCAGCCGAACGCCATTTTGAGCCGCTTCTTCTTGGGAAAATGCGCACAAATCTGCCAAAAGATCCCCAATATCTCCGAAATTTTCCTGGCCCGAGGGCAGCTTGGCCACTCTCAAGTAACCTTCTGTGATGGCTGTGAGACGATCAATTTCCCCAGAAACGGATTCCAAAACTGAGCGGGCCTCTTGCCTTCTTTCCTCAGGCAGGGCCGGCAAGTCGTCTTCCAAAAGTTCGATATTGAGTCCAATGGCCGACAGCGGATTACGAATCTCATGGGTGATTTGTGCGGCGATGCGCCCGATGGCCGCCAATCGTTCTGATTCCACCAGTCGCTGTTTCGTGTTTTCTTGTTGGGTGACATCCTCTGCAAGGACCAGCACGTGCCCCGACGAAAAACCGGACGCATCCCGAATGGGCATGATGGCCACATCTAAAAGTCTGTCGTTTGTGTGGGTCGCGCGGTGCTGTCTGTTTTCGGAAGAAGACCGCACATGGGCCGCATCTTCGATGAGCTTCAGTCGACCTGCATCGCTGTGTGTCATGGCCAAGGGCTGTCCGGCCAGCTTCACCGGGGGCAGCCCGAAGAGGGACTGGGCTGCAGGGTTCACCAGCTGCACGTTGTCTGCATTGTCCAAAACCAAAATACCCACCTGAACCGAGCGGATAATATCTCCAAAAAAGTCGCGCAGTTCGGATATTTGATCGGTGTTCTGAGCCAGGGTGCTTTCGCGATCTTGGAGCGCTTTGGCCAAGTTGTTGAACTCGTTACTCAGCGCACCGAGGACGTCATTCGTTTCGACTCGTACTTGAACGTTGAGGTTGCCTTCTCGAATGGACTTGGCTGATTGCACCAAAACACTGAGCGGCGATAACGCTTTTTGAATCCACCAAAATCCGAAAAGGCTGGCTGCCAAAGCGATGCCCACCATGATCAGAAGGCTGAACAGATTGTCTTTTTCTTGTTGTGCAGTGACCCGCAAGGTTTGACTGAGTTTGTTGTCTAAGGCGATGGACAGTCGCATTAATTGGGTGTGTAACGCTGCGTTTTTCGCTTTGTATTGCGCCCATTTTTCTGGGCTCATGTGGTTCAGACTCTCTTCGTTGACCACTTCTTGCTTGATTGAGTTGGGAGCCGCATCTTCTTTGGGGTCGTACTCCAGCAACTGCACGATACTGACTTCGTATTCTTTTTGGAGCCGTTTTGTCGCCAAGACAGAGTTGTTCAGGCCGGTGAAAAAGGGCTTCTGCCTTTGGCCGAGGTCGGTTTTTTGAATATTTTTGATGGCCAAGAGCAGGGCATCTACTTTTTTGGGCAAACCGTCGGGGAAATTGGTGAGCAAATAGGTCCTGAGGTGTCGTTGTACCGCTGGGTTGGTTTCGGAGGTGATGCGGCGAACCCGTTCGTCTTGGACATCGGCGAGACTTTTGATTTGGGTGACCAAGCGATTGAGAGACAGGTAGCCATGGTGAACGCCATTTAACTCCTCAAAGGTCTGGTGCATCTGATAGGCCGCAGCCAGCCAAAAGACCAGGAACAGCCCGGCTATGGCCGCAAAACCAGCGCTTAATTTAGTGGTAATTCCCCAACGCATGATTGGTTTCCTACCCATTTTAAGGGGCAATGACCACCTTAACAGCCCAAAAATCAATCTTCGGGGCTTTTGGGCCCCCAAATTATATCAAAATGTTTGAAAATCGGGTACTTGCCCCCTTGTCGACCTGTGGCCGGTCTGGCAAAACGATCGCCATGTTTAATCGAGACGCCTCTTTAGGGATTTGCCAAATGAAACAATCACGTTTTTTCGTTTCCCCCCTTTCCTTGTTGCTCACTGCGATTTTGTTGGTCGCAGGACCGACCCAAGCGCAAAGAGATGATGATGACATTCTTTCGCCTGCGGATGATGACGCACTGTTTCCCCAAACCGGGCCCGAAAAAGTCAAAGAACTGGGCATCAAAATCGGTTTTTTCCCTTTGGTGGGCTTGGGCGATGCGGACAGCAAGTTAGGTAAAGAAATCAACAATGGCATTCGGCAAGAGCTTCGCGGTATTGGGGTGGACACCTACAAGCTCCGGTTGCCGGCGGCCAAACGCAGTAAAAGAGTGGGCAATGTGTCCATGGGCACGCATAAAACCAAACTCAAAGCGGCACAGAATTTTTTGCGGCGCGGAAAAAACTCTTTAAAGAAATTGCGATTTAAGTCAGCCAATAAGTCTTTTCGCTCGGCGGTGAAACACTTTGAGGCAGGTGTCGGTGCGCTCAACTCCACGGATGATGTGGTGACTGCATATTTGGGTTTGGCTGAGGCGGCGGCCCGGCAAGGGGTTGAGACGAAAACCATAAAGTACCTGCGCAAGGTGGCTGCCATCGCACCAGAGCTGAAAATGGACAGCAGCATTTACCCACCGCCTTTTATCCGCACGTTTCAATCGGCCCGTTACGATCTTTTCAAAGAGGGATTTGGCAGTCTCCTCATCGATGAAAGCGCAGGCGGCGCCGAGGTGATGATCGATGGGCAAGTCATGGGAACCGCACCTTTGCGTGTTTCTGGTTTACCTTTCGGCAAACATTTTGTGAAGGTAACCTCTTTGAGAGGTACTTTTGCCAAGGTCATCGAATTAGGAGACTCAGAGATGACTTTATCCCCTCAGTTGTTGGGAGGCGCTGCATCGGGCCCTGTGGATGAAATGGCCAACAACAAACTTACACCAGCGGGTATCAAAAAGCTGGGCCGCATCATCCAGCAGTCCTCGCTGGACTACGGGGTGGTGGGTGTTTTCGCTGTTCAAGGAAATGAAGTTCCCACCAGCTTGATGATCATCAATCCCAAAGGCGGCGAGGTCATTCGGGTACCCAAGTTGGCTTTTGACGGTGATCTTCTCAATCTATCCATTGAATCAGTGACGGTCCTCAATGCCATTCAAGATCTCAAGTCGGCACCCAACTTTTCGCCTATTGGCGACCGGCCTCTGTTACGAGGTTTTTCCTCAGAAGGTTCTTTTGAACTCAGTGAGAAAAAGCTTCGATACCGCGCCAAGAAACCGCGTCGCCGTTTGGCGCGTGGCGGTGACTCAAGTGGTGGTACCCCCCGTCGTGGCTCTTTGGCCGATGACGATGGTGGCCGGATTATTGAGGGCGGGGGAAGTTCTGGGGGGCGTCGCAGCTCTTTGTTGGACGAAGAGGAGGATACTTTTGGCCGTGAAACACGCCGAAACATCCTCGATGAGTCGAAACCGAAACCCATCACCGAAGAACCATGGTTTTGGCCCACCGTTATCGGAGGCGGTTCGGTCATTGGCGTGGTGGGCTTGTCATCCGCTCTAATTGGCCTCGGCGTGGTTCCAAGTCCATTCCCTAAAGACAGTGTGGCCGTTGAAGTCACATTCCCATAAAGGTTTCTGAAAGGTTGTCAGATGCGTCAACGATTTTTTCTGTTTTCTGTTTTATTGACCATGATTGGGGCTTGCGCAAATCCAATTAAGGTAAATGTGTCGCTACAGGCGCCTTGTGACCAGCCGTCAGCGCTGTCTGGTGTATCCACTTACCGGGTCGTCGTTAATGATGGTGAAACCGTTTTGTCCGAGGGACAGTTCTCTTCCGATGAGCACAGCGGTGCAGCTTTTGATCAGTTGGCATTTGGTGAAAATATTCAAGTGTCTGTTGAAGGCTGGCAAGGACCCAATACCCCTGCCACAGTGGCTACCCCCTCAGCGGTGGTGGGCCGTACCCTTCCCATGAACCTCACAACTGAATCGGGTGCTGACGATTTGGAGCTTAAAGTACTCACCGGGACAACCAATTCATTTGGGACTGTGACCAGTGATGAAGGTGCCTGTCAGACCATCGCAGATGTGAATGGTCGTCATGGGCATACCTCTACTTATCTCCCCGCTCTCAACAAAGTGTTACTCGTAGGTGGTGCCGTGGTGGATCCTTCCAACGCAGCATCAGAAGCCTTTTTGAGCTCGGTCGAATTATTTGACCCACTGACCGGTACGTTTGAAAAAATGCCCGCCATGGGACAGGTACGAGCCTATCACACCGCGACACTCCTCGACGATGGTACGGTCTTGGTTGTTGGCGGTTTTGGAAACGTCAATGGTATTCAGCAGCCGTTAGGCTCTTGGGTTCGAATCGACCCCACGCAAACTGAGGCTGCCACTGCTTACACGTTTGGGGCCATGGCCTCGGGGCAGGGCCGCGCGCATCACACTGCAACCCGTTTAGAGCCACTGCCTTCTTTGGTCGTTATCGCAGGCGGTTGTGTTGACAGCGGCTGTACGCCTAACAGTGTTTCAGCCTCCGCGATGGCCTCGGGCCGCGAGTTCAACAGTATCGAAGTTTTTGATGCCACGACGAATATGGTTACCGTCGCCAGTGTGGCGTTACAGCATCCCCGTTCCATGCATGCTGCATCTTATTTGGGCAGCGGATTCATTTTATTCACGGGTGGTGTTGGCGTGGGTGGCGTTGCTGAATGCAACGTTGAACTATTTAACTACTCCGCTTCGACCATTGTGGACAGTGGCGTTTTGCCAGAGTGTCCGCACTTACACCAGCAAGTGACCTTGAGTGACGATTCGGCGATGCTGGTGGGCGGTGAAATCTTTTCTGGAAATGCCACGTCGGAAAGTAACCGCGTTTACATTTGGCGCAACGGTTCTATTGAGACCAATGTGATCACCATGGTGACTGCGCGCTCTAAACACCAAGCTGTTCTTTTAGACAACGGCTCCATTATGGTGGTGGGTGGCATGCGGGTGGCCGGCGGCGCTGTGGCGGAACTGATTTCCTATGAGGCAGCCGTGGGTGGCTATACCGTCTCTTCGGTGGTCCTACCTCCAGCACAATCCAGAGATTGGTTGAGCGCGGTGAAGTTACCCAGCAACCAAGTGTTGATAACGGGTGGGATTACAGCTGTTGACCCCATCACAACTGTGAGATCGGCCGAAATCTTTTTTGGGCCTTAGGACTGGGCGCGTCTTAGTCGCTGTTCACATTCTTGAGCATTTCAATGAACGGGGTGCGCCAGTTTACAGCGGTGAGCTCAGGGTTGGGATCCATTCTGGAGAAGGGGAAACCATCTCCGCCTCGGTACATAAATTCATTGATAATGACTCGAACCTTTTTGTCATCTTCAATGGGGTTACCCACCCGGTCCAATAATTGGGTGATCGTTTTTTTACCATCCTCGCTCTCGTGTACCGAATACATCACGCCAGCGGACAGACTTTCTTTTTTGAGTAAGACTTCTTTAAGTTCTGCGCCGGTGATGTGCACTGCGATGAGGGTATTTTCGAATGGCAATACTGAAATAACGTCGCTGACCCTCACGTCTCCCCGGTGCAGGTCTTGCCGAATGGCACCACGGTTGGTGATGGCGGCATCTGCTTTGGGAAAGAAATTCAACCAACTCTCCACCACTGCGCGGCCGAGTTCACCATCTTTTCGAAGAAGATCGTTCTCTAGCTTCGTGAGGTACGTTTTGGCGTAGGTATCTATTTGTGCGTGTGCATCATCAATTAGACTTTGAATCGCTTGGTGTGATTCTTGTTGAGCTTCATCGGTATCGAGGTGAACCACTTCAACTGCGCGGTGCAGTAGAGCGTTGTTTTTGTAGTGCAGATCAATGCGGCAGTAATTGCGCATGTAAGCGCCTGCATTGCAGATAATAACGTCGTCATCAAAATTTTCTGGGGTGCCAGGGTCAAAGATTTCTTTGTGTGAGCGATGAGCGTGGCCAAGGCCTAAAATTCGAACACCAAGTTTACTGAGGGTCAGGACAATGTGACTGAGTTCCTCGTCAGGATGGTCGTGAATCAGAACTGCGATATCTTTTGCGCCTTCTTGACGCATGATTGGCACGTACTTTTTTATGCCCTGGACGTAGTCAGTGAACTCAAGACCCACAAGGTTTTTGAGGTCTGTGGTCTCTGGTGTTTTCTTATTCGCAAAACCCAAGATGCCGATTTTGACGCCATCAACATTGATGATTTGGTAGGGTTTGGACCAAGGTGGGTGGTCTTTGGTCTTGGACAAATGCAGATTGGCAGCCAAATAAGGAAATGTGGAATTTTTTATGTTAGCTGTGAGCTGGTCTTGACCAAAATCGAAATCATGATTTCCAATCACCGCGCCTTTATAATCAAGCGCATTCATGGTTTTCACCATGGGCTCCCCTTTGAGCAGCGTACTGAGGTAAGGGCCGGTCCACATATCTCCGATGCTGTACAACAGCACATTCTCTGGTTTGATGTCTTTTCGTTCTTCGGCCAAATGTGCGGCCAAAGAAACACTGCCCCCAACTTTCGTCCCGCCTTTTCCTCGGCCAGGTTCGAGCCATCCGTGTTCGTCTGTGGTGAGTAAAAGCCGAACTTTCGCTTCCCCGCTAGGGTTCACCTTGCCTGTGGTTTCGGTTTGGACCTTTTCCCCACTGGATTTACAGCTCGGCAGTAAGGCCATCGCGGCCATGATGAGCGGCAAAAACATCCATTTGACGTGCGGCATACTTAACGGCTCCCCTTAATTATGGGTTTTTTCATATAAAACCCGAAAGATGGGTATCTCCTGGGTAACACATTTCTTTTCCCGATGCGACCTTGCGCCACTGGGATTATACGGGAAAAGACGAAAAGGGCCCATTTTGTTACGCAGTTGCGGAATTGGTTCGAAAGCCTCCATATAGCCCTCAAGCAGTGATGCCACGTCGGTTTGGATGAGCAGATGCCCCCCAGGGACAAGACGGGAAACAAACAGGTCCGCAAATACATCATTCACAATGCGACGTTTGGCGTGCTTTTTTTTCCACCAGGGGTCAGGAAAATTGATGAAGATATTATGTAAGGATGCCTCTGGGAACAGGCCGCCGGTGAGCCACCAGGCATTTCCATGTAAGGCGCAAGCATTTGGAATTGCATTCTTTTTTATGTTTTTTTGGGCCATGGCCACGTGGCGCCGCTTCCATTCAATCCCCACAATATTGTGCGTGGGCTTCGCTGCCGCTCTTTCCAGGAAAAAATGGGGCCTGCCAAACCCGATCTCGAGCTCTAAAGGCTGCTCATGGGCGAAAACCTGGTCCCAATTGGGGGGGGCAGGGAACAAGCCCGGCCTGACCCGCGGTACTTGATGAAGTTCCTTGCCATCCAATGACCCTGTTTCGTTGTCTACCGGTTGCACCATGGTTCGTAAGTTGGCATGGCCTAACTCTGTTTTCAAGCAAGGTTCTAAGGGTTTCACATTGGCTGTATTCGGAATTAGCGATTTGCATCTGTCTTTTGGCACAGATAAACCCATGGATGTTTTTGGGCCCCATTGGCAGGGTCATGCAGCCAAGATGGCGGCTAATTGGGACGCAATGGTGGGACCAGAGGACATTGTTTTATGCCCGGGGGATCTCAGTTGGGCCATGACCCTGGATGAGGCCCAAGCAGACTTATCTTGGATTGGCGCGCGGCCTGGTAAAAAAATTCTCGGCCGCGGAAATCACGACTACTGGTGGAGCGGCATTGGTAAGGTGAGGGCAGCACTTCCGCCGAATTGCTGGGCGTTGCAAAACGATGCCATCGATATGGGTGAAGTGGTGATCGCAGGCTCGCGACTGTGGTCTGGCCCCCACGCGCTGGACTTTAAAGCCCAAGATCAAAAAATCTATGATCGGGAGTTGGCTCGATTGGAATTGTCACTGAAGCATGCCCAAAAGATTGCGGATGGCAAAACCATCATTGCCTCAGTTCATTATCCTCCCTTCGGGGCCAAAGGTCAGCCGACTCATTTTGTGCCGTTGCTTCATGAATATGGGGTGACCTTGTGTGTCTATGGGCATCTACACGGACATCATTCACACCGCTCGGCGAGCCAAGGACAGATTGACGGAATCAACTACAAGCTCATTGCTTGTGATTACCTCAACTTCGCCCCCATTGAATTGATGTAAATCTGGTTGCTGGCAAGTGGTTAGAATGGCTTCAGGTGTGCAATGTTTCAGGGACCAAAGCGTTGTATAATTCTTGAAAGACCTCATCTCTTTGAAGATCTTCTTCGCCCTGTGCATACAGCCTTGATATTTGACTTTTGTTACGATTGAGCAAACGCGCTAAATCACTCCGTCGATGTCCACCCGTGCGCAGTGCCGCGGTGACAAGCAAGCGTCGGGCCATGACCAACCGGCCGTGTCGCGATGCACTTGTGAGCGTCGTGCTCGAAACTTGTAACAGAAGACAGGTTTCTTCCAAAAGGGAATCTAAGGAAAACAACGCGCGTTGTGGCGACGGACTTTTGGGTGCATCCAGACCCAAAAAATTAACAAGGTCTGCGGGCAAATGAACCCCCGGAATGACTTCGGTCATGTCCGCCAAATCGGTATCGAGGGCCGCGGATTCAACAAATCGAGAAAACGCTTTCTGTGCCACAGGGACCGATTCATTGAATTGTGCCAGCACGGGTTGCAGATTGAGCCAGTGGCGCCAGGGATGATCTTGATTCACGTAGGCTCGGTGAGAGGAAAACCTTGGCGCAATGGTCGAGCGAAATTTACCCGTTCGCACTGGATACAGATGCACCTCCCTCACCGCTTCGGCCAAATGAAAGGGCGCAAAAAGAATCGAGCGAAATCGTCCCGCAAACAAGGCGCCCCGATGTCCATATTTCCGATTCATCAAACGGGTATGCCGTCCGTGTAAACTTTGGATATTGGGTGCCAGGGCTCGCTTGTTCGGTTGGACCACCAAGCGCAGGCTGTTGTTTTGCAAGCAAAAGCCAAAAACCTGTAGGTGCTCTTCGCGGACCTTTTGTTCCAAGGCCTGTAAATACAAATGAAAATCAGTTTCTTCTTCAAAAAGTGCACGCTCTGCAACACTTTGTGCAAAAATGAGGTATGGATAGCCTTGTAGTTTTTTACGGTAGGAGCGCGCCATGATTCAGATGTTTAAACGAAATACTGCGGGATGCCAATGGGGCAAGCCATACCCCAGCGTTCTTTTGGGCGCGATGCTTTATCTGTTGATAGCGATAATGGGCTGTGAGCAAAACAAAACCATGGCCACCGGGCAAGAGGTTGTTCCGTCAAAAACAGAAGCCCAGGAGCCAGCCGCGGCCCAACCCGATAAAGCGTCCGAAATCTTTGATGGCATTCATTTGAAGGAGCGGGCCTGCAGCCAAGATGCCGATTGTGTCTTGGTACAGGCCAACTGTTGTTCGTGCAGGGCCGGAGGCTCTAAAACAGCAATCCATCGCCAGCACCTCGACAACATTAAAAAGCGTCGGGTTGAAGCGTGCGCGGAAATCATGTGTCCTCAGGTGATGAGTACCGTTTCATCATGCATGGCCACGACATCGAAGTGCGCTGAAGGTCAGTGTGTTCCCGACATGAAGCATTTGAATTTTCCCAAAAAGTTGCCATCGCTTCCACGCGGTGTCGGTGTAGAAAAGATACAAACGCCTTAGGCTTTTTTTAAGGGGTGCCTCCATCGGCACTTGTTGCACCGTTGTCGTAGGGCGTACCGCCATTGATCCATTGGTGAATGGTTTGGTACCGGTAATCGTCGGCATTGGGAAAGGCTTTCAATGGATGGCCGTCTACAACCGTTGCTAACGGTTTTGTGAGGAGCAATGAAGCCGCTGGGTTGGCTGCATTTGCCCTAGCGCCATTGTTTTCAACGACGAAGTGATAATAAGCACAGTCCGTTTGTGCATTTGGATTGCTGCCTTCATTGGCATCAATGCCCACAGCAGCATAGTCAAAATCGGTGACGCAACCATCGAGTGCCAAACCACCTTTCGGTCCACCGATGGCGGCAGGGCGCGAAGCGTAGTGACAACCCGTGCAACCAGCGCCCCCTGATTCTACTGGCCCCAATACGGCCAAAACATCATGAAGTGTCACATCAACATCAGGGTCTGGACCATTGCCTGCATCAACCATTTGGGTTGGATTTGCGTGTCGGGGCGCTCCCTGTTCAATCCACAGCGCAATGGTTTGCACGGGCGCATCGAAGAGGGAGGAGAAGGACGCGTTGGGGTGATCGGGAGGATGTTCGTACAGCGGTTTTTGAATGAGAGAGGAGGCAGTAGGGGCATCAGCACAAATGCGTTCGATGGATTCTTCTGCTGTACCAATCTCGCAGGTGGTGGTGGGCCACAGCAGGCTGGCGTAAACGGCGTTGGCATCGGTACCGCCGAGGTACAATGGACTTTCTTGCCCTGAAACCAATCCGTCTGGTTGGTGACATGCGTTGCAGCCATAATCTTCAAAAATGGGCAGAATCTCATTTTCAAAATCCACCAAGGTAACATTTTCGATGACTGTGGTGGCCTTAATGGTGACCACACCCACATGACCCGCTTGCAAATAGGTCACGCCTTCAGAAAAAGTAGGTTGTCCATCAGCCGTTTGTACTCTGACGGCAGCTTGCCCGACGCCTGTGCTGTTTTCGCTGTTGGTCAAGCGGAAGATGGCAAAATAACCATTCGCATCACTGGCCGCATTTTGACTTCCTTTTAGGGCACCATTTTCTACCTCTAAAAAGCAAACATGGGTACCATTGCCATCATTATCATGGGTATTGGTATTGGTTGAGCCATTGTGAATCAAATCCACTTGAAGTTGGTCTTGGGTGATGTTGGCCACTCCTGTGCCCACTAAATCGGTGAGCCGACCCACCACGTGCGAGTTGATTGCATCGGTGGGGGCTGATGCCACGTCGTCGTAAACCCCACAGTCAACCCCAGCTGATTTAAACCAGTCATGTGAAACATAAGGTATCGGTGTGTTGAGCAATGATTCGTTGCCCACAAATATTTGGGTTTGCGTATCGAACGTCGAGGGATTGTTATCTGAGCGTAAGACCAGATTGAGCAAGGAGCCCGGTGGCAGCACGTCAAACAAAAACCCACTGGCATCGGTGATGTAGCAAAAGGGGTCGGTGGCTTCACTGGACGTTCCATCATAGCAAGCACCTGAATAGCTACAAGTGCCCTGTTCGCAGGTGCCATTTTCTTGGCAATCATCATTGTCGACACATTGTTCCGAGACGTTACTGATGCGCACAGTGATATCACTGGTGGGTGACTCGGTGAGCAGGTGAAATGGGCTGACGGTACCACTAAAACTGACAGCGGTATTTTCGTTGTTCGCATGGTCACCTGCATCTGGAAGTGGCTCTGAGATGGGCGTGCCGGCATCTTGTGGGCCGGTCATTGGACCCGCATCCATCGGAGGGGGCGGCGGTGGTGTGCCTGCATCCACGGCTAGGGGGGGCGGGTTCGCACCAGCGTCCTGCGCGGGAGGGTCTTTTTCTTTTTCTTCCTCTTGAGGTTCATCTGGTGGCGGGTCTGGAATCTCGTTGTTGGGACAGCCCGCAAGACACAGGGCGACCATGACTGTTGCGGGCATGAACCAGGCAGACAAATGCTTCATGGGTACTCCTTTGCGGCCAGATGATATCCCTTTCGAGATCTTAACCCATGTGGGTGTTGGTTTCCAGCAAATCACCGGTTATAAGGGGGGAGAAAGTGAGGCAAAAAGTGGGCCTAATTCGAACCCTTACTGACGAAGTCATCAACAATCTTGCTGCGGGTGAGGTTGTGGAACGGCCTGCTTCTGTACTGAAAGAGTTGGTTGAAAACAGTCTGGATGCCGGTGCCACTGAGATCGAGGTGGCTATTTTCGCTGGGGGGACCCAGTCCATCCGAGTGTCTGATAACGGTAAAGGCATGAGCCCCGAGGATGCTGTACATTGTTTCGGGCGGCATGCCACCAGTAAAATTCAAGGGGTCGAAGATCTCACCCATCTTCGTTCATTGGGTTTTCGAGGAGAAGCACTGGCTGCCATTGCAGCGGTGAGTGAAATTAATTTAAAAACGCGTGAAGCAGAAAAGGATGTGGGCACAGAAGTTGATTTGTCCGGTGGTGATATTCAATCTGTTGCAGAGGCGGGTGTCCCAGTGGGCACGCGGTTAGAAGTTAAAAATCTGTTTTTCAATACACCGGCACGAAAAAAATTCTTAAAGAAAGAACAAACAGAGGCCAAATGGTTAGAAGTCAGTCTCAAAGCTTTGGCCTTGGCCGCGCCTCATGCTAATTTTCGGTTTGTTCAAGATGGCAAACCCAAATGGCAAATGACTGCAGATCCTGATTGGTTGTCTAATGAATCAGGCCCCGACCCAGAGCGGGTGGCCGCCTGCTTAGGAACTCAAGTTCGGTCTCATTTGCTGAGCTTCTCAGGTCAAACCGAAGCCTTAAATGTTTCTGGTTTTTTGGTGTCTCCAGAAGTTACCCGTCGAGACACGCAGGGAATACGCTTAATGGTGAATGGTCGTTGGGTTTCCGATCGCGTTTTATCTCAGACCATTAAAACCGCCTACGGGCCCTACTTGGAACCTGGACGTTACCCCATGTGCGTGCTGCATTTACGTCTGCCCGATGAGCATGTGGACTACAATGTACACCCACAAAAATCAGAAGTGCGCATCTCCAACCGGCGCGAAGTGCAAGCCCACCTCATCAGGTTGATCACTGTTTTTTTGGTCACGAAGAAACCTCAGGTGTTACTGGGGACGAAGAACCACCCTGTCAACTACGCGCTCAAAGGTACACCGCACACTTCCGCAGAAACACAATCCGGTTTAAGTGCTCGTGATTGGTTTCCCGGCGTTTCAGCAGAGCCCTCGGAGCCAGTGTTCCCTCCCATAACGCCAGTGACAGATCCTTTGCAGAGCAGTGCCAGTGACGAAGTGTTTCATAACCGATTTACTTTCGTGAAAACAGAGTCCGATTTGTGGGTTTTGGATGTGAACTCTTTTTTGCGTCACGAAGTGAAAGATAAAATCGCAGCTCAAATTCGCAGCGGTGCTGTGGGCAAGCAACGGTTACTTTTTCCTTTGCAGTTTGATGCACCTGCACTTGGCGGGCATAGCTTTGAAAGTATCGAAAAAGTACTTGAGGTATTTGGCTTTGAAATAAGCAACTTTGACGGTGAGAAATGGATGCTCAAATCATTGCCGAGTTTGTTGGCCGAAGACAACGCGCGTGATGTTTTTGAAAGTGCGTTAGGGGTTGTTTTAGAAAATGTACTTTTTGGCAAAGAGGCCATGACCGAAAAATACTTAGAGCGGGTTGCTGAAATTTTTGAACCCTACTGGGAGCGGCCCCAGTTACAGGATATAAAAAGACGGGCACTGCAGTTGCGACATCATCCGGACAGCGATGGCTTTATTCGTCCCGCTGATGTTGATTTTTTCAAAGAAATTTTTGGGGGTCGGTAGATGACGATGGCCCCTCCTTTGGTGATTGCGGGTCCCACTGCCAGTGGCAAGAGTGGTGTGGCTTTAACCCTGGCCGAAGCGCTCAACGGTGCGATCATTTGTGCGGACAGTCGTCAGTTTTATGAAGGCATGGTGGTTGGAACTGCAGGCCCCTCCGAGCGAGAGCGCGCCCAAGTCCCGCATTTGCTTTTTCACGATTTCTCACCCGAATCGCCATTGGATGCCGCCCGTTTTGTGCGACTTGCAGATGAGGCCATTGGAAAATGTCGGAAGCAAGCGCAACAACCTATTTTGGTGGGTGGCACAGGCCTTTATTTACGATCTTGGCGCTATGGCATTGATGATGCGCCCCCTTCAGATCCTCAAATTAGGGAACATTTTGAGGCGCGCTTGCGTCAGGAGGGCATCGCGACCCTACACGCGGAATTATTGAATTTAGATCCTCAGGCGGCGTCTCGCATCCATCCCAATGATCCTGTTCGCACGGTTCGCGCGTTGGAGATCCACAAAATTACCCAAAAACCACCGAGTCGTTTGTTGCCTGGTAATTTTGCAGAGCGGCCTCTGAGGCAGACGGGCCATCATGTTTTGATTTGGCCAACGCTGGAATGGCTTCGCCCCCGACTGCAGGCGCGGGCCAGAGAAATGTTTAATGAAGAACTTATTAAAGAGGTTCGCGACCTGCACAAAAGGCTTCCGGCGGAGAACAGGTTATTAAAAACAATGGGTTATGAAGAGGCGCATCTATACGTGCAGGGTAAAATAAGCGAGGAAGAAGCCATTGCACAAATGATCAAACGCCAATGGACCTATGCCCGACGACAACGAACGTGGTTCAAAAAAGAAAATTGGTGGCGGGTCTATCCCGCGGACCAACCTAATTTGGCCCGGTCGATTTTGGCGGATTGGCGGGACGTGGGCGCTACATCTTGACGTGGGCCAGCGCCCGTGCAGAATGGGCCTTCAAAACTTATAAAGAATAAAAATGTGGAGTTTCTGATGCTGCCTTTGGTGCAACCCTTTATGAATGAGCTGGTCCCCTATATCCCGGGCAAACCCATAGAAGAAACCGAACGAGAGTATGGGGTGACCAATTTGGCCAAATTGGCCTCTAATGAAAACTGCCTGGGTCCCTCCCCAAAGGCCATGGCTGCCTTGCAGAAAGCTCTGCCTGATTCCCATCTTTATCCAGACGCAGGGTGTTTTTACCTGAAGGAAGCACTTCTTTCCCGGCATGCCGAACATGCCATTGGCAATGAACATTTGGTTTTGGGGAATGGAACCAATGAAATTATTTCTTTGTTGGTGCGTGCATTTATTGGGCCTGATGAGGCACTGCTGAATGCTTGGCCTTCTTTTGTTTGTTATCGGTTGGCTGCGCGCTCGTGCAACATTGAAGAAAAAGCGATTCCGCTCACATCCAGTTATGCGTACGACCTGGATGCCATGGCAGCTTATGCCAACAGTCCCACTGGGAAAAAGGTGAAAATGGTCTTCGTGGGGAACCCCAACAATCCCACCGGGCGCTACATCCCAAAACCCGAGTTGGACGCATTCATTGAATCGATGCCTGCAGAGGTGATCGTCATCATCGATGAAGCTTACGCTGAATACGCCAACGAACCGGATTACCCAGATGCCATGTCTTGGGTGATGAAAAGACCTCGGACCGTCGTGACGAGAACATTTTCGAAGGCATTTGGCTTGGCGGCCTCCAGGGTGGGTTATGCGGTTTGTGATCCAGCGGTGGCCGACATTCTCAATCGTTTTCGCGACCCTTTCAATGTCAATGCGTGGGGGCAAGTGGCAGCGCTGGCGGCTTTAAAGGATGAGGAACACGTGGAAAAAAGTCGCGTGCACAATACTGAGCAGCTGCCGTTTATTGCGCGAGAACTCGCTTCTTTGGGGCTCAAAATTACACCGAGTATTGCAAACTTTGTACTGGCTGAAATCCCCGAGGGTCAGCTTTCTTTGGATGACTTTTTCAAAAACATGATTCGTGAAGGCATCATCGTTCGACCCGTAGCCAACTATGGTTTCGAAAGAGGTGTGCGTATTAGTGTTGGCACCAACGAGGAAAATCTTCGACTTTTGGACGCTGCCAAAAAAGTATTAGCGGGTAACTAGGACGACGAGAAAATGGGTATCATCGTAGCAATTGATGGGCCGGCAGGTGCTGGCAAAAGCTCAGTGGCGAAAGCTGTAGCACGACAAACCGGAATGACTTTTGTGGACACCGGTGCAATTTATCGGGCACTGGCTTTCAGTGCGCGACAAAATGATGTCGATTTCGATGATGAAAAAGGGCTGGCCCAACTCACCGAAAATTTACCCATTCGATTTCAGAACACGGAGAACGAACAAAAACTCTTCTTGGGTGATGATGAAGTAACGCATGCCATTCGTGCTCCTGAGGTGAGCGAATGGGCATCGAAAGTGAGTCAGTATCCGTTGGTTCGGGCTGGTTTGTTAAACTTACAACGCCGACTGGGAGAGGGGCCCGACGGTGCGGTGGCCGAAGGGCGCGATATTGGGACGGTGGTGTTCCCCCATGCTGAAGTGAAAATTTTTCTCACCGCAGATCCGCAAGCGCGTGCGAAGCGACGGGTGGCACAGCTGGCAGAAAAAGGCATTCAGATTACCGTCGAAGAAATACTGAACGAAATGAAAGTGCGTGATGAACGTGACAGCCAACGGGCAACGGCGCCTTTGGTGAAGGCTGACGACGCGGTAGAAATCGATTCCACCCAAGTCACCATGGACCAGGTGATATCGCAAATCATTCAACTCGTTCATAATTGCAAAAACGCATCTGTGGAGGCCGTCCATGGCTGAAATACGCTCTATCAAAGGGATGAACGACCTATTTGAAAACGAATTGGTTTGGTGGCGCCGTGTCACCTCAACGGCTGAGAAGGTATTTCAGAGTTACGGTTACGGTGAGTTGCGCACGCCCGTTTTAGAGGAAGCACAACTGTTTATCCGGGGCGTGGGTGAGACCACGGACATCGTTGAAAAAGAAATGTATCTTTTTAAAGACCGTGATGAAAAAATGGTGTGTTTGCGTCCCGAGAACACCGCAGGTGTGGTTCGTGCCATGCTGCAGCACGGTAAAATTCGCCCCGACATGGAAGAAAAAGTCTATTACTTTGGACCTATGTTTCGAAGGGAACGACCTCAAAAAGGCCGTTATCGACAGTTTCATCAGTTGGGTGTTGAAGCGTTCGGCTTAGAAGCACCCAGTGCTGACGTTGAATGTATGGCCATGTTGCACACCTTTTTGTCTTCTTTGGGTCTTAAAGGCATCAACTTGGTCATCAACTCGCTGGGCGAGGGGGCCGAGAGACAGGCCTATACCGGTGCGCTCAAAACTTATTTTACCCAACACAAAGAAGATTTGTGCGCCGATTGTCAGCGGCGATTGGATAAGAATGTCCTTCGTATTTTGGACTGTAAGGTTCCTGGTTGCAGAGAGATTGCCGCTTCTGCGCCCACTGCCATCGAAAGTTTGGGGGCGGAATCGCGTGCTCATTTCGAGGCCGTAGAAAATGGACTCAGCGTGCTCGGCATTCCATATCAAGTCTCTCACCGTCTGGTTCGAGGTTTGGACTATTACACACGAACCGTTTTTGAGGCCATGGCTGAAACGGGTTTAGGGGCCCAAAATACCGTGATTGCCGGAGGGCGATATGATGGCCTGGTGAGTGATTTCGGGGGTAAGAAAACGCCTGCGGTGGGGTTTGCAGGCGGCATCGAGCGCTTGGTCCTTTTGCTGCAAGAGACAGAAACGAGCCTTGAAACGGCCAGCCCAGACTTGCTTTTGGTGTCCGCAGATGAAAAAGGGCGCGAAATAGCCAGTAAACTAGCGTTTTTCTTGCGTGCAGAGGGCTTTTTTGTTGAGGTTGACCACAAATCTCGGAGCGTGAAGGCGCAAATGCGCCGCGCAAACCGGATGGGAGCCCGCTTCACCATGGTTTTAGGTGCAGATGAAATCCAAAAAAATGTCGCCGAATTGAAGAATTTGGATTCGGGAGACGTTCAAACATTGGAACTACAAGGGGCAGCCATTGCTGCTCGTTTATAAGAGGTTAGCTTTGAAACATTGTTTTCGTACTCGACTCATCACATTAATGGCGCTTTGCTCCTTTTTGAGTACAGGGCCCACGCTGGCCGCTGATTCTGTGGAAGGATTGCCTCCTGGTACTGCAGCGCCGAATTTTCGGTTGCCCGTGGTGAACCAACAAGCTGCTGATGATGTTGGTAAATGGTTTGGTCCTGCCAAATGGGTGGGTAAAAAGCCCAAAGACCCCAAGAAGCTCACCGTGGTGAGTTTCTTTGCCACCTATTGCGTGCCATGCCGAAAAGAAATGCCCGAAATGGTTCGGCTGTACAATGAGTATAAAGACCAGGGGATGGGCGTGATGTTGGTCTCCATCGATAAAACCCTTGAGAAGCGTGATGAAGTGGCCCAGCTCGCATTAGAGAATAAGGTGAATTTCCCGGTGTTGCATGACCGATTCGGAGTGGTGGGACGCCGGTACAAGGCTGAGAGACTTCCCTACATGCTCTTCATTGACCAAGCCGGGGTGATTCAAAAGGTGCACATTGGTTATACCGAAGAAATGAAAGCTCAACTTGAAAATGAAGTACGCGCTGGATTGGGCCTCGAGGCCTTAGCTGCCGAAAAAGAACCTGTGGCCGACAAAGCGGTGGGCAAGAAAAAGAAAAAATCCAAAAAGAAGAAAAGAAGAAAGCCCAAAAAAGGTTAAGCAAATTTGGGGCGTCTAACCCTAAAATGAAGGCTGTACATTGAATCGCTATTTTCCCATCCTATTCTTACTACTGCTTGGTTTATCGCAATCGGCCCAAGCGGGCGAGACCGAAATCTATATTGACGCGGTACATGGCGAGGGTGATTATGCCTTAAAAGCGATCGAATACGATAAGTTGCTTTGTGTGGCGGGAACCAATCTCGGAGACTTACAGAAGAAGACGACTTTGTGCGCACATGAAGTCAAAGCGATGATGCAGCATTTTGCCATGAGTCAGAATTTGGGGCTCGGTAGTACGGGGTCAATTAAAGGGCCGGAATATCACTTTCAGCATGCGAAGGTGGTGTTTCGAGCGTATGTTGAACAAGGCAGAAAGAAAGACGGGACGCCGCAGGCAATGTTACGGATTCAAAGACTCGAAGGTGGTAACCCTCCCCGGCTGGTCAAGGAGCAAAGCATCCCGCTAAGCAGCGTGCCCAAAAATCATGAGATTTCCTTCATTCAAGATCTCATGTTGTCTCTGTTGCGATATAAAAAAGTAAAATGAGCTAACAACTCTGGGTCAAATAAACCACTGTTTCAACCTCTGGTGTGCCACCAAAGAGGTCGTATGGAACCACAGCACAAATTCGATAACCCGCATCTAAAAAGTGAGGTACGTCGCGGCCAATGGCATCGGGGTTACAGAAAACCAAGGCCACTCGACTCGCACCCAGCGCGGCCAGCGCAGCAGCAGAGTGTTGCAATCCTTTTTGTGGTGGATCCGCAACGACAGCATCGATGGTTCGTGTTTTCATTTGGGCCAGCGCATCGTCCACTGAACAAATAAAAACTTCATCAGCAATGTGATGAAGGGGTTGCTGGCAAAGCGGGTGTGTTTCGATGGCCATAACCTTGTGGGGTGACAACTGTTTGATGGCGTGTGAAAAACCGCCGTTGCCCGCGTAGGCATCTAAGATTGTACCGTCGGGGGCGGCCCCTTTTAAAAAGTGTGCCACATCGCGATAAAGCGTTTTTGCCAGGTTCGGATTGGCTTGGCAGAAAGTGTCCACATGAACTCGAGGTCCGCCCTCCAGCGGAGACAGCCAAAGAGCTCCGGCGTGACGGATGATTTCGCCACTCACGATGCTGTTGCTTTCTCGCGGTCGTAATCGCAGACCGAAGCCTGTGAAGAAGTCGTCCGCAATCAATTCTTTCATCCAGTTCCATGCTGCGTCAGGGAGGGGGGTGTCAGAGACCCAAATAGCAGCAACGCCTTCTTCCCCTAAACGTAATGTGACGGCCACGGGGAGAGCATCGTCACGAAGTTGTTGGTTTTTGATGAGGCTATTCAAACCCATTTGTAACATATCGGCACAGATGTTGAGCGCTGGGTGAACCAACGCGCATGACGTCGCCATTTGAAGATGATGAGACCCTGGCCTGAAGAGTCCCAATCGCACTTTACCTTTGTAAACCCGAATCATGAGTTTCACTTTTTGTCGGTAGCCACGGTGGGTGAGGTCTGATTTGACGTCCTCTACGGTGTCGCTCAAACCAGCGCGATCCAGTGCTTGTTCAACACGGCATTTTTTCAGTTCCAAAGCAAAAGTTGTTTGAGCCGTTTCCAATGGACAGGCTGCGCAGGGGGAGGCGTGGGTACATTCGCTGGCCTCACGACAAGGGCCTGATGAAAGCACTTCTTGGGCACGGGCCACGAGCAGTCGCCTTTGAGCGTAAATTTTTTCCACCACTGCGCTCACATGATCACCGGGGAATGCACCCCGGATGGCCACATCCACTTCTTCCGCTTCAAGGCCAGGGTAGAGTGCTCGTCCGCGACCTTCTTCGTCCATAATGTCGATGTAAACCTCGAACCGCGTGCCCGGTGCAGGCAAGGATACGCCTTTTCTTTTTTTCATGGTCCTAACCCAATCCAGGTTTGGCCGTTGTCACGGGTCTCGTATTTCCAGATGGGTGCATCTTTTTTGAGCGCCTCGATGACAAACCGACAGGCAGCAAAAGCTTCTTCTCGATGGGGTGCGCCTGCCCCCACGATGACGGCTCGATCTCCAATTTGGAGGTGATCCACCCGATGGCTAAGCGCCACTTCCACCCCCGGGAACTGCTCGCGCGCTTTGTCTAAAATGGCATGAAACACTTTTTCAACCATGGGGTTGTAAGCTTCGTACTTGAGAGCTTTCACCGATTCGCCTTCATTGTGATCACGAACCGTGCCGATCATGAGAACTTGGGCACCAATATTCGGCTGCGACAGGCGTTCCAAAATGGGCTGTAAGGATAGTGCGTCTTTTTGTAGCATCCTGAAACCTTGCTGGGGTTCAGGTTGCCCTCCGGCCACAGGCGGAATGAAAACCACCTCATCATCGTCCTGCAATGCATGGTCCAAATCGACGAAATCTTGATTCACCGCGACGCGACAAGCTTGTAAAACGCCTTCGGTGGTTGGGTAGTGCTCGGCGAAACGAACCAACAATTGACGCACTGTGGCGTAACCATCGAGGACCATATCTTCCTGATTTTTACCAACTAAATCTTTAATTACCGCAAAATAGAGCAAACGAATTTTCATGGTGAGACCTTTGGTGTCCGGCACATATTGAAAAGATTGGTGTTCTTAGTAGTGCAAGGCGACCGCAACCGCAAAGGGGGAGTTTTCCCATGGGACAAATCGCTTATTTATTTCCAGGCCAGGGCTCACAAAAAGTAGGCATGGCACAAGATTTTTTTGACGGCAGTGACGATGTCAAAGGCCAGTTCCATCAAATCGACAGTGCGCTGGACCTGTCCCTGTCTCAGATCATGTTTGAAGGCCCCGAGGAGGACCTCAAGCGGACCGAAAATACCCAACCCGCCATCTTAACCCATTCAGTGTTGGCTTTTGAAGCTTTGATGGCAGCCGGTGCGCCCCAGCCAGATGTGGTCGCAGGGCATTCCTTAGGAGAATATTCAGCGCTGGTCGCTGCGGGATGCTTGGATTTAGAATCCGCCGCAAAGGCCGTTCAGTTGCGCGGTCGGCTGATGCAGAATGCTGTGCCTGTGGGAACGGGTGCCATGGCGGCTGTATTAGGCTTAGCACCCGATGAGGTGGAAAACCTGTGTTCGCAAGCCAGTGAAAATGAAAACGACTACGTAGGTGTGGCCAACTATAACGGTTCGGGCCAAACGGTCGTGGCAGGAAAAGCGGGCACGGTGGAACGTCTTTTGCCACTGTTCAAAGAAGCGGGCGCCAAACGAGCTTTGCCATTACCGGTGAGCGCCCCTTTTCATTGTGATTTAATGTTACCAGTACAAGCGCCTTTGCAGAGTCATCTCGAGACCCTGGCTTGGGCGACGCCTCGCATGCCATGGATCGCAAATGTGGATGCAGTGGCGCACGATCGTAAAGAAGACATTATCCCACTGCTCACTGCGCAGGTCACCGCGCCGGTTCGTTTCACCCAAATGGTTCAAACACTTTTGGGCCAAGGGGTTGATACTTTTGTGGAAATTGGGCCTGGGAAGGTTTTAACCGGGATCTTGAAGCGAGAAGCAAAGGGATGTCGGCTGTTGAATGTGTCACACAAAAGTGACGTTGCGGATGTTGCGAATACCTTAAGCGCATGATGCGAAGGGCATTAAGAAAAGGGAGCGAGTCATGTTGCAGCTAGAAAATAAAACGGCATTGGTCACTGGCGGGTCTCGTGGGATCGGACGGGCCATATGTTTGTCCCTGGCAAAACAAGGGGCCAAAGTGATTGTGAACTTCGCAGGCAACCGTGCAGCCGCAGAAGAGACCGAGCAAGCCATCAAAAACTTGGGTGCGCCTGAACCTCTATTATTGCAGTTTGACGTTGGAAACGAAGAAGCCGTGGCAGATGCATTTAGCAGCATCAAAGCCGCCGGCCTCACCGTCGATATTTTGGTCAATAATGCAGGGGTGTCCAAGGATGCGCTGTTGCCTCGATTTAAAAAAGAGGATTGGGATCGCATTATCAATATCAATCTTACCGGAGCGTTCTTGTGCGCCAAGGCTGCGGCCCGTGGCATGATGAAGAGCCGTTGGGGCCGCATCATCAATATTTCAAGCGTGGTGGGCGAGCAGGGGAACGCAGGGCAGGTTGCCTATTGTGCGGCCAAAGCCGGCATTCTTGGGATGACCAAGTCCATGGCCAAAGAGCTCGCGTCCCGCCAGGTCACCGTGAATGCTGTAACGCCCGGCTATATTGAAACCGATATGACTTCGGCGTTGCCAGACGAGGTTCGAGACCAGTTCGCGGCCCAAATCCCTTTGGCTAGGGTAGGGCAGGCGGGTGAAGTTGCCGCTTTGGTGACTTTTCTCGCCAGTGAAGAAGCTGCTTATTTGACGGGGCAAACCCTCGGCGTAAACGGCGGATTAAACATGAGATAATTTTCCGGCGCACTGGCCAGACACGTTTTTTTGTTAAATGGCTTGTCAGTGCACCAATAAGTGATAAACGAGCTTTGAGTTTACTTAAATAGGAGACCGATATGACCATTGAAGCACGTGTACGTTCCATTATTGCTGACCAGTTAGGCGTTTCTGAAGAAGAGATTCGTCCTGAATCCAACTTCATCGAAGATCTGGGCGCAGACTCCTTGGACATTGTTGAACTGATCATGGCCATGGAAGAAGAATTTGAAACAGAAATTCCTGATGAAGAAGCAGAAAACATTCGTACGGTGGGTGACGCCGTTTCTTATGTGTCTGCACATCAGTAAGACATAAACAAATAGACATTCATATTTCATAAAGCTTTCGTGCTGTGCCGGAAGCTTTATGCTTTTGCGGTCCAGCTGCTGAATCGAAGAGGTGTGTGATGAGCCGTCGTGTGGTCATTACCGGGATGGGGTGTGTGAGCCCTGTCGGTAACAGTGTCGAAGAGTCATGGGATAACTTGGTCAACGGTCGTACGGGCGTCGATCACATTCCTGCGTGGGTAGAAGCCAGATACAACGACCGGCCGCTGACCGTTCATATTGGCGGGCAGGTTAAAAATTTCGACCCCAAAGATTGGATCACCCCGGTCAAAGATGTGAAGCGCATGGATCGTTTCATTCACTTGGCCATCGCTGCTGGTGAGCAAGCTTGGGCCTCATCTGGGTTGCCTGAAAAATTAACCGACGAAGAGGCGGCTAGAGCGGGCGGCATTATCGGCGTTGGATTGGGCGGTATCATTACTTTGCTCAATGAGTACGAGCGGTTTGTCCATGGCGCGGCGAAAAAAGTGTCCGCTTTCATGATCCCAGGGATTATCGGCAACTTAGCACCTGGTCACTTGGCCATTCGTCACAATCTCAAGGGGCCCAGCTGGGCACCTGCCTCAGCCTGTTCTTCGGGGGCTCATGGTATTGGTGAGAGTTTCCAGCACATTAAAGAAGGCCGAGCTGATTTGATGGTTTGTGGGGGCTCAGAAGCAGCTCTACATCCCCTGGCCATGATGGGATTTGCGTCCATGCAGGCACTGTGCAGCACGCACAATGACAATCCCAAAGCCGCCTCGCGTCCTTTCGACCTCCAAAGAAACGGGTTCGTCATGGGCGAAGGGGCCGGTGTGGTTATTTTAGAAAGTTTGGAGAGAGCCCAGGCCCGAGGTGCCAAAATTTACGGTGAAATCGTTGGATATGGCTCTTCTGGGGATGCCAACCACATCACCGCGCCCGCCCCTCAAGGCGAAGGCGCCCAGAGGGCCATCAAAGAGGCCATCGGCATGTCTGGTTTGTCCATCGAAGATGTGGACTATGTGAATGCACACGGAACCTCCACCCCATTCAACGACAAAACAGAGACCCAAGCCTTGCGAGGGGTATTTGGCGCCCATGCGGACAAACTGCTCGTAAGCTCCACCAAATCCATGACCGGGCACCTTTTGGGTGCTGCGGGAGGGGTCGAGGCTATTTTCAGTGCTTTGGCGCTTGAGAACGGGATCGTTCCCCCAACACTCAACCTAGACAATCCTGATCCAGACTGTGATTTGGATTATGTACCTCATGAAGCCCGAAAAGCGGATATTTCAGTCGCCATCTCCAACTCCTTCGGATTTGGCGGTACAAATGCCGTTTTGATGCTCAAAAAGTATACTGGGGCTTAAGCAAGGACGCGATTTCTTGAAGGTTTTGGCGGGCCCTTTTTTGGGAAACCGCCCGAAACCTTGTTGACATTTGCGCTCAATTCCTGTTTCCTCCCCCAGAAATATTTAGATTGCGCTCCCATTTCGGAGCGGGATCGATCACATGAGTGACAACTCATTTTGTAAGGAGCCTTGAGGCATGGGTGAAGTTTTTACTGATTTAGCGCAAGCGTATCGTCACGGTGGATTTTGGATGATTCCGATTTCAGCCTTCCAAGCATTTTCCTTCGCCATTATGGCAGAACGCGTTTACGCGCTGTTCCTAAAAGTGCGTCTGAACAAAGAAGTGGTCTTGAACGGGCTGCGCGAACGTATCTTCCGTGGCGACGTCATGGGTGGCATTCGCTTCTTGGCAGACCAACCTCAAAGCCCTCTGACCCGTATTCTCAAAGCCGGGTTGTTGGAAGTTCGTCACGGCGAAGAAGAAGTACAGGCCGCCATGGATGAGGCCAGCATGCACGAACTGCCTTTCATTGAGAAGCGAACGGGTTATCTCTCCATGATTTCCAATGGTGCAACGCTCGCCGGTCTTCTGGGTACCATTCTCGGTATGATCAAGGTGTTCGCAGCGGTGGCTCAGGTCTCCGCGGCTGATAAATCCACCATGTTGTCCGCTGGTATTTCCGAAGCGATGAACTGTACAGCATACGGCTTGATCGCTGCGATTCCGCCGTTGGTTGCTTACTCCATCCTTCAAGGCCGTGCGCAAGCCCTCAACGATGACATCAGCGCCAGCGTTGCGACCACCATTAACATGGTCCTACGCAACAAAGAAAAGCTGAACATCGAAGCCATTGAAGGCGAAGGGTAGGACCTATGGGTGGTGCTGCACCAGAGGAGGGGAAAGGCAAACGGAGTTTAGACGCTCCGATCAACCTTGTTCCCTACATCGACTTAATGACCACCATCATCACTTTCTTGATGATGACCGCGGTATGGACGCGTATTGCGGCCCTTGAGGTGCAAAACGCGTCCGGCGGTAACCCGCCGGAAGAAGAAGAAGAAGAAGAAAAAGATAGGCCCAAGCCCATCATCGTTTTAATCACCGACAAGGCCCTCAAAGTCCAGGAGGAAGGTTCTGAGATGAGAGAGCTGCCGACAACAGGTGAAGATTACGATTTTGAGGCGCTCACCGAGCAACTGAAGGCTTTTAAAGAAGCGCGCCCAGAGCGTGTCGAGATTAAAATTCAAGCCGAAGATGGCGTTCAGTACAACGCGGTAGCACGGGTTATCGATATTTCGACCGGGTTAGAATTGACGGGTTTGACTCTCACACCGGCATCGGCCAACTAGGCAGGCCGTACAGAGAAGAGGTGTTTTCATGGCCGTAGGTATTCGGCAACACAGGCAATCACATCGTTTCCACTCGATGAAGCTGTTAGGCAAAGAGGGTGGGGCACGTAGTGGCGACGTGTACATCAATGTTACGGCGCTGGTCGATATGATGACAGTGCTGGTGATTTTCCTTGTGATGAACTTTAACGCCAGTGGGGAAATGCTGTTCGTGTCCAAAGACATGAAGACGCCAACGGCGGAAAACGGCGTAGAAATCACGCGGGTTCCAATCATCTCACTCAATCGCGTTGGAGATTTATATTTTGAGGGATCTATTTTGGTCTCAAGCCTCGGGAACAATGCCGATGATGTAGACTGGCGAATCCCAGAGCTCGAAGACGAACTCAACGAGAACCGGGAGAAGTTTGAAGCCATCGGCGGAAATCGAGCAGCCGCCATGAATCCTGGGGAGGACCCAACCAGCACGGTCAACGTTCAGGTTGATAATGAGGTCGAATTCTCGATTTTGAAGCGGGTTCTGCACACTTGTGAGCTTGCTGGCTATGGTCGTATCCGACTGACAGTAGGGGATGGCCGCAAAGGTGACATGACCGAAGAGGAAATTCACAACGCAGTGGCAAATTAAGCCTCTAGGCCTCAAATTTTGAGCGTAAGTCGAAAGTGGTCCAGTAGGGCCACTTTTTTGTTAAGTTTCCGCATTTTATGTAGATATTCCACTTGCGTAAATCGGAGGATCGGTCATAACATTAAGGCACATTTGTGTGTTGATGGGAAGAGCGGGTTGGCGACGAGGACCGAGCGATAATGATCCTCGACCGGAAATTTTGGATTAGATTGATGATGCTGGCAGCAAAGAGCGGGACAAAATGGGGTGGCATGGCATGTTTAGCCATCGCATTTGCCGTTAGCTTTTCTACCTCCATCAACGCTCAATCTTCAGGGTCAGCCGGACAGGCGCAGCAGGCCAACGGCCGTACGGACCCAGGAATCGCCAACAATCAGCAGTTCGGCGTACAAACCAACGGTCAAGGCCGTGGCGTGGCCGTTAAATCTAAAAAAACCCGAATGCACCTCAGCCTAGACGCTGCGGCAGGGGTCGATACCAACCCTTATTCAGTCCCCTCAGACCCCGATATCAACGGTGACCAAGTGGGTGCCGATATGGTGTTAAGGCTGCGGCCCGGTCTGGCCATGTCCAACTCAGACGCAGCCATCCTATGGGACACAGGATTCACGTTTGACTGGGGCATGATGCCAGGTGTGTTCAACGAACGTACGCAAAACAACTTGCTCTACCATGCTAACGCGCACGCTGGGCTCGAGTTTAATCGCGGCGCCCCTATGTCCTTTGCGATTCGAGATACTGTTGGTGCTTTCAGCGATCCTGGCCAAGTATCTTTAGGCCAAGTACAAAGCCGAATTAACAATGATTTCCTGGCCGGTTTGGCCTTCAAGCCTGGCGGCGGCGCATTGGTTCTCCGAACGGACTACAATTTTGGCTTCGAAAGATACATCACACCCATCGGCTTTGAAGAGGGCAGCTCTAACATGGCCAATGGTGATTTCGACAGCATGAGGCACTATGCGCACGCTCGCGTCGATTGGCGCTTCTTTCCCAGAACTGGGGCCTATCTTGACCTGCGCGGCGGTGCCCATGTGTTCCCGTTTTCAGATGTGAACCCCGATTCTTATCCGTTCTGGGTTCGAACCGGTATTCTCGGGCAGTTCTCGCGTAAAAGCTCCGGTGTTGTCTCGCTCGGTTACGGCAATCCTTTCGTTATGGATACCCCCACAGGCGGTGGTGAGAAGACTTTAGTTACCGCTTCGTTCCCTGGCGTTATTGGTCACATGGAATACCGGTGGTTTCCCAACATGACCACCCAAATCGCTGGTGGTTTGAAACGGGATGTGACTCCGGCAGCGGTCTATCAATACGTTGCGAACTCAAGGGCGTACGTTCAATTTCAGCAAAAATTTGGTCGTAAAATGACCGCTTCGGGCGATGTTAGCTACGGTATTCTCGAGTTTGGTGACGAACAATATTCGGGTCCTTACCCGTTCACCACCAAGCCTACAGGCCGTGTTGACCAAAACATCGGGGCCCGGCTTGAACTGGGATACAGCGTTTTCGAGTGGATGAGTGTTGGCCTGATGGAGCGATTCGCTTACAGAATTACCGAAGCGAACATGGTTGATTCCCTTTCTGGTAGAGTTTCCGGTAACTTAAGCTTTTTACGAAACGAACTCTTTGTTATCGGCTCCGTGCGTTACTAGGTGAGTTGGACCTAAGAAAAACCACCAAAACACCATTTGTCATGCTATAGAGAGTGCATAGGCCTCAAATTTCGGGATTATATCAGTGATGAGCTTCAGGACGAGTTTGACATTTCAGGTTTTGGCCTGTGGGTTATTGCTCGGCTGTGCCCACTCAGAGCCCGTGACGCCCGTCGTGACGGTTCAAGTGACCAATGCGGAAGCGCCGGTAACCATGCTTGGCGCAGGCGATGTCCTGGAGATTCGAATCTATAACGAGCCGGAATTAAGTGGTATTCATCAGATTGGGTCGGATGGGAGTGTTCGCCTTCCATTGCTCGGGCCGATTATTCTTCAGGGGCTGTCCCCCGAGGACGCGACGGAGAAAATTACCGCGGGGTATAATTCAGAATTTTTACAGAACGCCCAAGTTTCTGTTTTTGTGAAAGAATTCAACTCGCGTAAGGTGTACGTACTTGGACAGGTGAAGAACCCAGGTCCTTATCCATTTGATGATAAAATGACCATTATTGCCGCAATTGCGAAGGCAGGCGGGACCACGAGATTGGCCGACCCGAATCGAACGGTGGTGACCCGAGACCAGGAAGGAAACCAGACCCGTTTGAATGCAATGGTTGGCGATATCGGTAAAGGGGAGGCACCAGATTTATCTCTGATGCCCGGTGATATTGTATTCGTTCCCGAAAGCCTGTTTTAACCATGGATGAGCAACAAAATAAACCTCACCAGCCTTCCGAGGTCTGGCCCAATGTGACCCCGTTGCCCGGCCGAGGTAACGCAATTACGACGGATGTGCACAATACCCAGAGCGAGTCTGACTCTGAGTCTGCTATCGATTTATTTGAATACTTATTTATGATTCGTAAGCACTGGATGGTGTTTACGGTGGTCATTTTTGTTTCTGCCGTTGCTTCCGTTCTTTGGACGATGAAGCAGCCAAAGGTCTACAAGTCGCACGCGAGCATTATTATCAACAGTCGCGCGCCCAGGGTGCTCACGAATGTTCAAGAAGTAAATCCGGCTGGCGGCGGCAATTATTGGGCCACCGAATATTTTTACCGAACGGAATATAAAGTACTCGAAAGCCGCATGGTTGCTGCCCGGGCTGCTGAAATATTAAATATTGCTGCCGACGATGAGCACAACGGAATCGCACGTATCAAAGAGGAAACGAAAAAAGCAGAAGCCAGGGCTCGTATGGATCCCGCTGCTTTGGTGCGCAGCATGTATTATATCGAACCCGATAAAAAATCTCGTGTGACCCGTGTGGTGGTAGAGCACCAAGACCCTCAGTACACGGCCAGGGTTGCGAATGCTGTGAGTGAAGCCTATTTGGAGCAAAACCTGGATCAAAAAACTGCCAGTACCCGAGAGGCATCCAGTTGGCTCGCTGTTCAACACCAAGACCTCAAGAAAAAGTTAGAACAGTCTGAGCAAGCACTTTTTGATTATATGGCGACCAAGAATGTTTTGAATGCGAGTCTGGAAAGCCAGGAAGCGGAAGTGCTCCAAAGATTAACGGCGTTCAATTCCAGGTTGGCGGAGGTGCAAGCGGAGCGTATCGCGTCGGAACTCCGTGTGGAGGCACTTCAACAGGCCCGGCAAGATACCAACACGCTCGACTCTTTAGATGAAGTCAGGCAAACGGTGATTATTGGTGAGTTAAAGAGCCGATTGGTAGAGCTTAATGGCAAAAAATCTGACCTGGAAAGCCGGTATAAGAAAGCACACCCAAAGGTCCAAACCATCAACCGTCAAATTCAGTTAGTTAAAGCCAACCTCGCTAAGGAGGTTGATGGGGTATTAATGGGGCTGGAGCGTGCCGCCGCTTCTTTGCAAACCACTGAGCAAGGCCTCAAAACTGCGATCGCAAATGAAAAGTCGAAGGAAGCCTATCTCAACAAACTGAAGTTGGATTACACCAGGCTTAAAAGGGAAGTCGATACCAATAAAAAGTTATTCGAGCTTGTGACGAGCCGTCTGAAAGAAACGGATCTATCGGGCATGTTACGTGTGAACAACGCCTTCATTTTGGATCCCGCAAAGGTGCCCAATGCACCGTTCAAGCCCAGTCTTCGTCGTAATGGCTTCATGGGCTGTTTATTGGGACTCTTCCTCGCACTGGCGTTGGTGGTGTTTTTGGAGGTCACGGATAATACTTTGAGGTCTCCGGAGGACATTCAGGAAATCCTTGGTACTGCTTTTCTTGGCATGTTACCTGTGATCGACCGGGAAGAGGAAAACATACCGAAGAATGTGGTGCCCGTCTCTGAGACGGTCAAGCAAACCAAGCACAGGGATTTCTATATTCTAGAGAATCCCAAAAGTATGTCTGCAGAATGTATCCGATCCATTCGAACCAACCTGCTGTTCATGAGCCCCGATCGTGCTTTAGAGAGTATGGTGGTAACGTCGGCCATTCCGCAAGAGGGGAAAACAACCACCGCCATTTCATTGGCCATCACGATGGCGCAGTCAGGTTCTCGAACGTTGTTGGTGGATACAGACATGCGTCGCCCCCGGTTACACCGATCGTTTGGGCTTAAAAACGAAGTGGGAATTACCAGTGCCATTGTTGGGGATAAAACCTTAGACGAGGCGATTCAAAGAACAGAAGTGGAAGGCCTCGACTTATTGGTTTGCGGGCCTGTGCCACCCAATCCGGCAGAGTTGCTGCACACCCAGCGGTTCGTAAAGGTATTTAATGATCTGAAGGCCAGGTACGACAGGGTCATTTTTGATTCACCACCCGTGGGGGCGGTTACCGATCCTGTGATTTTGTCCACACTTGTAGACGGCACAATCTTGGTTGTGAAGAGTGGAAAAACCACGCGTCACCTGGGCCGTCAGTCCATGAGAACGCTGCGAGACGCCAACGTCAACGTTCTGGGGGCCATCCTCAACGATGTTGCCTTGTCGAGAAAGAAATACGGCTACTACTACAGCCGATACTATCGATACGGTACCTATTACGGCCAGTATTACGGACCCTATGGTGCTGACGAAAGCGAAGACGGGGGCGGGGACCAAAAGAATTCGGCTTAGCTCGTCTCGTCCATCTTTTTGTATTCTTGCGCGTAATTTTTATAGGTCATCCAGCCACCCGCAATCATCATCTGGTCTTTTTCATTGACCGGTCTTATGACTTTGGCTGGACTTCCCATGACTAAAGAACCGGGTGGGATTTGTGTACCGACGGTGACCAGGGCTCCTGCGGCCACCAGCGAGCCTTTTCCGATGGTCGCGTTATCAAGTACGATCGCGCCCATTCCGATGAGACATTCATCTTCAACGGTACAGCCATGCAAAACCACATTGTGTCCAACCGTGACGCGATCTCCCACTCGGGTATGACTAAAGCCTTCAGTGAGATGGATGACCGTACCGTCTTGTATGGAAGTGTCTTCACCTACTTCAATCTGACCCATATCGCCACGCAACACCACGCTGGGCCACACGCTGGAGCCTGCCCCGATCTTGATTTGTCCGATCAGGGTTGCCATGGGGTGGATATAAGCCGTGTCGTTGATTGTTGGTGTATTGCCATTAAATGTTTGAATCATGTCTACCTCACCAAAGCCAAGTTAATGTCTTGGGTTATAATTTTTTGACCACTTTTGATGTTGTGTTTTCGACAAGTACCGGCGATGACTTCAAGTACGTAACGTGATTGTTTCTCTACGTGACGAGACTCTAAAGTCATGGGCTCTGCATTTTCCACAATGCCCACGATCTCCATCGCTTCATTAATAAAAATAATGTCCAATGGAACGTAAGTGTTTTTCATCCAAAAGCTCAATCGCTCGGTATGCGGGAAGATGAAAAACATGCCTTCGTTAGGCTGTAGGCTCTCTCGAAACATCAGCCCTTTTTGACGGTCTGTCGGGGTTCGGGCGATACTGACCTTTATATTAATTTTTTTATTGGACGTTTCGAGGACAACCGTTGGATTTACTTCTGTTGTTGTAACCAATGTTTTATTTGTTTCCTGTGGTGAGGTACAGGCAATGCCGATTGCCAGTGAAGATAAGAAAGCAGGTAAGATCGTGGGTGACATTTAAGTGTTACTTTCTTGGCTCGCATTCTTTTTAGCGAGGTAAGCTTGGAATGATTTTTCTTGCTCTGTTTTCAATATGTTTTGTTGGTCCATTAAATCCTCTAAGGATTTCCGTCCTATCTTTTTTCTTAACTTAAGGAGCAGTTCAGCAGTGGCCGTCGCATCAGCCAACGCACGATGGGCGCCATTTAAACTCACACCCCATCGGCGCGAGGCATCGGTCAGTTTTTTGCCCTTTTTATATTTGTCGAATTCTTTGATGAACACACAAGGGTCTACCCAGGCCAGGGTGGGTAATTCTTTGTTTTCATTTTCAAACGCCTTTTCTATAAAACGGCGATCAAAGTCGGCGTTATAAGCGACCATAAATGCTGATCTTTCCATGAGCGCTTGCAGCTCGGGCATGACCTCTTGCCACGCAGGGGCGTGTCGTAGCATCTCGTCTTGAATCCCTGTGAGTTGCTTGATTTCATTGGACAACTCGCCCTTGAACTCGATGAGGTGTGCGCCCTTTGAAATGAGATGGCCATGACGACAATACACCCAGGCCAACTCAATGATTTGGTCTTTATGTGGGTGGAGGCCCGTGGTTTCAGTGTCTACCACCAAAAAAGGCAGGGAAGCCCAATTGGAGGCATTATCGCCTTCATTGGCCATCTGCGTGGTCGGTTTGCCCGAAAATAAAGAAAGTTGGTGTTCGTCCATGATCGTCTTGCACCATGAAACCACAACAAGAGACGAAAGCCAACGATTGTAAGATGAACATCAATGCACAGAGCTACGGCACGTTGCTCGTCATCATCGCATGAGGGATAATTGTTGAGAGATTCTGGTGTGATGACGGCTTAGGCACGCCCTGTGTCATCAAAAAGCAG
The DNA here is from genome assembly GCA_002721815.1 of Myxococcales bacterium. Classification (GTDB taxonomy): domain Bacteria; phylum Myxococcota; class UBA727; order UBA727. The sequence continues at coordinate 206,095 of PBLQ01000061.1, forward strand.
GAGGGTTTTTCCGATTCGGAGCCGGTCTCCGGGCTTCAAGCTGGCGTCATTGACCGCTTGCCCGTTGACTTTGACACCATTGGTGCTCATCAAATCTGCCACGCTGAGGCCATTGGGGTGGGCAAAAATCATGGCATGAGATTTACTCACGGCAGGGTCTTCCAACAAAATATCGTTGTCGCGCTCATCGAATTGAAGGCGGCTTGCAGCGCCATCGTGTGTGTTCAGATGTTCTTGCATGCGGCTTTGCAAACGCTCCGTGAGAATTTGGTCGCCAGAAAGCGTCACTTGCATGGTGATTTCTTGGGTTTGGTCCAAACGACCGATGAGGCGGAAGGTGCCCGGTTTCAAATTGAACCGGGTTCCATGTACAGGGCCGTCAATAATTACCAACTGGTTTTGATGCTGCATGGGGCGTCCTCCATGAAATCCCAAAAATCCTAAGGGCTTAAACCTTTATAGCCCGGGCCCGAGAAAAAAGCAGATTTTTGACCTTTTCCGCATTCTTGCATTTGACTGAGGACAGTCCTATTTTCCCTGAAAGATTTTTTCGGGGGATGGAGGAGTCGGCCTTGTCCGTGCAACAGGACGCATACGACCTGCTACAACAACGTGCCTTTGTTGCTCAGCTTGCCTCAATTGAAATTGCAATGGTGCAACAAATGGTGGCCGAACCCAGCTGGCTAACGTCGGAAGATGAGGCAACCTTACGATGGGCATTGTCCATGGCGCGGGTTTCCCAGGTGGTATCCGACGAGACCCGGCCCCATTCGGCGATCGATGTGGGCCACGCCACTGATATGTTTCGGCAAAAGCTACACAAATTGCTCGCCCCTTGCGTGGGAACCTCAATGGTGGTGAGGCGCGATGTGGTGCCTAAACAAATGAAGGCCATTTCAAAGTTGCTCACCGAAGAAAGAGCGGCTTTGTTGAGTTTGTATGGAACTCGGATGTCGCCAGAAGCGTTGGATCGTGCTGTTCGGAAGAGACCTCTGGCTTTGGCATTGGGTGGGGGCGGTGGAACCGGCTACGTATTTTTGGGTGCGATGATGGAATTGGATGAGGCGGGTTTGGTGCCCGATGTCATCGCGGGCAGCTCAATGGGGGCTATCTTGGGCGCTTTCCGGGCAATCACCCCACATTTTCACGTGGAAGAGATGCGTAAATTGATTTCGTCGCTGTCTTGGTCACGCGTCTTTCGTCTCTTTGAACGAAAAAGTAGGTTTGGCATCCCCGCCACCTTATCCCTCTACCTGCGTGAGGTCATCGGCCATGAGTTCGAGCGGGAGGAAGGTTTTTTGGCCCTCAAGGATTTGAGTATTCCTCTGAGGGTGGTGGTGGCCGGCCTGAAAGGTACTGATGAAGAGAATGCGCTCGATTTGGACCGGTATGCCCACCTGCTCGACGATACGGCCGAAAACCCTTTAAATATGCGCAAAAGGGCTGGTAGCATCCTAAAAACGGTGGTGGATTTTGCACGACAGCCCATCAAAAGAATTACTTTGGGTTTGACCGAGCAAAGCCAAACGTTTGATGTGCTGGACGCCATCGGTTTTTCAGCATCTGTGCCCGGCATGATTCATTACGATATAGAACGGAATGACCCCAGGATGCTGGATTTGGTTGAAGGCATAATGGCCCAAGAAGGTGTTTCCCGGTTTTTTGATGGTGGCTTTGCAGACAACTTGCCGGGTCTGGACGCGTGGTATGCGGCTCAAGATGGCAGTATTTGCCAAAGAGACCCCTTCGTTCTGACCCTGGATAGTTTTGCGCCCCAAATATCGCGGCACATATTGTTTTTGCCGCTGATGCGCCTGGCTGCAGAGCGCAGCAAGGAGGGGCGCGCGGTATCCGACCTAAATATCGAGTATAAAAAGGTTTTATCTCCAATACACGTGGTTCCGAAGGCCGAGGCGTTCGTTCGTGCTGTGAAGAATGGCCGTAACGAAACCAAGCCTCACATCCCATTCATTCGTAAAATGGTGGGCCCCATTCCTGAGCCGCCTTGCCTAAAATCGTCGTAAAGGGCTTTAAACCGAGCTGAAAAAGATCCAGATTGCTGCACCTTTCTTGTCTGAAAAAGGGTTTAAGCTTTGACAAAGGGGGTTCCGCCCTTTAAAGACCCGATCGTTCAAGACATAGAGTCTTGGCTACCAAAAAGGTTATTAAAGCATTTTATGCCATACTTGAGGCAAAAAATATGTGTAAAACCTGGACTGAGACGCCACGCGCCTAAGTGGGCCTCGTCCAACATCAGGCAGCATTTTGCTGTTCAGAGCACCGCTTCTGTTCATAAACCTGACTTTACTGTACTGGAATGCACCTTTTCTTGTGGGGAGAATATTTAGATATGTCTTTTGATTTTGATGATTTTGAAGTTCGAGGCCGGTTTTACGATATCGAAGAGAAAACCGAAGTGCTTCGGGAGCTGATGGGAACGCTTTATAAAGAAGAGCAAGACGACCTTCACGAAGCCTGGGCCATTGCTTACATTCACCACGATTGCGCCCTAGACGGGACGGTTTTAAATCATGAAGAACTGCGTCCGGTTTGTTCTCGCAAGGTGGCGCAGACCCCTCGTGCCATGAACGGCGTTCAGTTGGTACGTAACCATCACGAATTATTGAGCCAGTTGCTGGGACAAAAAAGCTTCGCATCAAAAGGAGAGGCGCTCGTTTTGGATGTGCAAGCGTTGGTGGATTTAAACGAGGCCATCATGCTGAATTTGCCTCGAAAAAAGCCGGGACAATGGCGTAAAGAAATGCCTTTGCACCGCACTTACTTTCACACCTTCATGGAGCCTGAAGAAATCCAGCAGGGCCTGGAAGCGGTTTGTCGAGCCACCACTGAGGAAGAATTTCAAAGCCAGCATCCGGTCAACCAAGCGGCATTGTTTCACCACGCGTTCATGCAGGTTTTTCCCTTCGCAGAAGGTACCGGGACCATTGGGCGCCACTTGATGAATAGCTTTTTGGTGCGCGGTGGGTATGACCCCTGCGTGATTCACGCCAGCGACCGTCAAGCATACTACGAAGCGTTGCTACATGGTCCTGAAGGCCTCAGAGCCTTGATTCTCGATAGCCTGGAAGCCCAACTGGAGGCCCAAATCAAATATGTGAAGGGTTTGATCCGAGAGCGGGAAAAACAGAACCAACGTCCCAACAACTATCGTGGGCTGGCTGTTTGAGCTGTCGCTGCAAGTATTTGAAAGAAAAGGGGCATTGAGCCCCTTTTTTTTGGTTTTTGAAGGATTTCATTGCACCGGCCCATCTTGACAAATGCCCATCAGAAAGCCTACCTAATAGGCGCTTATTGAGCCAGGCGATCGGGTGATCTTCCCCTTGGATCTCACCGCCTTGAGGAGCAACGCAACATGACTGAAACGGGTAATGCATCCAAAGAAAACGAACAAAAAGCACCGGGGATATATAATCCAGGTATTAATCCTGAGAGCGTGCCATCGGTAATCATTCAAATCGCCGTGTTTGCGCTGGTGGTGACCGGAGCTTTGGCTTGGTATTACTCCTACGTTTCTGAGCTTAAACGGGTGGCCGAGCTTTTTGCAAAAGCCCGTGAGGTTCAGGCAGGGGGTGACGCCACCGCATTCCTCGAAGCACGCAAGTATTACATCGAAACAGGTAAAATCGAAGACGACGATAGTTTGCTGGCTCACATGGGCGAGGTGACCGCTCTTTTGTACGGCGTCTACGGCATGGACGACTTGGCCGGCGAGGCCGGTGATTATCTGTCCTTGATGCGTTCTCGTGATTTACGAAAAGCAGAACGTTACGCGGCAGAGGCATACTATTACCTGGGCCAAGGCCGCAGCAATCCCGAGGCTTATGGCCAAGCGGAGAGCGTCATCACAGCCATCACCTCCCAAGGGATTCGCCACGGTAAAATTCTACACGCACTGTCTTTGTCGGTGTTGGGTCAGGGCAGACCCGCAGAAGCACAAAGAGCGGCTGAAGAAGGCATGAAGTTGGCAACTGGTTTGGTGCGACTGCCCATCGCTCAGGGCGACGCATTGTTGGCACAGGAGAACTACGGCTCAGCACGTGCTTCCTACGCGAAGGCTCTAGCGACCAATGGCCAGCACATTTGGGCGCGGACCGCCATTCAGCTCACCGACGCCATCACCCGTGAGGGCAAGCCAGCGCTGTTGTTGCGTGAATGCGATAAGCTGCTCCGCGAACTTGAAACGCTGCACCCCGAGAACCCACCAGTGCGTACCAAAGCATTTATTCTTTCCACCAAAGGCGAAGTCTTTTTCGTGGACGGACAATCGGAAGCGGCGCTCAAGTCCGCCAACGATTCCTTGGCGCTGTTTCCATTTAACGACCGTGCGCATTTGTTGAAAGGTCGTGCGCTGGCACGTTTGGGCAAGAACGACGAAGCCAAAGCAGCTTTCGCAGAAGCCACGAAACTGTCTCCGAAGAGTTTGGACGTGGCGAAGCAAATCGCTTGGTACATGAACTACATGGAAGACAAAGAGGGCGCGCTTGCGGTTCTTGAAGCGGTCAAAACGGCCAATGAAGAAGAAAGTCTCGTCTACCCAGAACTGGTGAAGGCATATATCGCCCTCGAAAAAGTGGACGAAGCAAAGGCCGCGGCCGAAGAAACCATCAAGCGTTTGGGTGATGCGCATGAACTGGGCAACCTGTCTATGGCGCGCGTTCACATCGCTAAAAAAGAAGCCGACGAGGCCAAAGCACAGTTGGTGGAAGCCCATACCAACAAAGGCAAGCCATGGGCGGAGCTCACCGTGGAGTTAGCCAGATTTGGCGCCCTGGGTGGCGATAAGTTGGGGGCGGCAAACACCTTCGTAGAGGTCATTAAGCTTTACGAAAAAGAAAACGCACCAGTGGAGCAGATGTACGAAGCATATACCCGCGCTGCCACCGCCATGAAGGCCGTGGGCTTGTGGGCTCAGTTGCAAAAGTCCAAAGAGCTCGAGGCTGAGGCCAAGCTTTTGTGGGAAAAAGCACCCGAGGCACCGGCCGCCGCGACACCTTAGTTGTATTGACAAAATATAAAATTCAAAAAAGCAGCATCGTGTATCCGTATGCTGCTTTTTTCGTTATGAACCATTCGACTTATTTCTGTGAGCCAAACCGTTCGTCGTGCAGATGAATAATCTTTGCCGCGGTTTCTTCTACGGCTTTGCCTGTGACGTCGTGTACAGCCCATGAAGGGTGACTTTGATAAAAAGTGCGGCACCACTGTAGCTCTTGGCGAACGTTGTCACGCATGGCGTAGGTGCTTTCTGAAGGCATGCCCAGGTGCTTGAGCCGTTCGCGACGAATGCGAACCAGGGTGGGCAAATCAATGATCAAGGCATGCACACGGTTTTGGTCGATGTTCGACAGTTCTGTAGGTGCAGGAATATGTGGCACCAAGGGAACATTGGCCACTTTAAAACCTTTTTGGGCCAAATAAGTGGAGAGGGGGGTTTTTGAGGTACGCGACAACCCGACTAAGACGATGTCTGCTTTTTCCAAGTGACGTGGCTCTTGCCCATCGTCGTGCTTAACGGCGAACTCCACAGCCTCCACGCGCTTGTAATAGTCAGCATCGAGACCTGCTTTAAGACCAGACTGCATGGCGGGGTTGATGGCCAGAAACTGGGAGAGTTTGACAATGAGTGAGCCAATCAGGTCGTGGGTATCCACTTCGAGCGCTTCGGCCAAAGTCAGAATGTGCTGCCGCAACTCGGTATCCACCAATGTGTAGGCCACAAAGGCATCTTCTGCGTGCGCCAACTTGATAATGCGATCCACTTCATCTTGATGCCGAATCTTTAAGAAATATCGAATTTTGACCTTACGGGCCGGAAATTGGAGCAAAGCCGCTGAAACGACCTTTTCTGCGGTCTCACCGGTGGCATCGGAGACAATAAAAACCTTTTTGGGGCCGTCACTTTTCATGGATGCTCCTTTTTTTTCAAAATCGGATGCGCTACGCATGATGGCCACAGTTCACATCGGCTTTCAAGGAGTCTGCGCATGCGTCAATTACCCATCTTAGCTACCATTTCCTTTTTGGGCTGTTTGCTTTTCTCCACTGAAGGGCAAGCGCGCAATGGCGCCTTTTATTTCCAGGTGGCCCCAGGGTACGGCACTTACGAAACCACAGAAGTGGTCATCGACAAGTCAGGCAACTATCCAGAAACGAATTTCACCCCCAGTCTGCAAATGGGTCTCAACCTGTTTGGATACGGTGGTTTTTACGGCGAATTCACGGCGTTTGGGTGGGACCTGACTTCGAGCAATATCGGAGGGGGCGGTTTTGCGGGCGGTGGCGTGCGCATTCTACCTTTAGAGCTGTTGCAGTATCTGTGGCCACACGTTTGGCCCGACATGCCATTGATTCCCACAGCCTCAAATCCCGAAGGTGTCAGCTGGCACGATCGCCCTTTTGAGCTGGGTTTGTCCTGGGGCATGGGCTACCACATGCTCGGTGAAGAATACGCCTACGAAGCCGAGTACACGAAATTCGGCATCGACTTGCAGTATTTTGTCACCGACACCTTTGCCGTGGGCTTGGATTTTCCTTTTTACACGCCAACGTTTGAACCAGTAAGGGTGGTCGATTGGGAAGACAACCGCGTGGCATGTGTGGACGGTCGTGACTTTGTTTTGGCGGGGCCCAATACGTACCTCACTTATAACAAAGACCAGATCACCGACGACACCTGTACCGGCGTCGCTCCCCGGGCTGGCTTTTCGGCTGCCTACCTCACCATCACCATGCTGGCCGACTTTGGCATCTAGACACAAAAAAACCTCGCTGCCACATGTGCGCTGCGAGGTTTTTTGAGCAACAAAGGGGCAGTGACTTAGCCCACTTGCTTGTTCATCATTTCTTCAAGTTTGCTCTTGGCAACGGCGCCCACCACTTGGTCTACGGGGCGGCCACCTTTAAACATCACCAAAGTGGGGATGGAGCGCACGCCCAAAGAGCCGGGGGTGCCAGGGTTTTCGTCGATGTTCATTTTGCCTACTTTGACCTTGCCAGCAAAATCGGTGGCCAAGGCATCAACCGTGGGGGTCAGGGCACGGCAAGGGGCGCACCAGGGTGCCCAAAAGTCCACTAAGACCGGTTCGCTGGATTCGAGGACTTCAGATTGGAAGTTGGCGTCAGTTAAATCGATGGTGTTTTCAGACATAATTGGCTCCTTTAGGCGCAAAATAAGCGATCTGGGGCATCAAACCTCATTTTCTGGTCCGGGGCAACACCGATCGGTGCGGAAAACCAGTTTACTTTGCATTTTTTGTGGCTAAGCTTTGAGAGTACTTTTGGGGTGTGGTTAGGAGATATAAATGGTTCGAATGCAGGTGAATCAGTCCGTACCTCTAAACGAGGATGTTTTTGACGCGATTGAACGGGTCAAGAACGAAAAAAATGCTGTTATTTTGGCCCATTATTACCAGGATCCAGACATCCAAGACCTGGCCGACCATTTGGGTGACAGTCTCAAGTTGGCCCAGCTGGCACAGAAGTCTCAAGCGGATGTCATTCTATTTTGTGGCGTTCATTTCATGGCCGAAACAGCCAAGATACTTAACCCCACTCGCACGGTGATCATTCCAGACTTGAATGCGGGATGTTCCTTGGCTGACTCTTGTCCTGCGCCCATGCTCAAGGCGTATAAAGCGCAGCACCCTGACCATATGGTCGTCTCGTACATCAACTGTTCGGCAGGTGTGAAAGCGCTCTCCGATGTGATTTGCACTTCCTCCAATGCAGAGAAAATCATTGGCGCCATTCCTGAAGACAAAAAAATCCTCTTCACCCCTGACCAGCATTTGGGTCGTTATCTCATGGAGAAAACGGGTCGTGACATGAAGTTGTGGCAGGGGTCTTGTATCGTTCACGAGATTTTTTCTGAACGTGAGATTTTGGCGCTGAAGCAAAAACACCCGCAAGCCGATTTGATTGCGCACCCAGAATGCGCACAAGCCATTTTGAAGCATGCGGACCACGTGGGCTCCACCACGTCGTTACTTCAGTACGCAGCGGTGACGGACACCCAAGAGCTCATCGTTGCCACCGAAGAAGGTATTTTACATCAAATGCAAAAAGGGGCGCCCAACAAAACGTTCATTCAAGCGCCCACGCAAGAGGGCTGTGCTTGTAACGTCTGCCCACACATGCGCTTAAATACGCTGGAGAAAATTTATCAAGCATTGGTAACCTTAGAGCCTGCCATCGAAATGGAAGAAACATTACGTTTGCGTGCTGCTTTGCCATTGGAGCGGATGCTGCAAATTACGGCTGGCGAAGACGTGGACTGGTCGACGCCCTAATGGACCAGCCTCAAACCATAAACGCTGATGTGTTGGTCATCGGCAGTGGCTTGGCTGGCTGCATTGCTGCCATGACCGCCGCCGATCTCGGACGACAGGTGGTGTTGGTCACCCGTTCTGCAAAGATCCAAAGTGGAAGTTCGGCGTGGGCCCAGGGTGGGATTGTATTTAAAGGGGAGGGCGACAGCCGACAATGCCTCAAAGATGACATCATCAATGCCTCAGGGGGCCACAGTTACGAGCCCGCGGTGGACCAACTTTGTAATATGGGGCCCGAGCTGGTTGAGCGTTGGTTGTTAGATCGTTTGAAAGTGCCCTTCTCAAAGAGTGAGCAGGGGGCGTACAGTAAAACTGCCGAGGCTGCGCACAGTGTGCCTCGTATTTTGTACGCGGCAGATCACACTGGAAAAACCATTACTCAAAAATTGGTGGAGGGGGTGGTTGCCCACGAGAACGTCACGGTGATGACAGATTTAACGGCAGTGGAGTTGCTCACCACCAACCACCACAGCCTCGACTTGAATGACACTTACGAGCCCGCGCGATGTTTTGGCGCACGTTTTTGGCAGCGGGAAGATCAAAAGATTGTTGCCATTTGTGCCGAGCACACCATTTTGGCTACCGGTGGACTGGGTCAGTTGTTTTTGCACACCACGAATCCGCGAGAATCCCGTGGCGACGGTATCGCCATGGCCTACCGCGCCGGTGCGCGATGCGTGAATCTCGAATACATTCAATTTCACCCCACCAAGTTATACCATGATAAAGAGCGGTTTTTGGTATCCGAAGCCGTGCGGGGTGAGGGGGGCGAACTCGTCGATGGTTCTGGGACACCCTTCATGAAAAGGTTTCACGAACTGGGTTCTTTGGCGCCGCGGGACGTCGTGGCGAGAGCCATTCATCAGGTCATGCTCGAACAATCGGCCAAGTGTGTCTACCTCGATATACGTCACAAAGACGAAGTCTGGCTGAAGGAACGATTCCCCTCTATTTGGTCTCATCTAGAGAGCATCGGAATCAACATGTCCACTGATTTGATCCCGGTGGTGCCTGCGGCTCACTATGCCATCGGTGGGGTGGCGGTGGACCTCAACGGGAAAACCTCTTTGGCGCGTTTGTATGCGGTGGGTGAGACGGCTTGCACCGGGGTGCACGGCGCGAACCGGTTGGCCAGTACGTCGCTGTTGGAGTGTTTGGTGTGGGGGTATTTGGCCGGTCAAAAAGCGGGTGACAATGATACCCGGCTGGGTTTCCCAGAATTTACACCGTGGCGTTACGAAAGCGGAAACATCGATCCTGCGTTGGTGGCCCAAGATTGGCAAACTTTGAGAAACATTATGTGGAACTATGTGGGGTTGGTGCGAACCCCACATCGCCTTGCCAGAGCGGAGAAAATGTTGCGAGAGCTGCTTTTGGAAGTGGAAGAGTTCTATAAAAAGGCAACTCTGTCTGACAGCGTTATGGGGCTGCGGCACGGCATTCAAACCGCATTGGCGGTTACCCTCTCTGCGGCAAAGGCCAAGGTTTCTCGTGGTAGTCATTACGTGGTCAAATAGGCTGGAGCCCCTGACCCATGAACACAGACTGGCTGACTCCCGTAGTTTTCGAAGAACACGTTTCCGATGAGGAAGAAAAGGTCACGGTTTCCACGCGACTCAGCGGCGACGGTATCGCGCTTATTGAAGTCAGAGGCATGGGCTCAGTGAATGGGATGAACGCCGCGGCCCAATCTTTTGAAAGAGGGTTTGCATGCCTCCAAGATGACCAAGCAATCCGCGTCTTATTGGAGCTGAACGACTTTCAAGGGGCGCCGCTGCGCGCCCAGCTTCAGTTATTAGATTGGATGTTAAAGTATCAGAAACGTTTTGATTTTATGATCATTATAGGGGGTGAGACCAGAGCCCTAAAGATCGCACGCAAAGTCCAGTCTTGGCTGCCTTTTGGTAAGCGCATCGTTTTCGTGACAGCTTTGCAGGATGGCCTCGAGCGATTGCGGCGGCGCAGTGAGGGCGAAGGGGGTATTTAATGTTGAAAAAAGATTTCTTGAATACCGCCGACGCATTGCTTATCCATGTGACAACGCATGCGAAGCGTGTGTGTCACTTTACGGCTCTGTCTTTTGACAGCAGGGTCAGCAACGGGCAGACCCGGTTTTTTGTTTTTGGTTAGGACGATAAAGTATCATGTGTGGAATTGGCGGATTTGTTGATTGGTCAGAGTCGTGGTCTCACGCACAGATCAAAGATCGACTCACCACCATCATGCATTCTATGAACCATCGGGGACCCGATGCCCAAAACACTTTTTATTCTGCCACCGACGCAGTGGCTTTGGCTCATACCCGTTTGTCCATTGTTGATTTAACTGAAAACGGTCGGCAGCCCATGTCAAATGTCGAACTGGGAACCCATTTGGTTTTTAATGGTGAAATTTACAACCACGAGGAACTTCGCGAAGAGTTGGTGGCCCAAGGCATCCAATTTCAAGGAACCTCCGATACAGAAGTCTTGCTCGTTTGGTTGAGTTTGTTTGGCATTGAGGGCTTAGCCAAAGTCGATGGCATGTTCGCTTTTTGTTTTTATGACGAAAAGAAAAAGACACTCCTGTTGGATCGCGACCCCATGGGGGAAAAGCCGCTTTATTTTGTGCATCACCCCCAACGCTTGTTTGCTTTTGCAAGCGAAACCCAAACCTTGTTAAAAGCGAATTTGAGCCATGGCCAAATTAGTGCGGATGGTTTGTCTTATTTACTGCGGCAAGGGAGTATTCCACCACCCTTTACCCATATCGACGACATCCAATTTTTACGGCCCGGTCATTTGTTGCGGGTTGACCTCAAGAACAAAGCGGTGGACGAAAAAGTCTATTGGCAAAATCCTTTTCAAGTCGCAAGCAGCGTGTCTTTACTTTCTGACGAAGAGGCGGCACAACTTCTAGAAGGTGAAATAAAAGTTGCGTTCCAGCGGCGTCTCAGAGCGGATGTGCCGGTCGGCGCTTTTCTGTCCGGCGGGATTGATTCCACCTACGTGTGTGCCCGACTGCAAGAGGCCGGGGCGTCCGATTTAAATACATTTACAGTGGTGATGCCCAACCAGCCAGGCGATGAAAGCGTTTACGCGCGCGAGATTTCAAAACGCTTGGGGACCACCCACCACGAAATCCCTATTGATTTAGATGCCGATAAAGATTGGCTCAACCAAGCACTGGAAGACATGGATGTGCCCAGTGTGGATGGCCCAAACACATGGTTGGTGTCCCGTGCAGTTGCGCAACAGGGCTTCAAGGTGGCGTGCTCAGGCGTGGGAGGTGATGAACTCTTTTACGGGTATCCCAGTTTTTCTTTGGCGGCCAAAAGCAATTGGACTTCCAGTGGCTTGGCTAAGCGCATGGCACCTTTAGGAAAGACCATCGCTCCGGTGCTCAAAAAAGTCGCGTCTCACCCCAAGGGCTTGCGTGTGTTGGACGCCGTAGAGGCCGGGGTAGATGTGGCGAGTATGTGGATGGCCAAGCGCATGATTTTCTCAGAAAAAGAAATCCAAGAATGTATCAACGATGCAATCCACCACAAGGTGAAAGCGCAAAATCCATTTGAGCGTGCCCGTGAATTGGCGTGCGATGAAGATGTGCATCCCCTTCGGCAGGTATCTGCCTTAGAGCAGCAAATCTACATGCATGATCAATTGCTTCGCGACACTGATGCCATGTCCATGGCTCACAGCCTGGAGGTTCGCCTGCCTTTGATCGGCAAGCACATCGTAGAGGCGGTGGCGCGTGTGTCGCCCGAATGGTTGTGGCGTCACGGGCCGAAGTGGGTTTTAAAGGATTGGTTGTCTCGCAAGGGCTTCGAGGGTTTTTTCGACAGGCCCAAGCAAGGGTTTACTTTGAATTGGCCGAAAATATTAAGCGCGTATTTTAATGACAACACGATTCAATGGCATGAAGAGTATTTTGATACGTCTTTTGTTGAAGCAGAGAAAAAACGATTCTTAACGGGCGAAAGGCCTTACGGCCGTACGTTTTGTTTTCTTGCAGCGCACAAAAAGTTTGCAGAGGCTTCGGCTTAGTAGCACCAAACTTCCCACCATCCCGGTGGGCAATAGCCTTCTTCCCAATAACCGTCATTCACGTAAACCAACTCGCAGATGAGTTCGTTGTTGGAATCGTAGTAGCACTCTTCGGTGTAATAGGATGTGTCGATCCATTCATCCGGCTCACAGGGAACGTCCTCCCAGTGATACCAACACTCTTGACCCTCGTATTCGCTTTGATTGGAAATGGGGTCGGATGGTGGTGGGCTGTCGGCCATGGCGCAGTAGCATTCTTCGGCCACAAAGTAGCCCCCCGCTTGGGTGCAGTTGCTTTGGCTGGCGCCATTGGGGTCGCACATGCACGTGTTGTTGATGCATTGGTACAGCGAGTTGCTGTCCCCGTAATGAGGGCCACAGTCTTGCCATTGGACACAGCTCTCCGTGCCAGGTTCCGGGACATAGGGGTCCTCAGGGTCTTCTTGAGGATCTGAGTTATCCTCTGGCGGTGGGTCAGAGGGCTCATCGGGCTCGGTGGGGTCATTGGGCACGGGGGGGTCGCGCTCTTCATCGGCGTCATCATCGCCGCCCATAAAAATCAGTGCTTCGGCGTCCGTTTCTTGGTATTGGGTGCCGCTGTTTTCAACATCGATGGAGGACACACATCCGCCGAAAAGGAAGAGAAAACACAGAGCTTGGAGCATTCTTAAGGCCATGAATCCATTATCGGAGGAATTTCAAAAATGTTTTCAATGATTTGGATAATGTTCTTCCAACAGGCTGCTGACCCGTTCCCACTCCAACATTTTCTCTTCTAAGTCATTGTTTAATTGAGACTCTTCTTCAGACAAAGCTTGAATTGCGTCACCGGCCACCGACTTGTGGAAATCGGGAGAGAGGTAGAGATCTTGGATCTCCTGCAGTCGGCGCTCAATTTGCTCGATTTGGGCGGTAATTTGGGCCTGGTCTTTTTTGAGTTTTTGCACATTGGGCGGGCGTTTGTTGGACGCCATTTTCGTCGGGGCTGCTTTGTCTGGGGCTTTATTGGGGGTCTTGGTTCTTTTACCAGCGGCCAAGTAGTCTCTTTGGGTGGCCTGGGTGAAACTGTCGTAGTCGCCCGGATAATGAAAAGCACCATCCCATTTGAGTTCGAGGACTTCGGTGGCCAACGCTGAGAGAAAATGGCGGTGGTGAGATACGAAAATAATCGAGCCATCGTAGTCTGATAGGGCGGCCTCTAAAGCTTCAATGGCTTCCATGTCCAAATGGTTGGTGGGCTCATCGAGCAAGAGGATGTTGGGCCGCTGTTGGGTGAGCCATGCGAACTGCAACCGTGCTGCTTCGCCCCCTGAAACCCGTTGGACTTTCTTTTTCACATCATCCGATGAAAAAAGCATTTGGCCCAAAAGGGAGCGCACCACGGTTTCACTTTGGTCTGCCATTTTTGCCACAACCAATCCAAGAGATTGTCAGCTGATTTTTTTAAGGCCTTGAGTGGGTCTTGCGAATAATGTCCCCATTGTACGTTGTGTCCCCATTCAAAAGAGCCAGCGCTGGGTTCTAGCTCATTCACAAGACAATTGATGAAGGTACTTTTGCCCACTCCGTTGGGCCCCACCACTGCCAACCGAGTGCCGCGTCGCAGTTGTATGCTCAAATCTTGGATCACCGATTTGTCGTTAAAACTTTTACAAAGGTTTTTCACGCGCAAGATCTCTTTACCGCTGGTGTGACCAGCCGCAAATGAAAAGTTCGGTGCACGACGAGAACTTTGGGGCAATGGCTCTATTTTTATTTTTTCTACTTGTTTGACCCGGCTTTGCGCCTGGCGGGCTTTACTGGCCTTCGCTTTAAATCGAGAAATAAAGGCTTCGCGATGAGCGATTTCTTTTTCGCGTTTGGCGATTTCTTTTTCACGGGTTTCGCGGTCACCGGCTTTACGGGAGAGAAAATAGTTATAGTCGCCGGGATAATGCGTGATGGTTTCGTAATCCACATCCAAGGTGTCTGAGCATACGCGCAACAAAAATGTGTGGTCGTGTGAAACCAGTAACAAGCAGCCACGGTATTGGGATAGAAAATTTTCCAGCCAATGAATGGCCATCAAGTCCAGATGGTTGGTGGGTTCATCCAACAAAAGAACATCGGGGTTACCGATCAGTGTTTTTGCCAGAAGAACTCGAAGCCGGTAACCGCCCGATAAGGTGTGGAGCGCGTTGTTGTGATCCTGCGCTGGAATCCCAAGACCTTCCAAAATCTGAGCGGCCCTAGGGGCCAAGGTGTAGCCATCGGTGCTGGCCAACACATCCTGGTGTTTGGCATAGGCGGCTTCATCCAGTTGCTGGTCTCCATGTTCAGCTGAGTCGAGAGCCCTTAAGGCTTCAAATGCTTCAGGTTGCCCGGTCATGGCCACATCCAAAATGGGCCATTCGAGCCAAGGGGAAAAATCCTGCTCCAAGAATCCAATGGTGGTACCGCTCCGAGAGGTGACATCTCCAGAGGATGCCTCCTCCTGACCCGCTAAAATGCGCAGGAGGGTGGATTTACCGGACCCATTGGCGCCCACCAAACCGTAACGCTTCCCGCTTTCCAGGGGCAGCTGCACCTTTTTGAAGAGAACGCGACCGGCAATGGTTTTTTCCAGTTGGTTCAGGGCCAGTAAGCTCACTGTTTTGGGTCCTCCCTGGTTGAATCCTGAGGTTTTAGGCGGTAAAGCAAGCGAGCACAACCCGCATGGAGCCATGTATGTCACCTTACCAAAAATATGAAATGTATAAGTTAATCCATCTCTTTGGAATTTTCCTCACCTTTGTGGTTTTGGGTGGACTCGGTCTGCATGTGATGAATGGTGGGGCGAAAGAGACCAACCAACAACGAAAGTTGGTGGCCATTTTGCACGGCCTTGGCGTCTTTCTCATCCTTTTGGGCGGATTTGGCACTTTGGCCTATGTGTACAAAATTGCGGGAAGCAGCCAGATGGCCAACGGTTTAGAGCCTTGGGTCATGATGAAGTTGGCCATTTGGTTCGTTTTGGCCATGGGCTTAATGTTATTTTACCGGCTGCCCAAATTGGGATTGGTGCTTTTCATTGTGCTGCCGTTTTTAGGTTTGACTGCAGGCTATGTGGCCATCAAAAAACCATCCTTTGGTGGTGGAGAAAGCAGTGAATCCGCATCCGGCGGTGGCGGCGTCGGTGTTGGCTCGGGCGGGTCAGGCGGGTCAGGCGGGTCTGGCAGCGCTAACGAGGTGGTGGGAACACAAGTGACTTACAAGAGTTCTGCCAACGATGTTCAAATTAATAAAGGGTGTGCCTGCGGCAAATAAGGCACCAGTGGGGCTATCATGTTAACGGTCAATGAACTTACTCAGAATTTTGGCGCGCAGCTTTTATTTGAAAATGTCAATGCGACTTTTTCACCGCAGCGGCGGTATGGCTTAACGGGGCCCAACGGCTCCGGCAAATCCACCTTCATGAAATTTTTAGCAGGTATTGAAGAGCCTGGGCGTGGTTCGGTATCGCGGCCTCGAAAAACATCTTTCTTGCGTCAAGACCATTATGTTTTTGATGAAAATAATGTGTTGGACACTGTGGTGATGGGCAACCAGCCCCTGTGGACAGCCATGCAAGAAAAAGAAGAGCTCTTGGCGCGCATGGAGGCGGGCGAGTATACCGAAGAAATGGGTATGCGCTTGGGGGAGCTGGAGGGCGTGATTGCCGATGAAGATGGTTATAGCGCTGAAAGCGAAGCCGCGGCCCTTCTCGAAGGACTGGGCATTTTTGCTGCCGATCATCAAAAACTGATGAAAAACTTTTCCGGGGGAGAAAAGCTTCGGGTGCTTTTGGCCCAGGCGCTTTTTGGTAAGCCTGAATGTTTGTTACTCGATGAGCCCACCAACCACTTGGACATGGATTCTATTTCTTGGTTGGAGAGCTTTTTACTGACCTACGAAGGCATTTTGGTGGTGATCAGCCACGATCGCCATTTTCTCAATGCAGTGACCACCCACATTGCCGATATCGATTATGAAACCATCATCATGTACACGGGCTGTTATGACGATATGGTGCTACAAAAAAGCCAGGTGCGCTCTCGCTTAGAGCAACAAAATGCAGCCAAAGAAGCAAAAATTGATCAACTCAAAGATTTTGTACAACGCTTTGGGGCAGGGACTCGAGCGAGCCAGGTGCAAAGTCGCAAGAAAGAAATCGCCAAACTCCAAGTGAACGATTTGAAAAAATCGAACATTCAACGTCCCTTTATCCGTTTTGAAGTGGGTGACAAACCATCGGGAAAAGACGTGTTGCGCGTGGAGGGTTTGAGTAAGAAATTCAATGATGAAGCCGGCGAAGAGGTTCCCATCTGTGAAAACTTCGACTTCATGATCATGCGTGGTGAGAAAGTGGCCATTTTAGGACCCTCCGGCATCGGCAAAACCACCTTGATTCGCATGCTCCTAGAGCAACTCGAAAAAGACAAAGGCGATATCAAATGGGGCCACCAAACGCGGGTGGGCTATTTTGCACAAGATCACCGCGAGGGCATCCCCGAAGGCCAAGAGCTTTGGGCATGGCTTCACCAGTTTGATGAGAGCGCCGCTCGTGAAGACATTCGCGGCTTGTTGGGTCGCATGCTCTTTTCGGGCGAAGATGGCAACAAGCACACCCATGTTTTGTCTGGGGGCGAAACGGCACGTCTTCTTTTTGCTAAGCTGATGCTCAAAAAAGACAATGTATTGATTTTCGACGAGCCCACCAATCACTTGGATCTAGAGAGCATCTCTGCATTGCGTGAAGCCATTCAACATTTCAAAGGCACGGTGATTTACGTGACCCACGATCGCAACCTCGTGGAGGGCACCGCCAACCGTGTGATTGCCATGGGTAGAAGTGGGGTCATCGATTTTCCAGGCAGCTACGAAGAGTTCCGCGAGAAAATGGGCGACGTGCGCTTGGACCGTTAAAATCGGGCTGGACCGCAGTCGAAAGGCCTCATGGCGCTCCTGACAATCTCTAGTTATTGGAGAAACGTTCGTTTGAATTTCACCGGGGAAACTTGTACTCGCCTGTAAGCTCATGCTCTCTGGCATCACTGATTCTTTCAATGGCAGTTTTGAAGTCTGGGTATCGTTGTAGTAAGCGATCAAAACTCAATTTATCTAAACTATAAATATTGCAAAATTCCAAGGCGCGAACGGTGGCGTTTCGGGGCTGTGCTCTCAATAATGATGTCTCTCCGAAGAAACTGCCCTCACCCAAAACCGCCATGGTTTCTTTGTTGTTGGCATCTAAAATAGCCACATTGCCTTTACTGATGAAAAACATGCTGTCACCGGTATCTCCTTTGACCACTACGTTGTCACCCGGCATGTAAACATGAATGTTCAAATGATGAACCACTTCATGATGAAAGTCCGTGCTGGCCTCTCTAAAGAGAGGGACCTTCGAGATAAGCGGTTTACGCAAAAAGAGCGCCACTTCGGTTTTAAGCGAGTCGGGAAGATCACCGATGACCTCATCTTCATCATGGTCGAGCCGGTTATCCCAAATGTAGGCATAGTAAGCGCGAATGCGTTTTTCGAGTTGCGGCGGGATATCTCGGTACGCCAAAAAAGCATTCACGATGGCCATCTTTTTTGAAAAATCGATTTTCGCAGTGTCGATATTCCCTAGGAAGTTGGCCAGGTTGGCAATGACGTAGCCATAGGTTCCCACACCTACGATCATCACAAACATGGCATAAATGATTTGAATGTTGGAGGTGGGGGTGATGTCGCCATAGCCAACAGTCGTCATCGTGGTGAACACCCAATAGATGGCTTGGAGATAAGTGCGAACCAAATCATCTTTGAGAGGGGCAGTATCTAAAGCAATCCAACCACATGCGATCCAATGGGCGGCAAAGAAGATGAGAAAGAAAAATAACAGCATTCTAAAAACACTGGGATTGAGGTTCAGCACATCCCGCCATTTACGAATCAGCGGTACCATTTTCGCAAGTTTGAGAAGCCGGGTGAGTCGAATTAAACGTATGGCTTTCACGCCATGGGTGGCGTCTAAGGGGAGTCCCGTCAAAAACCAGCCGAAGGGAAAGGCTGCGATGAAGTCAACCGTGAACCATGTCTTGACATATTTGAGGTTCAATGGGTGTTTTTTGGGCAGATGTGCCTCATTCCCAGAGGCGACAGGAATGAGATTGATCAGGACATCAAGGGTGAAAAAAAGCGTTAAAACTAAATCCATGGCGAAAACAAAATTAGATTCGGGGTACTGCAGCACCAAACGCAATGGAATTTCAATGCCGGCCACGATGGCCAGAAACATGATCCAGGCATCCCAAACATCTTTGTATTTACTGTCGCGAATAAAATAGAGCATGGACTTGGTCCACTCCTGTGATCCATGAGTTTGAACAGATTTTACCTGTCCCCAATGAGAGACGAAAGATTTTGACCGTGATTTGACGGCTCCAGAACCCTAAAAAAAACTCTAGATTACAGGCACTTAATGGTTTCATGTGCGTGCGAGGGGGAAACAGCGATGCTGATCACACATTCAAGGTCGTGCGGTAGAACGTCAAAAACTCTTTTTTCAATGCGGTTTTGAGATGTAGAGTGGATTGTTCATGGCCCCGCATGTATCGGTTTCAAGATGAAGATACCCCAGGATCGCGCAACTTCAATCAGAGAGAAATTACGGTTTCATCGTATGGAACGGTCTGTCTTTAATGCCTCTTATGTTTCAGAGGTTATTGAAGGGTTAACCGCCACTGAATGGATTTCCGAAAATGTGTTGACCGACGGGTTTTTGGGGACGCAAGGTTTTAGTCTGCAATTCACGCGAGAGGGCATTTCCAAAGTTAGAGCGCGTTTACCGGTATTAAACCAGTACCTCGATCTCATTGAGGGCTCGACAGGCTTATTGGCGCTACGCCCGTCATGGCACCGCTGGTTAAAACCTACCAATGACCCAAAACCCAACGCATTTTATCTGAACTTTCTCGAGGTCCCAGTGGGCGATTGCGTCAACCCCCATGTGGATGGAACCCTTTCGCTCAAGCATGGTTTCTCCTGGTCGCCACCCATTTTCAATACGGTGATGTATTTGAGGGTATTACCGAACAGTGCGCGTTTTGCTTTGCGGTTGCCAGGAAAAAGCCCAAAGTACTTTGAGGAGCAGGATGGTGATGTCTTATATTTTCGAGGCGATTGCATCCATTCCCTGGACAGATTGGGTGAAGATTTTGTTGACCCAGGTGATCATCGCACCCGGCTGTCCTTGGTGTGTGAACAGTATTATTTTTCAGAAGAAATGCTGACCAAAGTACCATTGATGAAACTGGAATCGAAGGATGCATTTAAACGCGTTTTAGAAAAAAGGCAGCAACAGGGAATTGAGAAAGACGAGGTTGATATTCTGATCTAATCAAAGTGGGGGAGCCGTTGTTGTTCATGTTGGCCTTATACCAAAAGGCGCCGGCACATGCAGTCTGTTGGGATGAACGCTTGCGGCAGGGGGAGTGTTAGCGTTTTATTTCGCGTTGGCCAGAGCTGTGATTGCGATGGTTGACATTGGCGCGCGTTAGTCTTTGGGCCAGTATTTTAGAAAGGTTACGAAATAAGAATAATCCGATTTCGGGGTCCAAATCAAAAACTGTGAGCAAAGTGTCGGGGTCCCAAACTTTAAATGTTGAGAGCCGAACCGCCGTAACGGTTGCAGATCGGGGGTGGTCACTCACCAATGCCATTTCTCCAAACGCAGTGCCGGCCCCCAAAGAAGCCATGGTCCTTCCTGCTTGCGAAATTTCACAACGACCCATTTGCAGTAAGAAGAGTGTTTGTTCTTTTGCGCCTTCTTCAAATACCACGTCACCAGAATCAAGGGTGAGTGTATCGGCCTGGTGGAGCAGAATTTTGATTTGATTGTCATTCATCCCTCGGAACAAAGCAACGTGCTTAAAGTCATCAATGGTCATGACCTTGCCTTTGGCCCAACTTTTGTCTTTAACCAGCGGTTTTGGTTCGGATGGAGGTGATGATGATGTTGCGGCCTTTTGTTGTTGTGGAAGCACAGGCGCGGGGGAGGCGCCAGTTGTTGTCTGGGAAGGCATTGGCGCTGGTGGGCTTGGCGTTGCAGCAGGAGGGGGTGGCACTGCTGCTTTGGGCGGCGGCGGTGGTGGGGGAGACTTCGCAACTGGGGCTGGCGTTGGTTGGGTTTCTTTTGGGGGTTTAAGTGCATCTTTGTAAGACACGATATTGAAACCGCTCGGCGTACCGCCTTTTCTGGTGGCCATGTTTTCCCCTTGAAGGTGTTGAGACAGCCTAGAGTTTAATCTGTGCCCGGTTGGAAAACAAGTGAATGCCCTGGCCAAATTAATCCAGAAAACCGGTCAAGAGCGCGGAAAAGTAGATTCAACGGGCTTTAGGCAAAGGGGGCGCTTGGTGTCGGTATGCCCCATGACCCACAGACTTGGTTTATTCGGGACTGTAAGCCGTAGGCAACCGGTCAACGATGGGGTGGTCATTGTCATCGCCAATGGTTTCAGGGCCCCAACATCTTAACTTGTTGTCATCACGAATGGCACAGGCTGCGCTGGAGCCCATGGTTAGGTTCCAGTAGGTATCAGTCGTCGTAGGTACGGTGGTCAGGGCAGCGCTATTTCCCCAGCAGTGGACGGTGCCGTCCGTTTTCAAACCGCAGTTCTCAAAGTCTGCGCCACCGACTTTGACGAAGGCCCCATCGGGATTCCCCACATCCACAAAACCCCAGCATTTCAATTCTTGTGCATCCGAGACGGCGCACATGTGGTTATACGCCATGGCAAATTCCATAATGGCGCCCATGCCATCGGGTGCGTCATCCAAAAAGGTTTCGCCTTGGCCCCAGCACCTTAATTCACCGGTCGCGGTCAAACCGCATCCACTGTAACCTGCCACTTGCACATCCACGAAAGGCCCGTCAGGAATAGAGTTGTAAAAAGCGTCCCAGCTCACCTGGTTATCGGGGCTGTTGCCATCATCGCCTTTGCCCCAACAGTGAAGGTCGCCATCTCTTTTGAGCCCACAGTTAAAGTAGTCATCGCTGGCCACCCGCCAAAAGGACCCTTCTGGATTGATGGCTTGTCCAAATTCGGGTTCTTCATTGGTTTTGGTTTTGCCCAAGCCCCAGCATTTGATGGCCCCTTCAGCTGTGACTGCGCATCCGTGAAACCTACCCAGACTCACATGGGTGGCATTGCTTGGCGCACCCTCTACAGATTCAGGGCAAGCGTTGGGAGTGGCACAGGCACTGGCTTCGGTATCGCCCCAGCATTCTAAATCTCCTGACAAAGGAAGCACACAGGCGTCATAATGCGCCAAATACACCTGGAAGTCACAGGCATCTCCAATGTCATTGGCATTGAGGTCGGTCTGGTTTCTGGTTGGAAGGTTGGGACATGAATCGCAAACGTCGCCCATTAAATCGTTGTCTGTGTCTGCTTGCTCTGGGTTGATGTCCTCGATGCAATTATCGCAAACATCGCCCACGTTGTCATTATCCGAGTCTGATTGGTCATTATTAGAAACCTCCACGCAGTTGTCTGTATCGTCACATATGCCATCGGCATCCGTGTCGCCCGTGGCTGAATAGGGGCACGTATCGCAGAGGTCACCCATTCCATCGTTATCACTATCGGCTTGATCGGGGTTTGGGGTCCCATTGCAGTTGTCGCAAGCATCACCGGCATTGTCCATATCGATATCTGCTTGGTCCTCGTTGGACGTGAGGTCACAGTTATCGCAAGCGTCCCCTAAGGTGTCCCCATCATTGTTGGCCTGGTCTGGATTGTGGACATCGATACAGTTGTCCACGTCATTGCAGATACCATCATCGTCGCTATCAGTGGATACGCCATTTTCAGGGGGACAAGCCTCGCAGATGTCACCGATGCCATTGTTATCGGTGTCCTCCTGATCATTGTTGGCATCGTTCACGCAATTATCTTCATTGTCACAAATTCCATCCGAGTCAGTGTCTCCAGTGGCAGAGTTGGGGCAGGCATCGCAGACATCGCCTTGGCCATCACTGTCTGCATCGGCTTGATCGGGGTTGGCGTCTTGATCGCAATTGTCAGCGCTTTCACAAATACCGTCTTCATCTTGGTCATTGAGTGTATCGGCAGGGCAGGGATCGCACACATTCCCCAAACCGTCACCATCGGCATCCACTTGATCGGGGTTTGCATCTTGGGGACAGTTGTCATCTTCACAAATGCCATCATTGTCTGGATCGTTCAGCGGATCGTCTGGGCAAGGGTCTTCATCGTCAGGCAAACCGTCGTCATCTCGATCGGGTGGCGCGGGGGTGTTGCCTTCATCTTCATTGCAACGTCCGGTTTCTTCGTTGCACCCACTTTCACACTCCACGGTGCGCGCATGGTATTGACACTGATCATCGACACAAGTGCCCCGGTTATCATAGAGCAATAAGGTCGTTTCGGTGAGACAGACAGATTCGGGTGGGTTATCGCATTCACCACAGATGGTTGGATCGATACCTTCTCCATTCAAGGTTATCGTTTGGCCATCTTCGTTGCGCGAGTTACTCTCCAAGGTGAGTACGGTTTGATAAGACTGAATCTCCGTGGGTTTGAAGCGCACGTAGATGAGGGCAGAGTCTTCGGACAAAACAGACAGCTGGGTTGTGTCGGTGGAGAAAACCGAGTTGTTTTCAGAAAAAGAAATGCCAGTGATTTCGAGTTTTTGTTGCCCAGAGTTTAATATGCGAATGGATCGAATGGCTTCTGTGCCCACCGGAACCTCGCCGAATTCGAGCAGTTCGGTGTTGGCCACCAATAAGGGTGGGGTTTGCCGTGAGATGACATCGCCGTCTGGACAACCCGTACCAAAGACACCTGTGACGGGGATCGTGACGATCGCCAAGATTTTAAGAATATTGGGATGAAATACATTCATTTGAACTCCTGAAGGCAGACCAATCTTTAAAAGAACTGTTACCTCATTCTAGGCCCAGGGTAACGCATATCACGGCCCTGGTGCCATTATTGTTTCGGGGTATTATATGGTAGGGAAAGGTAGGACTTAGAGGTTTACAATGGGTTCACTTGACGCTGGTGACCCCACCCAATTACCGTTATGATTGCCAACTCAACCATGAATGGACAATCGAATGAAAACCGTGCTCAGCTTTTGTTTGCTGCTTCCCCTGTGCTTGTTGACCGCGTGCCCTCCAGATGTACCGCCGCCCAAAGACGATGAAAAGGAACAGCCCGAGCCAGATCCTGATCCACTTCCATCGGCCGACGCTGGCAACACCGAACCCACTCAGTCCGTGGATGCAGGCGGTGACCCTTCTCCTGTCACAGCGGATGCCGGCACGCCCACCACACCGGATACGGAGGACGCCGGCACGGCTGCGTCGCCTGTGACTGATGATGCCGGCACGGCTGCGCCGCCTGTGACTGAGGACGCCGGCACGGCTGCGCCGCCTGTGACTGATGATGCCGGTACCACTGCGCCACCTGTGACGGAAGATGCCGGAACGAGCATCGGGCCTGGCTCGGAAGATGCGGGTACCACCGTGGCAAACGAGCCCGCAGATGCGGGCGTGACCGACCTTGCGGAAGAAGATGCGGGGACACCGACGTGCCCGAACGGCACCACTGGCGATGGAATTGATTGTACTGACATCAACGAATGCAATGACAATAATGGCGGCTGTTATGCCAATGCATCGTGCACCAATGCCGCT
Source organism: Myxococcales bacterium (assembly GCA_002721815.1). GTDB lineage: Bacteria > Myxococcota > UBA727 > UBA727. The sequence continues at coordinate 230,178 of PBLQ01000061.1, forward strand.
GTTTCTGGTGATGCGCCTTCTTGTGAATGCAACGCAGGTTATGAGGGTAACGGTCAAGAATGCACAGACATCGATGAGTGTGCGACCAACAATGGTGGTTGCCCCTCTAATGCCACCTGTACCGATGCCGACACAGCCGGCGTGGCGCCTCTATGCACGTGCAATACGGGTTACACCGAAGACATCATGGGCAATTGTAAACCTGATGCCTTGGATTGGGATGTAGAATACACCGACACCAATCACAGTATTTTTATTCTCAACACCGCTTTAGACGGTATTGCTCAAGTTGAAGCCGGTGATTATATTGGCGTGTTTTACGCCCGTGAGAACCACTTCTTGGGTTGTGGCGCCTTCACTGAATGGAATGGCGAAACCACCATGCTCGCAGCCCAAGGTGAAGAGCTGGGTGACGTAGAAAATGATGGTGGTGTGGCTGCCGGTGTGGTTGCAGGTGGCTTTGAAGTGGGTGAAGAATTTCATTGGGTCTTTTGGGATGCATCGTCAGGAAATACATTTTCGCTGATCCCTATTTTTGACGCGACATCACCAAACGGCAACTCTTTTGTTCCCAATGGCATTTCCCAAGTCGTGGGTTTTGAATCTCCAAATCCTGGATGGATTGCCGAGATCACTGATAACAATCACAGTGTCTTCATTAAGGATACCGCTTTCGATAATTGGCCTGAAATTAAACCTGGCGATTATGTCGGCGTTTTCTTTGAAGACAGTTCGTCTGAGCCACAATGCGGCGGCCTGGTGAAATGGGAAGGCGCCTTTACACAGATTCCCGCCTACGGCGCAGAGGGGACTGGGATTGTTGAAGGATTTGCAGTCGGTGAAACCTTTCAGTGGCGGGTTTGGGATGCCTCGGCCAATGCATTTCACGAAGCGACAGCGACCTATGCCGCTGCTGGTCAAGATGTTTATGCGCCTAATGGCTTATCGTTTGTCGACGAATTAGTAGCTACACCATAATCAAACGGGGCAACAAAGAGACATTAAGAGAGGGTTCCGTCATGAATAGAATGAGTTGTTGTTTTTTGTTTTTGTTAGGTGTGTTGTCGGCTGATGTGCAAGCAGAAACACTTTCTGTTGATGCGGATGCTTTTACGCAGCTTGATGTTTATAATTCTATCGGGCAGCCAGTTTATAACCCTGCTGATGGTACCTTTAGCGGAGATAATTGTAACCAGCTGCAATACACACATTCTTTAGATGCGGCGATATCATTGAATGAAGGCGATACACTTGATGAGATTACCTGCTCAGTGATCGACGGTGACAACTTAAGCCTTGCAGCCAATTTTACCCTCTATTGGGAATATAAGGGTCTCCAGCTTTTTGATGGGCCGGTTGGCGATGCGGGTAATAGTAGTCAACTGGGCCAATGGAATTTATATGGTGATGGTTTAAACACGAACCCTTTTAATGGTTACAACTTTTCTGAGAGCAATACTTGGTATCCATTTAATGAAACAGATTTTAGTTGGAGTGGCGTGCCCTTTTTTCCTATTGAGATAACCTCGAGCAGCAGTCTTTGGGTGCGTTTTATGGTTGAGCCTCAAAGTCAAACGGGCTCTTGTGAGCCGGAGTTACAGTTCTTAGGTTGTGATGTCACTTATACCGAGCCGCCACCCGCTGACCCTTGTGAGAGTGTGACTTGTGATGTGAATGCCACTTGTGATTCTGATGATGGTGTTTGTCATTGTAACGAGGGCTTTACGGGGGATGGCAGCAGTTGCAGTGATTTGGATGAATGCGCAGAAGGCGTTGATGATTGCCACGAAACAGCTGTTTGTACCAACCAGCCAGACGGTGAAGGCTTTTTATGTGAATGTGAAGCAGGTTATTGGCTCTTAGATGATGGTTCTTGCCTGGATTCTGATGAGTGTGCTTTAGGTTGGGATAACTGTGCTCCCAATGCGACTTGTAACAATACGGCGGGCGCTTTTACGTGTACTTGCCCAGCAGAAACTCTCGATGAAAACGGCGATGGTACAAGCTGCCCTCCTGGGGTGAATGAGGTAGATGACTGTGCAGACAATCCATGTCTTAATGGCGGCGCCTGCTTTGATGGGGATGGTACTTATACTTGCGAATGCAGTAACGGTTTTGAAGGCCCTAATTGCGAGACGGCATCCACACCCACGTGTCCGGTGGGGGAGGCGCTCACATCGTCAATTTTTGTCCCAGCCAATGAGTATGATTTTCCTTTTGGGCAGCAATATTGGATCGATACTGGCGTCCAATCTGACGATGGTCATTTTGGCTACACCACTGGTGGTAGCTGGACGGCTTATAAATGGGTGAACATCCCCGCAGGCGCTCTGTTTGCGGAGCAAGTCTGCTATTTTTATGACCACAACACCGAGATTAGCCCAATAGGATTTGCTGATTTCATTAAAAATAACGATTCTGCTGCGGTCAACTGGGACAAATTCAATCCCGAGTTGTGCCCAGCAGAGGGAGACTGCGTTGCGTCAGAGGACAAGCTGGTTGGGGACTTTTCGTATTGGTCATTTAATGGCATCACGAATAATGGGCCACATCTGATATCGCCCTCAGAAACACTCTTTTTAAGTTCAATGGCTTTTCACTGGATGGGGTCAATAGATGGAACACTCGTTAGCAGGCTGCCCGAAGGTTCACTGGGACAGTATCAAGACATCGGCGCCTATGGTTGTGAAATTTTCTTTGCTGAGCCCATATGCCAACCCATTGACGAATGCGCAGATGACCCTTGTCAGAACAACGGAACATGCATTGATGGTGTCGGGGAGTATACTTGTAACTGCCTGCCTGGCTATGAAGGCGACATGTGTGAAAATGAGGTTGTGAATCTGGTCAACATTACTTTAGATTTGCCACCCTCTGTTTTTGCTGATGGTCTGCCGAATGATTTTGTTGATTATATCGTGACTGAAGAAGGAGGCGTTGAGTTAGGGACCTTACCCGTGGATCCTTCTTTTACGTTACAGAATACCAACCCTTCAACAACGGACTATTGCTCTGACGAAATCGCCCCACCGCTATTTAACTATACAACAGGTCACATTTTCGCGGTTCTCGATATTCTGGCGGGGCAGAACGTCACAGATATGAGCTGCTCGGCCTCTTCTGGTGGTAATGACTTTTTGTTAGACGCTGTTTTTTCACGTTATTACGGGACCAATGCGGCCGACTTCACCTCTGATACCCCCATCTCATTTTCTTTACCGGACAATACGTCATCTGGGCCCTCGACTGTCCCGGAGGCGGACGGTGAGAGTGCGCTCGTTCTCATGATTAATCTTGCCGGCCCTGATTTTTGCGGTGGTCAGGTAGAGTTTCATGGTTGTTCCGTCACCATTAGCGGTGAAAATAATTGTGAAAATGGTGGCTCATTGGTGTTTGGTGAAGAGGGAATCGTTTGTGATTGTCCCGATGGTTTCGGCGGGCCGACCTGTGAAAACGGTGTTTTTGTAATGGATTTTGAGCCGGAATTATTCGCCCACGAAAACGTCGCATTTAGTAGTGGGTTTGAAGGGCCCTATGAAACAATATATTTCGCGGACAATGGCGAGGGCTATTGGGCTGACTTAACGACAAATGGCGGTGCCTGTTTTAACACACGCGATGTGGCTGTAGATCTTAGGCCACACCTTATCGCCGGTGACGAGATTCAAGAAGTCAACTGTGATTTTGACTGGTCTTCTTCAGTGGCAGAACCGACGACACAGGGTAACAGCGGCATCACCTGGTTATGGGCATTGACAGACCCGTCTGCCGTAAACGATGACTCAGATTCTCAAGAAGTCTTTATTGATATTCTGGGCCATGCGACTGATTATGGAAGCAATCCAGACGACTCGGCCTTGATGATTGACGAACCATCTTACGGTTCGTTACCCTTCGTCATTCCGGAAATGGATGACCTCCGTATTGAAGTCCATGCACGATTTAGAAACTCACCGAGCCAAGGCGCTGAATGTACGGATGAGTTTGTTTTTAAGGGTTGCACGGTCAAAGTTGCTGGACCAGATCGTCAACTTGTCAGCATTCCTGAAGGTTGGAGTATGATTTCAACTTATATTGATATGAGAACCGATACCGGTATGCGTGCTTTTGACGAAGTTATTTCACCAATTCAAGATTCAGTGATCATTGCAAAAAATAACAATGGGTCTGCATATTTGGTTGAATGGGGTTACAATGGTATCGGCGATTGGCTCAATGGGCAGGGTTATCAAATCAAGTTATATGAGTCTCGCGATTTACTGATTGTTGGTTCAAAAATACCGATGGTAGATAGGTATGTAGATTTGGTCGCTGGGTGGAATATGATTGGTTACCTTAAGGAAGTCCCTCAAGATGCCATGGAAGTGTTTGCAGACTTAATCGCAAACAACAATTTAATTATCGCGAAGCATTACAACGGCTCTGCACTCTTACCTGAATGGAATTTCAACGGTGTAGGTAACTTAGAACCAGGCTTGGGTTACCAAGTTAAGGTGGAAGAGGCGGCAACGCTTTCTTTTACAGAATAGTTTACTAAAGGGATGATGACAATGTTGAATAAATGTTTTTTGCCTCTGTTATTTATTTTTACAACCCTATTTGCCAATACGGGGCAAGCAGACTCATGGACCACCATGTATCCCTCAGACTTTATTCATATTCCTATGCCACCGGTGGTTGCTCCGGTGACTTGGAACGCGGTAGGGATGGGCGAGGGCTCCTTTACCAGTGATGTACTCGATGGCACTCAGGGGACACAACATCTCATAGGAGCGATGCCTTTTCCTGCTGATATGGCGACCACTGGGGAGGGCATTCCCGTATCCGTTAATTGTGTCTTTCACGATGCGCTCAACAAACCAACTCAAACTGGACTGACGCCAGAAGAAGCTGCTGCAAATGCCGCACAAGAATATTGGAAGATTGATGCCGGTGAATATGGACTGATGGGTTCATATACTTTTGATATCGAAAGTCCGACCGACCTCTCTACGCTATCTCAAATAGCACCGCTGTATAAGACCTGTGGCCCTTGGCAAATGATGAACGGTAACTGTAACGGCCCTACAACCAACGCGCCTGAGAACCAAACCAGTTTCGATTGGAACGCTTACTTACCCACGGGGAATATCCAAGCCTTTGGTACTTACTATTTACAAATCCCTGTTAGGCCAATTTGCAACCCTGGCGACGACTGTCTTGGCGGCCTTACTTTTGAAATGTGTCGCATCAGATGGGGCAAGAATGCTGAGATCAGCAATGTGTGCCCCAGCGACCCATGTGATGAAAACGCAAGTTGTTTGTACGACGGCCAAACGGTTTATTGTGAATGTGACGAAGGTTACGAGGGAGATGGGTTTACTTGTGTTGATCCGCTCGTGCCTCTTGAACAAACCTGTAGTCTGAGTAGCGGCTGGAACATGGTTTCGCTGTATATGGACCCGGAAGACCCAGATCTTGAAGAGGTCCTACTCGGTCTCGACGGCGTGAGTACCACTGACGATATCGGTAACATTATCATCATTGTCAAAAATTACCTGGGCCAGGCGCTACTTCCACAGTGGGGTTTTAATGGGATTGGCGATTGGTTGATTGGCCAGGGGTACCAGATTAAAACCTCGGCGGCAGTGGACCTCACAGTGAGCGGTACCTATTTAACGCCCGAGGACAATCCCATCGATTTGGTACAGGGTTGGAATATGATTGGGTATCTTCGTGTAGAGCCTGCAGACATGATAGCGGTTTTTCAAGAAATCACCGACGATGAAAATCTTATTATTGCCAAGGACAACCTGGGCTCTGCATATTTACCAGAGTACGGTTTTAATGGCATTGGAGACATGGCGCCATGTCAAGGCTATCAAGTAAAGGTCCACGAACCAGACGTGTTGCACTTTAATGCAAACAGCGACCCCTATTAAGAAGCGCCGCCAATTTGGAGCGGTTCAGCACAGTCTGGTTTTACCACGCTGCCATCTTTTAGGTTGATGAATTTGTAATTGACTTGGCCCGTCCCACTCACGCCTGTTTTTGAAACGGTGGCATTGTAGGTATAGGTGAATTGGGCTTGGCCCTTGGTTTCGTTGTCAATGGGCATATCCACGTGCATTTCTCGCTGGCCCGTTAACTGACACCCTTGAGCTGTGCTGGCAACCTTGAGTTGGTTCAACACTTTGGTGACACCACTGGAGTCGGGCTGGATTTGTTTCACCCCTTTTTGTCCATCGGGTGTGGCGATGACTTCGAACACATGGACACTGTCGCTTTGCGCTTGTCCGCCCCCTTGCTGACAACCTTGTCCGGCAGGTGCGGTACTGCTGATGTTCAATGTAATTTGCTGCCCTATCTCACAGAGCATCGACGCAGGTGCTGTGTTGGTGGGGGCTTCTTGAGTGGGAGTCACTTGCGGCGCCGGTGCATTGCAGGCGGTGAGAACGAATAAGAGAAATGCGGGGCATAAATAGCGATTCATGAAAGGTGTTCCTTCTGCTGAGCAATTGCGCTGAATGATTAAACCATAGCGAGATTGGTGGCGTTTAGCTAATGAAATGGGCCAAAAAACCAGAACGAAAAAAGCTAGAAAAAACAGACTCTTAAGGGCTTTCAGGCCGCTGCAATGCACCATGACGCCCGGCTATGGGCGGCGACGGCGTTGGTAACGCGTATCAACATGAACATTCAAAATACGTTGGGCTTCGGCCCGAACAGCTGGGTGATTCTTGAAGGTCCAGAGTCGTGAACGCGCTTGTCGAGCGGTGGCTTTGATATCGATCATGGGGGCCACAGAACGAGTATCGCCCCCTTGCATTGCCAACTCAAGCGGAGGCATCCGCCAGGGTTCATGAACGAACGCCAAAGGTACCTCTTGGAGGCTGGGTACCCATTTTCGTATAAAGAGACCGTCGGGGTCGTGATCAAGACCCTGTTTGACAGGATTATAAATACGAAGCGTGTTAATACCTGTCACACCAGCCTGCATTTGAAACTGACAAAAATGGATACCCGGCTCAAAATCGAGGAAACAGCGGGCCAAATGATTCACGCCGTCTTTCCATGAATGCCCCATGTGATGGGTCAAAAAACTAACCAACATGGCGCGCATCCTGAAGTTCAGATAGCCCGTTTCTCGTACGCACCGCATGCACGCATCGATGAAGGGAATCCCCGTGTCTCCATTCATCCATCGAAGTAAATTGTCGCCGTTCGTTACCACTGTCATATCATCGAAGCCACGGTTCATATTTTCTGTTTCTATCCGATGCTCAGATTCAAACTTTTGGATAAAATGACAGTGCCAGCGCAATCGACTGCCAAAAGCGCGGTGGGCCATGGTTTTGCTCTCGCACGCTTCGAGGGCTTGGAAAACTTGGCGCATACTCAGTTGTCCCCAGGCCAAATAGGGGGACAACCGACTGCAGCTTTGCCGACTTTCTTCGGGTTTACTGATGTGCTTTTGGTAATTCTCGATTCGCCCGTCTTTGATAAAAGAGGTGAGCAGTTGCTGGGCTTGCTCTTCACCGCCCATCTGAAAAGGGCCTTTCCCCAAAACGTCATGTTCATGAGTGGGTTTTGGTGGGGCAGTCATCTTCCAAGGGCTCGGCCATTCGGGGATACAGGGGAGTAAACCGGCTTTGAGCCAAGGGTTAAAATCGACCTTGATAGGCGGTTTTCGCATATTTGCGTGCCACCGGTAGCTCCAACGTTTTCTGTTTTGAAGCCCGCGGATAACACCCAGTTGAGGGGTTTCGTTCCAAACAACATCGTTTCGTGCACACCAGTTTTTCACATTCAGATCACGCTCGTAAGTATATCTGAGACCGGTTTCCTCATGGCTAAAAAGAAATTGGAGTTGATGTTGTGAGTGTAGCCATTTGAACACGTCGGCTGCAGATGCCTGCAGCGGATGAATCTTCAATGAAAGTCCTTGCGACACCAATCTTTGATTCAGTCCTTGAATGGCTTGCCATTGAAAACACAGATGGCGGGAGCTGGTTGTGGGATGCGCGAGCATTTCTGGTTCGAACAAATATACCAATAGAAGTTCATCACCGTTTTGAACGCATTGCGTGATGGCGTTCATGAGGGGGGCGTGGTCAGTCGTTCTTAAATCGCGCTTAAACCAAACGACGCTTAAGGGCACGTTAATCCTCCCAGCCCTTGAGGCGATCGGTGATAACCTGCACGGGCTGATCCACTTTGGCATAAGACAGGCGACCCAGCGAAGTGGTTTGATGGTAGCCATCTAGACCGGAGATGGTGAGACTCTCCGCTTGGTCGATCGCAATATAGCCATCGGAGGCGCATGCATCGGTGGGCAGCTCCACCCATTGTAGGGCACACACCATGAAGCGGCAGCCATTGGGCAAGGGAATGTCCTCCGAAAGCTGCAGGCCCATTCGAATGTTTGCTTCCGCCACTGCGGGGGCTTGCCAATCGATGCCAGGAGGCAGCCAAGGAGTGAGCCCAACCGCGTCAAACTCTGAAACCTCTTTCGGGTAACGGGCACTGCATTGATGGGCTTTTAAGAAAATCGCCTCATTGACATGGCTGTAGGTGCATTGCCCCGTGGAGATCAGGTTTTTGTAGGTGTGGGCATTGTTGGCGCCAGGTGGCCGTAACACCATGCCCAACAGGGCAGGCGAGGAGCCTAAATGGACCACGGAGCTCACCATGCTCAAATTGGAAAGCCCGTGTTTGTCGGAGGTGCCCACGAGATTGGCACTTTTAAACCCACTTAAAGAATTCATGGTGCGGGCCCGCTCGCGCTCTGGCCATTGTTCCCAATCGGTTGAGATCCAAAAACTTCGTTTATTCTTGTTTTCATTCATCCTTTATCTCCTAGAGTTTAGAACCACGGAGTCGCAACATTTATTGCGAAAAAGGCGAACCCGGAATAATCGGACCAATAGGCCTGTTACGCCCGCAGGAGAGATGTGCATGGCCAAAAAGATACGACCTCAAAAAGTCTGTAAGGTTTGTCTGAGACCTTTCGAATGGCGTAAGAAATGGGCCAAAGATTGGCAAAATGTCCTGTATTGTTCGAAAGCATGCCGTGAGGGCCGATACAAGCCCAAATCGTCAGGTTGTTAACCATATGCAGCATTCATGATAGGGTGAGAGGCCTTACCGGGAGTGCATCATGGTTTCTCGTCTCATTTTCTTATTTTTTGTGTCCTTCACTTTACCGGCCTTCGCTACAGATGCAGGGCCTCTTACACCGCCGGCCCCTACCCAAAGCATCACCTATCAGATGTTGGCTGGTTCTGACATTGCACTGAGCGATGATGGCAACGAAGTCATATTTGGCACGGACAATCGTGAAATCGTATTCGGGAATACATCGGGAGAACCGAACCTGCCGGCAGTTTGGGTGACCCTGGTCTTGCCCCCCAATGCTGATCTCTCAACTGTTGCACCGCGTCTTTCCAACGCGGAAGCCGAACGAATTTCTGCGAGTTATCCAGTGGGTCCCGTGCCCCTGCAAAGGACAACCGTGGCCATCGAAGCCGATGGTGGCACAATGTTTGTGGAAGAAACACTGGTTCCAGATGGGGTGGATGAAGTGACCGGCCAAAACACAGCGATTTACAGCGCCGATGCTTATTGGCCCGCAAACTGGTTGAGTGAATACGAAACATTGATGGAAGGTTATTTTCCTGTGGTGCGGGTCTTGGTGAGTTTAGCGAAGTTCAATCCCAATCCTCCAGGTGCCAACAATGGTAATCCCAGCATTGAAATGCTCAGGTTTGCTATTTTGCATGTGGATTTTGAATTGCTCGAAGGCAGTGATGAGGCGTCTGATGGAGGCGTTGAGATAGAGCCGCCCACCGAATGGTTGGTTTACAATGTAGACAACGGTCAAGGTTTACCAGCGCCATCCACGGATGGCCTACCAGGGTATCTCATTGTGACCTCATCCGATATTTACAGCGATGCTTCTCCTGAAGCCACCCTGACGAAAAACGCCATCGATAACTTTAAAGCCCATAAAGAAGCACGTGGGCTTAACGTGGTGATTCAGACCGAAGAAGCATGGTTGACGGTTCCAGGTCGGGGCGGGCAAGAGGCGGCCGACGATTTGCGCAACTGGTTGTCTGCCAATTATCAAACTGAAAATTGGAAATATGTTCTGATTATTGGCAATCCCGTGGGCGATAGCTTTATGCCCATGAAGCAGGTCTGGCCATCGGAAACAGGGCACCAATGGTGGGCTGAGTTACCACAGTTTTCAGGTTTTTACATGCACACCGATTATTATTTTGCTGAACTTTCTGGCAATTGGGATATGGATGGCGATGGCAAAGCGGGTGAGTTTGGGCATTACAGTACACCCGTAGAACCTTACACCAAAACAGGAGATTTTGGCACATCACCCGAAGGGGAGCACGGCATCGATCGCGATCATGAAGTGATTGTGGGCCGCATTCCATTTTATCCCGGTGTGAGTACCGCACACGACGACTTGGTTGGCATTCTCAATAAAACCATAGACTATCAATCCGCTTTGGGTACGGAGATTGATTGGCGTAAACAAGTCCTATTAATGACGGAGCACCCAAATCAGCATTTCTTTGGCGAGCAAATTAGAAACCAGGTTTTGAGTCAGGCCAATGACGTAGACAGTTACCGGGTCTACAATGCCGATTGTTTAACACCGACCGACACCTGCAGCCCAGCGATTACTGAACCCAATTATCAGTTGGATACTGAATGCAATTACGATACGGCCACCTCAAGATGGGCCCAAGAAACGCCGGGTGTGGTCAGTTGGTTTGCGCATGGTGGGCCCACTGGCGCCATCGGGATTTTCAACATCAACAATATTCCAAGCCTTGACGAAGACAATGGTAACGTGGTGAGGGAGATTAATGACACACCCGCTTTTACTTTTCAGGCGTCATGCCTAACGGCGAGACCCACCCACAGCAACAATCTCGCTTATGAGCTGCTTAAAAAAGGAGGGATTGCGACAATAGGAGCCACTCATGTTGCATACGGGCCTTATACTGAGGTGCCGATGGCTAATTCTGGATCACTCATCGGCATGGCTTACGAATACATCAAGAGTCTCGTTGTTGAACGCATGCCGGCGGGCGATGCGCTATACGATGTAAAAAAACGGATTCCCATACAAAATCACTTTTGGCATTATTGGGTGAACATGACGCTCTTTAATCTTTACGGTGATCCAGAGGTTGGGCTTTATGACCACCAAATCCAATATGTTTTCGAATTGGAGCCTTTGGCCAATCAGCAATTAGAAGTGGGAACGACCTTTTCGCTAGCACTAGAGGTCACCACACAAGCACCTTCTTATGACGTGGCATTCTCAGAAATGCCCGATTGGCTTAGTTTTGACAGTCAAACGCTGGTTTTGTCCGGCACACCGACCGAAGACGATATTGGCCAACATCCTGTTTCAGTTTTAGTCGGTACGGGCGCAGATTCGGTGCATCAAAGCTTTGTGTTGTCTGTTGAAAGGACCAACCAGCCTCCCAGATACGAAGGTGAACTTGAAATTTATATACCCGTAACGGATGTGCCCCATCGTTTGAGTTTACCCGTTGTGGATCCAGATCGCGACCGAATCCATATCAATTACCAATACCGCCAACCGCCAGATTGGATTGATCTAGAAGTTGTAAGGCATGACAATTCGGGTGTCTCGGAAATTGCAGAAATGGAAGCGTCTCGGGAGCAATTTGAAATGGTTTTCTACACCATGGAAGAGGTTGTTGGCTCCCACGAGGTCATGCTTTCCGTGAGCGATGGGAAAATTGAAGTTGAGTTTATATTATTGGTCCATGTTTGTGGGCTGCACAGTGACAATGATGTTTGCGGCGGTTTTGTTGATGCTTGCCTTAATGCACCTTGTCTCAATGGCGGCACCTGTGTGTCTGAAGTGGTGGAAGGTTATGCATGTGTTTGCGTGGCAGGCTTTGAAGGCCAAAATTGTGAAACGGCCATTGAGACTGTCGATGCGGGCATGGCAATGACGGATGCGGGCATGGCAATGAAGGATGCGGGCATGGCAATGATGGATGCGGGAACCCAAGTTTTTGTTGATGCAGGTCAACCCGCTGAAGTGTATGACGCGGGACTGGTGTCGGAGCTCTTTAACGATGCTGGAGGCGCATTTGTTTCGGGAGTCGATGCTGGAACACCCTCTGCACCGACCATGGCAGATGCGGGAAGTGGTGAAGCAGAAAGTGTGGATTCGGGTACCGCCACACACCCATCGAGTACAGACGCTGGCCCAACCACGACATCACCGGTTGACGATAACAACACCGATGGAGGCGATACAGCTAAGGATAAAAATCAAGATGGCGCCGAAGTGGCAGATGCGGGATGTGGGTGTAATGCTCAAAATAACAGTGCAGGCAGCTCAGGTTTCTTGGTGCTTGTTGTGTTGATGGGGTTGCGGCGGCGTCGTAGAGACGAACGCTGTTGAGTTTTGGCATGAAGGTTATAAATCGGTCATAGAAAAATGCGTTTACCCATATTATACAGTTTTCGAAGATGTCCCTACGCCATGCGCGCGCGGATGGCCATCGTTCGCACCGGGTATGAATACGAACACCGTGAAGTGGTGTTGCGAGACAAGCCTCAGCACATGTTAGAGATTTCGCCCAAAGGGACAGTGCCTGTATTATTGCTCCCTGATGGAAAGGTGCTCGATGAAAGCATCGATATCATGCAGCACGTATTGAAATGGGAACTCGATGACAATGAAAAATATTGGGTTTCACGAAACGATGACGAGTTCAAATTTCATTTAGACCGCTACAAATACCCCAATCGGTATGAAGATGTAGACAGTCTCGTTCACCGGGAAGCGGCTTCTATATATTTACGAGACCTCGAAGAAAAATACTTTCAAATGAACCCGTCATCCTCTTTGAGTGATGCGTTGTTTCCCTTTGTGAGACAGTTTGCCAATCACGACCGTACTTGGTTTGATGCACAAGACTGGCCCAAGGTGCATGAATGGCTTGCCGCAAATCTACAAAGCGACGCTTTTTTGGTGTGCATGGCAAAGCATAAGCAATGGCAGGAACCCGATGTCGTATCCGCTGATTGACTGTCGAAGCGTAAAGTTTCGACAAGGCAGTGGCTCTTACTTCTCCACCATATCCTCAAGCTCTTTAAGCCGGTCGTCCATGGCTTGTTCGGAGGCGCCCAGTTCTTGTTTGAGGTCTTTGAGGGATTTGAATTTGCCGGTGTCTGGGTTTTTGAGGGCATCTAAATTTTTGGTGGCTTTTTTGCCCGTTGTTTGGATGGCATCGTCTTTCACTTCGACCACTTGGGGCGTTACGAAATAGGCCAAAATACCCGTGAGCACGCCTGCCATGAGACCAAAAGTGAGTTGCTGGGTGTATTTGCTGATCAAAGAAAAAACGATAATCCCGACAAACACAGCGACAAAAACAGACATGGCTCCAGACACGGCAAGCTCCTTTTCTGGGTTCGTGATGAAACTTACAGCCGATGATCTGAAAGACCAAAGATTTTTTTAGAAAAATGAGCGCTTGGCAGTTTCAAATGCTCACAGGGACATCAAGGCGAGAGCACGGTGTATTCCCAGCTGTGCAGCTCCAACACCATTTGGCCGTTTGTAACCGTGGCTGAGCGGCTCGTGTTCACAATGCCTTGGAGTGTCAGGCCTTCAAGGGCATCATGGGGGATGGTGATGGTCTCTTGTCGGGTGACGCTGCCTTTGTTCATGGCCACAATGGCGATGTCTTGCCCGCCCGCATCTAAGCTGTAGACCAGTAAGTCATCATCCACCCACAGTTGGGTGCGGCTGCCATGTTGCAGCGCTTTCGTTGTGGCGCGGACTTGGCCCAATTCTTGAGCGCGCTCCAAAAGGGTTTGTTGGTTGGCGCTCAAATAGGGTGCGAAATTCATCATGCGTCGGTTGTCAGGGTCGCCAGCGCCCGCCAGACCGATTTCATCGCCATAGTAGAGCAGTGGCACGCCCGGTTGCGTGAAAGTAAAGAGCATGGACTGTGAGATGGGGTTGATGAGGTCCCATTGGGTCACCGCGTCACCGGTGGCCATGAGGTCTTCGGTGCTTTCAAAGGGGCCTTGGGCATTACCGGCCAATTCGGTGCTCCACCGTGCAACATCGTGGTTGCCGAAGAAAGGGGCCATGGTGGCATTGCCGTAGCTGTCGATTCCCACCTGGACTTGGTTTTCAAGATCGCGAAAGGAGCCGCCGTTAAAGGCATTGCGAATGGACCAATACAAAGGAAAATCAAATTGGCCATCGAGTTCCCATTCATTCACATACGCCATGAGCTGTTCATGGCCGTCGCCGCCCGTGAAGGTTTCGCCCACGATGTAAAAGGAGGCGGCATCCCCCACTTCGATGTCTTCTCTAATTCGTTTGGACAGGGTGCGCATGATCACATGGTCCATGTGTTTGGCGGCATCGATGCGAATGCCATCCACATCGTAGGTTCTCAACAAGGTCAATGTGTCGGCCACCACGCGCTGGGTAATGGCATGGCTACGATAATTGAGGTCGGGCAAATAAGGAACGAACCAGCAATCCAAAACGCGTTCATCCCAATCGCATCCGTCGAGCCCACACACGCAACCGTCACCGAACCATTCTGGATGCTCTGTCACGTAATGGTGGTCTTCGTGAACGTGGTTGAGCACCAAATCGAAGAGCACACGAATGCCTTTGTCGTGAGCACTCTGAATCAAAGCGGTGAGTCGATCGGCAGCACTGCCCGCCGCATCTCCAAAGCGGTTCTCAACGGCCAGCGCATCAATGGGCCAGTACCCATGAAAGCCACTGAAGTGGTGCGTGTTGTCGCGATCCAGGTAACGGCCTTCGGGGTTGTCGTAGACGGGGGACAGCCATAAGGTTTTGACACCCAGGTTGGTGAAATAATCTTCATCCAGTGCTTGCTGAATGCCAAGAAAATCGCCGCCTTGATAATTGGCAATGGTGGCCACCTCTTCAATGGGAGAGGTGAAAGGTGTGTCAGCATCCACGTCGCCATTGCGAAAGCGATCGGTAAACACAAAATACATGAGGCCATCGGTCCATTGAAAGGGCGTGTCTTCTACCCACAGGGGAATCCACAAGGGGGTGTTTTCGGCGGTGGTGCCTTGGGCATCGGCTGCTTCGATGGTGACGCTGTGCTTCCCGGTGGGCAGGTCGGCCCATTGGAGGTCGATGGTGCCAGCCTCAACGTTGATAGAAACCCCTTCTTGAACAAGGGTGCCTTGCCGTTTGACCACCACGGATTGCGGGTCCAGCGCCGCGCCGTTGTTGGCCAGCGCTACTTGAATGGAAATTACAACATCACCCTCAGCCGAGGCCGTGGCGGTGAGGGTTTGTAAAAGCGGTTTTTCACAATGGCCCACGCGGAGATTGCGGTTTTCGGTGTTGTCCACCCACTTGGTATAGGCATCTAAGGGCAGCGCTTCTTCCCAGACGCCATCGGTGAGTAACTTATAGCCATATTCTCCGGGCGCCAAACTTCCCAGTTCGATGGACACCCAACCGGCCGCGTCAGGCCCGTCCATGGGGGCGGGCGTCCAATCATTCCATTCCCCAGCCACCTCAACGGTATTGGCATCGGTGCTCACTTGATGACGCAGCACCACCTCACAGGATCGTTGGGTGACAATGGTTGGTGCAGGCGGGGCCACTTCTGGATCAGCATCAAGGCCGGCATCGTTCATGTGTTGTGTCGGTTTGGGGGCTTGGGGGTCCTCACCTTGTGAATCATCGCTGGTATCGTCTACACAAGCCGCGAGGACAGAAAACCCGAAGAGCAGAAAGAACCATGACAAGCGCGCGGTAGAGGGCATGACTAGTATTGCCAATCGCTGATGATCAACGCCACCGCATCGGTGTTGCTGTAATTGAGTTGACGGTTATTGCCGGCTTCCCACCAATCATCATTGTTGGGTCGCGAGATGAACAGTTTGTAGTCAAGTGCTTGATGGGTCCACCACAAAAATGCCCCAGCCCAGCAGGAACAATCGTCGCTCCATCCCAATTCTACCGACGACGCTTCTTCCCAGCTGGGTGCGTCGTGAGAGCCGTCGATGGCAAAGTTGCCACGAATGAACAGGGTGTCGCCCACATTGGTGGGGGCATCGTAAACTTTGACTTGAATGGAGGTGCTGAGCAGGTTGGGGTTGAGCTGCTGGGCGTTGGGGATGTCGCGCTCAAGCCAAATGGGCGCTTCTGAGGGCCGCCATCCGGAAGGGACCATGCGCACCAGTTGCAGACTGTGGCCGCTGGTGAAGGTCTGGTCAGCATTGGCAATGTTTGAATCAACGCCGTCCAAACAGTCAGCAATGCCATCGGCTGCGCTAACAACGTCATCAATGCTCAAAAACTCCACCAAGGTCTCGTTGGGGCCTTCAAGATCGTAAATGAGTGCAAATGCCTGTACCGGTGTGTCTCCCGTACCCGCATCGGCCACCGGCAAGTGATGCCATGCCACCGCACCCAGGCCGCTGTTTTCATCGGGGATGAGGGCTTCATTGGCATCCACTGACATTTCGAGCAGGGCGCCATCGCCATCCAAAAAGGCCAGGGCGTATGGGGAAACATCGGTGTTGGCCAAACCACTCACTTCGGCGAAGCTTTGGGTGGCGCTGTTGTCATTCCCCAAGAAAAGTTCGCTCAAATAGGGATGTGTGGGCGTGGATGTTCCTGCATCAGTGCTGTGCGCATGGTTCCCGCTGGATGGGTCCGCTCCCGCGTCTGATGTGCCCGAGGCGCCAGCGTCTTGGGCGTGAGACGGTACGTTGACCTGTCCGGCATCGGTGAACATTGAGCCCGCGTCGTGGCCCGATGCGTGGGTATCTGTTGTCCCTGCATCAGGCGTGGGTGCCGCTGGGGAACCTGCATCGTATTCAACGATGGTCGTGCCTGCGTCTGTGGCTGGCATGGTCCCGGCATCTGAGGTTTCACAACCGCTCACGGTTTCTAATTGGAAATCGTCTAAAAAGAGGGTGCCGTGGGAGCCGTCGCCCGTTTGTTGGTAGACGATGCCTGCTTGCATGAGCGACAGGTTTTCAGGAACGGTGCCGCAAAGACTCACCCAGGTCCATTGATCGTTGATTTGCGTGTTGATGGGGCGGGATTCTTGTTGCTCATTGGCGTACCCATCGGCGAAGTACTTGAGGGTGAGCGTCGCGCTGTTGTCGATGTTGAAGGATTCTTGAGATGCCACATACACCCAGCCACTCAGTTGGTAGTTGGTGGCGGCCGCAGGCATTTCTTGGAAGAGAAAGGTTTCATTGTACCCACCGTTGTATTGCCCCCACAGTTTTCCTGATTGGTTGCCACTGCGAGCCGTGAACGTGTCGCTGCTGTCAAAATAAAGGTCACCCGTGGACATGATCACTGCGTTGGCGTTGTTGGGGTACAACAGCCAGCCCTCCAGGGTCTCGTTGGCTTCAAAGTTGCCATTGTTGAGCAATGTGGTTTCGCTGGGTGGGGTTCCTGAATCCATGAAGCCGCTGTCGATACTTACGGTCATCGTTCCTGCATCGGTGGGGGCGTCAATCGCGTCGTTGCCCCCGTCTGGATCAGTACCGGTTCCATCCAATGCACCCGCATCGAAGGCTGTGCCGTCGGATTGGCCTTCATTGTTGCCATCATTGCTGCCATCGGTATTGCCATTGCCGGTGCCATCGGTGCTGCCATCATCAGCGCCATCGGTGGAATTGTTTTGTGCCGGAGGTTTGTCTTCAGGCTCAGGCTCTTCGGGGCATCCCCCAAGGCAGAAAGTCACCCCTAATATAAGCGGAATGAGTGCCATCGTTGGTAAGGCAGAAGTCCATTTGTGGAAACGCGTGATGACAGAAACTGTTTTTTTCTTTTCCAAGCGCGAAGCCCTTATCTCGAAAATGGTTTTCATGAAGTATAGCCCAAATAAGTAAAAGGAGAAACTGAACCGAAAAAGAGATTTAAACCCCATTTAAACACCTGAATGTTATCGATGGGCTCGGTAGAGCGCTTGATATTCCTGATGCATGCGACTGCTTAAAAAGTGCGCACGGCCTGACTCAAAAGCATGGTTCATCTTTTTGAGATAGGCCAAGGGCAGCCCTTCGGCATTGCGGTCAAAGAAAGTGGGGACGATATCGTTTTCCAGTTGGCTCAACAGGTCTTCATGGTCATGGTCATCATTGTGTGGGGTGGCGTGTTTAATGGCCCACCCATTTTCATCATTAAAGCCTTCATCCCACCAGCCGTCCAAAATAGAGCAGTTGGGAATGCCATTGATGGCTGCTTTCATACCGCTGGTTCCAGAGGCTTCCAGGGGGCGCTGTGGTGTGTTCAGCCACAGATCCACGCCTTGCACCAATCGCTGGCCGAGCCTGACATTATAATCTTCAATGAAGAGGATGTGATCATTCCAGTGGGGGTCATGGGCCAAGCTTGAAATGGTTCGAATGAGTTCCTGACCGGGGATGTCCGCAGGGTGCGCTTTGCCCGCAAAGACCAGCGCGACGGGCCGGTCAGGGTTTTTCAATAGTTTTTCCAGTCGTTGAAGATCTTTGAAAATCAAAGTGGCGCGTTTGTAGGTGGCGAAACGTCGCGCAAACCCAATGACCAAAGCATCTTGGAGGTGTGCTTTGCGCACGGTGGTCAAACGTTCCATGGGGGCACGTTCGCGACAGTAGTGCTCATAAAGGCGGGCTTCGATTTCTTGCAGGGTTTCGGCCTTTTGTTCTTGATGGGCCTGCCAAAGGGTTTGGGGAGAGATGGGGCCCTTTTGTTCGAGCAAGTTCATGAAGGCGCTTCCGGTCCAAGTCCCCTCGTGGACCCCGTTGGTGATGCCCGGAATCTCTTGGCCATAAACTTCTTGCCAAGTTTCGGTGGCGGTTTTGCCGTGCAAGAGACTCACCCCATTGACCGCAGCGCTGTGCCTGATGGCGAACGCCGTTAGATCAAAGAGTTCGGGATTGCCTTCCACCCCGATGCCCAGTTTCATGATTTCTTCTTCGGGGAGGGCGCATTGCTGAAAGTAAGAGGAGAGGGCGTGATGCATTTGCGGTGCATGGAACTTTTCGTTGCCCGCGGGCACGGGGGTGTGGATGGTGAATACGGTATTTTTGGTGATGTGGGCCCTGGCTTCAGCCATGTTCATGCCTTGGGCCAATGCTTTTTGCAGTCGCTCCAAGAGTAAAAAGGCAGAGTGACCCTCATTGAGATGGTAGGTGGACACGTTGATCTGCAGATGCGTCAACAACATCACGCCCCCAATGCCCAAAAGAATTTCTTGAGCCAAACGTACTTCGCGGTCTGGGACATAGAGGTGGTCGGTGATGGCCCGCAAATGCGGTGGGTTTTCGGGAACATTGCTGTCCAAAAGAAAGAGTGGGGTGCGACCCACCATGGCCAACCAGGCGGTGAAGTGGATGTGGCTGTCGGCATAAGGGATTGAAAGCCGTAACGATTTTTTGGTTTTTGGGTCGATGAAATTTTGCAGTCCCACATCGGTGGGGCGTTCTTGATCAGACAATGCGATTTGGGTGCCATCCAGTAAGAGCTGTTGGCGAAAATAGCCCCGTTGGTACAGCAATCCAATGCCCACTGTGTTGTGGTTTTGATCTGAGGCTTCTTTGAGGGTGTCGCCTGCGAGAATGCCCAGGCCACCTGAGTAAATGGGAAAGGACTCCACCAAGCCAAATTCAGCACAAAAATAAGCCACACTGTCCTTTTGGATGACGTTGAAGTGAACCCCGTTCAAAGTGGCTTGCAGTTTTTCATGGCAGTGTGAGATCTGGGAACGAAAGGCTGCGATTTGTTCGGGTTGTCGTTCTTTGAGCATCTTGATGGGGTTGCGTTCGCGCCGCCAATGTTCGGGGGACATCTTTTCAAACAACGCTTCAGTGCTTTTATCCCAAGTCCAGGCATAATTGTGTGCGAGTTCGTTGGCTTGAACCCATTCGGTGCGTGAAACGTTGGAAAGAGGCGGTGCGACAGGAAACCCTAGATTCATGATGGACCTCGTGGTTTTAGGGGGCGTTCGTTGGTAAAATAAGTTGAGTTGCGCGAGATGTGAAGCGTCCAGTTGATCAAGGGCAGCGGCCGTACAGCGCCATTTCCAATTGCCCTCCGCCACACCCGGAACATTGATGCGACCCGCTTCGCCCAGTCCACACAGATCAGCCAAAGGTATAATGCTCAACTGACATGAGGAACTCAGACCTAAATGAAGACCTATTTCGCGAAGGTGATTTGTGGTTGGGTCGAGGTGATCTCGGACTTGAGCATGAACATCTGACGATTGTTGCGCCCACCATTGGTTCCATGTTTCGTTGTCGTGGGTGCCCAAATAACAGACTCCGTTTTTAAGGTGGTTGTTGGGGTGGTGGGGGTTTGTGTCGGGATTGTCCCAACCAAATTGCAGGACCGACATGCCAGGAAGACCGATCATGGCTTTTAAGGATTCTGATTCTGGCGTCACTGCACCCAGATCTTCTAAAACCCAAGGAAGCGTTCCGAAGTGATTTTGCATGGATTCAAAAAAGGCCATGCCAGGGCCGGGCCGATAAGCGCCTTCGGTCGCTGTTTCATTGCCTGCAGGGATGGCCCAATAACGGTGAAGCCCCAAAAAGTGATCGATGCGGAGCAAGTCAAACTGTTCATGTTGGTATGCCAATCGTTTTTTCCAAAAAGAAAACCCGTTTTTTTGCATGGCCTCCCAATCATAAAGCGGGTTCCCCCACTTTTGGCCGGTATCGCTAAATGCATCGGGAGGGACCCCGGCCACGTCGATGACCCGCTTGTTGGCATCCAGTTGAAAATCGTTGGCATGGCACCAAACATCTAAACTGTCAGCGGCCACATAAAGGGGAAGATCACCGAAGGTGGCAATGCCTTTGGATTGCGCATACCGATGCACATCCCGCCACTGCCGATGGGCAAAATATTGCAACACTTGTTGTTGAGCGATGGCAGTCTGATGTTGGAGTTCAAATTGCTGCAGGGTCTCAGGGGTTCGGTCGCGATAAGGTTGCGGCCATTCCCAAAAAGGAAGTCCGTTAAAATGATTTTTCAGGGTGACGAAAAGTGCCAAGTCTGCAACCCAGGAATGACGCGTGATAAATTGTTGGTAATCATGTCGCCACGGGTGGTTCGCTTGCGCCAAAAACCGAAAGGCGGCCTCTGTTAAAAGTGGTTTTTTGAACGCCACCACTTCGTCGTAGACCACGGTCTTCCCATTGTGGATGTGGTCTTGATTGAACGTGAGCAGGTCGGCTTTGACCAGCAGCTCCAAGGAGATGAAGAGTGGTTCGATGCCGAAAGAGGAAATGGAACTGTAGGGGCAGTAAGGATGATCAATGGGCGAATAAGGGAGCAGGGCCCAGGTCCGAAAACCAGCTTCATGCAGGCGGTCGATAAACCGAAAGGCCGTTGGCCCCAAATCTCCGATGCCTTCTCCCTGGGGCAAGGCAAAAATGGGGCACAAAACACCGCTGGAGCGAGGTCCATGGACCAGCAAAAATCACTTCCTTTCATTCCCAACATATCGGGGAGTTACGGGGATCTTGACCGTGACTCTATAAAGAGTTACTAAAGCGTTGGCCGGGTTTCGTCAAATCCAATTACGCCGGGTCTTAGTCGGTCTTTAAAATGGGTGTAAAACATTGAATTTAAAGTTATTAAAAGCCATGGAGGTCTTGGGTTTTACCCAAAATGAATCCAAGATTTACTGCAGCTTGATCAGTAAATATCCGGTGACAGGCTACCAATTAGCGGCTGATTCCGGCGTTCCACGCTCTGCCGTTTATGGTCTTTTGAACAAGATGGAGGCCCGGGGCTATATTCAGAATATTGGCCAAAAACCAGCACGTTACATCCCTTTAAGCCCGGATGCGTTGGCGGAAAAGGTGGCCGACAGCTTCAACACGCGATTGGAAGAATTTCAGCTGGCCGCGGCTGATTTGGAAGAAAAGCCCCTTTCGGTGCGGGTTTGGCCGCTGCAGGATAAGGCCGATACGTTCAAGCAAGCCGCCATGCTGATAGCAGGGGCCACCCAAAGTGTTTGTATTTCTGCCTGGCAGAGTGAACTGCGCGAATTGCAACCGGCTTTGGCACAGCTTGAAGCCAAGAACATCATTCCGACCTTGTTTAGCTTCACCCCCCTCAACGGGTTCGCAGGCCATTGTTTCTCCTACAACATCGAAGAAGATGTTTTAGAGAAATACTGGCCACACAAGCTTTTTTTGGTCATCGATGGTACGAAAATGTTGATGTGTGGATTGAATGACCAACGACAAGCTCAAGGGTTGTGGGGCGAGGATGCCACCCTCATCGATATGGTAAAAAACCAAATGGCTTTGGATCTCACCCTGTGGAGCAAACGCACCGGGCGCTCGGTGGATCATGTGATGGGGCCGCTGGTATCTCATCAGGCGCCCATTGATGATTTACTCCAAACGTTGGGCGGTGTCTCGTGATCAAACGCCTCATCCTCTTGTTGTTGCTCGGCGCTGCCTGTGATTTTTGGGATGACGAACAAGAACGCGTTGAACGATACAAAACCCACGACGTGGCCCCTGGCCTCAACAAAGACGACATCATCGCCCTAAAGCACATGGGCCCCACCATTATCGACAGCGGGGTTAATTTTGCTGTTTATTCCGAATCAGCCACCCGCATGGATGTATTGCTGTTTGATGAACCCACCGATGAGCTGCCCGTCCAACAATTCGAAATGAAAAAACAAGGCGAAGTATGGAACTTGTTTGTGGAAGGCATTGGGATTGGGCAGCATTACGGTTTTGTGGCTTGGGGCGCCAACTGGACCTATGACAAAGATTGGGAGCCGGGTCGCATTGATGGGTTTATCACCGACGTGGATGAAAAGGGAAACCGCTTCAATCCCAACAAGTTACTCATCGACCCGTATGCCAAAGCATTGAGTGGTGAGCACGATTGGAGCCGTGGCAGTGCCGCCAGTGGGCCTGCCAGAACCCAAAGCACGTGGGGGGCCGCTGTCAAAGGCGTGATCATGCAAAGCAACTACGAGTGGTCGAGCCACGAAAGTAGCTGGCGCCAAAACCGTCAAAAAGAAGATTTTGTTTCTCATCGACATCAAGATTTAATTATCTACGAAGTACACCTCAAAGGGTACTCTAATAACCCCGCATCGGGCGTGGTGCATCCCGGCACCTATCGTGGATTGGGTGAAAAAGCAGATTACCTCAAAGACTTGGGCATCACGGCGGTGGAGTTGTTGCCCATTCATGAAAAACCCACCGATGGGGGTTATTGGGGATATTGGACCTTAAACTTTTTTGCCCCCGAACGCACCTACGCGGCCAATACCGATCCTTATGAAGTGATCAATGAATTCAAATGGATGGTGGACCAACTGCATCAAGCCGGAATCGAAGTCATTGTGGACGTGGTGTATAATCACACGGGCGAAGGCGGTTTGTGGCGCGAAAAGATTTATGCCGACGACTTTTTTGTGGACGCCGACACCCGGCAACAAGCTTTTAATCTCGACTCACAAGAAATCGCATCGGTGATGTCTTTTCGTGGTTTGGATAACCCCACCTATTACGCGCTTTCTGAGGACGGCAAAGGGTATTGGGATAACACTGGGGTGGGGCATCAAACGCGTCCCAATCACCCTGCTGTGCGTCGTTTGATCATGGATTCCCTCCGCTTTTACGTGGACGAGTTACACGTGGATGGTTTTCGTTTTGATTTGGCCGGGATCTTGGGCGAGGTCGATGGCGACTATAACAATTGGGACGATCCAAAAAATACGGTGCTTCAAGACATCATCGATGATTCCCAAATTCAAAAATACAACACGCGCATCATTGCTGAACCCTGGACCGCTGGAGGCAACTATGGCCCCCTCATTGGCGCATACCCAGGCGCCACCGACAAGGCTGGATTTGGTTGGTACGAATGGAATGCCCGTTTTCGAGATTGGTGGCGTTCGTTCATCAACTACGATGATTGGATGCTCAACAGCCTTGAGGCAGACGCCGATGGCGGGTTTGTGATTCAAGGTTCGTACGATTACTACGCTTGGAATGAACGACGGCCTTACCACAGCGTGAACTTTATTACGTCGCACGACGGGTTCACCCTTTACGATTTGTTGAGCTTTGACGAAAAGCGGAATGGGTGTGGTTTGCTCAATCCAGTGTGTTGTGACGATCCAACCAGTTCGTGGTGTGATTACGACTCTGGCGATGATCACAACCGATCGCGCATTTGGGACACCGAAAGCATGAAACGCCAGCAAGCGCGCAACCTCATGGTGGGTTTGTTAATTTCCCACGGCACCCCCATGA
The DNA here is from genome assembly GCA_002721815.1 of Myxococcales bacterium. Classification (GTDB taxonomy): domain Bacteria; phylum Myxococcota; class UBA727; order UBA727. The sequence goes on from PBLQ01000061.1 coordinate 254,499, forward strand.
TCTTGGGTGGCGATGAGTGGCTACGCACCCAGTATGGCAACAACAACGCTTATTCCACCGGGGCAGACAATGAATGGAATTGGTTTCGGTGGGGCGAATGGCAAAGCAGCCCTGAAAAGGTTCGCATGCATGACTTCGTACGGCACATGATCGCTTTTCGAAAAAGTCACAGCTATGCGTTCGCACCGTCTTCCTACGAAGAGCGTGCGCCCTTTTCTTATAAAGGGGTGGATAATTCTGATAACCCACAATGGGGCGGAAAAAGCCTTCTCATGCACTATTACGATGAAACGTGGGGGCCCGAGTTGGCGATCATGATCAATCAGACGCCCGACTGGGTCACCTTTACCTTGCCCCAAAACCGTAACTGGTCGCTCAAAGTAGATACGCAAAGCTATTACGATGATGAAGACTACCTGGGCACAGAAGATCGCGATCGCAGCGTGACCCACAATTTCGTCACGGACAGTCCGGTGTATGCATCACCCACTTTCGACGTGGCCCCTCGCTCTATCGTCATTTTTGAGGATGTCGATTGATGCGTATGCCTGCCGCCTATTTTTGTTTGTTGGGGATGGTCTTGGCGGTTCCGCTCTTCGTCCCCCAAACGGCACAAGCCCAAAACCTATCTTTAAGTTCACAGCGCACTTCGGTGGGTGGGTATTTGCGCGTGATGGCCCGACCGGAATTGCAAGGGGGCACTGGCAAGCTGGGACATTGGAATCTGTATGGGCGCTTGCTGAATGAGGGGCCCTGGACCGCCGTGGAAACGCGGTTTCGGTTGTTGGATGGGGGACCGGTGTGGAGCAATCTTCATCTGCGCCTCGAAGGCGGCAGCATCAACGGGGCGGATGCCAGCAATGGGTTTTTGTCGGCCTTTTTCATGAGTCGTGCGTTTATTGATACCGGTGGCCTCCTCACCGACAAAGGCGTTTGGCGGTTGGGCTCTCTCATCTGGGACAATGGCGATTTGGGTTTGTACGACATGCGTCCTGCCAATTTGTTTAATCAAACGGTGGGCGCTTCATGGCGTTACGAAGGTGATAATTGGCTTGTCCTCATGGGTTTGGGGGATTCTGGTTATGGTTTGAAAGGATCTGCTTATGCGCCGGTGATCACCGGGGGCAGCATGTTGGGATACACCGACCACCGCCACTTTCGCATCTCAGTGGGGGCCGAGCTTCGTTACGAAAATGCGTCGCCGAACAATCCCAACGCGCCATTTAATTCTGAGGGCATTGAAATGGAGCCTTGTTTGCGTGGGGAAGTGATGGAAGACCACCTTTTTGAAAACCCCACCCAAGAAGGCCAAGAGCTGGACATCAGTGCCACCGATGCCCAATCCCACGCGTGGGTATTACAAGCCGGTTTTGGCGGCTTTGGTCCCTTGCGTTGGAACAATCTCTTTGCCCATTTGGAACGGGCCCATCCCACGCACATGACCACCGAAACCTTTAATGGTGAAACCTATCGGCTGTACACCACGGGGCTCACTGACCAGCGCCATGAGTTGATGGTGGGCAACGAAATGATTCTAACTTTGTGGCCTGGGCGTTTAGATTTGATTTGGGCCGCGCTGTACATTGATCGTTGGGATGAAGACAATGCGTTAGTGCCCAGTGATTGGAATTCTCAAAGTGGTTCCACCGTAGTGCGGGCCCAAGCGTTTCTCACCCGAACCTTTCATGCGCTTTTTGAAACCAGCTACGCCATTGAATGGTCCAAAAACGGCAACCGTTATCGAAACCACGCAGATTCCATTTTTGAGAACACCGCTGGTCAACCCGACAACCGCGGCCTCGAAATGGGTGATTCGGACGAACGGCGAACCTTACAGTTCAAATTGGGGCCGGTGTTTCAGCCGGCTGGGGTTGGAATTTTTTCACGCCCTGCATTGCGTTTAATATACGGGGCCCAACTGTCCACAGAAAACACAGCGTGGGGCAATGTTTACCAAGTGCAAGACGATGAGAATGAATTGTTTGGCACCGTTGAAAGTCATTTTCATCAACTGATTTCATTTGAGGCAGAAGCATGGTTTTAGTTCGCATCCTCATGGGAATTTTGCTGGGTCTGGGCCTGGCGGGGTGTCAACACACATCTGCGGTGGTGCAACCCGGTCAACAGATACCTTTGTATTTGAATCTCAATGGCCACGCGGTGGCTGCCGATGGTTTGGCACCTTCGATCATTGCGTCAGCGGGCAACGAGGGCCAATCTCTTTCGTTTGATGCTGCCAGCAACGATGCTTTTTGGAAAAAAGCCACCCCCCATTTGAAGCCGTCCATGGAAGCCGCTCCCGAAGAAGCCATGGCCGTTTTTCAACTGGAGGCTCGCTTGTTTTCGTTTATCAATGGGCGTTTCCGTTGGGAAATCAATGGCAGTCTGTGGACCAAAACGCATGCCGAGGGCATTCGGGTGATGGAGGTGGCCTTTCCGGTCTTCTTGCGCTTTAAACATGAGAATGAACAAGATGCCTATGGGGAAGGGGCCCATTCTTTGGGGGCCTTGCTCACGCAACAGCTGAAAGGGGCGCACGCTGCCACCACTGCGAAACCTGCAGTGCCCATGAAGCCATCCATCAATGCCATTTACATGGTCATGGTGGACAGGTTCTATAACGGTAACGTCGATAACGATATGGCACAAACCAACGCAGCTGACCCTTTGGCTTTTCATGGTGGCGACTTAGAAGGTGTGGCGGCCAAACTTGATTGGATTAAAGACCTCGGTGCCGATGCTGTTTGGTTGTCTCCTGTTTATGACACACAAAAAGAACCGTTCATGGGCCATGGAGCGTTTCACGGCTATTGGGTCAACGATTTTCATGAGGTAGAGGCAGCCTTTGGTGGGCGCGGCGCCTTGCACGCCTTGGGAGAGACCGCTCAAAAAAAAAAGATGGGCCTTATCTTGGATATTGTGACCAATCATGTGGGGTATGCCTCTGAGTTGCCGCAACAAAAGCCCCAATGGTTTCATAAGGCCCAAGAAATTAAAAATTGGAATGATGAAACCCAAGTGCAACAAGGGCGCTTGGCGGGTTTGCCTGATTTAAACCAAGATGCTGAAGACGTTTATGAGCATCTACACGCCGCAACAAAAAAACTGATCGATGTACCGGGCATTTGGGGGTTGCGTTTTGATGCCGTTCGGCATGTGCCTTTTTCCTATTGGCAGCGTTTCAACAAAGACATGGCCACGCAGCTTGCTGCGCCCGGTTTGCGTTTGGGGGAAATGCTTGATGGCAATACGGTGGTCACCGCCAAAACGCTTAAGTCCGGTGGGTTTAACAGCCTCTTCGACTATCCTTTGTATTACGCCATGGTAGATTCCTTTTGTGATGGCAAAAACATGCAAGCCATCGCATCGGTTTTAGGTGCCGATCGCCTTTACGAGGCACCGCAAGACTTGGTGACTTTCGTAGATAATCATGATTTGCCGCGTGTCTTAACCCGGTGTCACGATGATGTGGCTGCCACCCAAAGGTTGTTGGCATTTCAATTGGCCATGCGTGGCATTCCTTTGCTCACTTATGGTGTGGAAGCGGGGCTTAAAGGTTCATCAGAAACCGAAGTGCGCAGCGATATGGTCTTTGAAAAAGATGCGAACACTTATGCTTTGATCCAACACTTGCTCCAACCAAGAAAAGGAGAAGCGCTGTTTCGCCACGGTGCATCTCATGTTTTGCACGCTGACGCGAACAACTTAAAAATCCTTCGAACGCATCAGGACCGTGCGGCTTTGATTGCCGTTGGCGATGCGGCTGGGTTGCCTTTCTCAAGTTTATCTGCCGCCACCGCACAACCCTTGTTGACCGAAACCCATGCTGTGGCCGGCTTGCGCATGACCCTTTATGAAAATGTTGATGCCGCCTTGCTTCAAAAGGAGCTTGAAGCTTTTTATCATGTTTCACCGCAATGGACGTTAAGTGTGACGGATGTGCCTTCAGAAGGGGCGCTTTATTTGGTGGGCAACCCGGAGCAACTGGGTGGCTGGAGCCTGCAAGGGGCCAAAAAACTCGAAATGGAAAAAAACACCGCCACTGTTTCGGTTTTAGGAAAAACCGGTGAGATGTGGGCCTATAAATTGGTTTTAGAGACCCCTCAGGGAGAGCGGCTATGGGAAAAAGGGCCGAATCGTTTTTGGTTTGGGGGTAAAGATCCGAGCCGCACCAACATTGATTTTGCAGGAGTTGGTTTTGACCCCCATTAAACTCGATGGCATTTGCAAATCCTATGATGACGTTGAAGTGGTCAAAGACCTGCACCTGGATATTCCAGAAGGGTCCTTCACAGTCTTTTTAGGTCCCTCGGGTTGCGGTAAAAGCACAACGCTGCGCATGATCGCCGGGCTCGAAGAAATCACTGATGGAGAGTTGCGTTTTAATGAAAGCCGGGTCAATGAGCAAACCCCGAAAGAACGCGATGTGGGCATGGTGTTTCAAAACTACGCGCTTTACCCACACATGACCGTGTTTGAAAACATTGGTTTTTCATTAAAGCTTCAAAAGAAACCCAAAGCATTCATCGCTGACAAAGTGAACGCAGTGGCCCAAATGCTCGAAATCGATCAGCTGCTCCAGCGTAAGCCGGCCGCCTTATCGGGCGGTCAATGCCAACGGGTGGCCATTGGGCGCGCTTTGGTGCGC